>CBDICS010000094.1:0-76670 GCA_965277415.1 Saprospiraceae bacterium
AAGATTGAGACTTATTGACATCATCATTAGGATGTAACACTTTTTGGGCATCATCAAGGTTGCCTCCTTTTAATACATGAGCACGATTGGCAATGACCTCATTGACATTCATATTGGTTTGAGTCCCAGAACCGGTTTGCCAAACTACTAAAGGAAATTGATCATCGAGTTTTCCGTCAAGGATTTCAGAACAAACCTTGCCTATAAGATTAGCTTTAGTCTTTGGTAAAACATTAAGTTCCGCATTTGTCTGCGCTGCTGCTTTTTTCAATATGGCATAAGCGCGGATCACTTCAATAGGCATCGTTTGCCCTCCGATCTTAAAATTTTCTATGGATCGTTGTGTTTGTGCGGCCCAGTATTTATCGGAAGGAACCTTTACATAACCTATGCTGTCTTTTTCTTTTCGGTATTTCATGAATTTTAAAATTGTGTAAGTGACGGATCAAAATTAATGATGAGTTATTTTGACATACTAATATTTCATAAACAATTGAACTAAAAAGAGGTTGTGTTGAATATTTTGTGATGTCATAAGAAATAGCCTATTATTAATTTCATCTAATAGTTTTTGAATTAAATGCGAAGATAATTTAAAAATAAACGATTGAGAAACCGTCAAAAATTATCTTAAAGATTTTATTGATTTTTAATGTTTGCAGACAATTATAACTTTCTAGATTTTTAACGCTTGCTTGCTTTGCTTGTTTTACTTTTATTATCTTTGCGCGGATTTATATAATTGAATAACTAAAAATCAAATTCAAATGGCATTTAAACTTCCTGATTTACCTTATGATCATAAAGCGTTACAACCACATATTGATGGAAGAACGATGAAGATTCATCATGGAAAACATCATGCAGGTTATACTTCAAAACTGAATGCAGCTATTGAAGGTACGCCTTTAGCAAAAATGAAAATTGAAGATATTTTGAAAGATGCTTCTAAACATGGAGCAGGTGTGCGTAATAATGGAGGTGGATTTTACAACCATTCTCTTTTCTGGAAAGTAATGTCTCCAGAAGGAGGAGGAGCACCAAAACCAACGACTAAATTAGGAAAAGGAATCATCGAGTCTTTTAAGAGTTTTGATGATTTCAAAGCAGCATTTAAAGCGGCTGCGGGTACTCGTTTTGGATCTGGTTGGGCTTGGCTTTGTGTAAATGATAGTGGAGGACTTTTTGTAACTTCTACACCTAATCAAGATAATCCATTGATGGATTGTGCAGACGAACAAGGTACACCAATTTTAGGTCTTGATGTATGGGAGCATGCATACTATTTAAAATATCAGAATAAGCGTCCTGATTATGTTGAAGCTTTTTTCAATGTAGTTAACTGGACTGAAGTTTCTAAAAGATATAATAAAGCGATTAAGAAGTAATTGTTTTAAAAGAACTTAAAAAGATATTTTCAAAGCCTGTTTCTATGAAGCAGGCTTTTTTATTTAAAACTGGTCAAAAAGTCAGTTATATTACAAAATCAAAATAATCATTGGCTGATTGCAACTATTTTAACTGAATATTCGTTTTAGGTTGTGATTAACCGTTTTTTAATAATGAAATTGTTTAAAAATAGATAGATGATCTATTAGCAAGCCATTGAAGCCCAATACTTCAGCTTTTTTTTCTCCCGTACTTTTCAAGTACGAAACTCAAAAATAGCTTCGTCTTGAACTTCAAGCACTTACAACTATACTCAACCTCCATTTTTGAACAACTTCAATTAAATCCCCCAAACCCATGATCATTTTAGGAATACTTTTACTTATTCTAGGCTTATTTAGTTATGAACTTGTACATGAAGCGTAAAATTTAAACAGGTTCTAAGCTTTTAGAAAAAGAAGAAAGCCTCAGCAATATTGCTGAGGCTTTCTTTTGTATAGGCGAATAGACGATTTTTATTTTTTAGAAATAGGTTTAACCGCTTCATACATACGTTCAACTTGTTCTAAGGTAAAATTTCCCCTTAATCCATTTTGAAAAGTATACTCTTGATCCCCTTGCACGACAAGGTAATAGAAACCATAAAACAGGGTAGCTGAATCTAATTTGTTTTCAAAAACAAAACCATCAGAATCTTCTTTGACAATTTTAGAGAATAAGCGATTATTTTTTACTTCTGCTAATTTATTAGCTTTTAGACTTGCTTTGTCGCTAGTAGTCGCTTCTGAAGACCAAACCTGAACTTCATAATCATCTTTTTTTATTGTGATGCCTTGTAGTGAGAACCAATCTTCTTTCTTTATAGCTGCGCTATCAGGTGCCATGATCGTAAGCGGCACACCATAACCCATTAGATCAAGCGCTTTATAATTAGAAACTGGATCCGTATTGCAGGCGATAAAAAAGAAAGAGAAAAATAGACAAGTTCTTAATATTTTCATGATTAAAGTTTTTGTAATTTTGGATACCTTGATAAATGGTTTTAAGCAATTTCTAAAGTAAAAGTAATAGAAAATTTAATATGCAAATAGAGATATGTACGAATTCTTTTAGATCAGCTAAAATAGCCAATGAAAGTGGCATTCATAGGGTAGAGCTTTGCCAAAGTCTTGAGATTGGTGGGATTACTCCTTCAGCCGGAGATATTAGGCAAACAGTAAAACTTAAAGAGAAATTTGATTTTAAAGTCTTTGTACTCATTAGAGCAAGGGGCGGTGATTTTTGTTTTTCGGAAGAAGAATATGAGGTGATGGAGTCGGATATTTTGTTTTGTAAAGATAATGGTGTTGATGGGGTCGTTTTAGGTGGTTTGACTCCTGAAGGAGATATTGATATTGAAGGGATAAAAAGATTGGTAAGTGTCGCAGATGGTATGAGTATGACTTTTCATAGAGCATTTGATTATGTAAGTAAACCCTTTGATGCATTAGAGCAGATAATAGATTTAGGTTTCACACGAATCTTGACTTCAGGACAAAAGAATACTGCGTATGAAGGGAAAGAAATGTTGAAAAGTCTAATAGAGAAAGCTGCTGACCGAATTGTCATTATGCCTGGTGGTGGGATCAATAAGGATAATATCAAAGAGCTGATAGAATATACGAATGCCCAGGAAGTACATTTTACAGGTAAAGAAATGATAAGTAGCGCTTTTCAGAATAATAGTGAAGCAGCGATGAGTTCAGGTGGAATTCCTGAATATGACTATTGGCTTGCTAGTAAATCAAATATTGATGAAATTATTAAAGCCGGAACCGCAAAAATTAATCATTTGTCATCCGGAAATTCCGAATGACAAATGATCGTCAAATTATCTTTTGACTTTGACACTACAACCAATTGCTTTTGTAGAACTTGGATTTGGTTTCTTTCCATTCATTAAGGCAGTAATAGCATTTTCAACATACTTCTCTGTCACTTTCGAAGGATCATTTGGACTATTATCAATCGCACCAATATACTCAACGACTAAATCTTTGTTGAGGATGAAAATATGCGGTGTTTTAGTCGCGCCGTATTTAGGAAAAACTTTTTGTTCTGCGTCAAATACATAAGGGAAAGTGAAGCCTTTTTCCTTAGCTCTGACAATCATATTCTCAAAACTATCACCTGGTTTTATATCTGGATCATTCGGATTGATCGCAATGACAGGATAGCCTTTAGAAGCATATTCGTTGTTTAAAGCAATAATTCGATCTTCATATCTTACTGCATAAGGACAAGAATTACATGTAAAAATTACAATATAACCTTTGGCATCCTTAAAGTCTTTTAGGCCAAACATTTTACCATCTATGTTTTTTAAGCTAAAGTCCTCAGCGGTATCTCCAACTTTGTAACCACTTAGTTTTTTAGCCACTGTTTGTGGTTTGGCTTCAGCAGTCATTTCTTTATCCGCAGAAGGAGAAACATTTACTTCCGCTTTAGCAATGTCTGTATTAGTAGAATTATTCTGACAAGCAGTAAATAAACAAACTGCGAGTAGTAATAAAAGGCTTACTTTTTTCATTGTTTAAAATTGTTAAAAGTTTAATAATATTAGTTCTTTGATAATTCTCGTGTCTATTCACTGAATTTGTCAAAAAATGATGATGTTATCTAATTCTTTAAAGGTGTCAAAAGATTGTTCATAAAAGGCAGACTGTGTGTTTTTGTAAACCAATGTCGCTGGGATTGCTCCAGTCCAAGTCTCTGATATTTTTGGAATCCAACTATTCATATCACCATCCGTAAATACAATTACATCGGATTTTAGCTGCTTTTCTTTTAAAAATGGGATGAGTTTGTTTTCGATTTGATCAGGAAAATCAAGGCTGACCAGTATTACTTTAACTTTTTTATCTGAGTAGGTATTGTGTAAAGCTTCAAAATAAGGTAGTTCTTTAACACATGGTTTACACCAGGTCGCCCAGAAATTGATGACATAAGTGGTATCGTTTTGTTTGTTCAAATAGGGCGCAAATTGATCGTATTTTTCGAGAATCAAAGGAGACTCAAATTGTGCTTGAATAGGCTTTTGCTCAGGGATGGAAGTAGGAGAACAAGCCCATGTCAAAAGAAGGAAAACATAGAAATAGTTGAAATAGGGTTTTATCTTCATACAAACAAAGATATCCTCTTCTGTAATATGAAGCTAGTACTTAGTGAATTTTAACTATACAATTACCCTTTTCAGATTAGGACTTTATACAAAAGCTTGCTAAGTTTGAATAAAAAACTGAAAAAGATACTTAACCTATTTTTGAAATTATTCCTCTTTAGCTTTTTGACGATTACTACTCAAATTGGTGGTATTGCATATTTGATAAGTAGAATGATTAGTTTGAGAATAGAGTCAAAAAGTAAGGCGAAATCTGTTTTGGTTTTTATTGCGATTTATGGGATGATGACTTTTCTAATTATCCCCTTTGTTGCTCCCGTTTTTGGTAGAGAAAAAGTTAGGCATTCTGAGAAAATTAAACCGGCAAATTATCTAACGGTAATTCTAAATAGAAATTATGTTCGACCTGCTTTAAACGAATTGCTCAGGCATGTTGAAAATAACTTAAAAGGAACAGCAATTTCAATAAACTATTTGGATGCAAATTTCCCTTTTATAAACGAATTTCCATTATTGCCTCATTTAAGCCATCATGATGGGAAGAAAATTGATTTGAGTCTGATTTATGAAACGCTTTCGGGAGAAATAACAGACCTGCAAAAATCAAATAGTGGATATGGCGTTTTTGAAGAACCGAAGAAAAATGAATCCAATCAAATTAGAAAATGTTTAGACAATGGATTCTTTCAATATGATTATCCAAAATATTTAACTTTGGGTACCAAGAATAAGACCTTGCGATTTTCTGAAACAGGAACAAAAAAATTGATTGTAGCCATTCTAAAAGAAAAAGAGCTAGGAAAAATTTTTATAGAACCCCATTTGAAAGAAAGATTAAATTTAGTAAATAATAAAGTGAGGTATCATGGTTGTAGAGCTGTAAGGCATGATGATCATATACACATTCAACTCAAGTGATAAATATTAAAATGAAATACTGCATACTAATAATTATACTCATTCAAGCTCAAATAGGCTTTAGCCAAAAGATGGAAATGCGTTCAATTGAGACATTAATAAATAAAGAAGATCCCGGATGGGCTTTAGTTGAAACATGGCAAAAGAATGCTAAGAACAAGATTGAAATTCTGGAAAGAGATTCAGCAAAAGCAGCACTAGCTTTATATCAGACGCAAGTGACAACAAGGTCGCCAATGGGTGCAATTATTTATGAGACTGGAGGAATATTGATTGATGATGGTTGGATAAGAATATTGGGCTCGGGTTCAGATAAAATGAAAAGAAGTTTGCCAAAGTGGAATAAAGGAAAATCGTTTGAAGAATTTGGTCAAGCTCCTTCTTTTTTACTAATCGCAGATGATGCGATTGGAGGATTTTTTGCTTTGAATGGCGGCGGATTTGGGACGGAAGATCTAGGGAAGATATATTATTTATCGCCGGAAAATTTGGAGTGGGAAGCCTTGGGGATCGGATACTCAGATTTTATTCATTGGACATTTACAGGAGATATCCAAGAATTTTATGAAGGACTAAGATGGACAAAGTGGAGAGAAGAGGTCAAAGAAATGAGTGGAGATGGCGTAATGAATTTTTACCCTTTCCTCTGGACTCAATATGAAGACATAGAAAAATTAAGTAGAAAAGAGGTGCCGATAGAAGAAATGTGGCTTCTGCAAATAGATGTTCGAAAACAATTGATGGAAAAAGAATAGAAAATAATCTAATATGTGGATTGCTCAATCAACCGTCATTCAATCTAATGAAGTAACAAAATTTAGAATCTACAAGAATGAAAAGGTTTTAAGTAGGGTAGAAGTCATAGATGCCTGGATTCAAAATGTGGCATTCAGAATTTTCTATAATTCTATTTTAGAGGGTTCAGAATTTCAAAGTTTTTATTGGGAGCATCCTGCAATTACTCAAGATACTATTCATGAAACCTATGAATTTGTTTTAGTCAAGAGTACTTCACTGAATGTTGCAAAACCTAATCCTGAAGCTTTTAAGGAATATTTTAAAAATAATCAAAGCCATGCAGCATTTAAAAATCTAAGAGGAGATGCAAGCTTAATTGCACCTGCTCTATTGAGCGAAGCACCACATTATACCCATCTGGCAAATTTTGTTAGAAATGCCCCACAAAATCAACGTAATGAATTTTGGGAATTAGTTGGTGCATCCTATAAAAGGAGTATCAATACTCAAAAGAAATGGTTAAGTACCGCTGGGAATGGCGTATATTGGCTTCATGTTAGGATTGATACAAGACCTAAATACTATAAATTCAAACCTTATAAATAATTGAATAAAAAAACCAACATAAGGTCCTCACCTATTTTATCGCTATGATTTGGTTTTATGGACATATTTGAGCATCGTATTTTTGTATAATTACTTTTTAAACTAGGAAGTTTACTTTTACTTCATTTCTTAGTACACTGTGTGAAATAAGTAGTGGCCGGTTTTGTCATGGCGATTGCAAGAACGATATTTTAAACTGGTGTTGTAGTGATCAGTCCTGTGGACTGTGTGATTTGGTGATCGCTTCGCTTGTGAGCGGCTACTTTGGGCAATCTTCAAAAATTTTAATCATTTATTTTCACTCAATTCATATTTGATAGATAAGCTTGAGATTGCCATGCCGCTTTTGTATTTTCTTTTTTAGGTATAAAATATTGAATCATAAATGTCCAATATTCAATTTTGAATATAAAGCCCGAGTAATCAGTAGGCTCTAAATTCAATATTCATGATTCGATATTGGATAGGCAATATTTTTCCAATTTAAAAAATAGAAACGGCTTGGTTTTTGATTTTTACTGTTCTTAGTACACAGTGTACTAAGGATATTTTAGCTCAATACTTTTCGATAGGTATAAAATATCATATAGTTTCCGGCTTATCTACAATGTATTATTTGGATTAAAGTGGCTGATCATTAGTCATTAGTTGAAAATTTTAGTGACTACTAATGAATGAGGCACTTTATGTCATAGGAGTGATTCTGTATTAAAACCACAATGTTTGTGAAATTTGGAATGACTCATATTTAAATCTTAAAACTAAGCCCCTATGAGAAAATTAAACGTATTCCTATTTTTTGGTCTTTTCTGTACCATTTTAAATTTTTCTACTGCACAATCTCTTGAATTTAAAACCTCGAAATCCAATTCATCTTTTGAAGACGATTTAGGGAACTTCTTTTTTGATTTTGAAATTTTTGAAATCGTTAAAAGAGAAAATTTAAAAAAGATAAAGAGTCTGGATTTTGACTATACCATGAACTTTAAGTTTGGCAATAGTTATGAATGGGAATTTGAACTCTATCCAGCGGACATGTTTGCCGATGATGCATACATTAGAGTACTAACTGAAGATGGTGAAATGTTCCACCCTGTTCCTCGCAATATTTCTTTTAAAGGAAATGTAAAAGGGAATCCACAACAACAAGTGAGTCTGTTAATCCATGATGACTATATTTATGCTCACATCACAGAAGGTGATCAAAGAACCTATATTGTCTCAGCTAATAGGTATGTCAAAGATGCATCTCAAAATCAATACCTTATTTTTGATAGATTAGACCAAAAAGGGGCTACTACAGGTGCTTGTGGACTTGAAGCTTATCCACAATTTGATTTAGGTGATGGGCATGATCACAAAGTATCTGGGAGTCAAAGAAGCCTAACTAATTTATGCTACGATGTAGAATTAGGAATTGTCTCAGATTATTCACTTTTTACAGATAAAGGAAGTACCATTCAGGGAGTAATCAATCATGTGGTGGGCGTAATGATGGATGTGGAAACAGATTATGAAACTGCAGATTTTAATGATGCTTTAGAATTTGAAATAGTTGAGCAGGTTATTTCTACTTGTAATTTTTGTGAAGAGTGGACTGCTTCCACTTCAGCTAATGATTTATTAAATGATTATACTACCTGGATTAATAATGGAGGCTTTAATAATTCAGTAGATATGGCGCAGCTATGGACAAATAGAGATTTTGACGGAGCGACAGTAGGTCTCGCTTGGAATGGTGCGGGGCTTTTATGTGCACAAGCATACCATATCTTACAGGACTTTACAACGGATGCAGATCAATTGAGGGTTATGACCTCCCATGAAATCGGGCATAATCTTAATGCTGTTCACGATGCTGGTTCGGGCGATATAATGGCGCCTTCTGTATCTAATACAACTACTTGGTCTACCACTTCTGTAACGACTATTGATGGAACGGTAGACGCTGCTGCCACGGCTTCTTGTATAGCAGCTTGTGCAGCGACCCCTTGCGATCCCGTTACTAATGTAAGCATTACAAGTGTTACAGCTACAGGTTTTAATATATCTTGGACGGCTACTACAGAAAGCTTATATAGATTACGTGTGAGAGATGAAGAAAACTCAAGTATTATTTATACAGGTACGCCCTCCTCTTCTGCATCGATGACAATTAATCCAGCTGGTTGGGAAATCTGCCATCAGTATATGGTCATCGTCGAAAATGATTGTGGTAGTAGTGTTTATAGCGCACCAGTATCTTCAATTACTGCTTATACAGCACTTGGTTGTGCAGAATTTACAGCGAATGAAGTCTTGGGTTGGGGAACTTTAGCTGTTACGTTTACAGATCAGTCCGAAGGAGCAACTTCATGGAGTTGGAATTTTGGAGATTCTGGAACGTCTACTTCGCCAAGCCCCTCACATACGTATACTGCTCCTGGTATTTATACTGTCTCTTTAACCGTAAATGGTGTACATACGAATACAAAGACGGCTTATATTTATGTACTACCATCTGGTGAAGCTTTACCTTATACTGCTGCTGCTGGAGGAAACATGAATGGGGATGATTTTGGAACAAAATCTTTAACAGCGGGTAAAACATCTCTATTTGAAAAAGGCATACCTAGTGGTAATTATTTTAGTAATGCTACGAATTGTTGGGTAACAGACTTAGATGCAGATATAACTGCTCAGAGTAATATAATGGCATTATACAGCCCTGTTTTTGATTTTTCTACGGTTTCTGCTGCGACTTTATCTTTTGATTTAGGAATGGAAGTAACTTATGCTAATGGACCACATGCATTACAGGTTCAATATTCAATCAATGGTGGAACCGTCTGGACTACCTTAGGGGATGATACAGATCCATCTTGGTATAATCGTGGGCCGAGTTCGACTGATCAGGTAGAGACGCAAATTTTTGCGGATCAACTAGGGTGGACTTTTAATAGTAATAGTGGGACTAATGTTTCCTATGTCGTTGATGCATTAGCTGGCCAAAGTTCAGTCATTTTTAGATTCTATTTTGGTATCATGACTGGTTTTCCTTCTAATGGCTATACCCGTGATGGGGTTATGATCGATAATGTAGCGATTTCAGCGACATCGCTTCCAGTTGATCTAACTACTTTTACAGGAAAACGAAAAAACAATATAGTTGAATTGGAATGGCAAACCGCTTCGGAGACTAATAATGATTATTTTTTATTAGAAAAATCTAATGATGGTCGAAACTTTGAAGAATTCATGACGATTGAAGGGCATGGTAATAGTCTAAGTGTTCAAGATTATAATTGCTTAGATGAAGAACCCTTTCTTGGTATAAATTATTACCGATTGACGCAAGTTGATTTTGACGGCACTTATGAAGTATTTAATGAATTAGTATCTGTTGATTTTACTGGAGAACATGAAATTGCTATTCAGCCAAATCCAACAAAGGGTGATGAAGTCAAATTAATATATCAAACAGAAGACGAAGGGGCTTTAGAAGCTATACTATATAATGTAGCTGGCCAACCTATAGCGTCTTTTAATAAAGATACTAGAAAGGGACGAAACGTATTTGATATCTCTTTAGAAGGGCTGAGTAATGGAATTTATTTTATTCAAGTAAATCAAGGATATATTCGGCAGACTATACGGTTTGTAAAAACTAAATAGACTTCTTAGGGATCAATAAATAAAATATTTTTAGAACCTGTTCAAATTTTGTAGTATAGGAGATACTTTTTGGACAGGTTCTTATATATTAGTAATCTAATACAAGAGATAATTTGATTACTAATCGTAAAATAATTCATATCGACATGGATGCTTTCTATGCATCTGTTGAGCAAAGAGATAAACCCGAGTTACGTGGTAAACCTATTGCTGTAGGTGGATCAAGTAAAAGAGGTGTAGTTGCTGCGGCAAGTTATGAAGCTAGAAAATATGGTGTTCGTTCTGCCATGCCCAGCCTTACAGCGGCAAGACTTTGTCCAAATTTGATTTTTGTAAAATCCCGTTTCGATGTTTATCGCGAAGTTTCTCAACAAATTCGAGGGATCTTTTATGAATATACAGATCTAGTAGAACCACTGTCTTTGGATGAAGCCTATCTAGATGTAACAGAGCCAAAGAAAGGCCCCAAATCTGCTACACTCATTGCAGAAGACATTCGAAAAGCTATTTTTGAAAAAACTCAACTTACTGCTTCTGCAGGTGTTTCCTTTAATAAGTCTTTAGCAAAAATTGCCTCTGATATCAATAAGCCAAATGGCATGAAAGTCATTTTACCTTCGGAGGCATTGGACTTTATTGCCCGACTACCTATTAAGAAAATTCACGGGATAGGGAAAGTGACTGCTCGAAGGATGAATAACATGGGGATACAAACTGGTGGAGATTTACAAAAAATGACGGAGATTGAAATGGTACAACGTTTTGGTAAGGTTGGACGATTTTATTATAAAATGGTTAGGGCGGAAGAGACACGAGAAGTTCGATCTGATCGAATTCGAAAATCTATAGGGGCAGAGCGTACTTTCTTTGAAGATATCATTAGTACTCAGGAAATGAAGGACCGTTTAGCTTATATTGCGGAGAAAGTTTTCTTGTATATGAAAAAGGCGGATAACTTTGGGAGAACGATTTCTTTAAAAATAAAAACACCAGACTTTCAAACGATTACTCGAAGCAAGACCTTTAACAGCGAAGTTCGATCATTAAAAAAATTAAAGGAAGTGGTTTTTGAATTACTAGATACAAATCGGACGTTTTTTGATGCGGCACGTTTGCTTGGAATTTCTATTTCGAATTTGGCGAAAGAACAAATAGGAGAGGGAATTCAGTTGGAATTTGATTTTGAGGAGGAAGAAGAATAGTTGAAACTGCATGGTAGGTTTAGGGATAGTTATTGAGGTTGAAAAGAGGCTTGAGTCGGGAGGGAGGAATTTGAACGCCTACTAGTTGAGGGATAGTTCTAATGGGTCTAGAGAGGGATAGTTCTAATGGTTTAGAAAGGGATGGTCAAAAGCTTGCTGCGCTCGCTTTTGAAGTGATGGTCGCCTTTGGCGAAGTGGCGCTATGATTTTATCAGAATTGTAAATCTTAAAAATTAAAATGGGTAAAACTTTAATCATCTTTGATATTGACGGGACACTTTTATATTCTAATAAAGTCGATAGTGAGTGTTTTGCAGCTGTTTATGAAAGTCAGTTTGGAAAACCTTTTCCGACGATTGACTGGCGACAATATCCCCACGTGACGGATCACACGATTTTTAATACAGTGATTCAAAATCAATTTGGTAGAATGGCTACGCTAGAAGATATTCAGAAACAGCGATTTCATTTTGTAGAATTGCTGCTTAAAAAACGAGTGGAAACACCTGAAGCTTTTATGGAGGTTCCAGGGGCGAGAGCAGCAGTGAGGAAATTATTGATAGATGAAAACTTTGTACTTGGTATTGCTACTGGAGGATGGCGAAAACCAGCGATGGTAAAGTTAGAACATCTTGGTTTTCCAATCGAACAAATTTATGCAAGTTTTGCTGATGATAAATTGACTCGTGAAGATATCTTGAATGAAAGCATTCAGAACGCTCGGGCAGTTCACCAGGATATCAGTAGAGTTGTATATATAGGTGATGCAATTTGGGATGTTAAAACAACTAGAAATATGGGATTGGATTTTGTCGGAATTCGACTTGAAAATGATTTTGATGTACTAAAAGAAGCAGGTGCTAAAATTGTGATCCAAGATTATAGAGACTATGAGTTTTTTCTAGAATCTGTAGAATTGGCTAAAGTACCTTCCACATCTTAAGAATTTGTCACTGGCATTAATCTTGCTTTATTAGGAAGGATGATACGTTTGCAGTTTCTAAAAACATATAAGCAGCACAATATGCTGTTAGGGCTTATGTCTATTCTGCTTTTGTTAGCGGTCTATAATGCCAGTATTAGGAGAACCGTAAAAGCAGCGAAGACGAACGGACAATTGAAGTCCAAAATCGAAAGAGCAGCTACTGCTCCTAGCCAAATTGCTGATTTACAAAATAAATTAAATAGCTTTCAGCAAACAGCTATCCAACCTTATAATAGAGAAGCTTTGCTAGAGGCTGTGACAACTTTTTGTAGAAAGAAAGAACTATTGGTAAAGACATTTCCAGAAGCAAATAGTTATCAACAAGAAAATGATCAAATTATCACTAATGAAATAGAAGTGGAGGGCAATTATACCTCTATTGTAGAATTGGTCTATTTGTTAGAACAGCAAGAAAAATTAGGTAGCTTGAGCTCTTTGGATTTTTATAAATATAAAGATCGGCGATTGAGAAAAAATACATTACGGGCAAAGATTGTTTTAAGAAACCTTAAAGATCAGATTTAAAACAAATTCATTGTTTAAAACAGATCTTAGCAAATATTGTAAGGCATAATCTTTGCAAGCAAAAAATATATATAAAGCAACACGATGAAATTCACTTTGCAAACTATTTTATTATTTGTCTTCTTGCTCTTTGTTCAAGCCTGTGTAGATATTCAGGAAACGGAATTAGAAGAGGATGTTGTACAATTACGAGCTCCAGGTGATGGTCTTATAACTGAGACACAGGCACAAGTGTTTTGGTGGGAGGCATTGGAAGGCGTAGATTATTATAAAATCCAAATAGTGACGCCCTCTTTTGATGCGCCAGTAGCTTTAGTCGAAGAGGCTGAGGTAGAAGGGACGTCTTATGAATTTGTCTTAAATGATGGGACGTATCAGTGGACGGTTATTGGCGTTAATAGTGTTAGTGAGTCTGAACCTGAGATATTTGATCTGACCGTTATGGCAGATACTTCGGCAAATATTTCTAATCAAAATGTGGCTTTAGTTGCACCAGTAGAACAAGCTTTATTAAATAGTTCAGAAGTCACTTTTCTTTGGACTCATTTGGCAAGTATAGACGAATATCGAATTCAAATAGCAAGTCCTGATTTTTCTAGTTCGACTTTTATTGTAATGGATGAAAGAACTGGCGATGACTTTTATACTACGAGTCTAAACGAAGGTTCTTATACGTGGAGAGTCAGAGCAGAA
The DNA here is from genome assembly GCA_965277415.1 of Saprospiraceae bacterium. Taxonomy (GTDB): domain Bacteria; phylum Bacteroidota; class Bacteroidia; order Chitinophagales; family Saprospiraceae; genus JAHDHW01. The sequence continues at coordinate 13,871 of CBDICS010000094.1, forward strand.
AATGACAATAGTGTAACACCATACAATTCAAGAAACCTAGAAATTGATTTGACAGCTCCCACATTACCCCTTTTATTATTACCTGAACAAGGCGATACAATCACTCCACCATCGAATTTAACTTGGGAACTAAATACAGATGCTTTCCAAGATACTTTATATGTTTATTCAGATTCTTTGATCACTCCTCCAATTTTAAAGATTGCTACCACAGCGACTAGTTTTTTGTTTGAAGAAACGACTGTAGGTGATTATTTCTGGCGAATTCGCTCTGTCGACGAAGCTGGAAATACTAGCGATTTTAGTACCCTCCGTAAGTTTTTTGTAGAGTAAAATTCTGTTTTTGGCCTAAGCTAATAAAGTTTAAACAGGCTATAAACAGCAATGAAAAACTGTATCCCCCTTTTATAATAAGACTCAAATATGAGTATAAAATATTTTTGATACATAACCATTACACTTCTATTTGTTAGAGGTGAAACATACCTTTTATGGAAAATAAAACCATGAAATACATTTTAGGCTTGGCTGTTTTGTCAATCTGGGGACTAGTTGTTTATAGAATTTATGATCGTTATTTTCCAGACGATGATTTACCATTAATAGCGGAAGATTATCTTGGACAAAACACAGAGCAGACTCCAAGAGATAGCTTTGTCCTCGCAGTTAATTATAAGGATCCTTTTTTAGGACGGAAAGTGAATAGGAGTAAAGCTATTGTAAGTATACCTAAAAATAAATCTACCTCAAGGCGAATGTCAAAAAGGAATAAGAAGAAAGAAATCACTTTTCCTGAAATAAAATATAAAGGCATTGTTGCCTTAAAAAATGATAAGGAAGCGGCTATTGTTTCTATTAATGCTCAATTTATCAATTGGCGTAAAGGAGAGACTTATAATGGTGTAAACCTTTTGAAAATTTATCAGGATTCTATTCACGTTGCTTTAAAAGGAGAAAAGAAAACTATTTTGAAGCAGCAATAAGGACATTTAATTCGAATTCGCCGAGTGAATTACTGATATCTTTATAGTTGAGATGTCGTACAGTCTTGATCCACTCTTGACCTTGAAGGTCTTTGATCCATTGATTATAAATCTTGCTGCTTTTGCAAGAACCAGCGATCAATATTTCGTTCTTTTTAAACTTTACTAAATCAGATTTGGTATAATCATCCTTCTTCCCTTCAATAGGGAAAATACTCAATTTAGTTAAGCTGATTCCATCAGGAACAGATTTACCAATCTGATCAGCGTAAAAGGACGTTCGTGTACTTTGATTAATGCTAGTTGTTTTTAATAATTTTTCCTGGCGGTCTAATTTTGATTTTAAAATATCCAATTCCTGTAATTGCCCATTTTTATAAAGTAATTGCGTACTGAGTTTAGCATTCGAAGATTTGTAATTATAATAAAGTCCGGTATTGATTATTAACACAAATAATAGTCCTCCAAGTAAAGCTATCGACCCTTTTTTATAAATAGTCTTATGTGAAAATTCTTCTCTAGCTATATTTAAATTCGCAATATCTGAGTTGGAAGGAATACCAATTAAACCCTTAAAAGCTCCTGCATAACATTGGGCTAGTCTACTATCAATATAATCGTCACCAATCTTTACCTCTGACCAATCTTCTTTATTATTAGCGGAGAAAGAATGTATTTCTCCTGCTTCACTGAGGTTGATAATCTGCTTTTCTGTTTGAATACTTAATACATCTGGAATATACGAAGAAAGGAATCGAACATCGAAAGACCCTATGCCTACCTGTAAAATACAGAGCTGTGCAGTAGTTAATTGTTCAATAATATGATCTAATATATTTTTTCGAATAATACTGACAAAAGTAGCCTGCGAACTTATGACTGACTCAATGTAAAAATCACTTGGATCAGAGTTAGGTAGTACACTGTTGAGCAGTTGAACATTATTTAAGTCTTCATTGGATTCAACCTGTCGATGTAGTATACTTTTACCATTTAGAGATAAGTAAATAGGGATATCGCTCCCCAGCGCTTCAAATAATTCATTGGTATCCGTAAGACCAATTACCTTTTTAGCAATTTGAATTTCTCCTTTTTTCCTTTTTAGTACGATAACATTAAAATGTTGTTGATCACTGTGCAATATCAAATCTACTCCCGCGAAGACTTCAGGGGAGAGTAATTTTTTTTTGATATTTTTAAGCAGATTCATTTAATAGATTATCGTTGGTTTCACAAAAACCAATAATTTCGATTTCTTATTTGCTTTTCTTCTTTTACTAAAAAACCATTTTATTATTGGTATCCTTGCTAAAAAGGGAACACCAGTTCCACTATCCTCAATTCCTTTAGTTTCTAAACCTCCCAATACGATCATTTCTTCTTCTTCGATCCGAATATTTGAATTAAATGTTCGATTTACTTGTGGTGGTGGTGCATCATTTTGTACCTGACCAATAAAGTCAGATTGATTAACTTCTATCTCAAGTGTAACAAATCCATCTCCTGAAACAACAGGAATTATCCTTATTGAAAAATCGGCATTGACTGGTTCATATCGTCTATCTTGTAAAGAAATTGGATTTTGAGCACCTTGTAAAGTCGTTCGTTCATTCAGGTAATACCTGGTCTCTCCGAGCGTAAGATTAGCTTCTATTCCATTGAGGGTAGAAAGTCTAGGTTTAGATCGAATGTTTACATAACCATTATCTTCTACAGCTTGTAGTGTGGCATAAAAATTAGGCTGTACGCGGCCAAGGTTGACAATGCCGTTGCCGGAAAGTAAACCTAATAGATGATTAATACCATTTGCACTAAAAGTAAAATCTATTCCTGGAAATACAGAACCACCTGCTTGTACGGGTTGATCCGCTAATCCCGCTTCAAATCCTGCGCGCAATTCTTTATTGTTCTGAACATCTAAAATGAGCAACTCTATCATTACAACCGGGACAGATTTATCAATTTCTAAAACGAAATCCTTTAAATCGTCTATACTAGTCTGCCCACCACTTACTATTAAAGAGTTGAGTTCTATAAATTCGCTAACCTGAAGATTATCTGTGATGTCTTTTGGAATATGCTGAACAAGTTCTTTTACAGATCGATGCTGTAATTGAATAACCGTGGTTTCTTTTAGTCCTGTTGAAGCACTTTCACCAATTAAATAAATATCATCTATATTTTTATAAGCGTACTTCGTCCCCGTAAACAGATTATCCAAAAGCTCTGGAAAAGTTACCTCATTTAATGTCAGCGTAACGGTTTCTGTAGGTTCTACAAAAAGAAAGAAGTTTTCATTTAGTTTTTTAGAGGATTCAGTGATGATATCTGCTAAAGCAACATTGGATGCTTCAATATCTAGATATTGCATACCAAGAGAGTCGACCTTTGCTATCTTTGTGGATAAATTATTGACTTTCCTTTTTGACCCTTTTGATGGAGTCCTACCTTTTTTTCGACTACCTTTCTTCTGATTATCTGCTGAAAGGTCACTTGCCAGATTTTGCTCATTTAAGTCTAAAATATAATAATCACTTTCTTCTTTGGTCAGACTCAGGTCATTCCGTTTAGCTAATTGTTCAAGCGCTTTTTCAAAATCAGAACTTCCGATAAAACCGCTGATGCTTAACATACTTGCAGCTTTAGTAGCGATTACATTTTTCTTACTTAGTTCACTGATTCTTTTGGCTACAAAATCTAAAGTGTCATTTTTTAGATTGAGCTCAAGACGATTGTTATAGCTATTAAATTTAACATCTATTTCTTTTACTTTAGATGGTTTTGGCGGCGCATCATATGGAATCAAAGAAATGATAGACCCAGAAAAAGTCAGATCAAGTTCATTAAATTTACAAATGTGCAATAGAATATCCCGAGGACGTGTATCAGAGAAATTAGCAACAACACTTTGGTTGATTCTTGGATCTATTGTCAGGTTTAATTTAGTTTCTTTTGAAAAAGACAGGGCGAATTCCTGAATGGTTCCAGTGATAGAGATATCAATACGTTTGTCAATCTTGGAATGATCTTTAGCATATAGCATAAGCCGCTCTTCCAAGATTTCGAATCTATCTCCTTCTATCTGCGCATTTCCATTTATTAGGAAAAGAAATGCCCAAATGATCGTAAGGATATAACGGGGGTTTTTCACATTTATATTATTTGATGTTTCTTAGCTTTTTAATGAGCTTAACTCATTAATCTATTTACTAATACAAATTACACGCCAAGATTGATGCGCTGTCTCTTAAATAGTTAAAGACCCTCTGACTCCCTAACTACTAGCTAGCATTGGATAAATTTCTTCAATAGACGTTTGGCCAGAAGTAAAAAGTGCCATAGCATTTTCTGATAAACTTCTTACATCTGGTAAGGCTGGAAGATTGAGTTCTTTATTTTTAATCAAATGTGCGAGTTGGGTATTAATAGGGATGACCTCATAAACTGCTTTTCTACCTTTATAGCCTGAGTAGTGACAATGATCACAGCCTTTGGCAATATAGTGCGTATCAATAGTTTCTTTAGATTTGTAAGTATTTGGGAATAAATCCTCTTTAAAGGGCGCTTGTTCTTTGCAATGTTCACATAGTAACCTTACTAATCGTTGGGCGACTGCGGTATTAAGTGTATCGGCTAAAAGATAAGAAGGAATGCCCATGTCAATTAGACGAGCTACAATACCCCAGGCAGAATTTGTATGGACCGTAGATAAAACTAAGTGACCAGTGAGTGATGCTTTAATGGCCATTGATGCAGTTGCTTTATCTCTTATTTCTCCAACCATAATCACATCAGGGTCTTGCCTTAGGAAGGTACGCATAGCACTTGGGAAATCTAATCCGATACTTTCTCTAAGTTGTACTTGATTGATTCCTTCAAGGGTATACTCTATTGGATCTTCAATAGTCAGAATATTAGCTGTAGGTTTATTTAAGATTTGTAAGGTGGCATAGAGTGTTGTGGTTTTACCAGACCCTGTTGGGCCACTAATCAATACAATTCCATAAGGTCGTTTAATACCTTCTAAATAATGATGCATTTCTGAATCATTAAAACCAAGACTTTCTAATTTGATATCTTCGGCATCACTACCCAATAATCTAAGCACAATCTTTTCTCCATGCAGTGTTGGAAGTATAGAAACCCGTACATCTAGCTTTCCTGTTTTTTTGCTTTGTAAAAATATTCGTCCATCTTGAGGAAGTCGTTTTTCAGCAATATCTAGATTTGATTGAATTTTTATTTTATTGACTAAAGCTGGATAAGTTTCTTTTTCTAAAACATAGCGTTCTACCAGTTTCCCGTCAATACGCATCCGCAGTTTACATTTTTTCTCAAATGGTTCAATATGGATATCACTACTCCCTAATTGCTTCGCTTCTGCAATAAGTGTCTGAACAAAGTCTTTTGAGCTTTCAATTTTTAAATCGACTCCTTGAGTTTGTATTCTGGCATCACTGGGTTTTCTATAGTATTGAGCTATGGTTTTTTTTAATGCTTCTACCTCCATTGATACTAAGGTTACTTCCTGTCCAATAATGACTTCTAATTCTTCCGCTAGGTTGGGATTAATTCGAGACGCCTCAATATAGCAAGTGAGTTTGCTCCCATTTTTTTCAAAAGGAAGGATCATATAATGCCAAGCCTGCTGTGTGGTGATTAGTTGAATGATATCTGTTGGGATTTTAGTTTCTATCATCTCGTTTATATTTTATCTAAGTAGACGTAAAAAATTATGTATAATCTATTTGATATTCTGAAAGTTTCATAAACTTTTGACTGCAAGGAGGATGTGTTGAAAGTTTTGGGATATCTCAAAAAAATGGATTGTATATAATTTAGTCCAATTATTTAATATGGTTAAAAACCATAGATCATTTTGTAAGTCAAAACCATAAATCTGGCTTAAAGGAATAAGTACTAACAAAAAAAGAGACAGACAACCAGCCAAAGGAATAGTAGCTTGCTGAATTAAATTATTTGATTGTAAAACCAAAAAAACAATAAGCGTCAAAAAAATGCTAGTGATGAAGAAGATCAAAAAATTGATTGGTGAAAACAGAAAAATTAAAGGTATAAAGAAAACAATATCTCCGATGCCTAGATAACGATCAATTATATTTATAAATCGCCTCTTTTTTAAAGAAAAATATAAACTGATTCCAATTAACTGTATACTTATGAAGAATAGATTGACCAATACGGCTTCTACTCTAAAAGAAAAATAGAATATTACTAAAAATAGTAAAGCAGCTATCCATAACCAATGAATAGCTCTATATTTAAAATCCTCATAAATCAATGGAATGAGGGATATGGATATCAATAAGGCAGCCATTAATCTGGAATGATTTCTCTGAGCTGCCCGTCTTGATTGATTTCCCAGACATTAACATTTCCATCATTATCAAAATCTGCTATGGCAGTAGCTCTGGCGATAAAGCCAGAATTTCCAGCTTGTGGAACTTCATAAATGTACCTGGCTTCTCCTGATTCCTGGAGCGTTTTGGGAGCTGTAAATCCAATCTCATTAAAATTGTCTGAATACCGAAAGTTTTTTTGGTAGAATGTTTGTTGACGAGACTGTAGGTACTTGAGTTGATTCTGAGCTTCAATCGAATAGGTATCAGCAAATAAATCATCAAAAATAGGAAGTGCAATTAGCATCAAAATTCCTATGATTACTAAAACGACCATTAGCTCCGTAAGCGTGAAAGCGGCCATTCGTTTAAAAGTATTTTTTTTCATAGAGTTTATATATTTAATGATCACTAAAGACAAAATAATATCAATTCCAGGGCGATTAAATGCTCAAGCATTATTTTATGCTTTAGTCGTTTCTGTTATTATTGCTTTGATATGTGGCTTGTTTATTAGTGTTGCCTATTTCTTTAGATTACAACAAATAGACCAATTTGACAATGCACGACTGCTTAGGAATGTCAATTCAGGTGTAGCGCTTGTCTGCTCGTCCAAAGAAGAACTGATCGAACATAAAAAATTGGACTTGTATGGAAATGAAGAAGACTGGATCGAAATTAATAAATCAAAATGGGGCTTGTTTTCTTTAGGCCATGTCTTGGCTATTAATAAAACAACAGTATCGAATGATACTTTATCCAAGTCTTTTTTGATTGGAGGAAGAGATGGCGCGTATTCTAATATAGCTTTATACCTTACGGATAGGAAAAAACCATTGGTGCTCGTCGGAAAGACATTCATAAAGGGCAATGCTTATTTGCCAGAAGCGGGAATAAAGAGCGGATTTATTGGTGGTGTTGGCTATAAAGGAACTAAGTTGGTAAGAGGAAAGCAATTTAAAAGTACCCCCGAATTTCCTTTTGATGTACAAAAAAATATTAAAGCTTTAATTGAGCTTTTAAATTTTGAAGAACAAAACACTTCGCTGGAAAGTCAAATGAAACAATCCTTTGAAGCTGAAACTTTAGTGGTGAGTGATCAGGAATTATATTTAGACAATGTTACTCTAAAGGGAAATATTTTGCTGAAAGCTAAAAGTGAAATCTATGTTTCTGCGAATAGTGTGTTGGAAGATGTGATTCTTTATGCACCAAAAATTACAATCGAAGATGGCTTTCAAGGAAGTATCCAAGCTTATGCTACTGGAGAATTAAATGTTGGATTTGATTGTAAGCTGGCTTATCCTTCAATACTTGGATTGTTTATTGTAGAAAATTCTCCAGAAGAGACGGCATTTAATATTTCCGAAAAGACAGATATCCAAGGGGCTGTTCTGGTACATCAATTAAAATATAGAAAGAAAACAACGGTACTTAATATAGAAAAGCATGTTAAAATTAGTGGTCAGGTAATCGCCAATGCCAAGGTTGAGTTGAAGGGCTCTATTTATGGCAGTATAGTTGCGAGTAGATTTTTATTAAACTCTTCTTCTTCGATATACAGTAACTATCTAATGGATGCAACTATTGATCGTTCTAAATTGCCTGATTATTATTTAAGCCCTATACTACAAAAAAAATATCGATCACAAGATATAGTGAAATGGATGTACTAAGAATTTATCTAACATATATTTTTCGATCTTTAATATGTTATAAACAAGTTTTAAGAATTTATTCAAACCATAGATTATCTGGACAGACGATTGTAGAGGCATTGGTTGCTATGATAATTATTGTTATATCTTTTGGAATAGGAATGTCTATTTATATGAATGTTTTAGTGTCGAATCATACGATTGCTAAAGTGAATGTAGATGTTCAATTGAATAGTGTTTTAGAACAAACGAAATTAGAAAAGTCATTTACCAGCGAAGTGTTGGATACAGGTTTTGGTACTATTGAAAAGAATGTATCGGCATATAAAGATAATCAAGAAAATCAATTAATTGTTTTAAGATTTTATGATCCTAAAAAGAAATTGATACAAGAACTAAGGGAGATCATTTATTTTGTAGAAGTAGAATAATGAAAAATAGACTTCCAGCATTTACAATTGTTGAATTGATGGTAGTGACTTTGATTACTACGGTGGTGGTGATGACTGCGTTTTCTGCTTTTCGGATTTTCGAAAGTCAACTTTTTGAATATACGAATGATAATCAAAAAGCTACAGATCTTTTAACGATTAGAAGTTTAATGAAATTAGACTTTCTAAATGCCAATGCGATTTATAGAAATGCAAATGGATTCTCTTTACAAGGAGAAGAGGACTCGATCAATTATCAACTAAATGCCAATGGTCTTATTATTAGACAAAATGCCAGAATTGGTGTGCGACCAGATACTTTTGAAATCCAAATTGATTATGTCATTTCTAAAATGAATGAAGAAGAAATATTTGCAGGTCTAATTAATTATTTTGAAATCAAAACGACATCAATAAGTGAAAGGGAATCCAAGCTAATATTTACTAAAGATTATAGTGCCACTGATTTATTTAAAAGCTATGGGAATTAAAATTAATGATTATCAAATAAAACCTACTGCTAAAAAAAATAGCAATACTGATACTGGAATTAATATTTCAGAATTGCTTAATAAAGATATTCAACTCTTTGGTAATGGTTTTGGTGCAAAAAGAAAAGAAACATTTTTTTCTAATTTAAAAATATTGCTCTCTTCCGGTTTAGATATACAGAGAGCTTTAGAATTGTTCATTCATAGTGAAAATAAAAAAGGAGTTAAAGCAATTGTTGAAGAAATCAGGAATAAGATCATTGCTGGAGATTCCTTGTCCAAAGCGCTTGAGCAGAGCGGGAAGTTTTCTGACTATGAAGTCTATAGCATTCGGATAGGAGAGGAGAGTGGGCAGTTGTTAGAAGTCTTAGATGAACTTTCTATTTTCTTTAATAAAACTATTAAGTTTCGCCAACAATTAATAAGTGCATTATCATACCCGCTTTTTGTAATTGGATTCTCAGTGCTAGTTGTCGTTTTCTTATTAAATTATTTAGTACCATTGTTTAGTGATATCTATGGAAGAATGGGTGGAGAATTACCGAGTATGACCTTACAAGTAATGGCTATGTCCGACTGGGTGAAAGCTAATCTATTCTGGGCGATTTTAGTATTTTCGGGAATAGTTGGTGCGCTATATTTACAAAGATCAAAAATATGGTTTAAAAAATCGTATTCTTTTTTATTAATAAAGATGCCAGTGCTAGGAGGTATTTTTAAACTAATTTATCTATCTCGGTTTTGCCAATCTATGTATGTTTTGCTCAAGGCAAGAGTACCTTTGTTAACTGCTGTAAATTTAGTCAAAGACATGATTGATTTTTATCCGATTCAAAATTCTTTGTTAAAATCAGGAAAAGAAATTATGAATGGAGTCGCACTTAGCGAGGCATTGCAAAAGGAACGTTTTTATCCTAAGCAAATGATCGCTTTAATAGAAGTAGGAGAGGAAGCTGGGAATTTAGAAAACATGTTTAAAAAATTAGCAGATCAATACAACGAAAGTGTCGAACAAAAAACTAAAGTCATCGGTAGCCTTCTTGAACCAATCCTTATCATTGGTGTTGGCTTACTTGTAGGAAGTATCCTGATAGCAATGTACTTACCTCTATTCCAAATGAGTACGGGGATGGGAGGTTAGCTTTCGATCACCTCATTTTATTTACTCCATGTCCCTAAAAAATATTTAGCAATTTATTGATTCTCATATTTTATTTCTAACTTGCTTAGTACATAATCTATTTTAGCAATTAATAATTTTAATTTAAGATTGTATTAGAAGTTGATCATAGACATTTTTGAATGTTTCTTGATTAAAGTTTAATTGCCTGAATATGACAGATGATATTGAGAAAATTGTTTTGGATATATATGGGAACGATATGAATTATATATCCTTTTTAGACTTTGCCGATAAATACACTTTTCTAGATGAATCATTAAATGTAACTGATACTGAAGAAGAGACTTATTCAGAGATTAGAATTACAAAAGATTTAGATGCTTGCTCCATTAAATTTGAAAACCTCAAGCTTAATCTTAAAGAACTGTTTGATGACCTTTTTAACTCAGGCTTAAAAACAATTCCATTAATAGCTGCGGGAACTTATTTTCTTGGATCTTTGACAAGCGCACAAATTAGTGTAATTATCTTTTTTATAGTATTGTATTCTAAAAGCAAAGTAGTTAATCTTCAAAAAATAGATTTATCTAAAGATCAGGTTTTACTTTTGTACGCTTTGTGGATAAATAGAGATGAAAAAAGGAATTGGGTAGATATTAAGGAAGCGTTTCAGGTATATAAATCTTTTTTGCAAAAGCATAAATTTACTCCTCAAAAAGAAGGAGACTTTAATTATAATCTAAATAAATTAGTGAAATTGGGGTGTATAACAATTAATGAGCATGTGATATATTTGAAAGAAGAAGTGAGCATTGAAGTTAGTCTATAAGCAAAAAAATACAAAATAATTGCAGTGCAATTATTAATATAAGATTAAATAAAAATTTATAAAACACTAGACATCAATCTATAAGTGCAAAATTTGGTAGTAAAATAGTATAAAAAAAATGGAACAATTTTTTCCTTTTATATGTTTGAATAATTGTAGAATAGACGTATCTTTGCAACCTATTTTTAAGTATATATGAATAAAGGAGATAAAATATCAGCTTGTAAAAGGCCAGGTCGGACACTCGAAAGTATTTTTGATGTTGAAAAAATGAAAGAAAATATCAAAAATGTAGATAGTGACGATAGCTTAAAACGTGTTGAATACTACTCTGCCAAACGAGATTCGGAATCCCGAATAGACAATTCAAGTCTTTCTTCTATAGATTTTTCTATCTAGGAAATTTCCATCCACCACATGGACACAATAGAAATTTTAAGTGATAAAGGCTATACGGTTATTCCTATCGATAGAGTAACTGATCTATATTTCAAAGGTGAAAATGAAGCGATATATAGCTTGCCACTTGATGTAGATGATGAGGTTGAAAAACTGAAGCGGATTTTAGCAATTTGCTTTAGCAGTGAAAATACCTTTAGCCCTGAGGAGTTATATAGTGAAAAATATGTCAACAAGCATATTGATTACTTGGCTAATTATCTAAAGTATTATGATGACTCTGGGTTTAATGTTCAGACAATAGTAATCGAACATAAATATGTAAGCCTTTCTTTTCTAAAAGATTTTTCAAATTACTATTCTCTTGGGTATAATAATGTAAGCAGGTATTGTCGACGATTTCATTTTTTTGAAAAAGATTTTGACACGGAAGCATTCGATGAATTCTTAATTACACCTGTCGAAGGTTTTGAAACAAAAGAAAAAAATCTTCTAAATTATTACTTAGGACATGTCGTTATAAAACCACTCAATAACTCTTTAATAGGTGCAACACTAATTCGATCATATAAGGAATACTTTGAGCATAAAGAGCGATTAAAAGATGAGGGTAAAGTACACCATAATGCTAAGAGAAGAGAGTTTAATGGCTTAAGGAAATACAATATTAATTTATTTGGAAAACCGTTTACAATTGAGACACTGGTTTTCCAGGAGCAGGACCGGGCTATTAGTGCCTGTGCTACGGTGGCGCTTTGGATGACTTTTCATAAGATAGCTCATGTATTCCGAACCCAATTACCAGCACCAAGTGAAATCACTAGTTCAGCGGGCTTAAATGAATCAAGTGGAAGAGCAGTACCTACGAGTGGTTTGCAATTGGGACAAATCATTAGAGCAATTGATAATTTAAATAGCAATATCGTTTCTGAAATTTTTACGCCTACAAACTTAGAAAAGGTCGCAATCGGAAGAAGCATTCTTGAAAAAAAAATAATCAAGCCCTGGAAAATTAAAAGGTATATTTACGCTTATCTCAAACTTGAAATTCCTCCTCTTTTAGGATATAATATTATTAGGTTAAATGGCAATCACCTTGTCACGATTACAGGTTATAGAAAAGAAAAAGAAAAAGATGAAGTGAAAAACAGTTTCCCTCCAAAGGAAGAATCTGCGATTCATACAGAAGCTGATCGGATACAACGTCTGTTTAGTCATGATGATCAATTAGGGCCTTACTCAAAAGTAGGATTTAATGACGACGGTTTTTCAAACTATATTAGGGTTAATTGGAGAGGCGAAAATAATTTTAATTTAGCAATACCTCAGTTAGTAGCTGTCCCTATTACAGATTTTATTAGAATCAAATTTAATATCATTGAAAGCTTTGCGGAGTCCATGCAATTGGTCTTAGAAGAAATAACAAATGAAGTATTAGATGACCTCATCTGGGATATATATATTACTAAATCGAATAGCTATAAAACCGAATTTTCTAATATACCACTAGATGATGATTTGAATAGAATAGTGAAATTAAATTTTTTAAAAGTTTCTTTCCCACAATATATTTGGGTGGCCAAGCTTTCTCGAATAAATGATGATTATGAAGGAGATTTAGATAAAACGACTAAATTAGTAGATTTTATTTTTGATGCAACAGATACGCCTAAAAGCATGAACCTGTTTGAAATTTATTATCATAGTCGTAAATTCAGAGAATCCTTAAAAGGGCTTTTCAGTGACGAAACAATTAAAGCAGAAGTATTCGAAAAATATTCTAAACATTTTAAGAAATTAAACTTTTTAAATAAAATAGAACAATCACTAAGCAGAAACTTTAGTTAAATGAATGAGGCTACTTATACAGAATTTAAAGATAATTCAATTAAAATAACTCGAGTTGATGAAAGTAACTTTCCTTATAAATTAGAGCCTTTTTGTAAAAGCAGTTTTAAAGAAAAAACTATTAAAACGTTCGCTTTTATTTTAAATAATAATGAAAGCAATTACTTCGCAGAATTATTATCGAATGATCAGTTTATTGAAACATTCGATAAATTATCTGGTGATGACCTCTCTGTGATTTGGTGTGAACCGCAAGTTATAGAAGGACGTGTAGAAAAAACCTCTTATGAATTTATCGTAAAGACAAATGGAGGTAATCCGAAAAAACTTTGGATGAGTTTGTTTAGAAGATTATATCCAGATCAAATAAATTCTCTAAAAACTAATGATTTCCTTCCTGCCATATTTTTAATGAAAGTTGAAAAAGGAGCATCAAGTTATCAGTTATTAGATGTAGTCAATTTCCAATTGAAAGACCTGGAGCGGTTTGAGAATATTCTTGCCTTCCAAAAAAATATTTTTAATTTTTTTAAGCTAATCACTGAGCATTTAAAATTAGATGATACTGAATTATTTCACGAAGATTTCTATCAAATAGATAAAATAGGGTATGCTGGACTTATTTCAAGGGTGAGCAATACAGTTAAAAACCAAAATGGAGTAGAGGTGAAGCTCAAAGATTTATATCCAAATTTGAGCTTGTTTATTTCAGACCTAATAGACAATGTGGATATTACGGATCTTGTTTAGGCAGACTCTAATATTCCGCGTCCCTTAGCATATAAAAACCCGCTTTGAATTTTGGAGAACGATCAAAGCGGGCTTTATTGTGTAGTTGGAGTATGTTAAGAGTTAGAGAGCTCAACTCCGGTACAAATGTATAACCTAAATAGTAGCTTATCAATAACCTAAGGGTGGTATTTTTTGACTGTAGAAAAAACGAATACCATAAATACATATATGTGTGTGCGGCTATTTTAGATCAACTCACAGGTACCAAGTTTTCAGAAAGCCCCTAATCAATGTCCTATCACTTAATACTACATTTAAAATATGGGGGAATGAGAGCCAATTCTTAATTTAGAAAAAGAGCTACGGGAACTAAAAGCTCCCGTAGCTGACCGAGACTACTTAGTAATAATCAACCTCGCAGCCGTTTCCAAATCTTTATTAATAATGTGGACAAAATAAAAGCCTGCGTGCAACGCTGATACATCCATTTGGATATTATCATCCTGTTGCTCTAATGTGATCTCACGTAAAATGCTACCAGTTATATCAACTAGTTGTAGTTTACCAGATCTGGATTCCAAACCTTTGTATTCGATCTGAACAAAATCCTTTGTTGGATTAGGATATACATTCAGATAAGAAACACTACCCAAATCATCGGTAGAAGTGATACAAGGCGCTCCTTGATCAATACGGACCACTTCGATGAATGAAGCAGATACACTTTCACAATCACCATCATCTAATGTCGAAAGTGGATCTCCCATTACTGGATTAGGTTCACCTCTGTAATTCCAACCCCAGATTCTACAAGTTCCTACTCCAGCACCATTTAAATCAATGACTGGATTTGTACTCCAATCAAGAATGACATCATTATCATCTGTAATAATATACCAGTAATTTAGATTAGGTGCAGAGGTAACATGACTTAGGGTAATTGGATCTGGTTCATCATCAATACAAATCGTAATGGATGTACCAAGATCACTGTCTACGGTACCACCATCAGCTACTTCTCTATATACTGTAATAAAATCATCAGAGATATCTTCACAATCACCATCAGATAGTGTTGAAATATTCTCTCCAACAACTGGTGTTGGTTCCCCTCTATAATTCCATCCCCAAACTCTACAAGTTCCCGCAGGAGCTACACTCAAATCTAAAGTATTACCATCTGCAGAATTTAAGAAAGCAAGGATATTATCACTATCATCCGTAACGATGTACCAGTAAGAAAGATTAGGAGCAGCAGTGGTATGCGTCACATCGAATATTACATTACCGGCACAAGCAGCATAACTAGTGCTACCATCAAGTAAAGTAACCGCACCACCATCTGGTACTTCTCTATATACTGTAATAAAATCATCAGAGATATCTTCACAATCACCATCAGAAAGCGTTGAGATATTCTCTCCAACAACTGGTAATGGCTCGCCTTTATAATTCCAACCCCAAACTCTACAAGTTCCCGCAGGAGCTACACTCAAATCTAAAGTATTACCATCTGCAGAATTTAAGAAAGCAAGGATATTATCACTATCGTCCGTAACGATATACCAGTAAGAAAGATTAGGAGCAGCAGTGGTATGCGTCACATCGAATATTACATTACCCGGACAAGCAGCGTAACTAGTGCTACCATCAAGTAAAGTGACCGCACCACCATCAGGCACTTCTCTATATACTGTAATAAAATCATCAGAGGTATCTTCACAATCACCATCAGATAGTGTTGAAATATTCTCTCCAACAACTGGTAATGGCTCGCCTTTATAATTCCATCCCCAAACTCTACAAGTTCCCGCAGGAGCTACACTCAAATCTAAAGTATTACCATCTGCAGAATTTAAGAAAGCAAGGATATTATCACTATCATCCGTAACGATATACCAGTAAGAAAGATTAGGAGCGGTAGTCGAATGCGTCACATCGAATATTACATTACCCGGACAAGCAGCGTAACTAGTACTACCATCAAGTAAAGTGACCGCACCACCATCTGGTACTTCTCTATATACCGTAATAAAGTCGTCAGAGATCGTTTCACAATCACCATCATTTAATGTTGAAATTGGATCACCCATAATAGGTGTAGGTTCTCCTCTATAACTCCAACCCCAAACTCTACAAGTTCCCGCAGGAGCTGCACTTAAATCTAGTGTGTTACCGTCCGCAGAGTTTAAATAGGCAAGAATATTATCATTGTCATCCGTAATGATATACCAATAACTAAGCATATCAGCGGTAGTCGAATGTGTCACATCGAATATTACATTACCCGGACAAGCAGCATAACTAGTGCTACCATCAAGTAAAGTAACCGCACCACCATCTGGCGCTTGACGATAAACTGTGATGCCATTAGACAAATTAAAACATCCATTTAAATCAGAAAGATTGTTACCCATTTCTTTTCCAGTCAAACCATCTTCATAACGGATATACCAAATGATACAAGTGCCTACACCAGCACCATCTAAATCAAATGGAGGCGCCATTGGAAGCGCTAAAATATTATTCAAATTATCAGTTATAATCCATCCACCATTTGTACCTATGGCTCCTGCAACTGTGACATCAATTGGATCTGGGTTGCCGTCAACACAAATAACCGTATCGTCATTCGTACTGATTGTACCACCGTCCACTATACAAATATCATCGCAGTCTGTACCGCTTACTCTATTGACTACTATAAAATTGTCAGAAATATCTTCACAATCACCATCCGCTAAGCTTGAAATATCATCTCCTATTACAGGAGTTGGTTCGCCTTTGTAATTCCAACCCCAGATTCTACAAGTACCTACACCAGCACCATCTAAATCAATTACATTACTAGTTGTAGTTGCCAAAATTGTATTTTGATCATCCGTGATGATATACCAGTAACTTAGATTAGGTGCCGTAGTCACATGACTAACCGTAATCGGATCAGGTATGCCATCTACACAAATAGTTGTTTCTGTTCCAAAGTCACTATTTACAGTACCACCATCCGGCACTTCTCTATATACCGTAATAAAATCATCAGAAACATCTTCACAATCTCCATCTGATAATGTTGAAATATTCTCCCCTACGACAGGAGTTGGTTCGCCTTTATAATTCCAACCCCAAACTCTACAAGTTCCAGCAGGAGCTGCACTTAAATCTAAAGTGTTGCCATCCGCAGAATTTAAAAAAGCAAGAATATTATCACTATCATCTGTAATGATATACCAATAAGAAAGGTTTGTAGCAGTGGTCGTATGCATTACATCGAATACTATGTTACCAGCACAATTCGCATAACTAGTACTGCCATCAGTCAAGGTAACCGTACCACCGTCAGGTACTTCTCTGTAAACGGTAATAAAACCATCAGAAACATCTTCGCAATCCCCATCTGATAGTATTGAAATATTTTCTCCCATCACAGGCCCCGGTTCTCCTTTATAATTCCAACCCCAAACTCTACAAGTTCCGGCAGGAGCTGCACTTAAATCTAAAGTATTGCCATCTGCTGAATTTAAATAAGCAAGGATATTATCGCTATCATCAGTAATGATATACCAGTATGAAAGATTAGGTGCACTTGTCGTATGCGTCACATCAAATACTACATTTCCAGGACATGCGGCATAAGTGGTACTTCCATCTAGTAAAGTCACCGTACCACCATCTGGCACTTCTCTGTAAACAGTAATAAAATCATCAGAAACATCCTCACAATCCCCATCTGATAATGTTGAAATATTATTCCCTACGACAGGAATTGGTTCACCTCTATAGCTCCAACCCCAAACTCTACAAGTTCCAGCAGGAGCTGCACTTAAATCTAAGGTATTACCATCTGCTGAATTTAGATAAGCAAGGATATTATCATTATCATCAGTAATGATATACCAATAACTGAGCATATCCGCTGCAGTAGTATGTGTCACATCAAATACAATATTACCAGCACAATTCGCATAGCTAGTACTGCCATCCGTCAAAGTTACTACACCACCATCAGGTGCCTGGCGATATACCGTGATACCATTTGATAGATCAAAGCATCCATCTAGATCAGAAAGATTGTTACCCACGTCTTTTCCTGTAAGTCCATTCTCATAACGAATATACCATATGATACAAGTACCTACACCTGCACCATCTAAATCAAAAGGCGGTGCCATTGGAAGCGCCAAAATGTTATTTACATTATCTGTAATAATCCATCCACTATTAGATCCCATTGCGCCAGCAACAGCTACATCAATAGGATCAGCATTTCCATCTACACAAATAGTAGTCGGATCAGTTGTTGTAATTTGACCTGCATCAACATCACATCCGCCACCATTTTCAGCACAGATAGTAGGTGTCGCTAGTGCAGACCAATCAGATGATGCATCACCATCACCATCATATGCAAGTGACTCTCCAGTACCAAAGGCAGGCGCAAAATCTCCTGTCGTCCAGATACCAGCTGCCACTGCTACAGATGATCGTTGGTGACCAGTAGAACCCCATTCTACATAATCGAGTATAGCAGAAGAACTTCCAAAAGAATCACTGCTGTAAAGCCCCATTTCTCCATCGTTTGCAGCTACAACATTGAAATTGTCAACGGTTAGGATTTCTCCGGCTGCCATTGACATATTACCACATTGTATATTAGAGTTACTTATTTGCTGGTAGGAAGGAAAATCACAAAGCCAATAGGAAGATACATCTACCGTTGTAGTTCCAATATTTTTTAATTCAACGGTTCCATTCGGAAAAACTTCATTAATGACTACCTGTGCTTTAAGGTTAGAGACATTTAGCAGAAATAAGCAAAATAGAGAAGTAAAGATTAAATAGTTTTTGCTCGTAATAGAGTTTGGTTTATATAAATACTTGAGCAGCTTGAGCGCAATTCGCTGCCAGCGTGAAATATAATGTAAACTATTGGATTGCATAAATAAATACGTTTATTGTAGTTAAAAAATAATTACCTTCAATCTGGTGTGATCAGGGAGGTGAATAATTTAATATTCAAAAATATCTATACGCTATCCCTATAAAAACAGTACCAAATATCAGATGGAGGAAGGACTTATCCTAATTGATAATTTCGATAGATTATAGTTTTTGACTAAGTCTTGAGAGAAAGGTAGGTTTTATGATGAGAATATCACAAAGCGGCTTCTAAAGTATCACAAAAGTATCACAGTTAACCTTTTTTAAGCTAAAAAAGCCAAAATGTCTAGTACTTTGCGAAACGTCATTTATACTCAAGAATGAATCTTTGGATTGTAAAAATATGGAGCTATCTTCGGGAATATCAATGTTTCTTGTCTTTTTATAAATGTAGATAATATACATATGACTATTACCCAATTAGAATATATAGTAGCTGTAGACGATTGCAAAAGTTTTGCAAAGGCATCTGAAAAATGCCATATTACACAGCCTACTTTAAGTATGCAGATTAAAAAACTGGAGGAAGAACTAAATGTACTCTTATTTGATCGATCTAGAAAACCTGTTCGACCTACTCAAATTGGTAAGCAAATTATCGAACAAGCCAGGATTAGTTTAAGTGAAGTGAATCGTATTCAAAATATTATAGATTTAAGAGAAAGTGATTGCGAAGGAGAGTTGCGTATAGGAATTATTCCAACGCTAAGCCCCTATTTATTGCCTTTGTTTGCTGTACAGTTTGGGCAAAAGTATCCCGATATAGTCCTTACTGTCAAAGAAATGCTTTCAGAAGAAATAGCGTATAATTTATATAATAACAAATTGGATTTAGGGATTCTAGTGACCCCATTTGATAGCCCGGATCTTAGGGAAATCCCTTTGTTCTATGAGCCTTTTATTGCTTATATGTCAAGCGATCATCCACTTTCCAATCACTCAGAAATTGATTTTAATGAATTGGATTTAGACGATATGTGGTTGTTAAAAGAAGGACATTGTTTCCGCAATCAAGTCATCAATATATGTGGAGAAAACCCAATGGCCAAAAACAAAAATGTCCTCCGTTTTGAAAGTGGAAGCTTAGAGACACTACGCCGTATAGTAGAACATCAATACGGATATACGCTTCTTCCAGAATTAGCCACCCAAGAATTTAATGCTGAACAAAAGAAATTGGTAACAGAATTTTCTGATCCCAAACCTATCCGAGAAGTCAGCCTAATCATGCATCGAAGATTTATGAAACGAAAGATCGTCGAAGCATTAAAACAAGCTATTCTTGAATGTATCCCACAAAACCTCAGACAAGAAACAAAAGGAAAGATTATTTCTTGGCGGGATGATTTTTGAGGAGAGAAATTGATTAATTTAAAAATTCATACCTAGAAGCTGTTCAAAAATGGAACTTACCATTTGTCCTTCTTTACGAACGCCAATGTTAAATTGTTCATGCAATGCTATGAGTATCCCATTAGTATTATAGATGGGAGAAATAATCATTTTTTTCAAACCTTTCAGTTCTTCGCATGTCAAGGCTTTTATTAGTAGAAATAATTCCCCCCCTCCTTTTTATTATGTTATTTTGGTGCAAATAAAAATGTAAGTAAGTTACTGCTTATGAGGTATTTAAAATAAAAGTGCTTATTGTTTTTATGCAAAAAGTATGAAAAAGTGTACACGTTTAAAAAATAAATAAGATTTAATTTGGAGCCAGACTCTAAAAACAAATAAAGTACAATCTCTGGTATCAATAAATATAAGACGTAATGCAAACTATCTTTTCTGATTTACAATAAAAATTATGACAGAAACATGGTTCGCTGACAATTTCTGCTCAAGAGAAGCTACCTGTTCCTTAGAAGAGCGCGCTTTAATACCTTTAAACTAATGTCCAATGAGTAAGACGATTTTAAGAATTCCAATCCAGCTTGATCTGATGTACCTTAAGTCAGAGGATAGTTCTATGATGAACCCCATCGCTGATTTTTCTGGATTATCTTATGTAGATGGTGAATATAATACAGTACCTGATACACCATTACCATTCGTAGGTGAAAGTGTATTAAGTCAACCCTTTGAACAAGGAGAAACACATTCCTTAAAAGCAGGGCTTCACTTACATTGGGCTTTGCCGGATGCTTTAACAGTAGGCCGTGGTCAGGATGGAAAAACGACCTTTCCTGCTGTTCCTAATCGTTGGCTCATTCGCCGCAGTTCAGGAGGTAAAGTTCAAAAGCAATGGATTGTGGAAAGTGACTATTGTTATCCGCTTGATAATAATAAACAGCCGACTCAACCAGATGATAACAGTTCCATAAACTTTCCGATTCACACCACGGGTACAGAAGCACCTTTTCGATATATGGGACGTGTTACGCCTATTGAATCCAGTACACCTTTTACACCTGGTTCTGCCGAAGAGTATCTTTCACATTATGATTTATCACTAACGGCTGTTGGTTATGGAGATCCATTTTTTGCGGCTTTGTATCCAAACTGTCATAGTGTCTTTGGTTTTTGTGATACGGATTTTGGACCAGCTACTTTCAGAAACCAAAATCCGTTGGATGCTCAGGATATTTTTGAATACGAGGTCTTGGGTTGGTATGCTGAATATAACAACAATAGCCTGTCAAAAGATGCCTTGCATTTGTTTGACCTAAACAACACGATCAAAACACCCGAAGATCAATTTAATGCCTTGGAGACAGAGTTTAATTGGAAAGTAAGCCAAGATCAAAAAGCAAATGGTTTTCCGACAAAGAGTATTTACTATTGTAAGAGAACTGTTGTGCCAAACAATGTCGCTAAGAAAACACCCAATGTTGCGCAAGCTTCTGTCTCGATTGGTAATACAGGAACGGAGGCGCTTTCAGCTTATCTGGCAGCGGAAATGAGTAAGGACGAGGCAACTCAAAATATAATTGAAAATCAGCTAGAAGCATTGGCACTTAATGCACAATTGGATAGCCAACATATCGATTTAGAACCTAAATTTCTGGAAGCCAAACATAGTCAGGGTTTTACTGCGGTAGAATCAGGTATCCTTTGGACTTTAGTGCCAATAAAAGAAAAATCTGTCCCAGGTCAGCAAGGTATCTCTGAACCTCAAAGCAAAGAACAAGTTACTTTGCCAGACTCTTTAGCCCATTTGCTCAATGGATTAAATATCGCTCAACAAAATTACGATGAAGCCATTCACGAAATAGATAGCCTTCGGTTTCAACTATATACGGATTGGCATAAATACATGATGGATAAGTACGCTCAAAATCCTTATTTAGAAAATAGAGGCTTTAACGTAATAGATTACATTAATGATGTGAGTTTACCTAGAGTTAGCCTTAAAATAAAGGCTACTGGATCACTAGAGTGGCTAGCTGACCCTAGTGATAGTAATCGGTCTGGGTCTTTGAAAAGCGCGGCAGGAAAGAATACCATCACACTCGACTTATCCGCTCCTTATACGCTCGGGGGGAAGATTCCAGCCAAGCCTGTCGTCTTATCAGAAGCCATCATAGCCAAACTTGATGCATTACTCACCGAAGTAAATCAGAAACAACTATCTGCGAAGTTTCGCCTCGTTCGAAAGTCTGCGCCTCGTTATTGGCAGCCTAATGATCCAGTGCTTTTACTGGAGGGTGATATTGTACAGGAAACAACCAGGTATGGACAAGGTGGTGGGTTGTTGTGTGAACTACTCACTGGAAGTTTTCCAAAGGTGACAACTTCTTTAAATCAGGCTACACTCAAAAAAATATTTTCTACTTTTCAAGCTAAAACGGGGGATGCAGATTACGATCTTGCTGTAAAAACTCAAAATACACCACCCTGGCACCCGATTTTGTTCGAATGGCAAGCTCAAATCAAAGAAGGAGCGCAATTTACAAACGAACGGGTAGCCTTTATTGAGAGCGGAGATACCTTGTGGAAGGACTATAAGCCCAGTTACATTACGAATAACTACGAATTAAAATTAAATGCATGCACACTAAATCAAAAGAATCCTGATCCAACTGGTTCAGGCCATTATTCTCAGTATAAAGGCCGTAGTGTTTTAACGCCTCATGCCAACAGTCAGGTTCAACATAATATTGCCCAGTATCTCGAAGGGCTTACCCTCCTTCATCTGGCAGACAAACAGTTGATTCCTAAACCATCAGATGAGGTAGCTTATCTTATTCGCTTAGAAAACTGGTTTGCCATTCGCCATAAAATCAACAATAAACCAGATAATACGGCTAGCCTTAGCAGTCTTCGTGAATGGTGTGGCAGGCAATTTCCTTTTAGACAAGCAGAGGGTGACGGATTTAGTTTATTGGCCTGGAATTATAAAGATAGTAATACGTCCAAAACACTGGTAGATTGGTATAATGAGTGCCCAATATACATTGAAGGAAAAAGTAAAGCCACTGTTGGTAACATTGGTGCAAATGATAGCAACAGTGACCCTATTTACACCAGCATTCAGGCCTATAATATCTTAAGGCAGCCCAGTGCCAAAATATTATCTCAATCTCTGAGCGGTTTTAATGCGGCTTTGCTGCGTCGAAGCCAGACCATGCAAATTCCAATTTTTGACCCACTCGCATCAAATGCATTAGGGGGTAAAGACAGCCCTGAATATAAACTGAATGCTCAGGTGGCTAAAGTAGTGGGGAATACAAATCGATATTCGCCATTAGATCACGGAAAATTTCAGCCTGTACGTCGCGGGGATGCCTATATAGAACAACTACAAATGATTGACACTTTTGGACAGATTGCTTCTTTACCTCAAACGAACTCAACTTATATCAAGCTAAAAGCTGCACCAAAATATTTGAATTTAGGCCCTGCGGGGAAAAACATTGTCCTACCAGCTCGCCTGACACAGCCAGCTCGCGTACAATTTCGTTGGCTTGCCGCTCAATCAGGGTTCGGAGATATTGATGAAATGGAAATGAATGACCATGCTGCTTCTACCCCGATTTGTGGTTGGTTTATTCCCAATAACCTTGACAATAGCTTGATGGTATACTCCACCGAGGGTATTGCCTTAGGGTCGATTAATCAAAATGCCGTTTGGGAGTCAACTCCTGGGGTGAATATGCAACTTCAATGGTTTCAAATTCCCAATGAACATTTACGGAAAGTTGTACAATATTTATGCGTTCATGATGGTGAGGAGGATGCCATTGCTGTAACTAAGCAAGCCTATCTACAAACTTTCATATCAACGGTCGAAGATGCACTTGAAACGATTGATCCACAGGACTATGCACAACACCAGTCTCTCGCACTATTAATGGGACGTCCGATAGCTGTCGTTCGAGCAACTCTCGATCTCCAAGTAGAAGGGCGTCTTGCCACAGACCTTAGTTGGAATGCTTTTATTTACCAGTTTGGCGAACCCTATGGCTATACGCCAAAGCAAGTCACCAATCCTAATAGTTCACTTGACTTTGCCCTGCTAAAAGGTTTTGATCCGTCTAATCAGAAACGCATTACTGATTCATTTGAAAAAGTCAAATTCCCCCTTCGAATCGGAGAAAAACACCAACTCAATGATGGACTAGTCGGGCTTTGGGTAGAAGATGAGCAAGGAAGACTTTCTGATACCTTCTTTGCACCTGAACAGAATGAAGGTGGCCCTCAAATTAATAATCCAATTGGCAATAACCCAGATTTACCGCGTAACATTAAAACGGCCGAGGCCAGTAATATTCCACCTATATCGATTCAGGATGATCCTTTGAAAATGACTTTGTTACTTGACCCTAGAGGGACCGTACATGCTACTACGGGTATTCTACCAACTAAAGTATTGAGTATTCCACCTGATCAATATGCAGAAGTGCTAAAATCCATGGCGATCACTTTCCTGACCAGCCCTATACTGACAGACCCTGAACAAATTCACTTACCGTTACCTAAGGAAGCTGGTTATGAGTGGTCTTGGATCACTCGGCCAGATGGCTTTAAATGGAAAGAAACTGGAAGTATCAAGGGAACAAATACCCATGCAAAAGTACAATATGCCACCAAAATCGTGGAAGGTTGGCTAAAGCTTAGCCCTACAGATAAGTAAAGGTGAAAGAATCGGCTCGTCGAAATGACGAATTTATTATTTCACCGTGGTTAAACAGTAATAAGGATTAAAAGCGGATTCAATTCAAACAACCTCTTAATTTAAAATAATAAAACATGAGTGCATCAACAGATTTTTTCAATATAGCATTACAGGATTCACATAAGAATGCTGTAATTCATACTTATGATCCTAAACATGAACACGAACTGAATTTAATATTTACTCCGATTAAATCATCAAGTTTTACAATACCCGCTCTTAGTGGGCCTGCTTCTAAAACAAATTTCCATTTTGCTATATCATTTGGATCGAAGGTACTTTCTGATACGAAGGATAGCCCTGTGCTTAGTAAAGCATATTTAGCAAAGGGGTGGCAAAAGACGGTTTCAAATCATTTTGATATAGATACTGGTTTACTCGTATCAAATATCTATTTAGTAAATAATAAGGGACTCACTGTTGATGCAGGTGATTCACTTACTATTGGCTTGGTGTATGAAAATGCGGTAAGTAAAGGTACTAATACGACTACTGAGGTTACTGTCGAGATAAATTCAATAGTCATTCCTAATGATAAAAGTGGCAAAAATAAATTTCGAGGGCCGTATTACCTCATACTAGTAAATAGCGCACCAATACCTTACCTTCCTTTACCCTTGCATATTGGCTTTTCAGGCCCTCGGACGGTTTTCAATAATGATAGTGAAAATTCACTTACGCTAGAATTTACCAACCTTCTGAAAGCTAAAACATTAAAACTGGATGCACGATCTTATTTTGAACTTTCTTTTGATGAAATAGATATTACGGGTGATACCACTTTGCCTAATTATAGCTGGGCTTTAAGTACCTATGAAAAAGTAGCGGAAATCAATTTTTCAAGCCCAACTGGCTGGAATTCTTCTAAAAATAAACCAACACTACCGCAGAATAATCCGGTAAAAGATTCCAACACATGGACGATAAAACCATTAGCAAAAAATACGGGTATGGAGGCTAATGGCCAAGTGCGCTTTCAAATAACGAACATAAAAACCGACCTGGCACCTGGCCTCACTAATCTATATGTTCGCTATTACAACATTCCAGACTATGGAAACGGAATGATAGTCGTTCAGCTAGAAAAATCTCCTATGCGCTATAATGACTATAGCAATACCGGAGTAACCGTAAATAGTTCTGCCAAATATAATACTGCAGGAATAGGAATCAATAATTCCGACTCTCCTGGTACAGCAATCTCAGTACATCAAACAGGTAAAAGTACAGGGGATGCCATTTATGTAGAACAACAAGGAACAGGCCATGCTTTGAATGTGTATCAAAAAGGTGATGGTAATGCAGCTCTTGTTACTCAGGAAAGTGATAGTAATGCTATAACTGTGGATCAAGTTGGCAATGGTAATGCTATACAGGTAAATCAAAAGAGCAATGGGTATGCTATGAAACTGATTAAATCAGGAGATGGTAAAGCATTTTGCATTACACAATCGGGTGCAGGAGATGCCATGCAGATAGATCAAAAAGGTACAGGGAAGGCGGCTATTTTTAAAGGTGGTAGTGGGGTAAATATTAATACCATTGGCAATGGGGCGACAGGGCTTACCGTACAGTGTGATCTAAATCCTGATCAACATGGGATAAATATTGAGAATTCTGGCGGTAATGGTATTGGCCTGTGTGTAAATCAAAAAGGTGCAAATAATAGTGGTGAAGCTGTTCACATAATTAAGGAAGGAACAAAGAATGCACTTGGTGTTTACCAAAAGGGTACAGGGAATGCAGCTCTTTTTGAGGGTGGAATGGGTGTAGAAATTAAAAATATAACCAATAAAAAAAATGGACTTACCGTAAATAGTTCTGCAGGAGAGCATAATGCAGGGATAGGAGTTACCAACTCCGACTCGAAAGGTACTGGAGTTACAGTACTTCAAACAGGTACAAGTACAGGCGACGCCATTTATGTAGAACAACATGGCACAGGGCATGCTTTAAATTTGGTTCAGAATGGCGATGGTAATGCACTTAATGTAAAGCAAGATGGCATAGGTAAATCAGCCGTTTTCTCGGGGGGAAAGGGAGTGTCGATTTCAGCTGGAGAGAATGTAACTGAATTATCAGAGCCAGCTCTAAAAATTGAAGCACACAATTTAAATATGGTTAAAGCTGCATTAGAAGTAAGTGCTAATGGTAGTTCTGCTGCACATTTCATTGGAGGAAGTCCAGCAGTTAAGATAGATGGAGGGCTTATGATAGATGGGGGGCTTAAAGTTTTCAGTACAGCCCCAAGCCCAAGCCCAAGCTTTCCTTCCTTATTAACTATAGATGGTTTTTCAACCTTTGGTAAAGGTGGCGCACCTATGTCTCAGATTATTGCAGGAGCAGTAACTGTTGACACAAAAACTAAAAATCCGACTATCGCTAAAGGAGTAGGTTTTAGTGTTGAGAAAACTTCTAACAATGGTAGAGAATGTATTAGAGTCAAATTTGACACCGAGTTTATTAATATTCCAGTCGTGACATGTAGTATAAATGGATCAGGGAAAAACGTTGCCAATAACTTATACAACCATATAGTGACCTGTAGCCCTGCAGCTGCTCAAGCAGACTTCTTTTTTGAGACGCTACAGTTTGTAAACAGTAGTGATCTTTGCAGCTTTGCTTTTATAGCTATAGGTGTAAGAGACCCCAAGTAGATATTTTTTAATGAAGTTGTTCAAGAATGTCTGCTTAAGTTGTGAAGACACTCTTTTGTTCCACTACCCTGTAGTAGCAAAATACATTAAGGTTTTTCAAGCTAGTTAACAGGCCTGCGAGGGGATAAAACACAAGGCGGGATAAAAGTGTTTTCACAAGCCAGCAAGGCATTTTTTGAACAACTTCAGTATATAAATAAGGGACATACAAGACACTGCTAAAAAACATTGGTTCAGTTTCAACAAATTCTAAAAAACAATTAAAACCTCAAAAGATGGCAAATAATAAACTTCGGATCATGTCCTGGAATATTCGGAATTTTGGAAAGGAAAGTAAAATAACGACTACTAATGCTGCGAAAGGATTAACAAAATTACGTGGAAAAATGAATCACGCAATTGAAGGCCTTAAACCTGAGACTAGGTTAAAAACTTTTTTAAGTACTTTTTTAGATAGCACACTTGAAACAATCATAGGTACTTTCTCTTCTTCGAATTTACAGTTTGAGCATACAAGTCTTAATAAATCAAAGATTACTATTAATGAGAAAGACTTAAAGTTTGCTTATAAATATGTTATAGACTTAGGGGTGAATAAAAAAATGTCAGACTTAAAAATTGGGCCAGATAAATTCCCTCAGGAAGTATATGATTACTTTATTGATGTACTCCCTGCTGACGACAAAAGGCAGTTGTATGACATTCTTAAAGGTATAATTGAATTATATAAACTCATGGTGACATCTACTGGCGGTATTTTAGTTAGAGCTATTGTAAATGTTGTTGAGAAATATAATTTTTTAGATAATGAAATCCGCAATCCCGATAAGAGTAAAATACCAAAAGTGGAAGCTATATTAGCAGAGCTATCGGAGGTTATTGAAACGAATGAAAGGATACTTTCGAAGCTCACGCTTTCTGATTATACAAGCGAAATCTTACAGTGTTTTCAAAATGTGTCGCCAGATATTTTTGTACTCATTGAGGTGAATGATAGTGAGGGGAACTCTCCAAAATTAGGTGATGATGAACAATATACGACAATGTACAAAAGGGGAGGAAAAGATTCAGTTATGCTACTAAATATGATTCGAAAACTGGGAGATGACTATAAAAGTTTTTGCCTTATTCCTCCTGTATATCTTGGGGCAGTATCAGGTAAAGATCTTGAAGGGATTTGTGTCTATTATAACAGTAAGACCTTAGCCTTTCGAGGGCCCAATTTGTGGGATAAAGTAATGGAACATGCTGTTCCCATACCTGGTAAGTCCAAAAAAGGGAATAGTAAACAAGATAATATCGGCACTTATAGTGAGCTATACATGAATGGATCGATTTATCTAAACAAAGGCGAAATTCAAGAAGGTTATTGCTTGCCAATTAGAAAGGCCGAAAACGATCGTATGGAGTATGAATATGCTGGCCAGGTTTTATTTAATTATCATAATGGGGAGACAATTCTTTTCGGCCAACATCTCGCAAGATCAAATGGAGCCTTACCTACTGATTTAGAAAATAAGCCGGTATATGGTCGTCCACCTTTATATACTAAGTTCATTCATTTATCCACAAAACGAACGATTAACCTGTTTTCTGTTCATTTTAATTTAGTCGATATTACGAACTCCTTCACAAAAGCCGCCTTTAATCAAATTGCTCTTAAACAATTGACAATGGTAAAGGAAGCTACGCCAGAAAAACAACCCGTAATTATTATGGGCGATTTCAATAGTGATGCGAACAAACATGAAGCCTACTATGACCCTCTTATTGGAGGACCAAATGCGCGTTTTGGACTGGGTTTTAAAGGGGCTGATCCCAAAATGCAAACACACTATAATACTCTCGTTAAGAAGGCTTATTTAGAAAGTGATAATATTTTTAATTCTGGCAGTTTTCCAACCTATAATTATGTTGATGGCATTCTTGATAATGTTTTATATAACAAGGCGTGTAAAAATGCTTCTACTTGGATCTATAATCCAATTACTGGCAGCAGTGATAAATATGCAAACAATCAAGGTTATGCTACTAAATTTATTGACCCTGGAAGTATTAAGAAACCCAATGGAACAGGCTCAGAGCTAGCGGCTTCTACTTTAGCGAATATTGGTGACGACGTTACTGTTGCTCATATGACAAAAATCATCGGAGATATCGACGATAAATCAAATCTTGCTGATACTTTAAAAAAACAATACAACATCAGCGATCACCTCCCTATCATTTGCGACATCACCCTATAAACTCAAAACATGGCTACGCTAAATAATCTAAAAACCACCTTACAAAGCCAACTCGCTGCAGGAGTTACGCTAAATAGTGCCTTCTTTAAAGCACAGCAGTTTACAATGGCAGATAATATTGACTCTATTATCAAGGACGCTTTATTTCCAGATGATGACAAGGGCGTGTTGAAAGTAACAGCAGCTTCGCCTGTCCTGTCACTTGTAGGCGATACCCTAAGGATTACCGCATCAAAGGGTTCCATAAACACCAATGAGGTACTAGGCATTAAAAAGCCGAATGTAACAGAACTGACGTTTAGCCTCACGAAGGGGCAACTTGATTTTACAATTACTTTTGACTTGGATACTGACTGGACCTTTAAGCAAAGTTTTCCCTCGCCCGGTAGTTTTCCTGGCGCGGTTTTCTCTTTTGGGAATGAACCCAAGCAGTTTATTTTTTCTTCTAAAGCACCAGCCCAGGAAATCGCAATGGGTGATCCCGGTTTACGTCAGGGACTGAATTTTGCTGCTAAAATTGATGTTTCGAAACTTAAGGTGGTAACGGAACTCATACAAGGATTTGGCGTCTCTCCAGCTGATTTCAAGAAACTATTGCCCACGAGGCCTATTCTATTGACTGGTGATATCCAGCCAATGAAAGATCAGATGAAAACTTATACTTTTCCAAACCTGGAATTGGCAGCTGTATTGGCGCCAAATTTTGAGGTAGACTTAGGTTTTATTAAAGTAGAAAACCTTCGCTTAGGAGTACAAATGTTTTTGAACCAGTCGCCTACATACTTTGTCGCACTGGACTTAAAATTAGGTGGCAACACCAGCGAATTAATTGCCTCCATATCGCCTTCTGGAAATAAGATCATTCAGATGGGCATTCGGGGAGTGGGCAGTGCCATTACTTTACCCGATCTGCTCAATCTCAAAAGTGGGGGAAATACGATGCATTCGATGTGGGGTGCTGGCATGAATCAGGGGATTTTCAAAGACTTTCTCAATGATTTTGGCTTAATTTATTTCAATGCCACCGTGGCATTGGGCGCACCTCCAAGTGTTATAAGTTTTGATATGCTATTGGGGATCACCAAACCCATTCCGTTGTATAAAAGCTTGACACTAGATCAGCTAAATGTCCAATGGACTTGTATGCATCCACTCAAACACCCCAATCATTTCTTAATGATCGATGCGGAGTTTAATGTGGGCAAGACCGTATTTGATATTTCAGCCACCCACCAGGCTGGCCAGCCTGGCTGGTTGTTTACTGGTGAAGCTAAAAACGTAGGTACGCTATCCGCATTAATTGAAGATATTGCAACGGCAACTGGAGTTGATAATAGCTTACCGCAACTACCTGACGACGTAGGCGATCTTGAAGATATTCGCGTCAGCTTTGATACCCATACTAAAGATGTGACCTTTAGTTGTGTAATGGGCTTTGGCGGTACTTCAAAATTGAACCTAAACATTCACATTTTACATCAGGAAGGGGGTAAAGTCACTAAGGAATTTTCGGGGCAGCTAAAATTTGAATCAGGTTTAGAATTCGATGTGATTATTGTCAGCGATGGCACTTCAACAGATTTTATCGCCACTTATCAAGAGCCAACCACCAGTGCTGGTATTAAATTGTCTGATTTAGTGGGCGCTGTCATGGACAGTCCTCCAGCATTTTTAGATGATTTTGATATTGATATTAAGGATGCGCTCCTCGCATATCATGCAGAAAAAGGCAAAAATCGTTTTGTATTTGCCATTGATATAGGTGCTGGTGTTAATCTATCAGACTTGGGAGATTTACCTCTAGTCGGTGGAGCACTCTCTGGTTTGGAAACCATGAAGATGAGTTTTAAAGCCATGTTTTCGCCACAGGGCTATACCATCGCACAATTGCAGGAGCTTAATAAACACCTCTCAGGCGGTGGTCCTAAATTTCCAGATGCTAAGAACCTGGCTAAGGGTGGCATCGAACTTTCTACCGAATTGCATTTGAGTGATAGAAACATAAGTGTCGTCATGCCAGTAGAGCCACATAAGAATGCAGTTGGACATGCAGATGGCACCCTGACGGATAATGGCACGACAGCTGTCGCTCCAACTGGTAGTTCGCCTACAGATAGTGGTATGCACTGGATCAAGATTGGTAAGAAATTTGGCCCTGTTGAATTCCAACGAGTGGGTTTTAAATTTGAGAAACCAAGCCTGACGGCTTCACTAGATGGTTCTGTTTCGCTCTTTGGTTTAGAGTTGGATTTAATGGGACTTTCTGTTTCTGTTCCCTTAACCGGTTTAAGTAAATTTCACCCTTCATTCAGCTTGCATGGCCTAGGCTTAAATCTTCAAAAAGGACCACTCAATATCTCGGGAGCCTTCTTGAATATGAACAATGAGTACAGTGGACTGGCCACCATTGAGGTAGAAGACATAGGGCTCTCTGCTATTGGATCCTTTGCTGAATTACCTGGCGGCGATCCATCTTTGTTCATCTATGGCATGTTGGACTTTCCACTCGGTGGACCAACTTTCTTCTTTGTCACAGGATTGGCTGCTGGGTTCGGAATCAACAGAAGTGTTACCATACCGCCACTCAATAAGATCATGCAATTCCCATTTGTGTCTATTGCTATGAATCCTGATGAAACATCTAAACCGCCAACATCAGCCGCAGGTGCTCAAGATTATCTCACGAAAATTATGACGGAGATGGATGAGTATATTCGACCAGAACTTGGTCAGTATTTCGTGGCAGCAGGTTTGCGTTTCACCTCTTTTGAATTGTTGGACACCTTTGCTTTGCTTTCTGTTCAGTTTGGCAAACGTTTCGAAATCGACCTAGTTGGAATCAGTACTTTACTACTCCCTCCAGATGATGACAAACCATTGGCAGAAGCACAATTGGCACTAAAAGTTACGTTCATCCCTGAGGAAGGCTATTTGCTTGCACAAGCTCAATTGACTAATAATTCTTACATCTTATCTAAAGACTGCATGTTAACAGGTGGCTTTGCTTTTGCTTCTTGGTTTAGTGGGGAACATGCGGGCGATTTTGTAGTAACCCTTGGTGGCTACCACCCAGTCTATCATCCACCTAGCTACTTCCCTAAAGTACCACGGCTTGGGTTTAACTGGAAGGTCAGCGATAGTTTGAGTATAAAAGGAGCGATGTATTTTGCCCTAGTACCACATATCTTAATGGCAGGCGGAAGTTTACATGCTACTTTTCATAGTGGTTCCATAAAGGCTTGGTTCATTATTGGCGCCGATTTCCTGATTTGCTGGAAACCTTTCCATTATTTGGCTGATGTATACCTCAGTTTGGGTATTGAAGCAACTATACATTTCTTTGGGACACATCACCTTACGTTTAGTGCAAGCGCCGATCTCAATATTTGGGGGCCTAAATTTGGCGGACATGGTCATGTGTCACTAACTATTATAGGATTCAAATTCCATTTCGATGTAGACTTTGGAGCCACAGCGCCAGTGAAACCACCAATGACCTGGTTGCCTGTTCCAGCAACTCAAAATATTACAGCAGCAGAGGCAAAAGCCAATGCCTTTAAGCTATCCTTCCTTCCTAAGGACGACGCGATGGTTGGTTCGACAGTAAAATCTGGCATCCTTAAAAAGGTTGATGTGCCCATTGGCAAAAAAGAAATAACACATTATATTATTAATCCTAAAGAATTCAGCATTGCTACAAATTCTTCTATCCCGATTAAGACCGTTGCCACAACAGGTGTAAATAAGAGGGCTGGTGGTTTGGCTGCTGCTTTATGGGATAATCGGAATCAGGAATTTGGCGTTGCTCCAATGGAAAAAGCTGCTACTGAAGTGGCGTCCACACATAAAGTAATGATCACTCTTGGAGGTACACCTGCAAACGATTCATTTATTATCAATCCTGTTATTGGAGCAGTACCAGCCGCAATGTGGGGCACCTCAAATCCAAATATTAGTGATAAGGGCAGCGCCAATAAAAAATCAATGATTGAAAATGTTGTGACAGGTTTTGAGGTTCTCCCTGCTACTCCTGTAGCACCTGGTGTGAGCAAAGCTATTGATCGATCTAAATTTGCTTATAACACAAGTCCGCAACAAGAAGCTTTTGCTTTTGATAATAGTCTGTCTCATTTTGCCGCTTCCAGTACTAGAAGTACTGATCCTGCTGCCAATCAAAAAATATGGCAAACCATTCAAAACAGTATCGCCAAAAATACAGTTCGACAGGATATTTTGAGTGAGTTTTATTTTAATGAAGCAGAATTGAATTATAGTTTGCCTTTTGAAAAAGATGCGGTAAATGCACCACAAATAGGCGCCTTGGTTTAACCCTTAACAATTAGAACAATGAGTAATAATAATAATAATAAATCCGGCAAAATAGAATTTACCTCATATCATCAACCCAAATTGTTGGATGGTGATTATGAAATGGCTGTAACGCACAAAACCAACCTACAGGCCCTTCCATTTAAAGCAGCCACACAATACTTTTCGGTTAATGGGCCGAGGTTCGAATTACCACCGAAAGATGTGAAGTCTGTTTTTCCTCCAGACAAAAGTTTAGGAGAATACGATACGGTTTTGCCGCATATTATGTTCAATCGTTCCACGCTGCCTTGGGAACGTACTATTGATGGTAAGTCTACTGCCAATGCCAAAACAGTGCAACCTTGGTTGGCCTTGCTCCTATTCGATCAATCAGAGATCAATGAAGGAAAAACAATAGATCTATCAAAAGTGAGTAGTAAGGTGATTACCGTAGCGGAACTTTTAAAGCCAACAGAACCCTCTCCACCTGAATTTCCAAAAATTAAGAAGGAACTAGCACAGTCCAATGATGATAAATTGACGGTTATTGATGTACCAAAATCTTTATTATGGCAAGTCATGCCGAGTCGGGAGGAATTAGCGATGATGGCTCATATTCGGGAAGGCGTAGGTACAGATGGCCTCCCCAATACACCTGAATATCCGGTGATTTTTAGTAGTCGTTTGCCAAAACCAAGTAGTGAATCTGTCATGCACCTAGTATCATTGGAAAGCAGAGCAAACTTGCTAAGTGAATTTGCTAGCGGAGGCCCTACTAGCGGCAGGGTTCGATTGGTCAGTCTAAAGAGCTGGACATTTGCATCAATTGCTAACAAAAAATTGTTTGCTGGTGGTTTGCTCGATGCCTGGAAACAAGACGGTCAGGATGTACAGCCAACTAAGGATCATCTATTTCGGATGTCTAGTGTAGGTAGACCAAAATCTGCTAAGTACCTTGAACAGGGTTTTGTACCCTCGAAACATTTGACCAGACAAGGTAATAATGTTGTTTCCTGGTATCGTGGTCCGCTTGTTCCTGGTGACAATGCTGATATAGAACTAGATGGATTACTTCCTGCTAAAGTTTCTGATCAGCTTGTGCGTTATGACAGTACCACGAGTATGTTTGATGTATCGCTATCCGCGGCATGGGAATTGGGAAGGCTCCTTACTTTACAGACCAAATCCATTGCCATAAAACTATTCAACTGGAAACGAGCACATGCACATGCGTCGAAACAAACGAGCAGTAATTTGCCATTAGGAACAACTGGTCAAGTGCCTCCATCTTTTCCAGGAGCAATCACTAATTGGTTTAATGAATTATCACTATTAGAACATATCCCGTTCAATTACCTTGTACCCAAGGGGGAAATGCTTCCCGCAGAGTCTGTTCGTTTCTTTAAATTGGATTCAAATTGGATTACGGCTCTCCTTGACGGCGCATATAGCCTTGGACGTGTACTCAACTCCGATTTCAAAAATGACAAAGCCAATTATGAGGCCGTCGTACCGACTCCTGGAGTGATGAGTGGCTTTTTACTTCGATCAAGTGTCGTGGCGGGTTGGCCACATTTGGCAGTTGCAGGTTATACGAAGCCTCCTGCTGACCCAATGGGCCTAGAGCCAGAATATGAACAGGCAATTGTTCAATCTATAAATACTTCTCCTGCTTTGCTAGATGCACTAAATAATCATGACACTTCTTCTATCTTGGATAACTTTATTGACTTAGACCATTCTAGTATAGACATTCACGCTTTATCAAGCTGGGATATTAATGAAAAAAGCGGGCACTCCCTATATAGAATCGAGCATAACTTGGATGGTTTCGACGTTTATCAAATGCCTGCCAAGAAAAAAATAAGTTCTAAGATTTCTAATATTAATATTCAAAAAGCACTCCATTCCAAAGATCTTTCTGAGGTGCTTTCTGTATTCTCCTTGACTGTACCGCATCCAGCAACAACAACTATTACGCAAGAGCCTAATACAGCTTGGTTGGTAAATGCCGATAACAATACTAATTTCTATCAAATCCGTTCAGAAAATGGTCAATTAAATCTTTACGTAGAGAATGAGCTTCCTTTGATACGCATGGAACGCTTATCAAATAACATTTTACTCTGCATTTTTGCAGGAGAATTGAATACGCTTGATATTCATGAACAACCAGAAGCTTTGCATTATGGGCTAACGGAAAGAAAACCTGGTCAATACGTCAAATTCCTTCGAAGTCAAAAAACAGGGATTCAGAATAAAAGAGTGACTCCTATTGCTTGGAAGACCGGTGGTGACGCGACAAAGCGAGTGGTCAACATTTCAACCTTGGCGCGTAAAAGTCCAAACGCTGCTGATTTCGGAATTGCAATGATGGCTGGTGTAGGACAAGTTCGATTTGAAGCTTCTTGATCTATAAGTCAAAATCTGAGGAGTATTAATTGTCGAGCAAGGGGGGACTTGCTCGATTTTAAAATTTGATAGATATCTTTCTTGATATTGAATATTATTCATGTTATATTGACTGTAAAGTACCCGCTCACCTTAATATGGTGTCTCCGAATACACTTTACCGAAACACCACAGCAAGCGGGTCTAAACCGTTCAACTTAATAAATGTAATTGATTTAATAGTTGATATTGTATAGTCTCAACCTGCTATTCTATTTCTTTGAGCTATCCACTTCTTGTAAAAATCTTCGTAATAGATCACTTCATATTCAGGTTCTAAGTCATTCGTCTGTAAAGCTTCTGTGATAACAATTGCTTCCCTATCCATTTTACTAATCTTTTCTCTCACATCTTCTTTTAACAATCCTAAAGGATAGGCTTGCTGATTTAGGTTGACTGCTTCATCACTGATATAAGCACCTACCGCATTTAATCGGTTGAGTGCTTTTTTGGAAGCAGCTTCGATATAGGTTAGGAATAGATGAATATTTTCGATGTTTACTTTGGTTTGATAGCTGGATTGGGCTAAAAGCAAATTCCGAACTTCCTGGTATCGCTCTGTGCTGTAATTGGTAAAAATTTCGAGAAATGATTTTTCCATACTTTGGGTTATTATAATGTTAGATCAATTTATTATCTTACCATTGAAATAAAAACCTACCACTCCGAAGAGCGGTAGGCATTATTTAAGTTGACTGACCTTCTCCCTATACACGAGTAGCTACATCCTACATATAGTCCATTACTCGCCTCTCTCGATAGGTATACTATCAAAGTCGGTCTAACAAAAATAACTTGTGAAATAATGCGCTTCCTTTTTTTTAAAACAAAGGAAATTCATGTCGAAAATGAATTCAACGCATGTAACGAACGGAGATTTTTTGATCGGTAAAGTGTTGACGGCAAGATAGGAAAATTACCCGAAAACCACAACATGTTGTTGTGAGTCTTCGGGGTTTAAAAGTGTTGGTTGAGAGGCGAGTAGTGGACTATGTCATAGTTAAGTCCGCTGTAATAATACCTCCACCTTTGATCTTTTTTTGCTGTTTTTTAGATACTGTTTTTACCTTTTTACAGCTTGCAATTTTACTTAGCATAAGAAAAAATTTAAGGTTAAATAATACCTACAAAATAGTGCTAAGAATAGAGAATTAATTGTACAAGAAAGAATGGAAATTAGAACATGTAATTTTTTTGTTATATTGATTCCGTTTTATAAAATAATGATTGTTATCTTTTTAAAAGATATTGGATATGGAAAACCTCAAAGCATATATTTCAAGCATAGAACCACAATTGCTGAACCAACTATCTGGTAAACCTAGAGAGTTTATTAATCTATTTAGAACTCAACACTTTTTAACAGAAGAAGCCTTTATCGTAGCATTTTGTGGTGAAAAACATGATGCAATTTACTATCATGATTGGAAGTCAAGAACAATAAGAATACTACAAGCTCTGGCAATTGTGAGTAATACGAAAGGAGGAAGTCTAACGAAAAAAAAGTTTGATTTATGCCAAAAAAAATTCACCCTAGCTCAAAAATTCATGACACAAGGAGAAAGAGTAGAAGGATTACGTCTTGTAAAACAAGCCTATCAACTAGCAACTGAATATGATTTTACTCATTTAGCTTGTGAGCTTGCTAGTATATTGTACCACAATCACGTGTATTATCATCCTAATAGACGGGTATCAAAAATCTATTCTGATAAAGTAGAGAAACATCTCAATGATTTCTTTGCGGAAAAAAAAGCAGAGCATTATTATTTTACTTTAATCGAGAACATGAAGTCCTATGTGTCGCCCGATGAATTGCAAAAAACGATTGAAAATATAAACAGATATAAAGGTGAAAGTATTAAATACAAAGTTTACTTGGCAACAGTGCATGTTTATTATGCTTTATATACAGGAAAATATGTGGAACTAATAAATAATTGTGATAATATTCTTCAATTTTTTGAAGGAAAGAAGGGCGTTTATCCAGCGTATTATTTTTCTTTTTTATTAAATCAGGGAATAGCACAAATAGCAATAGGAAAATATCAAGAAGCTACTATTAGTTTTGAAAAAGCAGAACGATTTACCAAAGGGTCGCCTCATAATAATTTTACTATCCAATTCTATAAAATGCTGAATGAATTACATGCCGGAAATTATCAAACAGCCTATGAACTTTACCAAAAAAATAAACGATGTAAGATCGAACCTATTAGACAACAGTTCGCAATCATAGAAGCTTATTTATGCTTCCTCATTCATACAGGCTATTTACAAATTAATAAAACATTCCGCATTGGTAAATACCTCAACGATACATTCAAAGCGCAACAAGATAAAAAGGGGGATAATGTAAATATACTTATTGCCGAATTATTAGTTTATCTAGCAAGGGATTGGGGGAAATTCATTGACCGCATCGAAGCCATTAAACATTATAGCTATCGACATCTAAAAGGGGAGGATACCAAGCGAGCAAAATGCTTTTTAAAAGTTCTATGTTTGATAGCACATCCAAAAGTTAACTTTCATCCCATAGCCTTACAAAGAAAAGCAGGTAAGTATATTGAAATACTGAAAAGCCATCCTGTTAGAATGGGTGAGAATTTTGCTATAGAGGTTATACCTTTCGACCATTTGTTGGATATGGTTTTGGAAAGGGTGATGCGGAGGGTGGCGTGAATTGATTATTTAAGAATGCACGAGTGGGTTTGTGGAAATATGAATGATGTCTACAATTGTATGGGGTACAAAGTATTTGAGTTTTGGAGTATCGTCTCAATATGATTATTAATAAAATTGAGGGACGACGGAAATACCAATTCATAATGGGCAAGGCCCTGAATCTACAGAAAAAAGAGGTTTAATTTGTCTCCGTGATTAAAAGAGCAATGTACTAAGCTTAAGGGACACGGAATAAATAAAGCCCGTTTTTACTTGATCTTTTACATCTACTCTTCCTCAAAAAAACTTTACGTAGCTAGCTATGTGCAGTTTTTTTGAGTCGATTAGTTGCAAAATATCTTCGTCTAAATAGGAAATTTATTTATACCGCGTCCCTAAGCTGATGGCAAAAATGCTTATTACACCAATTTTGAGCCTCTTACAAAATGAAACATTTTATAGTCATCCTATCAAAGGTTTTGTATTTACTGGTAAATGAACATATTGCTCCGAATCTTTAGATATGAACCAAAATCAAAAGCAAAAGAACCAAATTTGAAATCCTAATCCATAGAAAGTAAGTACTTTTCGTTTCATTTTAAAACCAAGGAAAGGTCAATCTATGAAGTACTTACTTCTTCCGCTGCTCTTTATTTCCCAGATCACGACTTATGCGCAAATCGATCATTGGGAAACTGTCGTTTATGCTGATAGTCTTTGGAAATACCATATAGGTGTCAGTGAACCGCCCACCGCTTGGAAAACCGTCAATTTTAATGATACTACCTGGCCAGAAGGAGAAGGTAGCATTGGCTACAATGACGGGGACGATAATACCATCATTGCCCCAACAGAATCACTATATATGCGACGCAAATTTGATGTGACTGACAAATCCAAAGTAGAGTCCATGATATTTCATGCTGATTATGACGATGGTTTTGTAGCCTATCTAAATGGCATCGAAATAGCACGTGCCAACTTGGAAGGAACCCCACCCCCTTATGATGCCTGGACTCCCGAATTCAGGGAAGCCCTAATGTATCAGGGTGGCCTCCCCGTTGCTTTTTATCTGGATCAATCAGACATCCAACCATTGCTGAATGATGGCGAAAATGTCCTTGTTATTCAAACCCATAATTATGAAGGACTAATCAGTTCTGATATGACCACTTTGTATTGGCTGTCATTTGGTATCACAGATACTTCGAATAACTATGGGCCGACACCGGATTGGTTTATTACCAATGATTTTGAAACGCCCTTACCTATTGTGAAAATTAATACCTGGGGCGAATACATTCCCGATGAGCCTTCTATTCAAGCAGAAATGGGAATTATTTGGAATGGTGAAGGTCTACTCAATAATGGGACAGATACGATAAATGAATATTTCGGAAATATTACAATTGAAAGACGTGGACAGTATTCGCAAATGTATTATCCCAAAAATGGCTACAGCATAGAATTAAAAGATGCCAATTGGGAAGATATGGATACTTCTTTTTTGAATTTTCCAAAAGAGGAAGACTGGGTATTACATGGTCCCTATGCTGACAAAACACTTTTACGAAATGTGCTAGCAATGCAAATGGCGAATAGCATCGGGCAGTACGCGGCCCGTACCCGATTGGTCGAACTCCTCATCAATGAACAGTACGAAGGCGTCTATGTTCTGATGGAACGGATTAAACGGGATGAAAACCGAGTGGATATCGCCAAGCTAAAACCAGAAGATATTTCAGGCGATGAATTAACAGGTGGTTACATCATTAAATGTGATAAAGGTCCTACTGATTGGTATTCTCAATACGATATGGTGAATCATCCTGGTGAAAAATTGCGCTTTCAATATGTCTCACCAAAACGGTCTAAAATTCAACCAGAACAAGAAGCTTATATTCAGTCTTATGTCGATAGTTTTGAAATTGCTATGAGGTTTTACTCGGTCTCTATTGGTGGGAAATTTTATTATGATTTTATTGACCTGGCATCTTTTGCCGATCACTTCATCTTACAAGAATTGACCAAAAATGTAGATGCTTATCGCATTAGTTTTTATATGTATAAAGATAAGAATAGCAATGGGGGCTTATTGAAAGCAGGACCGGTTTGGGATTTTAATTTTGCTTTTGGAAATGCAGATTATTGCAATTCATGGACTGATTGGGGATGGGTTTATGATGAACATTGCGGTATCTTTAATCCATTTTGGTGGGGAGAGCTTTTTGAACAGGATGCCTTTACCAGCTTGGTTAAATGCAGATGGGAGGAGTTGCGTAATGATGTACTGACCTTAGACAGCATCTTTACATTTATTGATGAAAAAGCATTATTACTGGAGCCTGTTGTGGATCGTAATTTTCAACGATGGCCAGTATTAAACGAGTATGTTATGCCGAGTCCATTTACGCCAGGGACTTATCAGGGAGAAATTGATGCGATGAAGGACTTTATAGCTGCTCGAATGGCCTGGATGGATGAAAACATTTTTGGGTTTTGCGGTCCAGTTTCGAATAGCGAGATTAACTCACAATCAGGTTTTCTTGTTAGCCCTAATCCAGCATCAGGTCTATTGAATATAAAAATAACTTTACATCAATTAGGCAATCTGAAATTGACCTTATTAGATTCATGGGGTAGAGCCTGTTGTTCTAGAAAAATGGAGGCTTTGACAAGAGGAAGTCAAGACGTAAGTTTGAATATTTCTGAATTAAAAAATAGAACCGGTGTTTATTTTTTGAAAGTTGAAATAGATGAAAAACTGCTTGGTGTTGAGCGTGTCATTGTATTTTGATAGTCGAAGTAAGGAGTGATTTTTCAACAACTTCATTAAGAATGAATATTAGTTACAACATTTTATAGTATTTTGTAAAAAAAACATACAAGGAGAATGTTTTTTCTAAAGTAATAGTTTAGAACCTATGCCATTTAAACCACCAAATTTTCTCCACCTCATCCTGCTTATCCTCCTGATTCAAATCACCTCTTGTGATCAAAAAACGGAAGGTAACAAATTTCGCATTGGCTTCTCCCAATGTTGTAATGATCCATGGCGTGATATGATGGAGCAAGAAATGCGGATGGAATTATCTTTTCATCCAGAAGTCACTTTCGAAATGGCTGTCGCTGGTAATTCCAGCGAAACTCAGGTAACACAGATTAGAGAATTAGTCGCCAAGGGTATTGATTTGCTTATTGTCGCCCCCAATGAAACAGAGCCCCTTACGGCTGTGGTCGAAGAAGTCTACAATCGTGGCATCCCAGTCGTTTTAATTGACCGGAAAGTTAACTCGGAAAACTACACCGCTTTCATTAGTGCCGATAATTATCAGATTGGAAAAACGGCAGGGGAATATATCATTAGTAGATTTAATGGTGTTGGTAAAATTTTAGAAATTCAATT
This sequence comes from Saprospiraceae bacterium, assembly GCA_965277415.1. Taxonomy (GTDB): domain Bacteria; phylum Bacteroidota; class Bacteroidia; order Chitinophagales; family Saprospiraceae; genus JAHDHW01. The sequence continues at coordinate 56,519 of CBDICS010000094.1, forward strand.
GGCCATGAATATCTCTCCGGCTATTGAAAGAAGTAGAGGCTTTCGAGATGCTATTGCTGCTTTCTCTGGTCTGGAAATCGTAGCGGCTGTGAAATCTGAAGGAGATATAGAAAAATTGGTACATGAATTTCCGGCCTTTGTCAACCAATATCCAGAAGCAAACATTGCTTTTGGTCATACCGATATACTTTGTCAAACCGCTGCGAAAGTATTGGATACCCTTGGAAAGAAAGATCAATTATTTTACCTCGGAGTAGATGGAACCCCAGGACCAAATGGTGGACTCCAAGCTATTGATGATGGTTTACTAAATGCCACCATGCTCTATCCTACTGGAGGAACCGAAGTTATTCAATTGGCCATGAATATTCATAATAAAGAATCTTTTGATAAACAGAATAAGCTTCAAACGACTGTCATTGACGATCGGAATATCCGGATCATGACTTTACAATACGACAAAATCCTAAGTCAACAGGAAAATATCGAAAGACAAAACACTAAGATCACAGAGCAAATTAAATTCTATTCCAATCAGCGTAATTTAATTTATATTTTATTGGCTGCCTTGATTATTGTTGTGCTTTTGGGGGCTTCTAATCTCTTGTCGCTTCTAGCAAAAAAAGAAACGAATAAAAAACTGGAATTAAAAAACCAAGAAGTCATACAACAACGAAATCAGATCATGGAAATCGCAGAGAAAGCTCGAGTGGCTACGGAAGAAAAATTCAAATTTTTCACTAATATATCTCACGAATTCCGCACACCGCTTACCCTAATTCATGGGGCTGTAGATGATTTGCTCAATTCGGAGAAATCAAGTGAGAAAAGAAAAGACCTGGGAATGATTCGCAAAAACTCAAACCGATTATTGCGATTGGTTAATCAACTCATGGATTTTCGAAAAATCGAAAATGACAAAATGAAGGTGGTAGCAGTGAAGCAGGATTTGATTTCTTTCTTAAAAGATATTATAGTAGCGTTTGAAAAACAATCGAAACAGCGAAAAATAGACTTGGCTTTTTTTTCCAGAGAAAACCAAATAGAAACTTGGTTTGACCCTGGAATGTTGGATAAGGTCGTTTTTAATTTGTTGTCCAATGCCTTTAAATTTACCAAAGATGGAGGAAGAGTTCACATCATCGTAGTTAAAGATGAGCTTAGTAATAGTGTTGTTGTAAAAGTAGAAGACAATGGGAGAGGAATGTCAAAAGAGCATGCTGAAAATGCTTTTGAACGTTTTTATCAGGGCGAATCTTACAGCACACAAGGAACAGGACTAGGTTTGTCACTCTCTAAAATGTTGGTCGAGTTACATCACGGGAGCATAACAGTGGAAAGCGAAGTAGGAGTGGGTACCCGATTTGAAATTCATTTGTTACTAGGAAATGAACATTTTGCACTTAATGAAATTAAAGGCGAGCAATTTACTCCTGTTTTTGACAGCATGAGAAAAGTAATTTATGAGGATCAACCTGAGATAGAAAGCTTTGATACGTTCTCTGTTGCTTCACAAGAACAGAGTGTTTTAATTATAGAAGACAACGAAGATTTGAGAATTTTTCTAAAAAGAAAGCTTGCTCCGATTTACGAAATTCTCCAGGCTCCAGATGGTAATACAGGGCTTGATACAGCCTTTGAGCAAATACCTGATCTTATTATTTGTGATGTAATGATGCCCGGAAAAAACGGAATCGAACTCGCGAATATCCTAAAAACAGATTTACGCACCGCTCACATCCCCATCATTTTGTTGACTGCTCGAGCCACCCGTGATCAGCAGCTAGAAGGTCTCAAAACAGGTGCAGATATTTATCTCACCAAACCCTTTGATTTTGATATTCTAAAACAACACATTACTTCTTTATTGCAGAATCGTTCCGTTTTAAAATCCCGCTACATTGGTGACATCGCCATTAATGCTTCGCCTTCCGATAAGTTGAATAAAAAATTCATTAGTGAATTCAAAGCCGCAGTCTATGCAAATTATACAAATCCCAAGCTGGGCGTCAATGACATATGTGAAGCTTTGAATTTATCCAGGGTACAGGTTTACCGAAAAGTAAAAGCCATCTTAGATTGCTCTGTAACGGATTATATTCAGAATGTGCGTTTAGAGCATGCGAAGTTTTTGTTGAGAGAGGGCAAGCTAAGCATTGCTGAAATTGCTTATCAAGTGGGCTATACTTCACCCTCGTACTTTTCTACGGCTTTTAAGGCGAAGTTTAATGAGACACCTAGTTCGTGGAAGGGGTAGACTTTCGTTAATCAAGTTATTCTTCGCGTGGCTTCTCTGAATTCGTACCAACGGTTGACAAAGAAATTACGTATGCCTTAGGGAAAGCGTTATTTTTTAAAAAAGAAGTTGTTCAAAAACTCCTAACATGCCTGCGAATTGATCTTTTTGCTTAACTCTTCAGCTTTTTTCTCGTCCGTAGCTAGGCTATGCACTCAAAAAAAGCTTCGATTTAGACAAAAATCTCTGCTTCTCGGCTATATTTTGAATTATTGAACAACTTCAAATTAATTAAAATGCACCAACAATGAAATTCACATTTATTTTCTTAAATATGTTATTGCTTTTCATCCTTTTCTCTTGCAGTAAGCAAAGTCAACCTTCAAGGTCAGAGAATGAGGAAGCTCTGGGATTGGACTGCGACAAGCTAAAGAACTATGAAGATGTTAAAAACATCATGGATCTTACGTCAAGGGAAAGATTGACAAATTTAGAATTGGTTAAACGAAATATCATTGGGGAATGGGGTTTAATCGGAGTTCAACCAGCTTGGATTCCATTAGAACCTGGGTCTGAATGCATTCACTTAACGATATCAGACACTACTATAATTCTTAAAGATTTAGACAGTGGAGAGGAGTCAACTATTGCTTACGAAATAACTAGATATCCGGAAAATAGTTTCGGAACTTTTTTCTTAAGTTCAAAGGAAGATGATCCGGAATATCCACTAGGGAACTACAAAATAGAAATGAGCGAATTTTCAGAAAACTATATGTTTGGTTCTGGTTCTGGAAAATATGCAGATGGAACGATCTACATTTATGAAAAGTTGTTATAAATCACCTTGTTCACTATTGTATATTAGTTAGATCTTAGTCGTTATACTTTCAAAAAACTGGAGGCGCATAACGAAAGAAAGATCTAATAGTAGAACTAAAATCAAAAATACACGAATCAAAATCTAAAATTCTCTTTTTTGAAATTCGTGTATTTTTTCTTAAAGGTTTGATTATTAGTTATTTATAATTGTTGTTTTAAGTGAAACCAATTTAAATGTATTTGATACATTTTAGAACCTCCCTTCATTAGCATCGCCATACATTTGGGCATTTCAAATAGCTCAGATTTATAGCCATGAAAAACAACAATGTATCTTATTGGTCAGCGACCGTCGCCTTAGCCGGATTTTTGTTCGGATTTGATACCGTAGTGATATCCGGGGCAAACCTTCCCATCAAAGAACTCTGGAATACCTCTCCGCTTTTTCACGGTATGTTTATCATGTCTATGGCTTTATGGGGAACAGTGATAGGTGCACTGTTTGGTGGTGTTCCCTGTGATAAATTAGGTCGTAAGAAAACCCTCTTTTGGATTGGTGTGCTTTATACTATCTCTGCATTGGGTTCTGCAATGGCACCAGACCCATATACCTTTTCTTTTTTCCGATTTATTGGAGGTCTTGGCGTAGGCGCCTCTTCGGTAGCCGCTCCAACTTATCTTTCTGAAATAGCTCCGGCTGATAAACGCGGTGGCCTGGTAGCTCGCTATCAGTTTATGATTGTCTTCGGAATTTTCATTGCGTTTTTTAGTAATTATTTACTGAAAGGTGTGGGGGGAAGTATTGACTGGAGATTGATGCTGGGGGTTGAGGCGATCCCAGCAATTGTCTATTGTCTTATGGTAGTGGGCGTACCTAACAGTCCACGATGGTTGGTTTTGCACAAAGATGATGATGAGGAAGCTGGCAATATACTATCTCAGATGGGCGTAGCCAATGTCAGCGAATCCATTAAAGAGATAAAGGCTTCTGTTAAGGAAACAGTCAAGACTGGATTTTTTAATAAGAAGTATTCTTTCCCCATAACACTTGCTTTTCTACTGGCTTTCTTTAATCAGTTATCGGGGATTAATTTCATTTTGTATTACGCTCCGGAGATTTTGGAAGTAGCTGGTTTGGCGAGTAAAGAGTCTTTGATGAGTTCCATTTCCATTGGTTTGGTCAATCTTGTATTTACATTATTGGGAATGTATCTGATAGATCGCTCAGGTAGGAAAAAGCTGATCCTTTGGGGTTCCATTGGATACATCATTAGTTTGACTATGGTTGCCTATGCTTTTTATAGCGGAGCTGGTTCTATGTTTCTGTTGTTTTTTATTTTGATGTTCATCGCTTCACATGCCGTTGGTCAAGGCGCAGTGATCTGGGTTTTCATTTCTGAAATATTTCCAACTAAAGTTAGAGCAAGCGGACAGAGTTTCGGGTCTGGCGTCCACTGGGTATTTGCGGCCCTGATTACTTTAATAACGCCTGTTTTTCTGGACCAGAATAATGGTATTTTCAAAGACAATCCCTGGCCAATATTTGCCTTTTTTGCTGGCTTTATGGTACTGCAATTATTGTTTGTTTTGTTTATGATGCCGGAGACAAATGGAAAGAGTTTAGAAGAATTAGAACAGGAGTTGTTGAGTGAACCAGATCTGAAGTTATCAGTAAAAAATACTTCTGTATAGGATTTTTATTTATGGAAAACAATACACCATATATAGTCTGCTTCGGAGAAGTCCTTTGGGATGTTTACCCTGATGGAAAAAAGCTAGGAGGTGCTCCATTTAATGTATCTGCTCATGTTAATAAACTTGGTCTAAAGGCACACATGATCAGTAAAATAGGGAACGATCCTTATGGAGAAGAAATCCGAGAAGCTATGCATACACAAGGAATTTCATCTGACTATACACAATTGGATTGTAATCTTGAAACAGGTGTAGTAGATGTATTATTAGATGAAAAGGGCAAGCCAAGTTATAATATAAAAACTCCTGTAGCCTGGGACGATATTCATATCAATGATGAAAATATAGCCCTTTTGAAAAAGTCGGAAGCCTTTGTTTATGGTAGCCTGGTCTGTCGAACAAATCAAAGCAGAGTATCTCTTTTTGAATTAGCCAGATTATCAAAACTAAATATCTGCGACCTCAATATCAGACAAACCTTTTTTGATAAAGAATTAATAACTGCTCTTTTAGAAATCACTCATATCCTAAAAATAAATGATGAGGAAGCGGAATTGTTGATGGAGCTCTTTGAAATCGAAGCAGCTGATTTTTACAAAAAACTAAGCGAGCAATTTTCATTGGATCTCATTATTCAGACACTTGGTGCAAAGGGGGCAGAAGCTTATAGCAATGGACAATTGTATGCGACTCCAGGAATCAAAACGAATGTTATTGACACCGTAGGTAGCGGAGATTCCTTTTTATCCGCATTTATTCAGCATTATTTAAAGGAAGGAAATATTTCATCCTGCCTTGAAAAAGGATGTGAACTCGGAGCTTATGTAGCTTCAAAAGAAGGCGCAATTCCAGAACATCCATCAAAAAAAATTGTGTAGCCAAGGTTTTAAACTTTGAGCAATTCTAAATTAAAAAAATACATTTTTTATGAAACAATTTCACTTATTAACGTTGCTCCTCTTGTTCCTGTCAACAGGCTTGTACGGTCAGATTACAGTAACGGGAACTGTATTAGATGAAGAAACTAAAGAGGCCTTAGTTGGTGCTACAGTTCAAGTGGTAGGTACTACCAATGGTGCTGTAACCGATGTCTTTGGTGCTTTTTCCATCACTCTAAATGAACCAGGTGCTCTGGAAGTTTCTTACACGGGATACACACCTAAACGTATTGATGATGTTAAAGAGTCGGGAACTATTGAAGTACTATTAAGTACTGGCAGACTTCTGGATGAAGTTGTCGTGGTTGGATATTCGACCCAGAAAAAAGCCAATGTCACTGGGTCAATCTCTGTTGTAGATGTAGACCAGGTAGCGAAAGGAGCCTACTCTAATGTAATACAGTCCATGCAAGGAAAGGTGAGTGGCGTAACTATTACCCAAGATGGTCAACCAGGTGGAGGTCGAACAAATTTAAAAATTAGAGGGATAACTTCCGTAAATGGAAATACACCGCTCTATGTGGTGGATGGTGTTCCTACTACCTCTGACTTAAATAATATTAGTGCTACCGATATTGAATCCATTCAAATATTGAAAGATGCTTCCGCAAGTATTTATGGTTCCCGGGCAGCTGCTGGTGTGGTTATTATTACCACTAAAAAAGGAAAAAAAGGGAAGCTGTCTGTAGATGCAGGGATGCTTTCCGGTGTTCAACAAATCAACAGAAAAATTGACTTGTTGGATGCGACCCAATGGGGGCAGGTTTATTGGGAAGCTTCCAGAAACACAGGTATAACTCCTAATCATCCAGCATATGGAAGCGGGCCAGAGGCGGTATTAAATACCAATCCTTACATCATTCCTAATGGAAAACAAATCTATCAAATCGATGCAACTGGAACCAATTGGTATGACGAAATTTATAGTGATGCCTGGCAACAACAATATTATTTAAACATAACGCAGGGTGGTGAAAAAGGAAATTTTTTCCTTGGACTAAATTATTTTGATCAAGATGGATTAATTAACCATACGAATTATAATAGAATAAACACCCGATTAAATTCTAGCTATAAAGTTTTCAGAGGACTCACGGTAGGAGAAAACCTTTCCGTTTCGTTTGCTAATGAAGTACAAGTTGGTGTTCAACGTGGACAAGATGGTGTGCCTACTGATGTCCTCAGACAACATCCTGCTTTACCAGTTTTTGACCTAAAAGGTGGTTATGCAGGAAAGATTGGAGGGTTTCCGGATGTCAGAAATAATGTAAGCCTTTTGGAGAAAAACAAAGACAACACCAATCGAATCAACAGAGTGCTTGGAAATATTTACACAGAACTGGATCTCTTTGAATCCATTGGAATATTGGATGGCCATCAATTAAAATTAAGAAGTAGTTATGGCTTAGAACATACAGATAATTATGCGAGAGCTTTCCAAGCTAGTTTTCAAGAAGGTGATTTTGATATTCAAAATAACTTCTTAGGAAATATTTACAATCGAGGAAGAACGATTACCTGGACCAACACTATCAGTTATGATAATACATTTGGAAAACATGGTTTCGGGCTCAACCTTGGATATGAAACAGTTGATGTTGAATCGGAATTTTTAATCGCAGAAAATACTGGATTTTTAATTGAAGATGTAGATTTTACTTTTCAAAGTGCTGCGTCGGGAGATGCTCGAACTTCTGGTGGAGGAACAGGGAATGCCTTACGCTCTTTTTTCGGAAGATTAAGTTACAACTTTGATGAGCGGTATTTGCTTTCTGGTATCATGCGTCGCGATCAGACTTCCCGCTTTAGTGACATTGGTTACTTCCCTTCTGTTTCCGCAGGTTGGGTAATTTCAAAAGAATCTTTTTTTGATGGAATTGGCTTCGCAAGTAATATCGATCAATTAAAACTCAGAGGAAGTTGGGGAAAACTAGGAAATCAAACCGCTGGAGATTTTACACAGCTTAGTTTGTTTGGATCGAACATTAATAGTGGCGACTACGATATTGCTGGTACAAATACGGGAGTTGAACAGGGCTTCGTTGTTTTATCAAGAGGTAATCCAAATGTAACCTGGGAGACCACTACACAATCTAACATTGGCCTAAACCTCTCCATGTTCAATGGCAAAATAGACTTCGAATTTGATGTATGGAATAAAAAGACAGAGGATATTTTGTTTAGACTCCCATTGTTGGCAGTTCAGGGAGAAGGTGAACCACCATTCGTAAATATTGGAGAAATGAGCAACAAGGGAATTGATGCGAATATTGCATACAATACCAAGATCGGTAGCGATATAACTCTTGAAGTCTCTGCTCAATTCGGAGCTTATAGAAATAATTTTGACAAATTCGGTTTTGAGGTTTCACTCGGAAATGAAGATGAGTCCTACATAGAAACAGGGGATGGAATTACCAGAATAGTTGAAAGACAGCCTTATGGTGTATTCTATGGATATCAAGTGGAAGGTATTTTTCAAAATCAAGGCGAAGTAGACGCACATGCTACTCAAACCGGGAAAGATGTTGGGCGGTTAAAATATGCAGATTCCAATGGAGATGGGGTAGTGGATGACAAAGATCGGGTTTACCTTGGAAGTTTTCATCCGGATTGGACCGGAGGCCTTGGGATTAATCTTTCCTGGAAAAATATTACTTTCTCCACAGCACTGTATGCTTCTGTTGGAAATGAAGTCTATAATAGAAACAAGATTTACACAGATTTTGCACAGTCGGAATTATTCAATCATGGAACCGTAATTTTGGACGCATGGACTCCGGAAAATACAGGCTCGTCCATTCCTGCAGTTATCCTTGATGACAAAGGGAACAACGAATTTAGATCTTCCTCTTATTTCATAGAAAATGGTTCCTATCTAAAAGTCAGACACCTTAAACTAGGGTATCAAATGCCTCAACAATGGCTCAAAGGTGCAGGGGCCAATATCTATGTCGAAGTACAAAATCCATTCATATTGACGGGTTACTCGGGTGTTGATCCGGAATTACCTTTCGAAGGAAATAGTAATATCCCTGGAATTGATAATGGAGCTTATCCATTGGCTCGAACCATTTTACTTGGGGTAAATATTAATCTTTAAAATTTTGGATCACCTCAAATGTCAAAAACAACTTAATATCATGACTAATCATATTTATAAATCAATTTTTTTCCTGTTCGTTTTTGGAACCATCGTCTTTACGTCTTGTCAAAAAGAGCTATTAGACATAGACCCTAAAGGCGTTTTAGCCGAGGGAGTTGCAAGCGCAGCTACTGTTGACAAGCAGGTGATAGCAGCCTATCAAGCACTGGGTGGACATTTCTTCGGTAATGATGAATCCTTCCAGGGGCCTTCCAGCAATTGGATCACAGATGTCCGATCTGATGATGCCTATAAAGGAGGAGGTGGAATCGGAGATCAAACGGGGATACACCAATTGGAAACAGCTACTATGGATCCAACTAACTCTTCCAGTATCCAAAAATGGAGAAATCTTTATTTCGGAATTGCGAGGTGTAATGTTGCCATTCGGGAAATCACAAACTTAGAAGACCCTCTTTATCCGAAAGAAGAACGGATTGCAGAGATGCGATTTTTAAGAGCTCATTTCCATTTCGACCTAAAAAGAAATTTTAATCAAATTGTTTATTTGGATGAGATAATGGATCCCACAGCGGAAACGAATACCCGTTTCAATGATGAAGAATTATGGGATTTAATTCAGGGAGATATGAAAGCTGCTTTTGATAATCTACCAACAGAGCAGCCTGAAGTTGGTCGAGTTACTAAATACAATGCTGCAGCATATCTCGCTAAAATTGCAGTTGAAAGAAAACAGTGGGCAGCAGTTATTGGACATTGCAATTTTGTTATGGGAGGGCCATTTGAATTATTAGATGATTTTCAACAATTGTCTGAATTGGATTTTGAAAACAGTTCAGAATCTGTTTTCACCATTCAATACTCTACTGCCAATATTTTCTTAAATCACAACTGGGGTGATTTGTTAAACATAACATCCGGCCCTGGAATTAATGGAGGAGGCTATGCTAATGGCGATGATTTTTATTTGGGAAGTCAGAATTTAGTCAATGCTTTTAAAGTAGACAACAATGGATTTCCGCTTTTTGATAGCTTCAATTCAGGAAGTAGTGTCACTGATGGAAATTATCCTGGCCCTTTAGATCCGAGAATTGATTTCACATTTGGTCGACTTGGTATTCCATGGAAAGGAACGGCAAATTATGATGATTCTTGGGTAAGGTCACAAGATTATTATCCGGGATTTAGTGGTAAGAAACATGTCATCGCTCCTGATGATCCACGGGTGCACAATTCTTTTCCCTGGGCAGCTTCTGGTTTGAATTTTAATGTCATTCGCTATGCTGAAGTTTTGCTTTGGAAGGCAGAGGCTATTATTGAATCTGATGGAAACCTTACAGACGCCATTGATTTGATCAACGACATTAGACAACGTGCAAAAGACAGCGAAGCCGTCAAAACTCTGGATGGAACTGCCGATGCGGCTAATTATAACATTAGTCTTTACGATAATAGCGGATGGACAAAAGAAACGGCACGTCGGGCATTGCGATTTGAACGAAGATTAGAGTTGGCAATGGAAGGTCATCGTTTTTATGATTTGAACAGATGGGGAATTACCAGTGAGGTGATAAATAATTATTACCAAACAGAGGACGAAAGAGTGGAGTATCTGCAAGGTTCTACCTTCCAGCCCGGTAAGCATGAATACTTACCAATACCGCAAGGAGAGATCGATTTAGCACCAGACTTATATACGCAAAATCCAGGATACTAATAACTATATAAAATATGATTGCTTTTTGTATCCATTTGTTAATCATAATTTTTTAGCTCGTGGTAATTACTCAGGCATTCTAACAATTCATTTATTTTAAAAATTAATTAAACTATTAAAAATTATGAAAAAGTTTTTGTTTTTAACAGTGTTCATGGCTATAGGCCTTTTATGGACTGGCTGTGGCAATGATGATGATGCAGCACCTGTTGGTGACACAAATATTACGATATTTGAAATCACAGCGCCATTCCAGGCAGTAGGTGTTATTAGTGGTACGAATGTATCTGTCGATTATCCTTTTGGAGAAGATATCTCTGCAGTTACTGTATCTGCGACGATTCCTGCAGGAGCATCAATCACTCCTTCGAATCCTGTAGATTTTTCTGGTGGACCAGTTACCTTTACCGTAACCAATGGGTCTTCCTCTACCATTTATACGGTTACCATGAATGAAGGAGCGAATCCACTGAGAATTGTTTTGGTTGGTGACGGTCCTATGGAGGATTTAGCAGAAGAATCTAAAATTGCATATGATTGGGCACTCGGAGAATACAATACGGAGGCTGCCTACATTTCGTTTTCAGATTTATCAGCAGAGGCAATCAGTACTGCCAATGTAATTTGGTATCACTACGTTGCTACCCCAGGAGTAGATGGTGACGGAAACCCTTCTCATCCTCAGGATGCAAATGGTGATGGTATTTTCCAAGCTTCTGAAGTACTACCTGCCAGCGCTGCCAGTGCAGTAAGCATAATGGAAGACTTTGTAAAATCAGGAAAGAATCTTGTTCTTTCAGGTACCACCTCAACCTTGGTAGGAGCTATGGGGAGAATTGACGAAAAGTATAATCCTAATAACTGGTGGTATAATCCAAATGATCCGGTTGAAAATCCAGATTGTTGGGGGATTTCATTTCTTCCTGACACAGGGCCTACTACTGGCGACTATCCAGCAGATAATGGAGCCTTTTGGTTGTGGAGTGGATTAGAAAGAACGAATTACTCTTTCGCTGAAGGAGATCTTGAAGGTATTTGTTTAAGCCCTGGAGGAATGAAAAAAGATCGTCAAAACAATTGGTTCTTTATCCCAATGTTTGAAGGTGAAGTTGATCCGGATGTACCTAATTCTTCAAAAGATAAATTCGAAGAAGTTACCTCTTCTATAGTAAGAGCTTCCACAGAATGGGATGCACTTGTAGGCGGAATCGAATTCGGTGTTATTGTTGAATTCGGACCTGAAGGAGATTTTGAAGGGACGATACTTTCTGTTCCTGTTGGTGCATACGAGTGGGATCGAACTGGCGGAGATGGTCCAATAACAAATGTAATTGACTTGACAAAGAATGCATTGGACAGATTTAAAAACTAATCGTGTAATATATTATCAAGAATGAGATGGTAGCTGTTTTGCTACCATTTCATTCTTTTTCCGATCCAATCTCCAGTCATTAGCTCCTAAGAAATCATTCAACAGAATTAAATAAGTCAAAATATGGATTATATAGTTAAAGGATTATTGTTGGTGTTTTTAATATTATCTTTTGCCTGTGCTAATACTGTGGCGGATAGTAAATTCAAGAATGTTGTGAATATTACTACTGACTACTACACCGAAAAACACCGACCTCAATTCCATTTTACACCGGAGGCCAATTGGATGAATGACCCCAATGGTATGGTTTACTACGAAGGAGAATATCATCTTTTTTATCAGTATTACCCAAAAGGAAATACCTGGGGCCCAATGCATTGGGGGCATGCTGTGAGTACAGACTTGATGCACTGGGAGCATTTGCCCATCGCACTGTATCCTGATGAGCATGGATTAATTTTTTCCGGATCTGCGGTGGTTGATTGGAAGAATACCAGTGGTTTTGGAAAAGAAGATAAGCCGCCGTTGGTCGCTATTTTTAGTTACCACGACATAGAAAAAGAGCAGGCTGGTTTAGAGGACGATTTTCAAACGCAAGGCATTGCTTATAGTAATGACAACGGGAGAACCTGGACGAAATACAAAGGAAACCCAGTGATCGCTAATCCTGGAGTCCGCGATTTTAGAGATCCCAAAGTAATCTGGCATGAAGACAGCAAACGATGGATTATGGTGGTGACTGCTTTGGATCATTTAATGATTTATGGTTCTGAAAATTTGAAAGAATGGTCTTTGTTATCTGAATTCGGAAAAGATATTGGAAGTCATGATGGGGTATGGGAATGTCCGGATTTGTTTCCATTGAAAGATGAAAATGGAAAAGAGCATTGGGTGATTTTGCAAAACATGAATCCTGGAAACCCGAATGGTGGTTCCGGTCTGCAATATTTCGTTGGCCATTTTGATGGAAAAGAGTTTAGGGTCAACGAAGACTTTATGAAATTGCTGGGAATCCTTCCGGCTAATACCCCAAAAGGAGAAGTATTCGAAGATTTCGAAAAAGATTATAGCAAATGGACTGTGGAAGGAAAGGCATTTGGAGAGCAACCCAGTAATGGTGCTTTGCCCCGTCAACAAGTCGTTACAGGTTACGAAGGGGAAGGTCTGGCAAATAGTTTTTGTGGAGGAGATATCTCTTTGGGAGGTTTGACTTCTAAGGAATTTATTATTGAAAAGAAAGCGATTAATTTTCTGATTGGGGGAGGTAATCATCGGGGGATGACTTATATCGCCTTATTGATAGATGGAAAACAGGTTAGGGAAACAGAGGGAAATAATACGGAGAAATTATCATGGAAAGGCTGGGATGTTTCTAATTACCTTGGGAAAAAAGCCCAGATAAAAATAGTTGACAAGCATACTAAAGGTTGGGGGCATCTCAACATAGATCAAATCACTTTTGCAGATGAAGTCGCCTATTCCGAAAAAACTAAATCAGTTTGGTTGGATGCTGGTGCAGATAATTATGCGGGTGTTACTTGGTCGGATATTCCTGCCACTGATGGCCGAAGAATCTTTATCGGTTGGATGAGTAACTGGGCCTATGCACAGGTCGTTCCAACTACCAAATGGCGTTCTGCAATGACGATCCCTTGGACATTGAGCATTCAAAATGTCGACGGTATTCCAATGTTAACTGGAAAGCCAGTAAAAGAATTAACTAAACTGTATACAAATGATGTAAAGGCCATTGCTAATAATAAACTCACGAGGCTTCCTTCGAACGGCTTGGCAGATATATCTATAAAAATGAAAGTTGGAAAAAACGGAAAGTATGGGTTTAAATTATCTAATGATTTAGGCGAGTTTGTTCATTTCTATTTTGACGCCACTACTGCAAAACTATTTTTTAACAGAACGAAAAGTGGCGATGTCTCCTTTTCTAGTGATTTTCCTGCGATTCATGAAAAACTTAGAACGAGTAAAGGTGAGGAACTGAGTATTCGAGCCTTAGTAGATGTTTCTTCTGTTGAAATATTTATTGATAATGGGCAAGATGTTTTTACAGAAACCTTTTTTCCTGGGAAGATTTATTCGAAATTGGAAGTGATGATAGATGGAGATGAAGGGGAGTTGCTAGAAGGAAAAATGACGGCGTTGAAACGGATTTGGGGATTTTAGGAAGTATAATAGAATCGTTTTTCATATCGCAATTATTTCGATGTTTTATCGGTCGGTCGCTATATTGACGGAGCCTCTATAAATACCGTCCACAAAATAAAAGCTAGGTAAACTACATCTCCGATGTTTCCTGTGCCCTGATCAAGCATAGTCAATTTTGTGTCAAAATTCCCACATTTACTTCCTTCTGGCTAAATGTTACTATTTCTTCATCTTTCATAAAGTATATAATTATTTTTCTTTGCAAAAAAGGTATTGTGTAAGGTTAGGGTAATAACTCGTTTTTAGCAAAGTGATATTTTTAGTTTGCAAAAAGGCAGAATATAGATATAATTTATTACATGATTTTGCATAAATTCTACTGACATCTATTCTGCAATAGATTTGAGAACCAAATCGAAACTGATCTTAGAGAAGTCACGAGAGAAACCACAATTCCTTTTCAAAAACAATAAAATGATTTGAGTTCTTATTAGTCCAGCAGATTACGACTTTAGGTTTTCGAATGAAGAAAAACTAGTTTTGCACGAAATAAATTTTGAGCATTTGTCAGATACGGAGAAGAAAATGTTTACTGTCCTAACCATCCAATTCCTAAATATAAACATCCTCAATAAGGACTAAACTATCCATAGCCTCTATCAGCTTCTCTCCATTAGCATTAGACAAATAGAGGTCAATAGCCTTCATACCTTCTGGATCTAACTGCTTCTTTTAGCGTTTGCAAAATCGTTTTTCCTTTTGGAATTTCGAGGCTGTACTTTTTACCATTTAATGTAGCGGTAAGTTGAGCATTATTAATCGAGTTTATATTGTTGTTTGATGCTTCTTTATTCCCACCAAATTGTTCGATATGAATTAATGCTTTTGGAATTCCCAAATTCATCAAAGTTTTCCGGATGCTTATATTCATTGTTGATGGAGCGCAAATATAATATTCTGTGGATTGGGCGATGGGTGGTTTGTCTGTGATAAATTGTTCAACTGTTGCTGCATCTATTCTTCCTTTTTTTCCTTTCGATTGTTCCCACGATGTCCAAGTTTTTGCTTGACTCAAACTTCCTTCATTTTCGGCTAAACCCAAATTGGGTTAAAGTTGAGTTTAGGGGATTTCCCCTAAAATAAAATAAGCCATATTAGATAAATTACTGATTCATGTTAGAATTTACTATCTTATATTTGTAAAGTGTCTGTTTAGATGTGCTATCGCTTGAGAAAGACTGCATTATAGAGGTTTTAGATTAATTCACAATCACAATTATTCTTATGCACTCCGAACCTGTCTTATTGATAAACATGCCATTTGGTCCATTGAATTTGCCTTCATTAGGGCTGAGTTTATTAAAAGGGGGTTTAAGCCAAAAAGGAATTTCTTCTAAGATACATTATTTCAATATTACATTTGCTAATCTGATTGGGGAGGAAACTTATAGATTGATTGCTCGCGGATTTCCTAGAAATGTAGATCAAATCGGCGAATGGATTTTTTCGAATAGCTTATTTCCCGATCAGCGAAATAAGGATGCAGAGTTTATCGAGGAGATTGTTTATGGTAATAATAAATATCATTCAAAGGAATCTTATTTGTCTAGAAAAGAACTGGATCAGTTTGTAGAAAAAATTGTTTCAGCAAAGGAAAAGGTAGATGCATTCCTATCTGATGTGCTAGAAATAGTTATGAAACAAGATCCAAAGATTATAGGTTTTACAAGTATATTTCAACAGCATGTCGCTTCTTTGGCATTGGCGAAAATGATTAAAGCAAGGAATAAAGACATTTTGATTGTTTTTGGCGGAGCTAATTGTGAAGGACCAATGGGGGAGGAGACGATTAAACAATTTGAATTTATAGATGTACTGGTGTCTGGGGAAGGAGATGAAGTTTTTCCAAGATTGGTTGAAAAATATCTGGAATCAAAGGAAATAATTGAAGCTCCTGGAGTGTATACCAGAGATTGTAATTTTGAGGTTCAAAACACAGCTTTAATTCATAATATGAATGAGGTAGCTATTCCTGATTTCTTTGATTTCTTTGGACACTATTCAAAATTCGATTTCGATCATAAGCCCAAACTATTATTAGAAACGAGTCGCGGTTGTTGGTGGGGACAAAAAAAACATTGTACATTTTGTGGATTGAATGGAGGAAGTATGACCTTTAGAAGTAAGGATGAAAATCGCGTTCTAAGTGAATTTCGATTAATGAAAGAGCATTTTCCAGAAGCATCTATTGCCATAGTAGATAATATTCTGGATATGACTTATTTCAAAAGTGTGCTACCTACTTTTATAAAAGAAGAATTGGATTTAGATCTATTTTTTGAAGTTAAAGCCAATTTAAAAAAATCTCAAGTTAGATTACTCAAGCAAGCGGGGATACATACGATTCAGCCAGGCATTGAAAGTTTTTCTGATAATGTATTGAATATTATGAAGAAAGGTGTTCGAGCGATTCAAAATATTCAATTCCTAAAATGGTGTAAAGAAATTGGAGTGAACCCCCAATGGAATTTGATATGGGGTTTTCAAGGTGAAGCTGAAAAAGATTATAAAGATACGATGGAATTAATTCCGCTAATATCTCATCTCAAACCACCGGTGGGTTATTCTAATTTAAGACTGGATCGTTTTAGTCCAAACTATAATGAATCAGAAACTCTAGGATTTAAAGATGCTAAGCCTTATCCTGCTTATAGATTTATTTATCCTTTTTCTCATGAATCTATTTCTAATTTAGCTTACTTTTTTTCCTTTGAAATGGACAAACCTTTTGATTATAAAAAGATCGAAGGAGAAATTATTGATTCCATAAAAGAATGGAAATCGTCACATAATGAATCGGAATTATTCATGGTAGACAAGGAAGATGTATTATTGATTTGGGACTTTCGTTCAATTGCAAATGAAAATTATTACCTTTTTGAAGAAAAGGAAAGAGCAATATATCTTATGTGTGATATAATGAAAACCCCAAAACAAATCTCTAAAGTACTGATCGAAGATTATAATATTAATTTAGCATTAAATGAAATAGATGAAATTCTTTCCATATTTCTAAATTTGAAACTAATGGTAAGGTCTGAAAATAATTTTTTAAGCCTTGCTATCCCGACTTACGACTTTATTCCGAATGCGAAAATTTTAGAAAAATTAGAAAATTATATTCCTTTATAAAAAATGTTCAAATAAAATTATTAACCACTAAACCCTTTTTGAAATGAAAAAGAAAATGAATTTTGCAGATTTATTTCAACTTGACGAAACTCGAAATGTCAAGATCAACAAAGAAGAAATCAAAGTATTAAAAGGTGGCGCGATGATTAGAGATGCAGAAAAGATCGAAAAAGAAAAATGGATTTCTGAACCAGTTTTACCAGCTTTTGCTTCTTCTGATCATACACCAATTTATCCATAAGTATTAGTTTCTTATGTTTAAATTTAAACAATTCATAATTCTAATACTTTGTTTCTTCCTCTATGTTATCGGAGGCTTAAGCCAGAATGCCTCTGATAGTATGGAAGAAAATTTAGATACCCTTTTAAAAAATGGGATAATAGAATTAGGAAATGATCAATGTGCTACAGCAAAAGAAAAATTCAATAGAGTTATTGAACGAGCTGATCAATTAAATAATTCAATTGCTGAGTATTCTGCTAGGTATAGATTAAGTCAAGCCTACTTGTTTTGTGATTTTGATTTTATTAGGGCTTATGATCAATCTTACCTTACTTTAGAGTTGGCTAAAAAATTGAAAAACTATGAGTACATCTCTTTATCCAATAATTTATTAGGAGCTTTTTCTTATGAATTAGGTGATTATAATTCAGCTTGTGAATTTTATGAAGAGACGATTAATTCAGGAACATTTATTATTGATGATGAATCGAAACTTCAAATGCTAGGTATTGGTTATATTAATTTATGCGATGCTAAAATTCGTTTAGCAGAAGAATCCCAAGATAGAGATACAAGTATCCAATTATACCATGAGGCAGATTCTTTGCTTAAATCCACAGAAATTCTTTTTAAGACTGTTGAAATAAATACGGACGACTCAAGAATTTTAAAACGACTAAAAGTTTATTGGCATATATATAAAGGTACAATTGCCTGTGAGCTTAAAAGTAATGAAGAAACTGGATTAGCGTTTTTAACTAAGGCTACAAGAATGGCTTTGGCTGAAGACTTAAAAGGTGATTTAGACGATACAAGTTTTTATTGTGGGAAGTGTTTAAATACGATGGGTAGATACGCTGAAGCTGTTGACTCACTCCGTTCAGGATTAAAAATATTAAATAAAAATAAATCTACTGAGATTGGAATTTATGAAGAGCTAGGTATTGCCTATAAAAATGTCGATTCAGTAGAGCAAGCGCTCTATTTTATCTCTAAAGCTTATAATGTTTTTGAGGGCGATGTTAAAATAAGAGGCCAGCAATTTTATACTTTTACTCGTAAACGAAGTGAAAATGACTTTAAAGTATTAAAGGCTGAAAATCATTCTAACCGTATAGTAATCTTTTTTTTTGGCGCTTTAACACTTTTATGCCTTTGGATTATCTGGCGAAAAAATAAGAACTCAATAATTTATAGAAAGTTAAATGAAAAATTAAAAGAAGCATTATTAGCAGAGCAAACTTTGTTGAAGGAAAAAGCAAGTGCAAATGCTCAATTAGATGAGAGTAATCAAAAACTAAACGAAACACTAATAGCAAAACAAACCTTTATTTCCATCCTTGCTCATCAATCAAAAGGAAGGGTCGATACACTTAAAAACCAGGTGAATGCTTTTAAGAATAAAGTATATCCAGTTTTAGAGAGGCCTAGAAAAGGAGACCTTGATTTAATGCAAGAATTTATTTTTAGACTTAGCAATACCTTTCATAACTTATTAGTTTGGGCAAGACCGATAGCAGGAATAGACCTGCCAATGAATAAACAAAAGCTTAATTTAAAAACAGAATTCGGTGGAATAAGTGAGTTTAATAAAGAAATAAAAAGAGAAGGTAACCTTCATGATATTGAGGTGTTTTTTGATTTTCCTTTGGAGCATAATATCTTTTCTGATAGAGTATTTACAACCGTTATTTTACGAAATGTTTTAGAAAATGCAGTTAAATATTCCAAAGGGAAAAATATATTTATATCCTCATTGGAGGAAGATGATGAAACTTTGATTGTAATAGAAGATGATGGGGTAGGAGTTCCGACAGAAAAATTGAATGATGAAATTTTTGAATTTGATGCGCCATTGGATGATGATCAAAGAGCTAGTGGATTTGGATTGAAAATATGTAATAAACTTGCAAGACAGCAGGGAGGAAGATTGTCCATTAAACCAAGAAAAAATGGAGGCACTATTGTTACGCTTATTTGTGATAAATTTATTGAAAAATGAAGAAAATAAAAGTACTTTATGCAGAGGATGAACGAATCGTTGGTAAGGCGATAGTGAACAATTTAAGAGATTATGAGTCCTTTGAAGTCGGAGATTTACTAACCGGAAATATATTAAGTGAGTATACTGACTTAGCTAAAGTCTTGGTAGCCGAAAAACCTGATGTCTTATTGCTGGATATGGAATTGAATTATGTCCCTGATGGTGGGCTTAGAGTATTGAAAGCTATTAAGAAGCGGACTGAACTTGATCAGATGAAAGTGATCATTGTTTCTACAAGGTACAAAGAGTCGGAAAAAGAATTGATTAAAGAATCTCTAAATTCGGGCGTCTCAGGGTTCATAGGTAAGAATGCGGATTGGGAGAAATTAGTAAGTGCTATCCATATTGCAAACCAGGGACAAAAAAACATATTCAGTCAGTCTATCATTGATATCTTGGCATCTAGTATTAATGAAGAAATTACAGAAAACCAGGATCCAAACTTAGCCGATCAAAATATTCCTTTTGAATTCACGACACTAACGAAGCGGGAAAAAGAAGTTTTTGCCTTAATCTGTCAGGGCGTAGAACGTAGCCAGCGATTAATTACCCTTGGTATTGTTGTTAAAACTTATGATCACTATTGGAGTAATATAAAGAATAAATTAGATGTAAAAAATGAAGTTCAATGTTTGTTATAT
>CBDICS010000095.1:0-8390 GCA_965277415.1 Saprospiraceae bacterium
GAAGCAGTCTCTGCAAAATTGGCAGAACCTATGGGAGATGATGAGATGATGAAGGTCATCAATGAGCAAGGAGAACTTTTAGAGAAAATGGATCAATATGGTGCTTGGGAATTAGACCATACACTGGAAGTAGCAATGGATTCTCTACGTTGCCCACCGGATGATGCTAAAGTCTCTGTATTGTCTGGAGGAGAGCGTCGGCGGGTGGCTTTATGTCGATTATTATTGAGTAAGCCTGATATCCTATTATTAGATGAGCCTACGAATCACCTTGATGCTGAAAGTGTACATTGGCTGGAACAATTCCTAAAGTCTTTTCCTGGGACAGTTATAGCGGTTACGCATGATCGTTATTTCCTTGATAATGTGGCGGGTTGGATTTTGGAACTTGATCGTGGAGAAGGTATTCCTTGGGAAGGCAATTACAGTACTTGGTTGGATCAAAAATCTAAACGATTGGCAGATGAAGAAAAAGCGGAATCAAAAAGACAAAAGATTCTTAAACGAGAATTGGAATGGTCGCGTATGTCGCAAAAAGCCAAACAGTCTAAAGGTAAAGCTCGTTTGAATGCTTACGAATCGATGAGTGATGCAGAGTCTAAAGAACGAGAAGCTAAACTTGAATTGTTTATTCCTCCGGGACCTAGACTTGGCGATTCGGTTATTGAAGTAGAGGATGTAAGTAAAGGATTTGATAATCGCTTATTGATAGACAAATTGAATGTTTCGATTCCCAAAAATGCGATTGTTGGTATTATTGGTCCAAATGGGGTAGGGAAGTCCACGCTATTTAGAATGATCATGGGCGAAGAACAACCGGATAGTGGAAACATCTCGATTGGTAGTACCGTCAAATTGGCTTATGTAGATCAATCTCACAAAGATTTGATTGCGGATAAGACTATTTATGAGGTCGTCAGCCAAGGAAGTGAATTTATATCTATAGGCAATCGTGAAATTAATGCGAGGGCTTATCTCAGTCGATTTAATTTTGCCGGTGGAGACCAGCAAAAGAAAGTTGGCGTGCTTTCAGGAGGAGAAAGAAACCGCCTGCATTTGTCCATGACTTTGAAGGAGGGAGGAAACGTGCTTTTACTGGATGAGCCTACCAATGATATTGATGTTAATACTTTGAGAGCACTTGAAGAAGCAATCGAAAATTTTGCAGGATGTGTATTAATGATTTCGCATGATCGATGGTTCATTGATCGTTTGGCAACGCATATTTTAGCTTATGAAGATGAAGGAGAAATCATATTTTATGAAGGAAACTTTAGCTCTTATGAACTTAGTAAGAAAGAAAGATTAGGAGATGTTTCACCAAAACGACCAAGGTTTAAGAGTTTGTTATAGGATTATATGACATCTAAAATTAAAAAAGCAGTCGGACAAAGATTAGCAGAGTCAGCGGGTTGGGAATGTTCAAAAACGTGGGTGCGGGAGCCTGATTAGCGGGTTAGCATTTTTTTGAACTAGATTTTTGCATACTTTTCATCAATGGAAAAGTATGAAGCAAAGTGGACTATCAATATTCTAATCTAAATGCTAAAGTCGAATTTAGTTCATTTGATCAACTATAATTAAGGATATAAAATGAAAAACTTATTAAGTCTTCTAATGTTTTCACTTTTAGTAACAGGATCTTATTGTCAAACCAATGATATGAAAGAAAGCGAAACTTTACCATACCATCAAATCCCAAAAAATCCAGATACCTATTCGGCAGGTGGTATACTTTCTAGAATGGTGGATGGACTTGGTTATCGTTTTTATTGGGCAACAGAAGGCTTACGCAAAGAAGATATTGAATATAGACCCAGTGAAGATGCACAGAGTGTTGCCGAGACGATGGATCATTTTTATGGACTTTCTCTTACTATCCTTAATGTGTCGACCAGTACACCTAATAAGCGTCCATTGGATATTCCTGAACTTTCATTTGAAGAGAAAAGAGCCCTTGTTTTAAAAAATCTAAAAAAAGCAAGTGAAAACTTCCTGGCGGCTTCAGATGAATCTATTGAAAATATGAAAGTGATCTTCCAAAGAGGAGAACAAAGTTCTGAGTTTCCGCTTTGGAATATTATTAATGGACCAATTGCAGATGCGATTTATCATACGGGACAAATTGTGTCTTTTAGAAGGACCAATGGCAATCCAATTAACTCGAAGGTCAATGTATTTATTGGGAAAAACAGAGAGTGAAACTGTTCAATAAAAAACAAGCTTTAAAGCAATTTAATGGTAAAAAGGAACAAAGAGTTTTGGCTCATCATCTTAGCATTTTTCATCATCTACATAGTTTGGGGTTCTACTTATTTAGCCAATGCTTGGGGGGTTAAGTCTGTTCCGCCTCTAATTTTTGCAGGCGCTCGTTTTTTATTAGGAGGGGTTTTACTTTTGGGGATAGCCAGACTTTTCGGACCCATAAAAGTTTCCAAAAAGCAATTGGTGAATACAATGATCGCTGGGGTCGTGCTTTTTACTATAGGTAACGGAATGGTTGTCTGGTCACTACAATTTCTAGATTCCGGAATTACGGCTTTATTTGTTGCTTTTGAACCACTTATTGTTGCAGTATTACTTTGGAAATTTAAAAATCAAAAACCTAAAAAAGATACTTGGATAGGGATTACACTTGGTATTTTAGGTATTCTGCTTTTAGTAGGGCAACCTAAATTTGCAACTGACCCTCAATTTCTGTTGGGCCTCGCAGCAATAATGATCGCCTTATTATCATGGGGCTTTATTTCAATATGGATACCTGATGCGGACCTGCCCGAGTCTATTATGCAAAGTGCTGCTCTACAAATGATTATGGGAGGAGTAGGACTTTTTATAGGTAGTTTCCTCTTTGGAGAATTTAACGATTTGAAACAAATAGAATTTAATGAGACTGCATTTTGGTCTTTTGCATTTCTGGTGGTCTTTGGTTCTATCTTTGCTTTTTCGGCATTTAATTATCTTCTAAAAACAGTCTCTCCGACTAAAGTCGTCACTTCCGCTTATGTCAATCCTGTTGTAGCGCTTTTCCTCGGATGGTGGTTGAATAGTGAAATACTGTCTACTCAATCTTTCATTGCAGCATCAGTATTGTTAACGGGTGTGTTTTTTATAAATAGATCAAAATCAACTAAGAAAGTGTAATGCGAATTGATATTATACTAGAAGTCTAACTTTTTAAATCCGGATTTTTTCAGTATACTTGAAAAGAAAATCAATGAATATGAAAAAGTCCTTATGTGCTTTATTTTTTCTTGCGAGTTTTTGTTCAACCTTTGGACAGTCTATTTATAAACCTCAAGCACTTTATGAAGCACCTGGAGGATTCTTTGATAAAGATTCTTTAAGAAGTATTCATGTTGAATTTGAAGATCCGAATTATCATAATGTACTAGTCAACTCGTTTTTTAATAATCCTTCTTTTAGAATTCCTGCTACTATTACGCTTAATGGTGTCGCACACGATAGTGTAGGGATAAGGTATAAAGGCAATTCCACTTTTTGCTTACCTAATGATGCTGGAAATCCTAAAGTCCCTTTCAATATAGATATGAATTATTGGATTGGAGGACAAAAACTAATGGGACAAAAGAAAGTGAAACTAGCTAATGCCTGGCTTGATCCTACTTTTGCTAAAGAATTTTCTGGTTCACAAATTTATCGGAATTATTTACCTACGCCAGAAGTAAATTTAACTCAACTATTTGTTCAGGGGGATTATTTAGGTCTATATGTTAATACGGAATCTATCAATAAGCAATTTGTTGAAAAACATTTTAATGAAAAGGATGGCGTATTATTTAAAGGCGATGGAGCCGGAGTATTTTGTGGAGGCCAAAGTGGTGGAGATCCTCTTTTTGCTTATATCAGTAATGATAGCACCGATTATTATAATAGTTATACGATAAAATCAGATCATGGCTGGGCAGCTTTATTGGAATTGATTAATACCTTGAATTTTAATCCTAATGAATTAGGCGATATACTAAATATAGATCGTGTACTTTGGGCATTAGCAGTAAACACTGTCTCCTCAAACCTGGATACTTATAATGGTTATTACGTTCATAATTTCTATTTATATCAAACGGAAGATGGCTTATTTCAAATGATCCCCTGGGATTTAGACAATACATTTGTCGGGGCTATTTTAGGTTGGGATTTTTGGAATCAGCAGGTTGTTTATGAATTCGACCCTTATAATGGCGCAGATGCGGCAACTGGTCGACCCTTGACCGCTTATTTATTTAACAATCCTTTATACCGAAAGCAATATACTGCACATATGCGTACGGTGATCAATGAAGCCTTAGATACGGCAACGGTTAGAGCAAAAATAAATCAATTGCAGGCGCTTGCTTATAATGCCGTTGAACTAGATAATAATAAACAGTTTCCCTTAGATTTTTTTAGTTCTAATGTCGAAGAAGCGATATGGGTCGGATGGGGCTTTGCTGGGATTATGTCTACTATTAATGAGCGTAAAGCATACCTGCTGGCTCATCCTGAAATTGCTTTAGCTGGACCAATTCTCAATGATGTGAATATTGAGAATAATTTGCTGACGGTCAATGCTAGCAATGAGACCATTGTAGATCTAATGCTAACCACCAGCGAATACAATTCCAAATTTCAAGCTTATCCAATGTATGATGATGGAACTAATGGAGATGCGAGTGCAGGAGATGGGATTTATTCCACCGTATTGCCACCGACGGGGACAGATGACATAAAGTTTTATATCCGAGCTCAAAATGATAATGCGATGACTTTATCACCTGAACGTGCAGAATATGAATTTTATGAATACAGTTTCCTGACAAATACATTTGATCCAACCGATCTTAAAAATGATATAAAAGTTTATCCAAATCCAACAAATTCGACGCTCAATATTGAACATAATATTGAAAAACCGTTGGCTTATAAAATAGTATCTCCATTAGGCGAATTACTACTCATAGGTCTGATTAATTCAAAACTCCATGAAATCAATATTAGTCATTTACCTGCAGGTGTTTATTTGCTAAGCTTAGGAAATGAAGATAATACTTTTAAAATATTGAAGACAGATTAGTGAAATTTATGAAAGTTCGAGATTTATCACACATACATGAACCTGTTTCTAAACTTTTTAATAAACCTGCCAGTGAAAAGGAATGGGAAAAATATAAATTAACGAAGGATCAAATTGATTTCTTTCAGGAGCATGGATATCTATCTGGGATTCAGTTATTGGATGACTTGCAAATCGAAGCCTTGCGAAAGGAATTAGCGGAATTAACAGATATTAACCATCCAGGCCATAAGCTTTTCTACGAATTTCATAGTAATGAGTCCGCTGATCCCAATACAATTGTTTTTCATGCTTTGGGACACTGGAGAATAACTAATGGTTTTCATGATGTGCTTTGGAATCCATCTTTTTTGATGGCAGCAAAGCAATTATTGAATGGAGCAGTCCGCTTTTGGCATGATCAAATTTTTAGCAAACCTGCAAAACATGGGGGAGTAGTGGCTTGGCATCAAGATTACTCTTATTGGACTCGAACAATTGAAATGAATCATTTGACCTGTTGGATTGCTTTAGATGATGCAGATCAGGATAATGGTTGTTTGCAATATATTCCTGGTAGTCATAAATGGGGTTTATTAGAGAAACCAAATTTAACAGGTGAGATGGATGGTCTGAAAAAATTCATGAATGAATCGCAAAAAAAAGCTTTAGAAAATCCTATTCCGATTGAAGTTAAAGCTGGGCAATGTTCTTTTCACCATCCATTGATGGTTCATGGTTCGTTTGCCAATTATACGAGCCGATCGCGAAGGGCATTTGTCCTGAATGTTTTTAAAGATGGTGTAGTTTCAAACAGCAATGAACCTTTGCTAAATGGAGTGCCTATCGTTCCAAAAGGAGAAAAAATAATGGGGCAATTTTTTCCACTTTTGCTTGCATAGACATCGACGGTACTACTGAGACGGTTCAAAGCTCAAATTCCCAAAATACACTAAACAATAGTATAAAACCTCTTTCATGATGAATACAAAGTATAGACTAACCTTAATAATAATTGGGCTTTTATCCTTCTCATGTAATAGAGAGTCAAAAAAAACGATGGATACAGAATTGATTGCCCCAATCGTATTTGAATATGAAGAAGTGACCATCAAAGAGATTCAAGACAAATTATCCAAAAAGGAAATTACTATTGAATCTTTAGTCCAGACTTATATAGCGCGAATAGATTCTATTGATAAAAACGGCCCTCAACTCAATGCCATTCTTCAGTTAAACCCTGATGCCATTCAAATAGCTAAAGCCTTAGATATAGAACTAGCCGCAGGTAAGCGTCGTGGACCAATGCATGGTATTCCGGTTTTTTTAAAAGACAATATTGATACACATGATAAAATGGAAACGACTGCTGGTTCAAGGGCGCTCAAAGGATCATATCCACTTCAAGATAGTTGGGTTGCTAAATCATTAAGGGATGCAGGAGCGGTGATTATGGGCAAAGCCAATTTGAGTGAGTGGGCCAACTTTAGAGGAAATCAATCTACTAGTGGTTGGAGTGGCCTTGGTGGACAGGTTAAAAACCCTTATGTATTGGATCGAAATCCATGTGGTTCGAGTGCGGGTTCAGGCGTAGCCGTTTCAGCAAATTTATGTGTGATTGCAATTGGAACAGAAACCAATGGATCTATAGTCTGCCCTGCTACGGCTAATGGAATCGTTGGCATTAAGCCTACAGTAGGTTTGGTAAGCCGAGCTGGGATTATTCCTATTTCCTTTACCCAGGATACACCAGGCCCGATGGCTCGAACAGTACGTGATGCTGCGATTTGCTTGGGGGCTATGGTTGGGACGGATTCTTTGGATACTAAAACTAAAGCAAGCGAAGGCAAACGATACACTGATTATACCCAATTTTTAAAAGAAGATGGCTTAAAAGGTAAAAGAATAGGCTGGTATAAAACATCTTTGGGCATTAATGGTGAGCTTGATAAATTAATGGAAGAATGCATAAGTTTTCTCAAAGAAAATGGAGTGGAAATTATAGAGATAAAAAAGATCTCAAATGCTTCCGTGTATGATGAATCCTTTGAAGTAATGCTTTATGAATTTAAAGATGGATTAAATAAATATTTTGCTTCCTTAGGAGCACATGCCCCGATCAAAAGCTTGGAGGAACTTATCGCTTTTAATAAAAAAGATGCAATTGAATTGAAATATTTTGATCAAGAATTATTGATTATGGCACAAGCAAAAGGAGGTTTGAATGCTCAGCAGTATAAAAATGCTTTGTCAAAAATGCTCAAAGGTATGCAAGCTGATGGCATAAATCGCGTAATGGAAAAGCATCAATTGGATGCTTTTGTTGCACCAACAGGCGGGCCAGCCTGGAAAACAGATCTTGCCAATGGAGATGATTATTCAATTGGAAGTTCTTCTCCGGCAGCTATTTCGGGCTATCCAAATATTACCGTTCCAATGGGCTTCATTGACGATTTACCTGTTGGGGTTTCCTTTTTTGGAAAGGCATGGACAGAACCAATATTGCTTGAAATTGCCTACGCCTATGAGCAAGCCACTAAACATCGAAAAGCACCAAAATTTATTTTAAAGTAAAAAAAATCAGATAAGCCCACTCAAAAAAAATCAAACCATTCTAACTACCCTGACCACCTGACCACCTGACCACCTGACCACCTGACCACCTGACCACCTGACCACCTGACCACCTGACTCTCCTGACCACCCTGACCCTCTGCCCCCCCTAATCCCGAATCTTCTGAAACCGTTGACTAAAACTACCATTGAGTTTAGTCGTAACTTTCACGATATAATAACCCGGAACAAAACTTCCAACCTCTGTTAATGAAATAAAACTAATATTATCTTCGACCTGAACAGAGCCTGCATACATTTGTTTTCCATAGATGGTATAGAT
The DNA here is from genome assembly GCA_965277415.1 of Saprospiraceae bacterium. Taxonomy (GTDB): domain Bacteria; phylum Bacteroidota; class Bacteroidia; order Chitinophagales; family Saprospiraceae; genus JAHDHW01. Next base: position 7,953 of record CBDICS010000095.1, read on the forward strand.
AGCAAAATTGGCTTCGTCTTCTTTAAAATCGCTAAATGTGATGGTTAAGTGATCTTCTGCTGGATTTGGATAGACACTTACTTTTTCTGAGTTTAATTCGACGATTCGAATTGGGCTATATTCAACAGCGCCAGTGAAACTTGTATTTTTAATTCGATAATAATTTGTTCCACTCAGTGGATTAAAATCAAATTCTTTATAAGTTCTTGCCGTATTAACATTACCAGCACCATTCACTTGAGACAAAGCTTCAAAGTCTCTTCCATTGGAAGATCTTTCAATCGTAAAATAAGCATTGTTTTCTTCAGAAAGTGTGATCCAGAATAAACTGACTTTTTCTCCATCTAGATAAGCCCTGAATTCAGCTAGTTCGACAGGCAATCCTGCGTCCATAGCTTCGTAAGCGCCCATATCAATATCATTGACGAGCCTTGCATT
>CBDICS010000096.1:0-189196 GCA_965277415.1 Saprospiraceae bacterium
ACATAAAACTTAAATGTGTTTCTTTAACCTCATTGTCCTGTAATAAAACATATTCATTTGCAGCCTTCACTTCTAACAACCTATTGTACTCATCTTTATATTGAGCATAGTTAACATACTCCTTATAAAGTTTTGTTTGATTGTTATCACAGTTCAATAGAATCTGGAAACACAAATGGTTTTCTTTGTAGTAAAACTTTGTGATCAAGTTCTTAATTTTAGAACTGTGTATGGTCTTTTTCTCTTCCATATTTATTCAATAATTAACGATGAATACATAATTACAAGAAGTGAGCCATATAGATTTTTTTTCATTTGTTTTTGGGGAGCTAAATCAATGATTATTGAAGCATTTATAATACCTTGAAAGCACAGTATTTGGTTTATTTTTAGCTATCATTTTTTTAAAAATTAGACCTAGTCAAGACTAGACTTTTTACATATACTCTGCAATAAGAAACTTCATTTACCTAAGCACTCGTCCAAGATTCAGATTCAGTTTTCACACCTCATCTTAAGTCAAAATATCCGCTTATCTATATTAGCAGCCATTTTTGTATAAGCTCATTACGAATTAGCTTTACAAATCCGCCATTTTGGCAGAAAACCAGGCATGGCATATCGTTTGAACATTTTATTTGCGATAGAAATGATCTTATTTTTATAATCAAAACTAAAAAACATGCAAAAAGGGCAGATATCCGTACAGACGGAAAACATTTTCCCGATCATAAAACAATTTTTATATTCAGATCAGGAAATATTTTTAAGAGAATTAGTTTCTAATGCGGTAGATGCAACAACCAAAGTCAAGGCACTTGCTTCCAAAGGACTTTTCAAAGGGGATTTAGGGGATTTAACAATTCAAATTATCCTAGATAAAGAAAATAAAACCCTCACCATCAAAGACAAGGGTATTGGTATGACTAGCGCTGAGGTAGAAAAATACCTTAACCAAGTCGCTTTTTCCAGTGCACAAGAGTTTCTTGAAAAATATAAAGACGAAGCGATTATCGGACATTTTGGATTGGGATTCTATTCTGCCTTTATGGTTGCATCAAAAGTTGAAGTTGTAACCAAAAGTTATAAAAAAACTGTAAAAGCAGCAAAATGGACCTGTAAAGGAGATACTGAATATACACTTGAAGAAGACAGTAAAAAAGAAAGAGGAACTGAGATTATTTTGAGTATTGGTGATGACTCTACGGAATACTTAGAAGAAGGAAGAATACAAGGTTTATTGGATAAATATTGCAAATTCCTTCCGGTAGAAATTCAGTTTGGAACAAAAAAGGAGACCATTTACGAAGGAGAAGGTGATGATAAAGAAGCTAAAGAAATTGAAGTAGACAATATCATTAACAACTCTAATCCGGCTTGGAAAAAACAGCCAAGAAGTTTAAAAGAAGAAGATTATAAAAAGTTTTATAATGAATTGTATCCATACAGCCCTCCTCCCTTATTTTGGATACACCTCAATATTGATTTCCCATTCAATTTGACAGGTATTCTCTACTTTCCAAAATTGAATAATAATTTGGAAGTTCAGAAAAACAAAATCCAATTATATAGCAATCAGGTTTATGTAACGGATGATGTAAAAGAAATTGTACCTGAGTTTTTAACATTATTACATGGTGTAATAGATTCTCCAGATATTCCATTAAACGTCTCTAGAAGTTATTTACAAAGTGATCAAAACGTCAAAAAGATCACTGGTTATATCACTAAAAAAGTTGCTGAGAAACTAGCTAGCTTGTATAAAAAAGACAGAGAAGGTTTTGAAGGAAAATGGAATGACCTTGGTGTTTTCATTAAATATGGGATGATTTCTGAAGAAAAATTCCATGATAAAGCAGTTAAGTTTGCTTTACTTAAAAACACAGAAGGAAAGTTCTCTACAATCGAAGAGTATAAAGAGCAAGTCAAAGCAAATCAAACAGACAAACATAATAAGCTGGTTATCATCTATTCAAATAACCCTGCAGAGCATGATAGCTTTATCACTTCTGCTAAAAATTATGGTTATGATGTACTGGAATTTGATAATGTAATTGACAACCATTTTATGCAACACCTTGAGCATAAATTAGGCGATGTAACCTTTGTTAGAGTTGATTCTGATATCGCCAGTAATTTGGTTCAAAAAGATGAAAAACAAGAATCTGTTCTTAGCGAAAAAGAGCAAGAAAAAATCAAAGCAATTTTTGAAAAGAAAATAGTTCAAGCTGGTGCTAGTATTTCTATGAGTGCCCTTTCTCCAGATGACCAACCTGTCGTAATCACACGACCAGAGTTTATGCGTCGGATGAAAGAGATGCAAGCATTACAAGGAATGTCAGCTGATGCTTTTCCAGATAGCTATAATGTAGTCGTCAATACAAACCATAGTTTAATTGCTGAAAAGCTTTTAAAAATGAGATCGGAAGATAAGAAAGAAGAATTCGTCGGGCACCTTTACAATTTAGCACTTCTAAATCAAGGAATGCTGAAAGGTGGAGAATTGACCTCTTTCATTAATAAGAGTATTGATTTCTTGAAATAAAATAAAATAAGAGATGTCATTTGTCACTAGTCAATAGTAGACTTCTACCAATAAACTGGTGGCAAATGACTTAACTCTTATTCTAAAAGATTAAGCAATTCCTCCGCACTTTCAGAATAAAAGCCACTTTCTATTTTCATCAAATCCCTTAGCAGTCTTTTCGCATTTTCTAACTCTCCTCTTTCCAAATAAACTCCTGACAAAACCCAAGTCGCCTCTTCGTATAATTTGTCATCGTTCATACGAACAGTTGACAGTAGATTCAGAGCTTTTTCCTTCGCGCCAATATTCAATGCAGATTTGCCTGCATAATACGTAGCTAATGTAGATTCAGGATTCGCAGTTAAATAATCTTCAAAAAAAGATAAACTGCCTTGGAAGTTATTATTATTAAATAAAACAATACCCTCCTTCAATTCATTAGGCAAGTCAGTCATTTCAATACTACGTGTAGCAAGAAGGTTTTCTTTTTCCTTAAAATAAGCAAAATAATTTTCGCTTGACTGATTATTTTGAAAATACAAATAGGCTGCTCCTACCGTAAACAAAACAAGGATTGCAGCTGCAATGCTATTCCAAGGAATGATTCGCTTTGGAGCAGGTAGTTTATCCTGAGACGCCCTTGAATCAATTGCCTTATACAAATCATCAAGCACCTCTTCCCCCTCCTCATCCAGACCGATAAGCCCTTCTATTGCCTCAGAACACAATGGACAATCGATCAGATGATGCTCAATCTTAAACCTGAGGTCATCTGAAAGTTCCCCTTTCGAATAATGCTCGATCTCCTCTCTAGATAAACATTGAGTCGCTTGAAAAATCTTTTTCATTTTTCATTGTTTTATTATTTTCCCTTCTTCATCCCTAAGTACATCGTAAATTAAACTATCGCTCTACTAGTAATTTAAGTTTTCGCTTACCATTTTGTATAAAACTCTTAATTTGGTTCAAATTATAATCCGTTAAACCTTCAATCTCCTTATAACTTTTACCTTCTATATAAAAGAGTTGAATACATATTCTTTGAGGTTCTTTCAGCTCCTTCATTGCATCTTGAACCTTTGTTACATCAGGTGTCTTATTATTAAGACTCCAAACATCCTCATTTTCCATAAAAACTTCAGATTTTTTTTCATAATTCTCCCATTTTTCTCTCTGCTCTGAAGTTCTCTTGCTATTTCTAAGAAAAGTAAGACATTGGTGCTTTGTCACGGTAAACAACCATTTCCTAAATGAAATCATATCTTTGATGGGTGGAGCTTTTAAGAATTTTTCAAAAATATCCATAGAGACATCACTGCTATTCGTTTTATCCTTAAGATACTTCATACAAATTCCATATACCAAATGGGCGTATCTTTTATAAAGTTCTCCTGCATGTTTATCGCCTTTATCTAAATACATTTGAGCTAACAAATCCTCATCAGAATAGGCAGTCAAACGGCTATCTGAAAGTAGTTTTCTCATAATGTTATTCTAAATAAACAGGCAAATAATAATTCTACCATGCTCTAAAATAAAAAATGTGCTTGAGAAAAAGATACTCAAGCACATTTTTTAATCCTTTATTAAAGATTATCTCTAGAAATTAGTTGTACATACCTATTTAGGGACTAGATATCTATAAGTCATAATCAAAACTTAATCGTTCTAAATATATGCTCCAATTGCTGCATATAGTCTCTTTTATCTTTACTTGGTGCATGAATAAATCCTTCTACTAATAATATCTCATTGGTCTTAGGATCTAAAATAGAATAACTTATAAAAGGGCCTCCCATAAAATCATTTTCAATATCCCAAATTCCTCTCGACTCGACTGCAAATTTCCCATCAAACTGGACATTAGTCGTATACATTGGCAGATCTACATCATTAATTCTCATATAGGTTCCGTCAATTTCTGTACTTACAAAAAGCCCAAGCTTATTTAATTGTTGTTTGATTCCTTCTTTTGAAAGTTGCTTCTGATCCTTGTATGAAAATTTATGTAAAAAGATATGGCTTCCTAAATAATCCGTTTCTTTTCGAATCCAAACGGTATTAGAGGTTGTATCATCCATTGCCAAAAAATAATCATAAGGTACTTTAAGATCAACCCCCATTCTGGCTTTCACTAAGGAAACCATTTCTGCATTGACTCCCCCCTGATATATATTGGCATCGACAACATCCCTATCATGTCGGTTCACTCTTTTTACAATGGTCGCCGCATTTTTTTTGATATTATCAATCAATGTAGATTTATCTTTAGCAAATTGATAAATTAAAACTTGGTCTTTAGCCCATTTATTAGCGCCAACGGATAGATTAAATGAAGGATCCTCCTCTGCTCGATACACTCCTTCAGAACCAATATCTTCCTTAATCATCTTGGTCGTAGGGGAACTTCCATCATTAAGGTCTCCGATAAAGAGATACGTTCTAAAATTTTTGCGACCAGATACAGCTCTCAAATCCTTAGGCTCATAAAACCGGATATCAAGTATTGGTTCAGGCTGTGGCAAAATAATATAAGCAGAAGATAAATAATACCGTATTGTATCTCCTATATCACTTTCCCAAACACTCTTGTCTGCTACCAATACAAGTTCATTAATTTTTCCATAAGCTACAGGAATAGGAGTAAGTTTGTCTGCCAAGTCACTACTACATCCGGCAAAAAAGGCAATACTTGCAAAAAGAAATAATATTCTGAAATACGCTTTCATATCTTTGAGTTTTTATTCGACGACATACAAAATTAACAAAAACATAGTTCATCCCGAAGTTTAATATTTTTACTGTTTTGTGGGATATACTTAGCACTTTGTTTTAAATCATATTATTAACCATAAGATGCCCTATAAGTTTTTTTTGGTGTAAGTGCCTCTGGTCTTAACAATCTTCTAACTAAGGCAAAACAAGGTGTATATACCTGAGACGAAGCGGTTTGGGATTCCTCAAAACCATTTCGGTCAGTATAAAACACAAAGCTCAGCAACTAAAGTTACTGAGCAGTTAAATTTTATTCGCTTAGGGACACTGAATAGAAGATTCTTAAAATAATCCTTCAATAATATGCTCTTCTGTTATCCCTTCTGCCTCTGCCTTAAAGTTTCTTACTATTCTATGACGCAATACATATTTAGCGATTGCTTGTACATCCTCGATATCAGGCGAGTATTTTCCATTGATCGCAGCATGACATTTTGCACCCAATACTAAATATTGAGAAGCCCTTGGTCCTGCTCCCCAAGAGATATAATTATTAACTGACTCAGTGGCTTTCTCAGTATTAGGTCTCGTCTTAGTCGCTAATCCTACAGCATATTCCAAAACATTATCTGAGATTGGAATCTTTCGTACTAATTCCTGAAAGAAAAGAATCTGCTTTGCTGTTACTATATTATCTAGTTTATATTTTAAATTCGAAGTAGTAGCCTTCACAACTTGAATTTCCTCTGTATAAGAAGGATAATCCAAAGGTATATTAAACATAAAACGATCTAACTGTGCCTCGGGAAGTGGATAGGTTCCTTCCTGTTCAATCGGATTTTGAGTAGCTAATACAAAGAATGGCTTTGGCAAAAGATGTCTGGTTCCACTTACCGTAGCAGAACGTTCCTGCATCGCTTCCAACAAAGCAGCCTGTGTCTTAGGAGGTGTCCGGTTGATCTCATCTGCTAATACAATATTAGAAAATAATGGTCCTTTATTAAACTTAAAGTGACGAGCCTCATCAAGGATTTCCGAACCAATAATATCAGAAGGCATTAAATCCGGGGTAAATTGAATTCTTTTAAAATCAAGGTCTAATACATCAGCTATGGTACTCACCAACAAGGTTTTTGCCAGACCCGGCACACCGACCAAGAGGCTGTGTCCATTACTAAAAAGCGAAATAATCACGGCTTTAACAACATCTTCTTGTCCAACGATTACCTTCGAGATCTCCTTAGATAAATCTTTATATGCCTGTGCCAGTGCATCAACTGCTTCCACATCGTTTTTATAGGCTATTTCCTGCATTATTGTTTTTTATTAAAAGGTGAAAATATTGGGTGTCAAGTATAACATTCTTTCTTCTACTTAAGTCCAACAAAATTAAAAAAATAACAGATATGTAACGTGGAAATGATAGGCTTTGTTTCGATGTTTACTAATTTTCGAATCTATGTAGTTCGAGATGAGTGAGAATCAAAATCGTTTGTTTTTTCATAAATCTTGAAATTTCATTCTAAAATGGAGTAATTATCTATTGATACTTGTATTGGTAGACAATACTAATAAGGAAATTCATAAGAAATACTTATAAGTCGAATAATTGTTAATAAGACCATTAGATCTCCTCACAGCCCCAAAGCATCTCCGAAAGTGCATAAGATTTTTTAGTATAAGAGTAATGCCACCACTCTGTTCGAATACCTTTAAATCCTACAGATTCCAATGTCTTTTTTAGTAATAGGCGATTCTTATTAATTTCTTCAGAATGGGCGGTATAAGTATGATGGGCTTCTTTTCCAAAGAAATCAAATGGCGTTCCCATAGGAAGTTCTGTTCCATTTTTATTTACAATCGTCAGATCGACTGCTAAACCTCGGTTGTGCATAGAGCCTTTTGATGGAGGGGTCACATAGTTAGGGTTCTGAAATTTATCCCAAAGTTTTTGCTGAATAGGTAAAGGTCTAAAACAGTCAAACATCTTAAGTCGATATCCTTTTACCTTTAATTTTTGATTAGCTTGTACAATAGCTTTGGCCGCTTCAGGCCTCAAGAAACACCGTCCGCAATCATATAATTTTTCATTGACAAAATTATTCTCTGTTGCATAACGAAGATCAAGCAGGATCGAATCATCTAAACGAATCAGTTCTGTCCATTTGCTTGAATCATAATCAATTGGAGGAATATGAGGAATAGATAAATCTTGAATAGGCGCTTGGGCTTGTACCGTATCACTTTCTTTTACTTCCTCTTTGGGCGTTTTCATTTTCGAATCCGCACAAAAAATACAAGTAAAAACGAGGAGTATTAGAGTGCCCCTTATGAATATATGCATAGTCAAAAAGTATTTCTACGTATTATTTCATTCAAAGATCTCCGCTAATTTTCGTTCTAGCATAGAACCTCTAAGGTTTCGAGCAATAATTTTCCCTTCTTTATCCAGTAATACAGTCGCAGGGATGGATCGAACGCCATAGGTTTTTGCCGCTTCGCTTTGCCAACCTTTTAAATCACTAACATGAGGCCAAGTCAATTGATCTTTTTCAATCGCGGCCAGCCATCTATCTTTGGTTTTATCCAAACTCACTCCAAGGATCTCAAAGCCTTGGTTTTTATACTTATTATAAACCTTCACGACATTAGGATTCTCTTTTCTACATGGCCCACACCAACTTGCCCAAAAGTCGATCAATACAATTTGCCCTCTCAATTCACTAAGTTTCAATACTTCTCCATCAGGAGTATTCAGAGCGATTTCCGGGGCTTCTCCTCCTGTGACAAAACTCTTAGCTTGTTCTAACTGGGATTCTAATCGTACTACCGATGCAGCATCTGTTGTCGTACCAAATTTTTGTAAAAACCGATTGCCATAATAAGTGAAAGAGGGATGATTTTTTGCTTGCAAACCAAGTAATGTTCCGCCCAAGGCATACCGCATAGCTGATGACGAATCCGGTATAATCATCAAATTCTGATTGACCAAATCATTCACTATTTCTTGAGGTAAATTTACAGCAGCAAGTGTTTGAGAAAATTCTTTGAATGCTTCGAACAAATAAGGAATGTCATTATAGACAGGATTTTTTAAGTCCGCATGCTTAAAATACTCAGCCGCAAAAAAGTCTACTTCATTACTATATTTACTAGCATTATTAGGATAATTGGACATTGTCCCCAGTGCGACAATATTAGCTAAAAAAGGTTTTGCTTCCTTTATCGAATCCAGGTAAGTCCTTTGACTTTGATCAAGAGCAGCTAACGTTGATTTAATCTTGCTTTGTTGGCTTGGGTCTTTGGCTGCTTTCCGAAACGCTCCTAATTGCCCTTGCATCGTTCTCTTATTTCCCTTGATAACTTTGAGGATATCATTATACATGCTATTGTATTCCGAGTGGCTAATTTCTGCCCTTCTATAAGCTTCACATGTTCCTTTTATTACCATATCTTCATCACTAAATACCACCGGTAATTTTGCTTCTGTTTCTGTACCAATATACAAAAATCGCGGCCGACCTTCTGAAGCTTTCAAAATAAAGCTATCTTTCCCTACTCTATCCAATTCTTTAATTTTTGTAAAACCGATTCCATTAAACTCAAATAGACTTAAGGGATCACTATCCTCACAGTTTTCAGCTAGGCATAAAATTTCTATCTTCTTTTCAGCAGGTGCTTGTACTACTGGTTTTGGTGTATTACAGGTCCAAAATATAATGGCTGCTGTAACAAAAAGAAATCCTTTTTTCATAAGTTTTATTTTATTAGGAAAACGTAAGAACATACTGGTTTATTTATCAAAATTCATTAAGGTTTGACTAAAGCTAGCGAATTAACTCTAAAAATGCTTCTTCAGTCAGAATTTGAACAGTACCAAGTGCCTGAGCTTTCTTGAGTTTAGAACCTGCTTTTTCTCCTGCTACCAGAATATTAAGATTAGAACTTACAGCACTAATATTTTTTGCGCCATTAGTTTCTGCTAAAGCTTGTGCTTCTTTCCGTCCCATCTGCTGGAGTGTCCCGGTAAACAAAATTGTTTTTCCTAGAAGCGGCGCATTTGCATCAATTACTTTTGGACGATCATCTTCTGTTTGATTTAAGTTGACACCTAAGGATTCCATTTCATTCAGCAAATCAATATTTTCAGGCTTCGAAAAATACTCAATGATATTCTCAGCGACAACCGGACCAATATCTTTGATCTCTGTAAAATCTTCTATTGTTTTATCTTTTAATTCTAAAACATGGTTCACTTCTCCAGCAACCAATTTGGAAACTTTTTTCCCTAAATGATGAATACTTAAGCTATGTAATAATCGGTGGATTGGATTCTTTTTTGCTTTATTAATTGCTTCCTCTAAATTCTTTGCTGATTTTTCACCGAACCCTTCTTGTTCCGCAATTTTAGCATAGTCCAGTCTATAAATATCTGCCAAATTTTTTAACCAACCTAATTCGTAAAATCTTTCGATATAGCTTTTCCCAAACCCATCGATGTCCATCGCATCTTTAGATACATGAAAAATCATACGCTGCCGTACTTGAGCATCGCAATTATAATTGCCACACCTCCAAGCTGCTTCCGATTCTGCCCGATCCAATTTTGTGCTACATACAGGACAGTTTTTCGGAAATTCAATGATCTGCTCAGATCCATCTCGAAGTTCTTCCATCGGTTTAACAATATAAGGAATCACATCTCCTGCTCTTTCAACCAATACCGTATCGCCAATTCGAATATCTTTACTCGTAATAAAATCCTCATTATGTAAGGAGACGGAAGAGACAGTTACCCCCGCCAATTGTACTGGTTCCAATTTGGCAACTGGCGTGACAGAGCCAATCTTACCAATCTGGTATTCAACATTAAGTAATTTACTAGTGGCTTGTTTTGCCTTAAACTTAAAAGCAATCGCCCATCGCGGATGATGACTAGTATAACCACATTTTTCTTGCAAAGCTAAATCATTAACCTTAATCACCATCCCATCAATTTCATATGGGTAATCATCTCGTTTGCCTTGCCATTCTACAATAAAGTCATTGACCTCCTTGATATTTTTACAAACTTTCTTCTCTTTTATGGGCACTTTAAATCCAAGACTGCCTAGCAGTTCAATAGTTTCATCATGGGTCTTAAAGGTTTTCATTTGATCATTCCCTTCTGCATCTGTTATTTGCCCTACTTGATAAACAAAAGCTTCTAACCCCCGTTTAGCTACTTCTTTAGGATCTTTCATACGAAGACCTCCAGAGGCGGTATTTCTTGGATTTGCAAAAAGCGGTAGTCCATCTCGCTCTCGCTCCGTATTCATTTTATCAAAAATATCTTTCCTGATTACCACTTCTCCTCTGAGTTCAACCTTATGAATATTTTTAGAGGAGAATTTAGCTTTAAGTGGAATCGACTTCATCACACGGGCATTATTGGTCATTTCTTCACCGAGCTTTCCATTGCCCCGAGTAGCTCCTCGCACCAATCGGTCATTTTCAAAGACTAATGCGATACTTCCTCCATCAAACTTAGGTTCTACGCAATATTCAATATCAACTGCTTCATCCAATAAAGTCAGTTTTTTGATTTGTATATCAAAATCATTGAGGTCTTCCGCATTATATGAATTTGCTAAAGATAACATAGGACTAAGATGTTCGACGGAAGGTAGATCTTCGGTCAAATCATTGGATACCCTTTGACTTGGGGAATCAACAGTTATCAAATCAGGATAAGCCGTCTCTATAGCTTCCAGTCTTTTATACAAAGTATCATATTCAAAATCACTCAATACTGGATCATTTTGAATGTAGTACTTCCACTCATGATAAACGATTACTTTCCGCAATTTTTCGACATCAAGAGTCGCCGCAGATAAGTCAGGAATACCTTTCTCCTGAATGAGTTTTTTTGAAAGTTCGTAAAGTAATCTTTGGTCTTCTTTTTTATACATTGAAAAAATTAATAGTATGAAATTGTCTACAGATACATCTATGAACTTGTGTTGAATATCATAAAGTCGTACTAAGCAAAGTATCATAAAATCGTACTAAGTTTATAAAGGACAACTTCTATGTAAATTGATTCTGCAAAATACGGATAATTGCCTGTTTTTTCATTGAAGTTCTTGAAGAATATATTTCTTGAAATGGTTTGAAGAATAGAAGTAAGTTCAGCACAATATTTGTTGTAATTTCGTATTAACTATAGAAATACTTTGAAATGAGTTTAACTAATAATGGTCAAAATAAATATAATTTGAAATCTGTTATTCTTTTCTTTTGCTGTTTATATTGCTGCACGGCTATAAGTCAAAAAATCAATACAGGATACATTGTAAACAGTGAACACGACACCTTGATTGGGAAACTAAACATTACTGTAAATGCACATGTGAAATTCAGTCAAGGTAAACAGGTTACAAAATATAAAAAACTGAACCTCTTAGATTATGGAGAAGTGGATGGTTCAAAGTACAATAGTTTTTATCATAAAACGGCTTTTCCGCACATCACTAAGAAAGGAATTCTTTATTCTAATACGGGAGATTCTATTGCTGTCTATATTTATAAACAATCCGCAAAAAGGATTAATTATTATAACCAGCAAAAAGAAAAGGAAAAAGCAAGTATAAGCGATATAGATGTTTACAAAATAATCGGAGAAGATGGAAAGACCTATACTTACGAACGATTGGCTGTACCACAATCATATCAAGCAACCATTGGTGTCAAAAACAAAGACAACGACAAAAAGGATTTATTCTTTGGAAAAAAAATAGCCTCTGGAACAGTCGACCTTTATAAAACCTATTCTTCCACAACAAGCTTTTCTTCAAATCTTCACAGTACCCCTACAATGAATTCGGAGTATACAGAAGTCTATTTATTAAAAAAAGGAGATCGTGTAGAAATCATTCCCAAGAACAAATTGAGCCTTAAAAGCAAAGATTTACTAAAATCCTTTATAAAAGATCAACCTGAGCTCTCTGAAAAAATTGGTGCAAAAGGGTATAGAATCAAAAACATACAAAAGATAATTCAAGAATATAATAGACAAAACACTAAAACATGAACAAAAAGAAGAAGTGGATACTAGGGCTCTTTACGCTTATAGTGTTAGTTGCTTGTCTTGGTATTCATTTCATAGCTCCTTATGGTATCTTAAAACCTCCGATTTCTACTAGTATAAAAACACCTCTTGACTATGGCTTGAAAGGTGACTCGATTATTGTTGAGTCAATAGATAATGCTATGTTAGCTGGCTATTGGATCAAATCTAATATCGACACTACTTTTGGAATTATGATTCTAGTACATGGTGTCGGTGGACATAAAGAAAGTTTTCTCGGCTTGGCCAAACATCTAGCCGACTTAGGTATCGAATCTGTTCTCTTTGATGGAAGGGCTCATGGCAAGAGTACTGGAAGATTCTGTACCTATGGACACTTAGAAAAACAAGATGTGAGTAAGATCATTGATACAATCAAGTCAAAACAAGCAAATCTTAAAATCGGTATATGGGGCTGCTCTCTTGGAGGGGCTATTGCCATCCAATCTTTAGAGTTTGATCAAAGAATTGCTTTTGGTATTATTGAAAGTACATTTACTGATTTTAGGCAAATCGTGTTCGATTATAAAAATAGAATACTTAAAGGATTTGGGCTACGATTCATATCTGATTATGTGGTAGATAGGGTCGGTAAAATTGCAGACTTTAATCCAGATAGAATAAAGCCTATTCAATCTGTTGAAAACATCACTCAACCAGTATTAATCGCCCACGGTAATTCGGATGATAATATATCAGTTGAATATGGCAAAGCCTTATTCGCACATTTGAATTCAAAAGAGAAGGAATTAATTATCGTTGAAGGCGGGGAACATATTGGACTATTTGATACTGGAGGGATAGAGTATCAAGAAAAACTAATGCAATTTATTGCTCAAAGGTTTGATTTCAAGCTGCCCCTTAAGAGATAGGAAATCAATAATTGTCCCATGGCAATCGCAAGATTGGTTTCAAACTTTGAATTATTGACTGGTGATCGCTACACTTGTGATAGGGTGATCGGCTACGCCTTGTGAAATTGCCCTGAAGCGACCTCACAAGGCGTAGCCGATCACATGGGCCTAGCCCGATCACATGTGAAACGATCCTGATTAGAATCTTACGATTGCCATGATAATTGTCCCTAAAAAATAAAATTCCTCCGGAATAGTAATAAGACTGTTCCGAAGGAATCTTTCATTTCGAAAATAAGCAAAGCGAATTTTCGATTATTTCTTCTCGATGAAGCCGAGATTACAATTTCAATAATTTAGCCGTAGCAATTTTATCTTTATTTGAGAACTTCACTAGGTACGTTCCTTTAGAAAGTGTATTCACATCATAAGCATAATTATTCTCTCCTGTAGCAAAGAAAATCGTTTCACTAAACATTAATCTACCTTGCATATCAAAAATCTCCATTTCATACTCCGCTGAGATATCACTGATAAATTGAAATTTCATTTCATCATGCACCGGATTTGGAAAGAGGAATATTTTTACACCGCCGTTTGCTTCAATAGTAGATGAAGCGGTAGCTTCAGCAAGTTCCAACACAATACAAGCCGCTGCATCACCACTATTCATGCTATTATCATCGACTGCATTACCGCATGAATAGAACGTAACCGCTCCTGTCCCTGCTTCAGGTGCTGTCCAATCTACTTCAAATTCATTGGTATCACTTAATCCATTATGTTCTGCATATTGACGACCATTAGAAGTCGCAACAGCAATTTTCACATTAGAAGCTGGATTACTAAAAGCCGCAGCATCTGCTCCATCCATTCCTTCAGGTGCTATCAAACATAAGATTTGAAACCCAAATCCAGCAGGAGACCCCATCGCTACATCATTAGTAATTCTAACTCGATACGTCTCTCCTGGCGTATATTCATCAACTGTAGCCCCTGTCCCATCCATGATTTCTATTATTTGAGACATTTGGACATCTTGATTATTAGCATGGCATGTAACACAAGTTCGAGGGTTGCCTGCTTGCAATTCGTCACCAGGTGCGCCAGTGTTTCCTTGTCCCGCAGAATCAGCACGACCATCTTCATTGGACATGAAAACAAGGGCTAATAAAGAAAGCGAAAAAATAGTGTAGATAAATTTAAATTTCATAAGCAATTTTCTTTTTAATGAATTAATGGATTAACAAAAGAAGACATTGTAATAATACAACCTTCTTCAAGAATTAGATTTTTAATTTAAAATGGAATCAAAGGTTCTACGGCTAGGACACCGAAAGGTTGAATTTACCTTATTTTAAAATGTTTTTTTTAGCATTTTTTTTCTATTGTCTTCTAATTAACAAAACTTGTACACATTTTATTTTTCAAATGCCCAACTGTTCTGGGGGATTTTACCTTCTACACCTTTATAGTAATCTTTAATTATTATAAAATCTTTTTCTTTTTCCCCAGTCGGATAAAATGGTTTTCTAAAGCAAATTTCTTTATTCCCATAATCAAATCGAACCATTATGATAGGTGCCTTTGCGCCTAAAGCAATATAATAAAACCCTGACTTAAGTTCTTTAATATATTTCCGCGTCCCTTCTGGAGCAATAACGGTATGAAATGAATCATGCTGATCGTATAATTTTACAACAGCATCAACAAAATTATGACTCTTAGAACGATCAACTGGCATGCCATCCATCCATCTAAAAAACCAACCAAATGGTGGTTTAAACATTGTGCTTTTCATTATATAAGTCACCTTCGTCTTTATAAGGCTTCGGGTCAATATTCCTAGCGGAAAATCCCAGTTCGAAGTATGAGGAGCTACCATAAAAATAGATTTTTTAACCTCTTTCCCTGGAACTGTTCCAGTTATTTTCCATCCTATAATCCAAAAAATAAATTTGCTGAATAACCGAAACATAAAAGATAGATTTATACTTTTTTGAAAGCCTTTTTAAATTTGATTCACTTAGTCGAAAAAGCAAGGTTTTATGGCCAATCAAGGCGCTTTTCAATTGAAATAGCAATTAAAAAAACCGCCGAGTGGCCGAAAAAGATATTTTGTAGCCCCTTACTAATTTTAAGCAGGCTCTGAAATAGTCTAATGAAGCCTTTTGATCACTAAAAATACTACATTTATATATCAAATCGAGTAGTTTAGTACATTTTATAGTAAGGAAGCTTCCTTTAGTTAAACAGACTAACTAAGCGTCTATAATTAGAAGTTATTTAAAATATAATATCTGATTTTCGCTTGCATAGCCGTGAAATACCTTTTATTTTTGGTGCATCTCGAAACATTTTATAAAAATTTAAATATACTTATTAAAACAAGCCGTTGAACCGCAAACTCTCCATATCATTATTATGCTTGCTTCTTGCATGCAGCTGGCTTAGCAAAGCTCAGCAGGTTCCAGATATTCCGGCTACACAGACACTACAAGATGGCACAAAGAAAAAAAAGAAAAAACGATTAGACTTAGAGTTTTCTTTAAATGGAGGCTTTTATACCGAATCCCTCAATATAAGTCTTAAATCTCCTGGTGCAAAAATATATTACACCCTTGATGGCAGTACTCCAAATAGCAAATCCGCTATTTATAAAAAACCTATAAAAATTAATGAGACGACTATTCTCCGAGCAGTAGCCCGAAAAGGAAAAATACGAAGTAAGACCATTGGTCACACTTATTTTATTAATGAGCCGTATACTAATTTTCCTGTTGTATCCATAGGCGTTACACCATCCATTCTATTCGATTCTGAAAATGGTCTATATGTAAAAGGTCCAAATGCACAAGACTCAACTTGGAAATTAGATGGTGCTAACTTTTGGAGTCGAAAAGAAATAAAAATTAATACCGAAATTTTCGAAGTAGATGGAGATAATGAATTTAATAGTATAACCGGGTTAAGATTATTTGGAGGGATGAGTCGTTTATTTCCTCAAAAATCAATGACCATCGTTGCTCGAGATCGTTATGGTAAAAAAAGGTTTAAACATAAAATATTTGGAAAGGATGGTCTAAAGAAATTTAAGTATCTGGTATTACGTAATTCTGGAAGTGATTGGGGGAAATCACATTTTCGAGATGCAATGATGACAAGCTTACTTGAAGATTGGGATATTGAAAAACAAGACTACCGTCCTGCTCATCTCTACCTTAATGGTAAATACTGGGGCATCTATAATATTCGTGAAAAAGTCAATCGCTACTTTATAGCGGGTCATCACGATGACATTGACAAGGATAGTATTGATCTGATTGAACATCGGATGACGATGAAGCGAGGTAAAACCAAGCATTACCGGAAGATGCTTCAATTTCTTGAAAAAAACTCAATGTCTAAACCTGCTAATTATGCATATATCCAGTCTCAAATGGATGTGGATAATTTTATACAATACCAAATTGCTCAAATCTATTTTGACAATCAAGACGCTGGAGGAAACATAAAATTCTGGCGACCGCAAATAGAAGGTGGTAAATGGCGTTGGATTTTATATGATACTGATTGGGGCTTTGGTTTACATAAAAAAGATGCTTTTAAGAATAATAGCCTCGATTTCCATACTACAGCAGATGGGCCTTCTTGGCCTAATCCGCCTTGGAGTACCTTTATACTGAGGAAGCTATTGGAAAATCCTACTTTCCAACAAAAATTTGTATCAACTTTTGCGGATCATCTTAACGCTACTTTTGCCAGTACACATGT
Organism: Saprospiraceae bacterium; assembly: GCA_965277415.1. Taxonomy (GTDB): domain Bacteria; phylum Bacteroidota; class Bacteroidia; order Chitinophagales; family Saprospiraceae; genus JAHDHW01. Next base: position 16,979 of record CBDICS010000096.1, read on the forward strand.
AGAAGCAAAGATCAATGAAATGTATGAGCAGTTAATTCCTGAAATGGGTCGCCACCTAGAAAGATGGAATTTAAAAGAGAAGCAGTGGAATTATCATGTAAATATCATGCGGACTTTTGCAAAAGAGCGACCAGATTATGTCCGTATGCACTTAATGGAAAAGTTTGAAACTGGTGATCTCGTTGATTTAGAGGCTTCTGCCACAAAAGGAGGCCAGATATTAATCAATGAACAAATAAAGGTCGAAACAAAATTATTCAAAGGGCAGTATTTTGAAAATATACCCGTGCATATAAAAGCAATTCCAAAGTTTGGGTATCGCTTTATCGGATGGAAAGGAATAGACTTGGAAGATAATGACCTGGATGCGACCATTACCCTCAAACGAGGTCAGACTACTAAAATCATTGCTCTATTTGCACCTTATGAGCACCCTTTGGCGGGATCTATTATGATCAATGAGATCAGTTGTAATAATAATAAAAGTGGTGATTGGGTCGAGATTTATAATTACTCTAAAAAGCCTGTTCAATTAGATAATTGGTACCTCACAGATAGTAAGCATTATTTTAAAATACCTGAGACTACGATTTCTCCTAGAGGTTATGTCATTTTATGCCAGGATAAAAAGAAATTTTTAAAAGTTTTTCCTCAACAATTTAATGTAGTAGGTGATTTTCAATTTGGTTTAAGCAAGCGGAAAGAGACACTAGGACTGTTCACAGATGATGGCGCAGCTATTGATAGTATAGCTTATGACCTCTCTCCTTTAGATTCTGCTTATACACTCAACCTGACTCTGCCATATCTAAACAATAGTGATATCGAAAATTGGGAAATTAATTATGGTAATGGTTCTCCTAATTCTGCCAGTTCTTATTTTCTCGAAAGTAGAATCAAAGCCGAGCAAGAAATATGGCTTCGGGTAGGTATTGGTATCGGCCTCCTATTATTACTCACCTTGATGGTTTCTTTCAAAAAACGTAAACAAAAACCAGCGAGGGTTCGAATTTTTCCTCCTGTGGAATCTGACAAGGACTCTAATGCTTCTTCAAGAACCTATTAGCTTTTAAAATCTTACCAGAAAACTCCTGTTCTATCTCTTTCCTAAAAAATCCTTAGTTTTAAGGATAAAGAAGCGGCCAGATTTAATAATCTAAATATTATTTACCTCTGATACCCATGTTTTATCTATCAATTGAATATAAAAAACATTTCATCATTAAACTTTACATAAAAAAGTGAGTCAAAACAACGAATCAAATGATTTGAAATCATCATCAGATATGACAGATGAGCAAATATTGTCTCTTTTACAAAATGAGGCGAGTTACGAAAAAGGTTTCAGAACCTTGATGGAAAAATATCAAGAACGTCTTTACTGGCATATCAGAAAGATGGTTTATGAGCATGATGATGCCAACGATGTCATTCAAAACACCTTTATAAAAGTATATAGGAGTATTGCAAGATTTGAAGGAAAATCGAAACTCTATACCTGGCTTTACAGAATTGCGACAAACGAGTCGATTACTTTTTTAAATAAAAAAAAGAAAAAAGCCACTAGTTCGATTGATGATGAAGAGAGTAATTTAGGCAATCGATTGAAAGCAGATGAGTATTTTGACGGGGATGAAATCCAGATACAATTGCAATTAGCACTGGAAAAATTACCTGAGAAACAGCGAATAGTTTTCAATATGAGGTATTTCGATGAGGTAAGTTATGCTGATATGTCAGAGATTTTAGAAACCTCAGTTGGTGCGCTTAAAGCCTCCTATCACCATGCATCAAAAAAAATAGAAAGTTATTTAAGAAGTTTATCTGAAGGATAAATTAAGAATTATAAATAATATAAAAAGATGAATCGCAAAGAAGAAATAAGGAATGAGTTAGAGCAAATTGCCCCATACTTGGCAAGTCTAAATCTTAGACCTGCTTTCAAAGTACCTAAAGGCTATTTTGGAGAACTTCCTGATTCTATCTTGGAAAGTGTTTCTCCACTAGCAGAATTGAAAAAAGAACAGACATTCAAAGTACCTCAAAATTATTTTGAATCACTTCCAGACTTAGTTTTGGCGAAGGTAGCACCTGAAGAAGAAATAACTGTTACAGCGCCTGTTTCAAGCCCATCTACCAATTGGTTAGATGATATAATTAATAGTGTAGCCTTACTCTTTCAACCTCGATATGCACTTAGGTTAGCTACAGTAGCTATTCTACTGGTTGGTGGGGTTTTATTCTTACGAAATGGAGTCAATACAGATCCTGCATTAGCAAGCCTTGATTTTGTGGATCCCTTAGAGGAAGAGTTTGGATTGAGTCTTGATGATTTAGATGATGATGATTTAGCTTTCTTACTCACAGGAGAAATCACGAATGATCATATAGATGAATTAGAAGATAGTGATCTAGATCAATTACTTGATGAACTTGATGAATTAAGCGATGAAGATTTAGAAGGCGTTTTTTAAAAAAGCCTTTAAAAAGATATATTTTATAAAAAAGTAAAATTTATATAATGAAAAAGTTAGTTGTATTTTTAATAGTAAGTATCAGTATCAGTGCCGCGGCTTTCGCTCAAAAAAAGTTTGAGAACAATCCCAAAGTCATGGAATTACGTAAAGCCTTCTACAATAAAGAGTTGCTCTTTACTGACGCAGAATCAAAAGCATTCTGGCCATTATTCAAACAATTTCAAGCGGAGGAAAAAAGCCTTAAAAAGCAATATAGAAGTAGTAAACCTACTAAAATTGGAACTGATGAGGATGCAGAAAAGCACATTCAAAAATCTTTTGAATTTGACCAAAAGAAAGCAGCACTTAAAAAGAAGTATTTTGAAAAATATTCTAAAGTATTGCCTGTTAAAAAAGTGGCTCAATTAGATGCGACAGAACGTAAATTCAAAAAAGAAGTACTGAAAAAAGTTAGAGAAAATCGCAAAAAGAGAAATAAATAAGAACTATCTGGTTGAACAAATCTTAAGTTATATTATTGCTTAAGATTATATAGATACGATAAGAGAACGGTGTTTGAATTATTCAAACATCGTTTTTTTTATATATTTTTGCTGCTGTGAGTAAGTACCTAAAAGCCCATATCGCCTTATTTCTAGTAGCATTAATCTATGGAGCCAATTACACTATATCTAAAGTTGTTCTAGATGAAGGTTATATACAGCCATTAGGCTTTGTACTATTACGTGTGATAACTGGTTTGATCCTCTTTAACCTTGTTCATTACTTTTTCATCAAAGAGAAAGTCGAAAGAAAAGATATTGGAAAGCTATTTCTTTGTGCAATATTTGGTGTTGCAATAAATCAGATGTTTTTCTTTTTAGGATTAAAACAAACTACACCTATTAATGCTTCGCTGATCATGACGACCTGTCCGATTATTGTATTAATTATCAGCTCTATTATATTAAAAGAAAGCATCACCCCTAGAAAAGTATTAGGTATATTGATAGGAGCCAGCGGAGCGATTATGTTGATTCTCTATGGAGAGCAACTTAGTTTTAATAAAGATCAAGCCTGGGGTGATTTGTTAATATTTATAAATGCAACTTCTTATGGCCTTTACCTTGTAATGGTAAAATCCTTAATGAAAAAATATAATCCCTTTACTGTGATCAAATGGGTATTTAGCTTTGGGGTCTTATTTGTTTTCCCTTTTGGTGTTTCCTCTTTGAGCGCAGTAGAGTGGAATGCCTTTTCCATTAATATATGGCTGGCTATTGCATACGTTTTAATCTTTACTACATTCTTCGCTTACCTCCTCAATGCCTTTGCCTTAAAGATTGTAGAAGCTTCCACGGTCAGCATTTACATTTATCTCCAGCCATTACTTGCGACACTCATTGCTGTCTTTTTTGCGAGTGATCAATTAGTATTAATAAAAATAATTTCTGGACTAATGATTTTTACTGGAGTATACCTTGTTAGTGGCCCAAAGGTCAATTTTAAGCAAAATTAATGTCACAAATACAAAGCGCAAATCAATTTTAAGCGCTTTTAGAATTCCTTTTTAGAAGTCAAATATTATTTTTTTGACTTTATATTTCATTGCATATATTACTCTATGTAATTGAGATATTTACATGATCTAAAGAAAGACAATTTTAAATTATCAAATTTTTTAAATTATTGATAATCAATATATTATACAAATTATTTTAATTTTTAATACCAAATAAAAAAGAAAATAATCGAAAAATAATGCCTCTGAATTCTAGTTTCTTTGCTTCTTTTTTATGTATATTTACCCACATTATAACTACACGTACACCATGAAGCAACAGAACCAAAGAAATCCAAATTTACAAAACGCACTCATTTCTGAGTATGAGGCAATGTCACAGAAAGGAACGGTAGGTTTTTATGAGGAAACGGTATTTTTATCTCTTATAGAGCATTATCAAAATTCAGAATTATTTGGAAAAGCAATGGAAGTAGTAGACCATGCAATTAAGCAACATGCCTACTCTTCAACCTTCCATAAAAAGAAAGCACAGCTACTTTTAGAGAAAGGATGTGCTACACAAGCACTTACTTGTCTAGATCAAGCTGAATTATTTGCTCCTTCTGAATTCGAAACAATCCTATTGAGAGTAGAGAGTTTAAATATGCTTGGTTATTACGAAGAAGCATATGCTATCCTCGATCAGATGGAAACACGTGCGAGTCAAGAAGAATTAAGTGAGATCTGCTTGAATAAGGCTATCCTATTCGAATCCAAGCAACAGTTTAAGGATATGTTTTTGGCATTGAAACGTGCGATCCTTTTAAATCCTTCAAACGTCGATGCACTCGAAAGAATATGGTTTAGTGTTGAAATGTCAAGGTGCTTTAATGATAGTATTGATCTTCATAAAAAACTGATAGATATTGATCCTTATAATTATGTCGCTTGGTACAATTTAGGTTATTCTTATGGAGCGATTGAAGACTTCAATAATGCAGCAGATGCTTTTGAATATGCTTATATTATCAATAATCAATTTGAGTTTGCCTATCGAGATTGTGCCAATGCTTGTATGCAAAATGGTCAATATCAAAGAGCCTTAGATTGTTATAAAGAGGCTTTGGAATATATTAAACCAGATAGTGACATCTTACTCAATATTGGCCACTGCCTTGAAGCCCTCAATAATTTTTCAAAAGCTAAATCTTTTTATTTAAAAGCAGCCCAATTGAATCCGATGAACGATTTCGTTTATTATCGCTTGGGTGAAGCCTATAGTAAGGAATATAAATGGATGTCTGCCATTGCTGCATATGAGAAAGCCATCTCTCTTGAAAATTTGAAAGAGGAATATTTCACTGCTATTGCCTTATGCTATTTTCGTATTAATGAGATAGAAAAAGCAGAGGAACATTTCCAAAAAGCAACTGAATTAGCTCCTGAAATCAGTGATTGTTGGATTCAATACACTCTTTTCCTTTTAGATATTGGAGCGGTTGAAAAAGCCTTAGAAATCATCGAAGAAGCTCAATTTTATTCTTATGGTATTGAATTATCTTTTTGCAAAGTAGCTTGTCTTTTTGCTGCGAATAAAAGAGCAGAAGCGCTCCGATTTCTAAATCAAACGCTTTCTGAAAATGATTTTGAACCAGATGATGTATTCCAGCTTTTGCCTGAGTATAAAGACGATTCTGATATATTGAGCATTATAACAATTAATAAAAGAATTTACTGATACATACTTCTATTTTAAAAACTGTTAATGTAATACGTTAGCAGTTTTTTTATGCCTCCGTGTGGCATGTTTATTGCTCATTTTCTTATACCTACCCTCCATTCCCTCCCCAAAATAATTTAAAATGAAACATTCCAGTGTAAAACTCATTTTCAGTTTTCTTGTCCTTTGTATTCTAATTAATAATTGTAGTTGTAAAAAACCCAATGAGGTAGTTGTACATATCGATAAAGAAGAATTTACGATAGAAGATCAACAACAGATAGGAATTAACCTTTCGAAACTTATTGAAAATACTTCTGTTTATTATCAAATATTAGATCGAACAGCTTATGCTGATGTTTATACTTATATCAATACCATTTTCAACTCAATAGTCAATACCAACTTTGTTGAAAATCGAACTACATTTGATTGGGAAGTTATCATACTCGAAGACGATAGAATGTACTCTGCTTTTGCTATTCCTGGAGGAAAAATATATATCTATACAGGCTTATTAAAAATTCTGGAAGGAGAACATGAATTATTTAGCATTCTCAGTCATGAACTTTACTACACAGACAAAGCAGTGATCATCAATGCTATGATAGGGGAATATGGAACTTTGGTATTAGGAGATTTGGTATTAGGGACAAACTCTACCGGAGCGATTGAAATTGCTGAGACCGTTCACGACATCTCGTATATAGAATCAGAGGTATCTAAAGCAGATAGCTTTATGCTTGAAGTGATTTGCCCTTTTGATTATGAAGCGCTTGGTTTTATTTCTTTTATAGAGCGGGCTACTTTAATGCCAGAAGAAATCAAATGGTTCGTGACTCATCCAAGTCCTTCAGATAGATTAAATATTATAGAAAATATTATAGATTCAAACACCGAAGATTGCGGTTCAGAAGAACAGACTTTTTCAGATCGCTATACGACCTACAAAAACATGCTGCCGTAGTATAGGCGATGAGCGTCTGTTTAAATTTTCACCCTTTCCATAGATTTTTCTACATCATAGGCATGAACTGCCGCGCCGATAATCCCTGCATTATTTAACAAAATAGCAGGTGTTATTGATGTTTCTATACTAAGGTATTTGCTATATTTTTCAAATTTTTTACTGCTCCCACCTCCAAGTACAATTAGATCAGGAGAGAATAGTTTTTCAACATGTTGTAAATATCGATCAAATCTTAGCGCCCAAACTTTCCATGAAAGATCTTTGCTTTTTCTTACACTATCTGCTGCGTATTGCTCTACAACTTTATTATGTCCTTTTAAATAAAAATGACCAAGTTCAGTATTAGGGACTAAATGGCCATTTACAAATAAAGCAGATCCTAATCCTGTACCTACGGTAATAATTAGTACTGTTCCCTTTTTTCCTTTTCCTACACCTATATTCATTTCAGCTATCCCAGCTACATCCGCATCATTTTTAACTGAAACAGGACAACCTGTAACCTCAGAAAAAAGCTTTTCAACATTAGTCCCAATCCAGGATTGATGAATATTAGCCGCAGTATATGCTGTTCCATTTCTTATTATTGAAGGAAATCCACAGCCAATCACTTTATTTTTCCAGCTAAACTGGTCAACTAATTCTTTAAACGCCTTTGCTACAGCTTTTGGTGTAGAAGGCTTAGGCGTTGGAATCCTTAATCGATCACTTATTACCTCTCCCGTTTCAACATCGACTATTGCGCCTTTTATTCCTGATGCGCCAATATCAACGCCTAAGTATTTTTTTTGAGCCATTATATTTATTCTATTATATACAAGTGTTTGGTCATAAATAGGTTATACTACAGCCTTATCTTATAACCTTCATTTTCATTTTTACATCTTTAAGAGGTCGATCGCCAGGTTTAGTTTTTACCGCAGCAATTTTATCAATAACTTCTAATCCTTCTACTACCATTCCGAAGACGGTGTAGGCTCTATCTAATTGTGGTGCACCTCCTAATTTGGCATAAGCCTCTTTTTGTTCAGAAGAATAATTAAAGTCTTGTCGAGCCTCGACCAGTCCAAGTTCCCGCTCTTTTACTTTTCGTCCTTGAACAATATAAAACTGAGAACCCGAAGATTTTTTTTCAGGATTATTCGTTCTTGCAGCCGCTAATGCTCCTTTAACATGAACTAAAGAATCTACGAATTCTGCAGGAATTTGATAACCAGGGCCACCTCCACCCAATTGTTCATTTGGCTTTGCATTTTTTGATTTCGGGTCGCCACCTTGGATCATAAATCCTTGAATTACTCTATGAAAAAGTAGGCCATCATAATATCCTTCTTCCACTAGTTTTATAAAATTATCTCTATGCTGTGGAGTAGCATCGTAAAGGAGCACCAACATATTTCCAAAATCCGTTTCAATCTCAACAAAACACTTTTCTGGAGATTCTACGAACAACTGTTTCTCTTTTATAGTCACCTTCTTCCCCTTCTTAGCTTTTAATATGACAGTATAATTACCAGAATTAGAATATCGATGACTTGGAGCTATTTCTGTTGATTTATTTCCATCTCCAAAATCCCATTCGTATGCTTCTGCCTTTTTAGACTTATTTTCGAAATCTACTTTTGCGGGTGCTTCCTTAAGGCCAGAGTAGCTAAAATCCGCTATTGGTCGACTACAAGAGGCCAATACCAGTATAGTAAGGAATAAGATTAATTTATTAATATTCAGCTTCATTATTCAAGATTTAACGCGAGACAACTGTACCTGCCCCTCTACTTAACAATTCTAATTTTCATCTTTACATCTTCAAGTGGACGACTCGATCCTTGTGGAGGATCGCCGTTAGTAGGAACAGCAGCAATTTTATCGATCACATCCAGCCCTTCTATTACTTCTCCAAAAACAGTGTACTCATTATCTAGATCAGGTCTACCTCCAATTGTTCGATATAGTTCTTTTTGTTCTGGTGAATACGCTACTTTCTTTGATCTCTCAAAATTGGCAAGCTGTGCATCTGATACTTTATCCCCTTGTACGATATAAAATTGGGATCCTGATGACTCCTTCTTCGGATTAGTAGTCCTGGCAGCAGCCAATGCGCCTTTAAGATGTAGTCCTCCAATTTCTGCGGGGATTCGATATCCCGGACCTCCAGAGCCTAATCTTTTTTGAGGTCCTGCATCTTTAGATTCAGGATCTCCTCCTTGTAACATGAATCCGTTCATCACTCTGTGAAAAAGAAGCCCATCATAAAATTTTTCGTTGACTAATTTTATAAAATTATCTCTATGTTGAGGTGTTGTATTATATAGTTTAACTTTCATCGTTCCAAAATCTGTTTCGATCTCCGCATAAGTAAAACCATCACCTCCTCCACAAGAAGTTACTAATGTTAATACGCATATACCTATAAAAAATAATACTTGTTTCATATTCAAATGGTTTATTTTACAATCTTATTGTTTTTGATCTTTTCGATTATTCTTCTTCTGTTTCAAGCTTGTCTGATTCCAATTCCCTGAAATATTGAACGACTTTAGTTTTTAAATATTCTGCTTGCTCTTTTACGCCACTTACTTGAAGGGGTCGAAGTAATTTGTAATGAGGCCAGCCATCTTCATCTCTTCCTTCAAACGCGTAATATCCATCAAAACTCAGTAATTTACATGCAGCAATATGCATCAAATCCTGTTTTTCTTCTTTTGTAAAAGTATCGCCCCACCTTCCTAATTCTTGAATCCCAATCAAAAATAAAACACCATTTAAATCTGGTAAATTATCCCGATGAAATATCTCTTTTACTTTATGTCGTACTTCTAACCATCCGTAGTCTAATTCCCAACTTTCCATATGTACAGGTTTAATTTTGCAAAAATAGAAAAGATAATCGTTTTTTTTGTTTGGTAAAGATGGAGAGCTTGTTAAAAAAGCTAATTTTATACAGATTTTTCACTTCTTTATTTTAGGATCTATACAATAATTATTCTTCTCTTACCAATGCAGAGATTCGAGATGCTTTAAATGCGGGTAAAACCGAAGCTAAAAAACCAATAACTAAAACGGTGATAGTGACAATAGCAAAATCAATAAATCGCATACTAATAGGGTAAGCGTTGACAACAAAGCCCTCCGGTATCGGTACTATCCCGTAGGTGATTTGGAGAATATACAAAGTGATTGCAATCAAGAACCCAAAACTCATCCCAACCAGGCACAGTAAAAATCCTTGATTAATAAAGATTTTTCGAATTGTTTCATTTGTTGCTCCCATTGATTTTAAAATAGCAATATCCTTTTTCTTATCTAAGACGATCATCCATAGAGATCCTATCATATTAAAAGCTACCAAAATCAAGGTCAATGAAAGGATTGCATAACTCAACCATTTTTCTATGTTCATTAATTTTAAAAAAGCTTCATCTTGCCGGTAGCGATCTTTTACTTCAAAGTCATCTCCCATCCTTTTTTGAATTTCAGAAAGCACTAGCGAGGCATTGGAACTCGGATCGAGCTGTACTTCCAGGGCACTAACTTTATTTTTAACATTGAGTAATTTTTGAGCAAATTCAAGCGAGGATAAAATATACTGATTATCAAAATCTTGTTGAATAACAAAGGTTCCCGCAGGGTATAAAAACTTCTTCACAAATGGTTTGGTGACACTTCTTTTCTTTTTAGCCATATAAACCGTAATCGGTGTAAATTCATTATCTACATTAACAGAAAGTTTATTCCGCATTCCTACACCTAATACACCATACTGTCGACCATTTGCTTTAAATATTAGATCGCCTTCTCTAATGGAAGAATCAATCTGCGTAACCTTGGCATAATGCTCATCAACTCCTTTGATCGTTCCAAAATCTCGACTTCCTTTATACTCAAAAAAAGCAACTTCTTCCAAAGTTTGAGATACGGCAAGTACCCCTTCAATCTGCTTCAAATCAGCAATCATAGTCGAGTCTACTTCAAATGTTTTTCCCTTAAGTGCTGTAATTTTCACATCTGGATTAAACGTGCTAAATAAGCCACTGATCAAATCTTCAAACCCATTAAAAACGGATAAAACTAGAATTAAAGCCCCGGCCCCTAATGAAATACCAAATACGGAAATCCCCGAAATGATATTAATCGCATTTACCGATTTAAATTTAACCCTTTTAAACAACTGGGGTATTAAAAAGAATACAAGGAACAAAACATATCCACTAGCTAATACTGGGTGAAATACTTCAGATAATATTGGAATTAAAAAAAAATGGCCTAGTAATAGTGGAATAACAATATACCCAGTAACCAATACTAATAATACCCCGCTAATACTATTAGCGAAGAGATATCTACGAGCTACTTTAAATGGTAAATTCATTAATGATATATAAGTTATTGGACACCGTATTATTTAAAATCAGTTTTCCACAGCCTTCAAGGCTTCGTAGATTATACTCTGAATCCTTGGTCGATAATCATCTTTACTCAATTTGTAATTATTCATTGAAGGATATGTTCTATTAGACAAAAATATATAGATCAAATCATGATCAGGATCAACCCAAACGCAAGTTCCTGTAAAACCAAGATGGCCAAATGTATTATCCGAAGCTTCTATACAAACATTTTGACTTTTTGTCGAATTCAATTCTTTCAGATCAAAGCCAAGCCCTCTTCGGGTACAATCAGGATGTCGTTTGGTGAATGTACGCACAGTCGAATTAGACAAATACCGCTCTCCTCCATAATATCCTTCATTTAATATCATTTGCATGATAACTGCTAGATCATTCGCATTTGAAAAAAGACCAGCATGACCGGCTACTCCACCCAGCATAGCTGCTCCCATATCATGTACATAACCATGAACTTTCTGCCTGCGAAAGTAACGATCTTCTTCCGTAGGCACAACTTTGGTAAGAGAATGTTTCAACCAAGGCTTATAGCCCATTGTAGACAAACCCAATTTATTGTAAAAATTTTTCTGAGCATACTGATCAACTGATTGGCCACTCCGAAAATGAATCATATCACTGATCATATAAAAAGCCAGGTCGCTGTATTTATATCCAGAATTCGCTCTTAATTCAGAATTATAAATCTGATCTTTTATTTCACTTATATAATCATACCTCATAAAGAGCTTTTCTGTAACAGGAATACTAAATTGCTCATTGGATTTTTTAGCATAGAATTTTGATGAAGGTCTTGGGTTGCGCTTACTTTTAGTAACCGTTTGTTCATAAAATGGAATCCATGCTAATAATCTTGCCCGATGTGCCATCATATCTTGCAATAAGATTCCCATCTTGTTTGTTCCCCTTATTGGGGGGAGGTAGTTACTCACTGAATCAACAACATTCAATCGTCCTTCATCCTGAAGTTTCATAACTGAAATCGTGGAGGCTGCGACCTTCGTTATTGAAGCCAGATCAAAAATATCAGAGGTCAATGTTCGTTGAAGCTTTTTGTAAGTATGATGCCCATAAGCTTTATGAAATACTACCTCTCCAGCTTTAGCAACCAGAACCACACATCCTGGAGTTGCTTTCTTGGAAATTGCGTTTTCTGCTATACCATCAATTTTACTTAAAACTTTTGAATCCAAACCAACTTCTTCTGGAAGACTATAACCCATTCTAAAAAATTTTGTTGTAACTACTCCATCATTAAATTTGCTTTTAGGAGAAGCCGTTACTGGCAAGCGGCCACTAATACCAAACGCTCCAAACAAGGATTGTGCAGCTAAGTCTTCCGTATCTTGGTCTTCATTATACGCTTCCAAAAGCCATTCAATCTGATCAAAGTATTTTAAGGCATATGGGTTTCCAAAAACAGTCAGTACTACTTTGGTCTCTTTATTTAAATTTTCTATAAATTTTTTAGTGCTTTCTGTCAATCCGAAATCCTTGCTAGCATATTGGCTCATATCATGAAGTCCAATGATGACTACATCATATTTTTTTAATTGATTAATTAATTGTTTGCTTTTCGATTGAGATATTTTTTTACCAACATTATGATGTGTAATTTTTCCGTAAAGTCCAAGTGTGGATTGAAACGTTGTTCGCTTAGTCGAACCAATACTTAAGGAAGCTATATTTGTTTCATCTAGTTTTTTAAAAGGAATCATACTATCCTTATTCCTTACTAGTGTCAAAGCATTCTTAATCAACTTCCGTTTCAAAACCTTTGCTTCCGCATTATTTACATCAGCCCTAGCAGTAGAAACATCTAGCGGTGTATATGTTGTCAAACCCAGACGATATTTCGCACGAAGTACTTTTTTGACTCTTCTATTGATATCATTAATATCCAATTTTCCTTCTTTAATATATCTGTTAATTTCCTTAAATGCGGCAGGGACATCCTGAGGGAGAAGCATGATGTCGTTTCCCGCTACCAAAGCTTTGGCTTCCACTTCACCAGCTTTATGGTGTTTTGCAACACCTTGCATACCTAATGCATCTGTAAAAATCAAACCATCAAAGCCAATTTGATCTCTCAATATATCCGATACTGCATTTTTAGAAAGTGTAGTTGGCTGATTGGCCTGATCATCAATTGCAGGTACATGTAAATGCGCAATCATCATACTTTGGATTCCATGTTGAGCTAATACCCTAAAAGGAAACATCTCTACACTATCTAGTCGATTGCGATCATGCGAAATAACCGGAAGGTCATGATGTGAATCTACATTTGTATCTCCATGCCCAGGGAAATGCTTGGCACAAGCCATCACACCATTATCCTGCATTCCTCGCATATACATATAGCTTTTAACCGCAACATTATATCGATCTTCCCCAAAAGACCTAGTATTGATTACTGGGTTTTCACTATTATTATTTACATCAGCTACTGGAGCAAAATTAATATGAATACCTATGCGTCTACATTGTTTCGCAATCTCTTTCCCCATATCATACAGCAATCGATTGTCCTGAATCGCTCCCAACATCAATGCCCTTGGAAAATTGACCGTAGCTTCTTTAAACCTCATACCAATTCCCCACTCTGCATCCATAGAAATCATTAATGGTACATGCTTTGTCAATGCCTGATACCGATTAGTCAATTCAACTTCTTTCTCTGGAGTGCCTTGAAAAAAACAAAGCCCTCCAACTTGATGCTTTTTGATTAAATTTTCAACTTTAGCAATATGATCCGGTCCTAGATCTGAATGCGCCCGAATCATCATCAATTGTGCAATTCGCTCATCTTGCGTCATCGCATTAAATATACTATCGACCCATTCTTGTTCCTGGCTTGATTGAACAACTGGACTTTGAGCATTAAGAGAAATAAAGCCAAGAAAAAGGAGAAAAATGTATTTCTTTTTATTCATAAATTCTATTTAGAGACAGCGCATAAATAAAGTCCGATTTGTACTATAAAGGCTTATTTATTATTCCTATTAGCCACTTCTGGATCAATCTGGATTGCACGTTGATAAAGTTCATCCGCTTTGGTCTGATTTCCATTATAACGATAAGCATTCGCCAAATTCCATATCGCATCAGGATGATCAGGGTTTAAAGCCAATGCTTTGGTAAAGTAATCAATAGCCTTATCATTACTCCCTGATACGCCATAAGCCACGCCCAATAGACGAAGGGTCTCATAGTCATTGGGTTGAAATTTCAATGCTTTTTCAAGATAAGAGATTGCTGTGGACAAATCTCCTTTTTCCTCTCCATGATAACGACCCGCATCTCTATAAGTTATGCCCATATTTTTTAGCGCATTATCATCATTTGGATCTATCGTCAGAACTTTATTATAGTATTCAATTGACAGCTCATATTCTTTTAGATAATTATAACAATTGCCCAACTGTAGGTAACTATTTTTATAAGTCGGATGAAATTTCAATGCTGTTTTTAAATGTTCAGCAGCTTCCATTAATTTTTGCCTTCTTAAGGTTTCATTTTTTTCATTTCTATTCTTGTTTATCAATTCTCCTCCGACTGCATTTTGAAGCTTTGCACTATTTTTAGAAACATTGACATCCGTTGTAAATAGAGTGAAATTATCTTTCCAAACTGGATTTCTATTTATTGTTTTTGCCCCAAGTGCAATAACTATTACTCCAAGCAATAGCAACATTCCTTGTAATTTTTTGAAAGTAACAGTTTGATTTTTATCCATTATTTTAGAAAGCCTAAACATTAAAATGGCAATCACAAAACAAAACCCTACAGATGGCATAAACAGAAATCGCTCAGACATATTTGTACCTACGGGAAATAATATATTAGAAACAATAAATAAAGTCCCAAAATAAAAGAGGATACCAAAACTCAATTTATCTTTTTTCAATAAACCAAAAATCCCATAAGCTAATAATCCAAGATGAGTTAGAAGGCTCCCGATGGCTTGCCAATCACTCCACGTCATTATACTAATATGTCTAGGATAATAATCATGTGTCAAAGGATGTGGAAATATTAATAATTGAAGATATCGACCAAGCGTGTGGAATATAGTTGCTAGCCGCTCGCCAGATGTAAAATGCACCCACTTGCCTCCTTCTACCTTCAAATATGGATTATTCATTAATTCCATAGACAAATCTCCTAGTCCCGAATTTGGTAAAACAAAAGATCGAATACCTAGAAAGATCGCTGCAGATACAATTAGAACGCTAGAGTGTGTTATAATTTCACTCCATTTCGCTTTTGTAAATATATACATCATCAAAGGTATTGCTCCGATAAAGGTAATAGCATTCTCCTTTGACATCAATGCAATGAAAAAACAAATGCCTGCGGGAATACTAAAAGATGAACCTTTATGATAGGCTTTTATGATAAAATAGGCTGCGGCTAAACTGCCCAATAAAACCATAATTTCATCTCGCCCTTTAATATTTGCAACAGCTTCAGTATGTATTGGGTGGGCAATGAACAAAATACTAGTCGCTAAAGCAATAAAGTAAGCAAAGACAGCATCTTGGCGAGGGCCTAATAACTGTAGTAACAGAAGGTATAAAACGATGCCTGCAAATCCATAAAACAATATATTCATAAAATGCCCCACTTTCTTGATCATATTCCCTTCACCTCCTTTATCGTTTTCTTTAGGATCATAGATTGTATCTCCGTCTTTATCTTTTACCGTATTCCCATTGGCATCTACTTTCACTGGTGCAAATAGTTCCACTTCGACAGCATACATCATCAAAGTAAAAGGACGATAACGACCTCCTGTCACTAAACTCGCTTTGCCTTCTTTTTTAAAAAAACCATAAAAGGTATCATATTTTAAAATACCTGGAATGCCCTTTACCCCTTTTGTGGTAAACATGTTGTCATAAATAACGATGGCATCATCTTGAGTGTAATCGTGTTTGAGTGTATTCCCGTATAGGATGAAACTCAAGACCATTATCAAAATACAGTGTAGCCAAGTATTGGTAAACAAGGGTGGAAGCACACCTTTTTCTATAGATGAAGTTGGTTTAGGCTTTTGTTGTGTAGATCTTTTTATTCTGGATTTTTTCGGCTTCGTCATTTGTAGGAATTAAAACCCAAATTAGGTATTTTTTAGTTTTTAAAGGAAGAACTTATCTAAAGAAAAAAGAACTTATTCTAATCCTTCTTTTCCACGATGAGCTTTATAACGTCCCTTTCCGAACTTGGTTCCATTAAAAACTTCCATTTTCCGCTGCTCCTTTTGCTCTTCTTCGGGTAATTTAATAAACTCCTGACATTTGCTTGAGCAACAAGCATCCATTTTTTCAGCACAAGTACTACATTGAATAAATAAAATATGGCAGGCATCATTTGCACAATTGATATGTGTATCAGCTGGTTCGCCACATTGATGGCATTTAGCAATAATATCTTCGCTAATACGCTCCCCCATTCGCTCATCAAAAACGAAATTCTTCCCTATAAATTTATTCGGCAATCCTTTCTCTTCACATTGACGTGCATATTCTATAATTCCTCCATCTACCATATACACATTTTCGAAACCTTTATGTAAATAGTATGCACTTGCTTTTTCGCAACGAATTCCTCCGGTACAATACATGATGATGTTCTTGTTCTTATCTTCCTTTAGCATTTCTTCAACTAAAGGGAGTGCATCCCGAAAGGTTTCGATATCAGGCCGAATAGCATTTTCAAAGTAACCTACTTCACTTTCATAATGATTGCGCATATCTACAACCAATGTATCAGGATTTTCAGTAAGTTGATTATAATCCTCAGCGGATAGGTGTTCCCCTCGTTTAGTTACGTCAAAAGAATCATCATTGAGCCCATCCGCTACAATCTTATTCCGCTTTTTTATTTTTAGTTTATAAAAAGATTTTCCATCATCATCTATAGCGATATTAAGCCGAACTCCATTTAAGAATGGAATAGAATAAAGGTCTTCCTTAAATTTTTCGAAATTTTCTTCGGGAACGGAGATTTGTCCATTTATTCCTTCTTCAGCTATATATATACGGCCATATACCTTGGTCTCATCAAGCAAGCGGTATAGTTCATTTCTGAACATTGGAACATTATCTATGTTAGCATATTGATAAAAAGAAAGGGTGACTCGTTTTTCGTCACTCTCTAGCATACGGCGTTTTAGCTCGTCGTTGTTGACACGATTGTATAAAGGCATGATTTAATTTTTCCAGTGACAATTGCAGGTTATCCTGAATGCAAAGCACAAATATAAGATGTATTTCGGAATTTTGCTTAGCGTATATAGTGATCAATCCTATAAGCTTAGCGATTGTTCCTGCGGAACTTGTGATTTAGTGATCGCTTCGCTTGTGATTTGGTGATCACTTTGTTTGTGAGATGGTGATCGCTTCGCTTGTGAGGCCCTGCTTCTGAGATGCTTGCAAAATATTGCTAGTTCACTTTTACCTTATTCAGATTTTGATTATTAGTTATTTATAGGTTCTATTTTTTGATCAGTTTCCCTCCATAACTGGAGTTTTCGCTACTTATTTTATAAAAATAGACTCCATGAGGTAGATTCCTCATTGAAATATACTCTACCTGATAGGCATCAATGATCTCAAACTGTTTAGTAATGATCAATTGACCGGCAGCGTTAAATATCTCTAAAAGCGTTTTGCCTTGAATATTCTGCATTTCGAACTGAACAGTTTCATTAACAGGATTTGGAAATGCACGAATAATATTTTCATTATTAATTCCAGAAACACTACTAGATTGTAAAGCAAAATTAACGGCTGCGAGTGCATCAATTCTACCAAATCCATAAGTATTATTAGGGATGGACAGATTATCATCATCGCCACATCCATCATCACTTGTTTTCTGTACAGCAGTCTGTTCTATTATCTCTTCGATCTCTTCGACATTTCCAGCAAGCGTAGGATCTGCGGAGATTAACAAAGCGACTAATCCAACAACATGAGGCCCTGCCATACTTGTTCCACTAAAAGAAGCGTAGCCTCCATCTCGAATAGATGATCGTACACTTCTACCCGGAGCTGCAACATTAGGTTTCATTCGAAGACTATTGTCGACCATGACCGGTCCCCGACTACTGAAAGAAGAAATGGTATCATTAGAATCAGTAGATCCAACTGTAAAGCTGTTTTCAAACATGGCTGCAGGTGTACTTACAGAACCACAACCCTGGCTACCACTATTTCCTGCTGAAACAACAACAACGACACCTGAAGTTTTTAAATTATTTACAGCAGTTTCCATCAGTGACCAATTATCAGGATTACAGCCTTCCATCTCAGGGCAAGACCATGAATTATTGAT
Source organism: Saprospiraceae bacterium (assembly GCA_965277415.1). Lineage (GTDB taxonomy): Bacteria > Bacteroidota > Bacteroidia > Chitinophagales > Saprospiraceae > JAHDHW01. The sequence continues at coordinate 35,379 of CBDICS010000096.1, forward strand.
AACATGCGGCGCTTTTGTAGGATTTGCATTCTCATTGTTAATATCTGTTGGAGCTAAAAACCATTCAAAGCATTCGATATAACTTGATGGAGATCCATAGCCTCTTTCCATATTTCGACAAGCTACCCACCTCGCGCCTGGTGCAACACCTATCTGATTACCTGTACCATCATCGCCGATCATTGTCCCCATCGTATGTGTACCATGATTATGATCGTCACAAGGAACTTCAGAATTTAAACCACAAGGGTTATTGCTAGGATCAATAACTGGATCCATATGTAGAGGATTAATCTCATGAATTGCATCATGCCAATTATAACTATGATCTTCTGTTGTGCCATCCCAACCACGATATTGGTTTTGAATAGCAGGATGAAACCATTCATAGCCAGTATCTGCACCACCTACGACAACGCCTTGTCCGGTATAGCCCATAGCCCAAACTTCATCCGCATTAATCATATCTATTCCCCATTCAATATCCTCAGGCCCTCTAGTAGTTGCAGCATTGTGTTCTATAATACTATTGAGCTTCATTGCTGGATTATCAATTATTGTTGCCACTTCACGACGTTCAGCAAGCAATTCAATTAATTCTATATTTCCGATCACTTGAATAGCATTTACAATATAAAATGAGCGAAATTTCACATTTCTAGCTTTCAATATATTAATAATCTCTGCTTGCGTAGTTTTTGCAGTCTCTTGCAATTGACTATATACAAATAAAGCTTTTTCATCTTTAGTCCTCAACTGTTTTGCCGCTGCAACATCCGCTTCTTGTTTTAGCATCACCATAAAGTTAACCTCAACTGATTGCCTCGCTTTCTCAATGAGCACAGGAGAAACCTTATCCTTCCAGTCCGTATCTTCAGGTAAGTTCCATGCCATCAAAGTAATAAGTCCGATTATTGAAAAGATGCTAAATGTGAAAAATTGCTTCATGCGAGACTTTTTTTGAGTTGAATAGTTAGATTAACGGTAAATTTACGCATTTTTCTAAGTAATGCCATTATCACAATTGAAAACGAGAAAGGTCTGATCAATTGGCGACAAAGAAAAGTTGTTTTTCCATCCTTACTCCACTATCAACAATCTTACTCCTACCACTCCTTCATTTGTATAGCGTAGCCAATAAGTGCCACTTGACAAATCATGAATTTGAATAGAGGAATTGATAAAACGCTCCTTTAGCATCAAAACACCTAGCGGATTAATAAGCTCAATCATACCTGAACCAACCTGATCTTCTAACTCAATAGTGATCGTTCCATCCGATGGATTAGGATAGATATCGAAGATTGTATTATCCCTAATTAGAGCATTTGTAGTGCTAGTCGTAAAAGGGGCTAGCTTGAAAATCCAAGCATCGCTATCGCCATAGTTCATCATCAAATCAAAATCATCTGAGCTTGAAGCTCCTCCAACCAACAAGCTACCATCTTCATTCTCAAAAACAACTGCACTTCCATCAGAATCAGAACCACCATAGTTTTTGCTCCATATAATATCTCCTATATTAGTGATTTTTAAAACCCAAGTATCCCAACTACCATAATAATTCGTTATATCTCCATCATTTGAAGAAACTTGGCCTGTTAGTACAAACCCTCCATCTAATGTAGGTATAGCTGCATTAAAACTATCATTACCAGTCCCACCATAATTTTTTGTCCATAAAGTACTTCCTAACTCATCTGTCTTTATTGCTATAAAATCGTACCCCTCTCCATTAGTCCCATTTTCAATAAAAGAAGATCCAAATAAGACATACCCATTTTCAGTTAGCACTATAGAAGCATTTAATTCGATTGAAGTTCCACCATGATTCTTTTCCCATTCGATGTCTCCTGTGTTACTAAGTTTGACTAACCACAAATCAGTTCCGCCTATATTACTTCCTATATCTCCATCTAATGATCCAGATATTCCTACAAGAATTAATCCTCCATCTGAAGTATTTAAGATTTTCGCCTCCCCTTCATACCCTGAACCACCATAATTTTTCTCAAAAATCAGATCACCTAATTCATTGATTTTAATCAACCAAATGTCTCTTCCTCCTTTGGTTTCTCCAATATCTCCATCTTCAGAATCTGATTCTCCTACTACCCAATAACTATTATTATCATCATCCTCTATTATTGATGTAGCAGAATCAAAACCAGAACCGCCATAATTTTGCGACCATAACAATTCTCCCATATCGCTTACTTTAAAAATCCACATATCCTTTCCACCATAATTATTGCCCACATCTCCATCATTCGATTCCGAATACCCTATCACAATAAAACCTCCATCATTAGTCTCTATGATTGCACTAGGACTTTCCTCATCACTCCCTCCATAATTATACGACCACAATAGAACACCTAACGTATCTATCTTCATCAGCCAAATATCTGATTCGCCATTATTCCCTCCTACATCTCCATCACTCGACCCAGAAAAACCAAGAACTATATAATTCCCATCACTGGTTATCTTCATATCTTTCACACTCTCCCATGAGGAGCCCCCGTAATTTTTCGACCATTCAATATTTGGTTGAGAAAAACATAAACTTACCCAGAAAATGAAACTCCAAAAGAAAATGCTCTTTTTCATAATTATTGTTTGATAAAGTTTTGGGTAACTACTCTACCACTAATTTCCTCACCCCTACCTGTTTTTCATCCATATATTTAACCCAATAACTTCCTTTAGGCAAACCACGGATTGTCACTCTTGATCCAAGTACCTTCTGCGAAGTGACCACTACACCTAGCGGATTAATAAGCTCAATCATACCTGAACCAACCTGGTCTTCTAACTCTATAGTGATCGTTCCATCCGATGGATTAGGATAGATGTCGAAGACTGTATTATCCCTAATTAGAGCATTTGTAGTGCTAGTCGTAAAAGGGGCTAGCTTGAAAATCCAAGCATCGCGAAGGCCATAGTTTTGATTCAAATCAATATCGCTTGAACGCGTCCCGCCTCCGACTAACAAGCCTCCATCTGGGGTTTCAAGTATTGATCCTGGAGATTCAGCCTCCGAGCCTCCATAATTTTTTTCCCACACAATATCACCTTCCGTATTTATTTTTACAATCCATATATCACTACTTACATATATATTGCTCACATCTGCTCCTATCGCACCTACTCTCCCTGCCATTATATAAGATTCATCAGGTATGGCTATCGCATCAGAAAGAAAGTCATTTGCTAAACCTCCATAGCTCTCTTCCCATAATTGGTTGCCCTCTTCATCAATCCTGATCGCTAAATATTCATACCCTAATCCATTATCTGCATCATCAATAGTAGAAGACCCAAATAAGACATACCCATTTTCAGTTAGCACTATAGAAGCATTTAATTCGATTGATGGCCCACCGTAATTCTTCTCCCATTCGATCTCACCTATGCTACTAAGCTTGACTAACCACAAATCAGTTCCGCCTATATTACCTCCTATATCTCCATCTAATGATCCAGATATTCCTAAGAGAATTAATCCTCCACCATTTGTCAATAATATATCAGGATCAAATTCATTATCCGTCCCTCCATAGACTTTCTCCCATATCAAATCACCTGTTTCATTGATATTAAACAACCAAATATCAGCTCCTCCTTTGGCCTCACTAATATCACCATCATTCGAGAAAGTATAACCCGCCACTATAAATCCATCATCTTCATCCTTAATAATTGATGTAGCAGAATCAAATCCTGAACCGCCATAGTTTTTTGACCATATTATTTCTCCCATTTCGTCTACTTTGAATATCCAGATATCTTCATCACCGTAATAATTTGTAATGTCTCCATCCATAGAGCTCGACTGACCAAGGACAATAAAACCTCCCTCATTGGTTTCTATTATACCACTAGGATGCTCTTTGTCGCTCCCTCCATAACTTTCAGACCATAATATAGTACCTAGAGTATCTATCTTCATTAACCATATATCTGATTCACCATTATTCTCCTCTAAGTCACCGTCACTTGAAAAAGAATTACCGAAAACAATATAATTATCATCACTTGTTGCTTGTATACCATTAATATATTCCACTGAGGAACCACCATAGTTATAAGACCATTCAATTTCAGGTTGAGCGTAACAAATAAATACCATCAAGATAAAACCCAAGAATAAAAGTATCTTTTTCATAATTATTGTTTAATAAAGCACTTAGTGATTAATTGTTGATCAGCTATGATCTTATAAAAATACAAACCTGTTGGAAGATGTTCAATATGATGCTCAAATAAAATATTAGTAACACCTGAATAATATTCATTATCAAACAATATTTTTACCAGTCGCCCCCTTGCATTAAGGCATTCAATACTTAATTTTTTATCTATATCAAGTCCTGATATATCGATATTTACAATGTCCGAACTCGGGTTGGGAAATACTTTAACCAAACCATTATCTTCAACAATTGTTTCAACCGCAGTCGGCTCGCAAGATTTAGTCAATAAAGAATAAGCAAATTTTGCCTGATCAGTACCTATATTACTAAAAGGTAACCAACCCTGCGATATCCCATTTACGCTTTTAAAATGATATAAATAGCCTTTTAAATTATTAATACGGACTATAGAATCTCCATTTTTTCTGCTTTTGTATAGCACTTTTTAGAGTTTAGACCTGGCAAGTATAGCTATCACAAAACTGCCAACTTTAAAACAGGCACAAAAAATCAGTTAAATTTGTTAATTTGATCCCATGAGTAAGAAAGCCCTCGAATTCCTTTTAAAGGATCCTTATTTAAAAAAAGTGATCCAAGCTACAAAACCCGAGCCTTTCCCTAAAGACCAAACGGTCTATACAAGCTTGATAAATTCTATCATTTCTCAGCAACTTTCTGTAAAAGCAGCAACTTCAATACAAGGTCGATTCATGGGTTTATTTGAAAACCGAAACCCGGATGCAAAAAAAATCCTTAGAATGGATATGGAAGTGCTCCGTGCTGTAGGTTTATCTCGACAAAAAGCCAATTACATTCAAAATGTAGCTGATTTTTTTATTGCAGAAAAGCTGCTCGATAAAGATTGGTCAAAAATTCCAGACGATGAAATTATTGCCCAACTCACTCAGATCAAAGGCGTTGGAACATGGACTGTCCAAATGATTTTAATGTTTACTTTAAAAAGACCCGATGTATTTCCAATTGATGATTTAGGTATTCGGAGAGCAATGATTCGTTTATATAAGCTAGAAGGAAAATATTCGAAAAACCGAGCAGATCAAAAAGTATTGCGTGAAAAATTGCTAAAATTTGCGGAAACATGGCGTCCTTATCGTAGCCTTGCTTGTCTATATTTATGGAAATGGAAACCGGAAGGTGATCATTACGACATTTGATGAAAGCTATTTGCAACATTTTCGCTATTGGACAGTTCTTTTCAATAAGAAACCTTTAAATTTGTTTTTGAAAAGCCCATTGTTTAAAAAATAACCGTTCTGTAACAAAACAGGTGTTTGGGATAGAACAAATAATAATAAAAAACCCAAAATATGAGCATTGTAGAAATGCGTGTCCCTACTATCGGGGAATCGATTAATGAAGTGACCCTTTCCCAATGGATAAAAGGAAATGGTGAAATTGTAAAACTTGATGAAGCGATTTGTGAATTTGAGTCCGATAAAGCGACTTTAGAATTTCCTGCGGAAGCCACCGGCAAACTTATACATGTTGCTAGCGAAGGAGATGATTTGGAAATTGGTGCGCTTGTCGCAAAAATTGATACTTCTGTAAGTGCTGAAGGATCGAACGGTTCAAACTCTGATACACCTAGTGCAAAAAAAGTAGAGCCAGAATCTGCTACACCTCCACCAATACCAAAAACTAGCCCTTCTCCTGTCCCCACTTATGCTACAGGGCATCCATCTCCTGCGGCTGCTAAGATTTTGAAAGAAAATGATGTTGTAGCCACAACTGTAAAAGGTTCTGGAAGAGAAGGTAGGATCACAAAAGAAGATGCTTTACAAGCTGTTTCTAATAAAACCTCTACTCCTGCTCCAAGTACCGAACCCAAAATAGAGCAACCTACTCCCGCAACTGCTGCTGTTACAAACTTCAGTAGAAATACGAGCAGAAAGAAAATGAGTAGAATGCGTAGAACGATTGCTAGTCGCTTGGTTTCTGCAAAGAATAATACAGCTATGCTGACGACTTTTAATGAAGTCGACTTGACAGAGGTGATGAGTTTAAGAAAAAAGCATCAAGAAGACTTTGTAGCGAAATATGGTGTCAAACTAGGTTTCATGTCTTTATTTACAAAGGCTTGTGCTAAAGTACTGATGGAAATGCCTGATGTTAATGCTCAGTTAGATGGAACAGATATCATCTATCATGATTATGCAGATATTTCGATCGCTATCTCTACACCTACAGGCCTTGTAGTACCTCCTGTCCATAATGCAGAATCTTTACAATTTCATGAAATTGAACTTAAGATCAAAGCTTTAGCTGCTAAAGCTCGTGAAGGGAAACTGACGCTTGATGAAATGAAAGGAGGTACTTTTACGATAACCAATGGAGGTATCTTTGGATCTATGATGAGTACACCAATCATCAATGAGCCGCAATCTGCAATCCTTGGGATGCATACAATTCAACAAAGACCAATGGCTATCAATGGTGAAGTGTTAATCCGACCTATGATGTACTTAGCTTTATCTTATGATCATCGTGTGATTGATGGCAGCACTTCTGTTACCTTCTTAGTCAAAGTGAAAAAACTATTAGAAGATCCTGTAAAGTTATTACTAGACCTTTAAATAATAGATTGATTTTGGTTTGTCTTCAGCTACTTATGACCGTTCCTCCAGAGCTTGTGAGGTAGTAATTCCTTGCTTATGATTATTTAAAACGTTGTTGGAATTTCACCAAACCGCTCTATAAACTTCTTTGTCAGTCGGTAATGAGTTTTCTAGAAAAAATAATTGGGTGCTTTCTAAGAGTAGTATTTCTTCTATATTGACTTATTATTGAGTACTTCCTTATTTATTCTAATAAATGTTAATATTTTAGTGGCCGTAAATCATTCCTTGGCTTTATTTTTGTTAAAAAACTAATGTTAAAACAAGTTGAAATTCAGCACTTTTTGAAACATTAAAAAGATAATTTTCAGGGTATGATTAATTCTTGAAGCATTAAACAAACAACTCATGACCCTCGGCGAACTATTCAAACTTATTGGAGAAAACCCTGCTTATATCATTGGATTCTTTCTTTTCATTCCAATTTGTGCTTTAATAGCAGGGTTTATGGGTAAAAACGAGGGGCATTTAGCTCCATGGAAATATTTTTATTCTACATTGATTTATTTTGTTTGTATACCAGGAATATTTTCTATTGCTCTAAATGTTTATATGTTTTTGTTTGATCGAGGTAAGGCGCTTGACACAGATATCTATTTTCAAATATTGCCAATCGTATCAATGATTATTACACTATTGATCATTCGCAATAATGTTGATTTGGATAGAATACCAGGTTTTAAGAATGTATCCGGCTTACTGATTATGATCTTTGCTGTATTTGCATTGATGTGGGGACTTGATCGAACAAGGATATTTGTTGTTGCTTTTGTTAATATTCCTTTTTACTTTTTAGTGTTGCTTTTTATTGGCTTATTACTGATTGTCCGTTTTGGATGGTCGAGATTAATGAGTCCGACAAATAAAAATCATTGATTCTATACACCAACTCTCTCCTATTTCATTCTGTTTTTTCTTGTTGGTAAACAGTCATAATGAATTATGTTACTAATTATATAAATAACAGAATCTTATAAATACTTAACCAATACTTCAGCATTTATTTTTAAATAATACCTAACATGTAAAGCTCTATCAGGAGTCTACTGTACATATTAATTATTTGGCTTTGTCATACATCTATTCTTGTAGGACAAGAGCATACTCTATTGGTAAATGCCAGTCCTGATCCTATTGTTTTAGATGGTCTTCTTAATGAGCAAATTTGGTCATCCGCTACAATTGCTGATGAATTTCAAATGAATTTTCCTTTTGATTCATTAAAAGCGACTTCCAAGACTGAAGTTCGAGTTTTATATGATCAAACTAACCTTTATATCAGTGCAATCTGTTATCATAGTGCTAATAAAGATTATGTGATTCAATCTTTAAAAAGAGACTTTAAATTTAAAGAAAATGATGCTTTTGGTATTTTTATAAATGCATCAAATGATAAGACTAATGGTTTGTATTTTGCTGTAAACCCTTTAGGGGTGCAAAGTGACGGGATAGTCGATAATGGGGGAATTAAAGGTGAAAAACTAAACTGGGATGGATTATGGTTTGCAGAAGTAAAGCAAGCCTCAGATCATTGGATTGCAGAAATTGCTATTCCTCTAAAGACTTTACGTTTTGATAATCAACAAAAAACATGGCGCATTAATTTCGCTAGAAATAATCAAACTCAAAATGAAATCTCCACTTGGTCGCCAGTTCCAAGAGCTTATAAAATAAGTTTACTCTCAAGAGCAGGTCTAATGCATTGGGCAAAAACACCAGAAAAACCTATTGGTAATGTTTCAATTATTCCATATCTATCTATAGGTTCAAATAAAGATTATGAAGAACCACTGAGAACAGAAAAGCTCCAAAGATCTGTAGGCGTAGATGCAAAAGTCGCTATTAGTTCTTCTCTAAACCTTGATTTAACTTTCAACCCGGACTTTTCCCAAGTGGAAATCGATCAGCAAGTTATTGATCTACAACGATTCGAAATTTTCTTTCCAGAAAAAAGATTACTCTTTCTCGAGAATAGTGACATTTTCTCTAATTTAGGGAATAGTCGAATTCGACCTTTCTTTTCTAGAAGGATTGGTAATGAAGAAAAAATACCTATCCCATTGTTATTTGGTGCTCGTCTCAGTGGAAACCTTAATAATGACTGGAGGATTGGTGTAATGACTATTCAAACGAAATCCAATCCAATCCTTGGTATCAAAGCTAATAATTACTCTGTTGCAACTATTCAACGAAAAGTATTCAATGGTTCAAGTATATCAGCTTTTTTTATTAATCAACAGGGAGTACGAGAATATTATGCTTATAAAAATGATTTTAACCGAATTACGGGCATTGAATATGATCTTAGATCAAAAGATTCAAAATGGAATGGAAAAGCTTTTTTTCATCAAGCATTTACTCCTGAAAAACTCTTAGATGCTAATGCTTATAGTGCTAAACTCAGATACAGAACAAAAGAAACAACTTTGTTCTTAGGGGTTGACCATGTGGGTGAAAACTTTGTAACTGAAATTGGATTTGTACCAAGATTATATCATACTAATAAAGCTATTGATACGACAATTCGAATTGGATATACACATCTAAGAGCCAATGGGCACTATCGTTTCTTTGCAAAAAAGAATAGTAAAATTGATTTCTGGGGGCCAACTTTTCATAGTGATTTATATACCAGCCCTAGTTATAATTATCGAGAACATTGGAATGAAATCACCCTACTTTTAAAGCTCAAAAATACCAGTTCTTTCGAATTACTCTATACAGAAGGTGCTCCAAGGTTGCTTTTCCCATTCACGCTTGATGGGCTAGACGCTGTTTTTCCAGCCGGAAATTACCCCAATCATCAAATAGCATTTGCATATAATACTGGAAAACAGAAGCGACTTTATGGTGAGATTAAATTAAATTATGGTGGTGTCTATTTAGGAGATCAATTAGGCTTCAAAACAGCCTGTAATTATAGGTATAAACATTTTGCAGTCATTGGGATGACGCTATCACATGAGCAATTAATACATTTCCCTGAAGAGTATGGCATTGCTAATTTTACCTTGATTGGTTCTAAGCTTGAGATGTCTTTTAGTAGAAATCTATTCTTTACTACTTTTATCCAATACAATACACAAAGTGATAATTTTAATATCTATTCTAAATTTAATTGGCGATTCAGACCACTCTCTGATTTATTCCTAGTATATACAGAGAATTATACAAGTCAAAATCTTTCCATTAAAAACAGGGCACTTATCTTGAAGATTAATTACTGGATTGGAGGCAATTAATTGATCAGTCGTTAACCTTTGTCACTCCTGTCAGTGCATACATCAATTCATTTCGATCAGTAGAATTAAGGGAAAGCGTGCCTTTAATTGTAATAGATTCCGCGGTATAAGGAATTTCTTCTGAAGCCGATACTTTCATAACAGTTTCTGGCCCTGCACCTCCACAGAAAAAACACATATTGTATGGAAAAGCAGAGAAAACAAATTCTGTTTGTCCACCATAATCCTCAACAGGAATTATATATCCTTTAACCGTGATTTCTGTACCTTCCAAAGCCTCAACATCTTGGCTAAATACTGGAACATCAACTTTAAAGCCCATCATTTCGTCATACTCTTTTTTAAATGTAATCTTCCCTAAGGTTTTCCAAATATTGGGATTTCCTTGAGTTTCTTCTTGAGCAAAAAGTGCAGATGTCAAAATTGATAAAGTAAGGAATAGTATTATCTTTTTCATATTTGTTAATCTCATTTAAATTTTATTCTACTAAAACAGCATCTTCTAAAGTAAACATTATATCGTCTGGGTTTTTAGATGTAAACCTAAACACCCCTTTTAAAGTAATTGCATTATCTGAAAAATTAATCTTTTCACTTCCTTTAGAAAAAGCCTCCATAATCGTTTCTGAGCCAGCACCTCCACAAAAATAACAACTAGAATATGGATATGCAGAAAACATGAAATGGCTCTGTGCTTTTTTACCACTCAGCGGGATTATATATCCCTTAACTGTAATCTCTGTCCCATCTAATGCTTCGATTAAAGGAATAATCTGACTTCCTTCACCACTTCCATTTCCTTTATGACGTTCAAACTTCATCATTCCGAGCGTCTTCCAAATGTTTTTCTTACTAGACTGTGCAAATAAGCCTGTGGTCGTAAATAATACCACTAAGAAAAAACTAAGAAAATGCTTCCTTGATATCATATTAAACTTTAACTAACATAAATCATCCTAAATTTCATACACATTATTTAGGGTTTTGTACCTTATTCAGGTACTCAAAGGTAAAAAGATTCGAATCGGTATTCCTTTAAGACTCTGTTAAAGTATCAGAAATGTCAGTATTGGAAGCTTGAAAAGCTGGAATAGCTGCTGCAATAAGTCCCATAATTAAAGCACCGCCTAATAGCGCTAATTCTTCCTTAATAAAAACAGTCCCAGAAAAACTATACTTATAACTCGCTTCCATATAATTTGAGAGGATACTCATTCCGACATGGCTTATAAGAATCCCTATTACAAAGCCTATAACAGCTAAGTAAATCCCTTCTATTATAATAATTTTAAAAAGCTTTCCTTTGGATGCGCCCATTACCCGAATAAGCGCTAGCTCGTACTTACGGTTCTTAAGGGAATCGAATAAAGAAATAAATATGCTTAAACCAGATACAAAAATGATAACGATTGCTACCATTTTCAACAATTGTTCTCCTGCGCCCATCATACTATATAGTTGATTGATCTCATAGGCTGGATTAGCTGCCATCATATCCGTGTTCTCATTGATGTTTCTTCCCATATTCAGGGTCTGCATATTTCGCTTGCTATATTGAATGAGAATACTGGTAATCTCTTTTTCAGGATGATCCAACAAAGTGCCTGTTGCTGGGTGGGTCATAGCCATTGAGTCCTTTGGCATATTTCCCCCCGAATCTTCATGACCATGCTCTCCATGTACTTTCCATATACTGGCTGTTTTGGTCAGAATTAATTGATCTAATACTGATCCCGAGGGTTTTAAAATGCCAACAACCTTAAAAGGTGTAACATCCGTATGTTCATTGATTCCATCAGAGACAAAGCCATGCGAACTGTGGAATTCATCTCCTATATCTAATCCTAAAATTTCGGCTAGAGTCGCACCAATAGTCACTTCAAAATCTTCCTCCCATAGATTTCCAGACTTAAGTTCAGCTTCGTATAGTCCAAGTATTTTATGGTTAGTTCCTACAATTCGATAGGATTGATAACTATCTCCTACAGAAAGAGGGACTGCTGTTTTGATTAGAGGATGACCTTCTCTAAGAAATGCTTTAGCTTCTCCTATCGTAATATTTCCAGATGGTGCACCAAGATGGTACATACTGTTAAGAATCAATTGGAGTGGGCTTCCTTTAGCTCCAACAACCAAGTCTATACCAGCGAGGTTTTTTTGAAACTTTTCCTCAAGTTGTTTATTGACTAAAAGTAGTAATGAAATTAAGCCAACACCTAATGCGAATAAAACCAAGCTTAAGGTCATTGTCAAGGGTTTACTCGTCAAGTTTTTCCAACTAAGTTTGGCTATTTTATAATTAAAAATAAAAAAAATAACGAGCCCTATACTCAATAGTATAGTCAATTCAAAAGAATATTTAAGGCAGAGGCCTAATACAGTTACAAGTAATTCTTTCATTATAATAATATTCTTTTTTCAAATTTTTCCTTTAATCTCCCATCATGAGTCACAATAAGTAAAGTAGCATTTTCTTGCTGAGCTTGCTGTTCTAATAAAGCAATGACTTCATCACAATTTTTATCATCTAAAGCAGAAGTTGGTTCATCTGCCAAAATAATCGCTGGTTTATTGACTATAGCTCTAGCTATTGAGACCCGCTGTTGTTCTCCCATACTAAGCGAATTAGTCTTGTCTTTCAATTTATGGCCTACATGAAGTCGATCCAGTAAATCTTTGATTCTTGATTTCGACACGGGTTGTTTAGCAAGGTTTTGTGCAAGCATTAAGTTTTCTTCAACAGTCAATGACTTTACAAAGTGTGCTTTTTGAAAAACGATACCGATACGTTTACCTCGAAAAATATCTAATGCAGATTTACTCAAACTTTTGAGACTAACTCCGTCTATGATTACATCCCCATATTGTGGTGTTCTTAAGCCTCCCAGTAAGTGAAGTAATGTTGTCTTGCCACTTCCCGATTGCCCTAATAGTAACCATCTATCGCCTTTATCACAGACAATATCAGGGAATTTTAAAACGTCTGATCCATTATAAGAATATTGTAAATCTTTAGTCTGAAGCATAGATCATTATAATTATAATCTTGAATGTATATTAATTGAATAACTTCTATAAAAGCGCCGCACCAAACACTCCTGCACTATCACCTAATTTTGGTTTCAAAAAAGGTGTTTCCAAAGTATGGTTAAAAATATTCTTTTCTACCTCCCAGGCACCTTCGGTAAATAATAAATCTATATTTCCAACACCACCTCCAATAACAACTACATCTGGATCAATCGTATTAATAATATTAGAAAACGCTTTTCCAAAATTACTCAACATTCGATTAATTGTCTTTGTTGCAACCTCATCATCTCCCGCTTTATGCCGTTCTACTATTTCTTTTAATTTTCTTGGTACGCCCATTATGTTTTCATAATATCTTTCCAGATTAGGTCCAGACAATATTGTTTCTACACATCCTGTTTTTCCACAATAACAATCACCTCCTGAATCATCTAAAAAATTATGTCCCCATTCTCCTCCTATGCCATGTCTACCGCCGATTATTTCACCGTTCACGACGAGTCCTCCCCCTACTCCTGTACCCATAATAATTCCAAACACAACCTTTGCATCTGGGGCTTTCTGTTTTACGATACCAAAAGTTGTTTCTGCGATTGTAAAACAATTTGCATCATTTGCAAGATTTACAGGAATCCCCAAGGCACTTTCTATGTCTCTTTTCATAGGCATTCCATTCATACAAGTAGTATTGCAATTTTTCATTAATTGACTAGAAGGCTCTAAAGTTCCTGGCGTTCCTATTCCTATTTTATTAGGTTTAATTCCGGTTTCACTTGTCATCACTTCTACCAATCTTACAATCTGCTGAATGATATGCTCATAGCCATGTTGTGCTTCTGTAGGTATTCTTAGTCGTTTTAATACATTAGGGTTTTCTCTGTCTTCTAAAATTACCCCTTCTATTTTAGTTCCTCCTAAATCTATGCCCCAAACTGGTCCCATATTTTGCTTTTTTATTTTTTTAAAATTTAAAATTATTTTTCCTCTAGTACATGAACGGATTTTCTACCAAAAGGGTTATAATTGTAAAAGAAATCGAAAGTAATGAAATTTTATCCAAATATAATAATTAGCATTATCATTCAAAGGTTGAACCGCAATCTGTGATGTGTTAATTTTTAGAATTAAGAAAGCTCTGACAGATTGAATGATTTGTCAGAGCTTTTTTATTATTCCTTATGTATATTTGCGGCGTTTTTAAGCGAACATAAATATAATTGAATAGTATAATGATTAGGTAAATCGCTCTTTTGTTTTAGGGCTTGATTCATCTCCTAATAATAGAACATGATTCTTTGACAAATTTTATGCGCAAAGTTTGACAAAGAATGAAAAACATTAAAGATGTACAAAGAATTTAAAAACCTGAACTTACCAGAAGTCGACAAAGAAATACTTTCATTTTGGGAAGCAAATGAAATCTTTGAAAAAAGTATCGACCAACGCGATGTTGACAATAGTTATGTTTTTTATGAAGGCCCTCCATCCGCAAATGGAAAACCCGGCATTCACCATGTAATCGCAAGAACTGTCAAAGATTTATTTTGCCGGTTTCATACCATGAAAGGACAAAGAGTAGAAAGAAAAGGAGGGTGGGATACCCACGGACTCCCTATAGAATTGAGTGTAGAAAAAGAATTGGGCATCACTAAAGAAGACATCGGAAAGAAAATATCTGTTGATGATTATAATAAAGCTTGCCGTGAAACGGTGATGAGGTATAAAGATATGTGGGATGATATCACTCGTAAAATGGGATATTGGGTTGATTTAGAAAATCCTTATATAACTTTTGAAAATAATTATATAGAATCTGTTTGGAATCTATTACAGCGATTATACGACAAAGATCTACTATACAAAGGGTATACGATCCAGCCTTATTCTCCTGCAGCTGGTACTGGTTTGAGTTCACATGAATTGAATATGCCTGGTGCCTATAAAGATGTGACGGATACAACTGTAGTTGCTCAGTTTAAAGCTATCAAAGAAACTTTACCAGATTTTTTAGCGGAAGAGGAAAATGTTCATTTTTTAGCTTGGACGACAACGCCCTGGACGCTTCCTTCTAATACAGCATTGACGGTTGGTCCCAAAATAGATTATGTATTGGTAAACACGTTCAATCAATATACTTTTCTTCCTAGTCAAGTTATTCTAGCAAAAGCATTAGTTAGCAAACAATTTTCTGGTAAGTTTACCCCGGTTGAAGAAGCCAGTGAATTGGACGCTTTTAAAGCGGGAGATAAAAAAATCCCTTATTTTATAGTAAAAGAGTTCAAAGGTGCAGATCTCGTTGATATCCGATATGAACAATTGCTTCCATATGCTTTGCCAGATGAAAATCCGGAAAACGCTTTTAGAGTTATTTCTGGAAATTTCGTTACCACAGAAGATGGAACAGGAATCGTTCACACCGCTCCTACCTTTGGTGCTGATGATGCTTTGGTTGCTAAATTAGCAAACCCTCCTGTCCCTCCACTTCTTGTAAAAGATGAGGATGATAAGCTTGTACCGCTAGTTGATTTACAGGGAAGATTTAGGCCTGAAATGGGAGAGTTTGGTGGCGCTTTTGTGAAAAATGAATACTATAATAAAGGAGAAGCACCTGAAAAATCTACAGATATACAATTGTCTATAAAACTGAAAACGGAGAATAAAGCCTTCAAAGTTGAAAAATATAAACACAATTATCCACACTGTTGGAGGACAGATAAGCCTGTGCTTTATTATCCATTAGATAGCTGGTTTATCAGAGCATCTTCTATGAAGGAGCGGATGTCTGAATTGAATAAGACAATCAATTGGAAGCCAGCATCTACTGGTGAAGGGCGTTTTGGAAAATGGTTAGAAAACCTTCAGGATTGGAACTTATCGCGTTCTCGTTACTGGGGAATTCCATTACCAATATGGAGAACAGAAGATGGCGAAAAAGAAATCTGTATTGGTTCATTAGAACAGTTAGCAAGTGAAGTAGATAAGGCAAATAAACAATTGGGACTGAGTCAAGAAGTGCCTCAAGATTTACATCGTCCATATATTGACGAAGTGGTTTTGGTATCTGAAGATGGAGAACGAATGACCCGAGAACTCGATTTGATAGATGTCTGGTTCGATTCTGGTTCGATGCCCTATGCTCAATGGCATTACCCTTTTGAAAATAAAGAAAAATTCAAAAACAATTTTCCGGCAGATTTTATTGCAGAAGGTGTTGATCAGACAAGAGGATGGTTTTATACCCTCCATGCTATCGCTGTTATGGCTTTTGATAGCGTAGCATTTAAGAATGTAGTTTCTAATGGCCTTGTTCAAGATAAGATGGGGCAAAAAATGTCCAAAAGTAAAGGCAATGCTGTCGAACCATTTGAAACAATAGCAACATATGGTGCTGATGCAACCAGATGGTATATGATTTCTAATGCACAAGCTTGGGACAATTTAAAATTTGACTCTGAAGGAATTGTAGAAGTCCAAAGAAAGTTTTTTGGAACACTCTATAATACTTATGCCTTTTTTGTACTTTATGCTAATATCGACAAATTCACCTATACTGATGCAGAAGTTCCTTTAACTGATCGTCCAGAGATTGATCGTTGGATCATTTCTTTACTGAATACATTGATCGTAGATGTTGAAAAAGATTATGCTGATTATGAAGCAACTAACGCGACTCGACGTATTCAAAATTTTGTAAACGATCAATTAAGTAACTGGTACGTTCGTCTTTGTCGTCGACGTTTCTGGAAAGGGGATTATACTCAAGATAAGATTGCAGCCTACCAGACTTTGTATACATGTATGTCTACAATCACAAAACTGATGGCACCTGTTGGTCCTTTCTTTGCGGATTGGATGTTTAACAACCTCAATGCAGTAACTAAGAAAGAAAGTCAACTCTCTGTACACCTTACGGACTTTCCTTTAGCCAATGAATCAGCAATTGACAAAGCATTGGAAGAACGAATGGATTATGCACAACGGATATCATCTTTGGTCCTTTCTCTTCGTAGAAAAGAAAAAATCAGGGTAAGACAACCATTGCAGAAAATTCTTCTGCCAATATTAGATGCAGGGTTTCAGGAACAAGTAGATGGTGTAAAAGATTTAATTCTCTCCGAAGTCAATATAAAAGAGATTGAATATATCACAGATGCTTCAGGGGTAATCAAGAAGAAGATTAAACCGAATTTCAAAACGCTTGGAAGACGCTTAGGTCGACATATGAAGGCGGCCTCAATGGCGATCAACGGTTTTACTCAAGACGATATCTCATCGCTTGAAAAATCTGGTGTATATCAACTTAATGTTGGGGAGGAATCTTTTGAACTTAATATGGAAGATTTTGAAATATCGACAGAAGATATCCCTGGTTGGTTGGTCGCAAGTGATGGCGCTTTGACGGTTGCTATGGATGTTACCTTGACGGAAACTTTGGAAGCTGAGGGTACAGCAAGAGAATTAGTCAATCGTATTCAAAACCTCCGAAAGGGTAAAGATTTTAATGTAACAGACAAAATTGTAATCACTCTAGAAAAGCATAACTCGATTGTCAATGCAATTGAACTTTTTGGTGATTATATTTGCAATGAAGTCTTAGCGACTAAGCTTGATATTAAAGATCTTGATGAAGGAGATTTAATAGAGTTGACGGAAGAAGTTCAACTCAAAATACAGATCAGTTTAAATTAATGGACAGGGAATCAATTAATTGTCATTGGGCATTAGAAAATTAATGTCCAATGACAAATAGAAGTTGTTTAAAAATGTGTTCTGAAACAACTTTATAGATTAAGAGCTCTAAAGAACCTAGGCGACAATCTTAATTCCTAAAAAAATACAGAAAAGACAAAGCAAAAGACTTAGAAATATATTAGCAAAAGCATTGGTATAGTCTCCACTTTGAAACAGGCTAAACGTTTCATATGAAAAGGTGGAAAAAGTAGAAAAGCCGCCACAAAAGCCAGTGATCAATAGTAATTTGATATATTGTTCAGAATCATTTTTCAAGGTGTAAGCAACCAACATTCCTAATACAATGCAACTAATCACATTAGCGATAAAAGTAGCAAGTGGAAATGCACCTTGATAAGTCCCCATATAGCGTGCAATACCATACCTACACAGACTACCCAAACCTCCACCGATGAAGACCATTAAGAAATTCACGAAGTTTGTTGATTGAGTTTTTTACGATTAAGCCGAAAATAAAGTAGCGCAGTCAGTACGATAGCTATAGCCATAATCAATATTAATAAATAGGAGGAACCTATATCCTGCAAAGCAATGACCATTATAATGAAAAATATGTTGACGACGACCAATACTCCTGTTGCTTGCATATGTGACAGCCCCACATCTATAAGTAAATGATGGATGTGAGTTCGGTCTGGACTAAATGGAGACTTCCCATTTATTGCGCGCATTAAAAAGACCCTCAATGTATCAAACAATGGTAATATCATAATTCCAATGGCTACAGCAGGAACTGCTTTAAAAGCCCATCGATGATTCACAACTAAAGCATTATGAGATTCTATAAATTTAATGACTAGTATAGAACAGACCAATCCAATCAATAGAGATCCTGTGTCTCCCATAAATATCTTTGCGGGGGTGAAATTGTATTTTAAGAATGCCACAACAGCTCCAGCTAATGAAAAAGCAACAAGGGCTAATGTAATTTGATCAGTAAGGAAAAACCAAATACCTAGGGTTACTGAAATCAATGTTGCAATACTCCCAGATAATCCATTGATTCCGTCGATTAAATTGAATGCATTAATTATCACTATGATTACAAAGATTGAAAGCAAGACACTCACTACTTCAGGAAGTTCATTAATACCAAAGAGTCCATGAAAACTGGTTAATTTGACATTAGATTTGAATACTAATATAGCTGCTGCTAATACTTCTCCTATCAATTTTTTATTTGGAGAAATTGGTAGAATATCATCTTTTGCACCTATCAGGAAGATGATTATAAAAGAACATAATATATATTGAAGATCGCCAAATAACTCGAATGGTGTCCATAGTATTATTGAAAAAATAACACCTGCAAAAATCGCAATACCTCCAAGAGACGGTGTACTTACGGTATGTGACCTCCTATCACCAGGTTCGTCGCATAAGTTCTTCTTTCTCGCTATATTAATAATAGATGGAATAGCAAAATAAGTCAGCATAAAGGCTGTAAGAAAACTTAGTATAATATCGTACATTGGATGTTTTTTTTTGTGCTTCTTTGTATTGAAGTTGTTCAAAAATAGCTCACTAAACTACGAAATGATCTTTTGTTTCAATACTTCGTTATAAAAATCTCACGTAGCCCTGCTATGCAGCAATTTTAAGGCCTCGTCTTGATACAAAATATCTATTTCTCGAAATAGCAGCCATTTTTGAACAACTTCATTATAATAAATGTAATGTTTTCAAATAAGGCTACTATAACTGTAAAAAATGAACATTACTATTGCTATCTATCTGTTTAGTAATTTATATGAAAATACCTTACCAATTTAAAATTGAGAGTCGTCAACTTGATCAAGCCAGTTTTTGATCACTTCAACTATACTTTCAACACAGTTTTCTTCAAATGGGGAGGTCAATTTTGCCACTTTTACAAGTTCTAAAAAGGATTTACTGCCTCCAAGTTTGCATAGATTCAGATAATCTTTCCAAGCATCCGAATGATTTTTCTGGTCTTTCACCCAAAATTGAAAAGCACAAATCTGAGCAAGTGTATAATCTATGTAATAAAAAGGTGTTGTAAATATATGACTTTGCCTTTGCCAAAATCCACCCTTTTCCAAAAAGTCATTGCCATCATAATCTCTATGTGGCAAGTACTTCTTTTCTATTTTTCTCCATGCACTATTGCGTTCTGAAATAGACGCATTTGGATTCTCATATACGAAATGTTGAAACTCATCTACAGCTACACCATATGGCAAAAACTGAATAGCTCCAGACAAATGAGCAAATTTATACTTTTCAGTATCCTCTTTAAAAAATAACTGCATCCATGGCCATGTGAAAAACTCCATACTCATCGAATGAATTTCACAAGCTTCATATGTAGGCCAATGGTATTCTTTTATGCTCAGGTGTCGACTAGAATAAACCTGAAAAGCATGACCAGCTTCATGTGTCAAAACGTCAATATCTCCACTAGTTCCATTGAAATTAGAGAAAATATAAGGTGCTTTATGATCATCAATATAAGTACAATACCCTCCGGTGGCTTTACCATCTTTATTTACCAGATCCATCAGATTCTTAAATTGCATAAAATCAAAAAACTCTCCTGTTTCGTCTGAAAGCTCTTTGTACATTGTACTTGCATTTTCGACAATCCATTCGGGCGGGCCTTTTGGTTTTGGATTACCACTTGCAAATCGAAAATCCTCATCATAGTACTTTATACCTTCAATTGATATTCTTTCTCCCTGTCTTTTATATAATTCAGATGCAATAGGAACTATATATGTTTCGACCTGTTTTCTAAATTTGGCTACCATTTCTGAATTATAGTCAGACCGTAACATACGAGCATAACCAAGTTCTATGAAATTTTTATAGCCCAATTCTTGAGCAATTTTATGCCTTACTTTTACTTGTTTATCAAAAATTTGCTCAATCTGCTCAGATTTTTGACTATAAAAATGCCATTTCGCTTCTGTTGCTTCTTTTCTGGTAAGTCGATCATTGGACGTTTCGAATGGACTAAGCGCTGGAATAGTATATTTTTTACCTCTAAATTCAATTTCAGCACCTGCCTTGACTTTTACATATTCACTGATTAATTCATTTTCAACTTTCAGATCATTTAATATAGATGGTTCAAAAGTTTTGATACTTAATTCAGAAATGACAAACAATTGTTTTCCCCACTTTTCCTCTAATTGTTTTTGAAAAGGAGAAGATAGTAATAACTTATAATAACGGGTCGTCAGCGCCGATACTGAAGGATTATTTTGATCAAAGAAGGTGTTTTCAGCTTCATAGAATGCATCTTTAACATCTATTGTATGGCGAATATGGCAGATATTATACATGCTGGAATAGCTTTGACGTATTTTATTGATCTGCTCAATTATTTCATTTTGTTCATCAAAAGAATTTGCTGTTTCAAACTGATCTAAACAATCATTGAACTCTTTTTCAATAGTTGTCATTTCAGGTCTTTTGTATTGAAAGTCTTCAAACTTCATAACGTACTTTTTCAAGCAAAGGTTAATTGATTATTTGTTTAATATTAAATTCAAAAAATACTATTAGAAACACTCAAAAAGTAAAGCTGACGTAGCTAATTCCTTATTGTTTTTCGCAACTTCAATTTTATATACGTAAAAAAATAATTTACGGTAACAAAATCTCTACTTTTCTTTAGGATTTCTTAATATTTTCTCATAAGACTCAAAGAATAATTATTCTTTGAAGTTCTGAATCTAGAACGAGCGGTCAATAGGTAAAAACTTGTCTATCTCTTCCTTTTACGACAAAAAAGAGATAGAAACAAACTTTTATTAAGCGGCACAAAAATACAATCGTTTTAAACGCAATGCAATATTTCAATCTCTAGAAAAGTGATTTATATATATATTATATGACAAAAAATGATGCTTTGTAAATTCTATAAATCAATGATTTGTTTAAATTCTCTTTTCGTTACACTTCATACCTTAGTTTTCGTAACTTTGTGCGAATTTTTCAAGAATACTATTTGAAATTTATGTTAGTCTATGGATTTAAAATCCAAAATCAATTTAGATAAATTGCCGAAACACATTGCTATCATTATGGATGGCAATGGTCGTTGGGCTAAAAAACATGGTAAGCCAAGGGTTTTTGGTCACCGTAATGGAGTAAAAGCAGTACGAGAAACGACCGAAGCTGCAGCTGAATTGGGTGTTGAAAATATTACCCTCTATGCTTTTTCTACTGAGAATTGGAATCGTCCACAAATTGAAGTCACTGCATTAATGACTTTGTTAGTAGAAACAATCAAAGGAGAAATAAAAACTTTAAATAAAAACAATATTCGATTGAAAGCAATCGGAGATCTTGAGAAACTTCCTGCAAAAAGCTATAAAGCTTTATTAAAAGGAATTGAAAGTACAAAAAATAATACTCGAATGACGCTCATCCTTGCTCTAAATTATAGTGCAAAATGGGAAATCATGACCGCAGTAAAATCTATTGCTAATAAAATTGAGCGTAAACAGCTTAGTTCTATAGAAATAGATGAGAAAACTTTTGAAAATGAGTTAAGCACCAGCGGTATACCAGATCCAGAATTACTAATAAGAACTAGTGGTGAAACTCGTATTAGCAATTTCTTACTTTGGCAAATCGCATATTCTGAATTGTACTTCACGCCGATTTTATGGCCAGAGTTTCGAAAAGATCATTTATATGAGGCAATTATTGATTTTCAGAATCGCGAACGCCGATTTGGTAAAACTAGCGAACAACTGATAGAATAAGCAAAGTCAAAAAATGTCCCTTTTCAAAACTTAGTGAAAGTTGAACATGATTGTAAATCGCATCAATTCAATTAAGTTTCGAAAATAAAAAAAGATACTTTTTTTTGACAAATACTAAATCAGTAATTAATTGTGTTAAAACGGACTTTTGATACAACCTTTAAACCTTTTAAAATCACTTTACAGGTTAACAGGCAACAGTCTAATTTCCTATGCGTTCTTACATTGAATTTTTAAAAAACGTTTTGATGAGACAATATTATAGTGTGAAACAAAAACTTCAAGTTTATACAGATCCGATCAATAGAAATAAGTCATTTCAATATATACCATCTCCTATTACTCTGATTGCCATATTAGCTATCTTTTTATTACCTATAGGCAGCTTAGCTCAAGTCAATGACACTTTGCCTATCATTGAGTATGGTCAACCTAAAGATTTCGAAATTGGTGGTATAAAGGTTCTAGGAGCTCAGTTTAGTGATGATAATGCAATTATTGCGATTACGGGCTTAAGGGTTGGTGATAAAATAAGAATCCCAGGAGAAAAAATTTATCGAGCTATTAAATCCCTTTGGAAACTCCGTCTTTTCACAGATGTTCAGGTTTTACAAGAAAAACTAATTGGTGATGTTATCTTTCTTGAGATTCATGTAAAAGAAAGGCCAAGATTAGCACGACACTCTTTTAAAAATGTAAAAAAATCACTCCATGATGATTTAAATGAGGATGTCAATAAATTCTTGCTTAAAGGTGGAATCGTAACTGATAATATCAAAACTAATGCGACTAATGCTATCAAAAGCTATTTTCAAGGAAAAGGCTACCTTGATGCTGAAGTAACCGTAGAAGAAATACCTGATGAAAAACTAGTCAATGCTGTTAGATTAGTTTTTGATGTTGATAAAAAAGAAAAAGTAAAAATTCAGGACATCACTTTCTCAGGTATTACACTTAAGCCCAAAAAGCTAAGGAAAAAAATGGATGAGACACATCGTAAAAAGAAATTGTTCTCTTCATCTAAGCTTATTAAAGAGGATTACGAAAATGATAAGAAAAATATCATTGCTTATTATAACACTATAGGTTTTCGAGATGCTAAAATCGAAAGCGACAGTATCTGGAGGGAAGCTGATGGAGATTTAAGAATTCACATGAATATCGATGAAGGAAATAGGTATTATTTTAGAAATATTTCCTGGAAAGGTAATTCTATTTATGATGTTCCAACACTAGCTAATGTCTTAGGGATTGAAAAAGGAGCTGTATATAATAATGATTTACTAGAAACTCGCCTTCGATTTAGTCAAGATGGCCGAGATGTGAGTACATTATACCTAGATAATGGATACTTATTTTTTCAAGTTGATCCCGTAGAGACATCTATTGTCGACGATTCGATAGATCTTGAGCTTAGAATCTTCGAAGGTCCTCAAGCGACGATTGATAAAGTATCTATCGCTGGAAATGATCGGACTCATGAGCATGTGATTCGAAGGGAATTAAGAACACGTCCTGGTCAAAAATTTAGCCGTTCTGATATCATTCGTTCTCAACGTGAGATCATCAACCTTGGATACTTCAACCCCGAAAGCCTTGGTATCAACACCCCTGTAAATGCACAGAGAGGAACAGTAGATATCGAATATCAAGTCGAAGAAAAACCATCAGACCAATTGGAGCTTTCTGCTGGTTGGGCAGGTGGAGGTCGTGGTGTCATTGGGACACTTGGAGTATCTTTCAATAACTTCTCTATTCGAAATATACTTAAGAAGGAATCCTGGAGCCCGCTTCCTCAAGGTGATGGACAACGATTATCTCTACGGGCTCAAACTAATGGACGATTCTTCCAATCTTATAATGTTTCTTTTACCGAACCTTGGTTAGGAGGTAAAAAACCTACTTCTTTTACTGTTGCAGGATTTTTTAATCGTTTCGCTTTTGGAGATCGAGCATTTTCTAATTTTCAAAAATTCGTAATTGCTGGTGGTACGGTGACCTTAGGAACAAGATTAAAATGGCCAGATGATAACTTTATTTCTCAAACAGCTATTACACTTCAAAATCTATCACTTGAAAACTGGAGTCGCGGATTGTTTATCACTGATGATGGTTCAGTTGTTACCGATGGAAACTATTATAATTTTAGCGTAACACAAACAATCACTAGAAGTACAGTAAGTGATCCTTTATTTCCAAAAAGTGGTTCTAGATTTACACTAGCCATTGCTTTGACGCCTCCTTATTCATTGTTTAATGATAAAGATTATAGTGATCTCCCTGTCAATGAAAGGTTCAAATGGTTGGAATATAATAAATGGAAGTTCAATGCAGAATGGTATACGAATATCTTTGATAAATTCGTAGTCAAAGCAGCTATTAAAATTGGTATGATCGATTCATATAATGATCAAATTGGTATTTCTCCTTTCGAACGTTTCCAATTAGGAGGAGATGGTCTTGCGAATCAGCAATTTGGTGCTTATACTGGTGTAGATTTGATCTCTCTTAGAGGATATGATGAAAATGAGCTTCCGGCTAATATTCAGAATGGAAGCGTAGTAGCGACACCAATCTTTAATAAATATACGCTTGAACTTCGATACCCACTATCTACCAATCCTAGTTCAACCATTTATGCTTTAACCTTTATAGAAGGTGGAAACTCTTATCGTAGTTTTAGAGACTATAATCCTTTTGATGTTAGACGATCTGTAGGTGCTGGTCTTCGGGTATTCCTTCCAATGTTTGGTACATTAGGATTTGACTATGGTCTTGGGTTTGACAAACCTGTCACTGGTGTGGATGATACGATCTTTAATAAATTTGGTCGATTTAATATTATCCTTGGTTTTGAGCCAGAATAAAAATTAGTCATTTGCCAATAGTCATTGAAGTCAGACTTCTTAATGATTATTGGCAAATGAATTAATATTTGCAGATGTGAAAACTAAACATAATAAAGAATTATTCTTTCATTTAGGCTTACCTAAAACGGCGTCTACTTTTCTTCAAGTTGTTGCTTTCCCCCAATTAGAGGGTATCCATTATTTTAGAAAAAGAAAATTTAAAAACTTTGTCGCTTTAGCAAAAAACTCAAAGGCAAAGAAGCTGCTTTTCACCACAGAATCAGATAGAGGCTTTGACAAAAAACTGGAAGCCGTTATTAGTGATTTCCCAAATGCTAAAATAATAATTGTATTTCGTCGACAAGACAAATGGATAGCTTCAAAATACAAGTATTATATTCGAAAACATGGCCATTTAAAGTTCAATGATTTTTTTGACCTTGAACGGGATAATGGTTTTTGGAAAAAAGAAGAACTTCATTTTTCAAAGTATATTGATCTAGTAGAAAAATTCACCTCGCATCCTCCTTTAGTTTTAACTTTTGATGAACTCAAAAGCGACCACAATCGTTTCGTCAATAAAATCGTACAGTATCTGAATATCCCACCTCTCAAAAAACCATTAGAGAATAAGGTTATAAATAAAGCATTCTCTGACAAGCAAATTATTCTCCTTCGACGGTTCAATACTTTGTATAAATACAAAGCGATCAAAACGAAAAGTAATTTCCTCAATAAAGTGCACTATAAATACCGAGAATTTTTATTACATATTGTGGCTTTCTTTTCGTCTTTAGTCCCTACTTCATTTATTAAAAATGAAGTCCTCATCCCTTCTGAAAAATTGCATGAAATTAAAAAATTCTATGAAGAGGATTGGAAGCGGATTATGGGTATAGCAAAAGGACAGGGTATTAGTGATATCTAAGTAGTCTCAAAAAGTATTCTAATGTATCAACCAACCTTTCTCACAATTCTCAACTCTTTAAAATATATCATTATCGTGAATAAATTTTCGCGTCTTATCGAGTAACATAATTTTTAAAAATCAGAATTTAGCTAATGAAAAATGCAATTTTATTGCTACTGGTATTGCTATGCCTAGATGCAAATGCTCAAGAGAAAAACAGTCACGTATCCTTTGAGACACCAACTAAATACGAAATTGGACATATAAAAATAATTGGTGCAGACTTCGCAGATGAAGAAGCGATTATCTCTGTTAGCGGCTTAAGTATAGGGCAACAGGTTACTATCCCAGGAGCACAAATCAATAAAGCGATGAGAGCTATTTGGGATCTCCATCTCTTTAAAGATTTGGAAATACGAAAAGCGAAAACCATTGATGATGTTGTTTTTTTAGAGATTGAAGTATTTGAATTTCCACGCATTGGTAGCTATTCTTTTACTGGAGTAAAGAAATCGAAGCTTGATGAACTCAAAGAATCTGTTCAACATCATCTTGTAAAAGGCAGAGTCTTTACTGAACAAAATAAACAAAATGCCCTAATGGCAATTACGGAATACTATAATGAAAAGGGTTATCCAAATGCTATTATAAAATTAAAGGAAAACCCAGATCCATTTTTTGAGAATTCTGTAGAACTCACTTACGATATTGACAAGAGAAATAAAGTGAAGGTAATGCTGATTGACTTTATAGGAAATCATACAATCAGTGATCGTAAACTCAAAAAACTCATGGAGTTCACTAATGAAAAGAAAAAATTATTTAAAAAATCGTTGCTTACAGAAGTTGGCTTTGAAGAAGATAAAAAGCGGATCATTGCTTATTATAAAACCCAAGGTTTTCAAGATGCTAAAATTACATCTGATAGCATCTGGATGTCTGAAGAAGAAGACTGGATAATTAATATTTCCATTAGTGAGGGACATCCTTATCATATACGAAATGTAAGCTGGGAAGGAAATATTTTGTATTCAACATCGGCCTTGGAATCTGTTTTAGGTATTAAGAAAGGAGACATCTATAATACAGAACTCCTAGCAGAACGCCTTGAATTCAGTCCCGATGGTCGAGACATAAGTGGCCTATATATGGATCTTGGATATTTGTTTTTTAAAATAGAATCTGATGAAGTCTTAATTGAAAACGATTCTGTTGATCTACACATAAAAATTCAGGAAGGACCTATCGCTAGGATTGGAAAAGTAAGTATCCGTGGTAATACCGTCACTAATGAAGAAGTCATCCGAAGAGAAATTAGAACCAAACCAGGGGACAGATTTAGCAGAGCTGCAATTATTCGTTCGCAAAGAGAAATCATTAATTTGGGTTATTTCAATCCAGAAGCATTGGAGATTAATACTAATGTACATCCAGAAAAAGGGACTGTAGATATTGAGTATATTGTCGAAGAGCGATCCAATGATCAGTTTGAATTATCTGCGGGTTGGGATCCCGCATCTAATAGATTGATTGGAACAGCTGGACTTAGTTTTAATAATATTTCTATTAAAAATTTCTTTAAGAAATCTGCATGGAATCCCTTCCCTCGCGGTGATGGACAAAGTCTTTCTTTACGACTTCAAAGTACGGGTAAGCAATACCAATCACTTAATTTTTCTTTTACTGACCCTTGGCTGGGAGGAAAGAAACCAACGAATCTTACTTTTGGAGGATTCTATACGAGAAGGGCATATGATACAGATGAGGGTATTACCCAGCGATTCAATATTTTGGGTGGTTCAATAAATATAAGCAAACGTCTTCAATGGCCAGATGACAATTTCATCTCTTCTACTAGTCTTAACTTTAATCGAATCACGTTAGATGATTGGAATGTCAATGGATTTCAATTAGAAGATGGAACGGAGTTGAAAGATGGTATTTTTAATAATTTTTATATCAAGCAAACTTTTGCTCGAAATACCTTAAATCATCCAATATTTCCAAGTAAAGGATCAAACGTTTCTTTGTCTTTACAGTTCACGCCACCCTATTCATTATTCGATAATGGTGGAACAGGTGGAGATGAATCACCTCAAGAAAAATATAAATGGTTGGAATATTATAAAGCAAGGTTTGATGGTCAATGGTATACGCCACTTGGAAAAAAGCTTATACTAAAGTCTTCTGCAAAAATTGGAATCATCGGCGCTTATAATAATGATCTCGGTCTATCTCCTTTTGAAAGATTCTGGTTTGGTGGAAATGGATTTGATGCACAACAAGGCTTTACAGGAATTGATCTAATCAGCATGCGGGGATATAATGCAACTACAGATTTTCCTGTCAATCAAAATGGTGGAGCCACAGCTTTTAGTAAATACGCTTTAGAACTCAGATACCCGATAATAAAAAGTCCAGCATCAACGATCTATGCGGTTGGGTTTGTTGAAGCTGGAAACGCATGGGGTAACTTTAAAGACATCAAGCCTTTAGACTTAAAACGTTCCGCCGGTCTTGGTCTTAGAGTGCATCTTCCAATGTTTGGTTTACTTGGTTTTGACTATGGTATTGGCTTTGATAAAAATGCAATAGGAACAGGGTCTTATTTATCAAGGTTTGGGAAATTGAGTTTGATTTTTGGATTTGAGCCAGATTAGAGGATAGAGAGATCGTGGCAATTGCAAGAATGACATTTTAGACTTGTGTTACGATGATCAGTCCTATAGACTGTGTGGTTTGGTGATCGCTTCGCTTGTGAGTGGTTACTTTTGGCAGGCTTCAAAAATTTTGATTATTTATTTTTACTCAATTCATATTTAATAGGTAACCTTACGTTTGCCATAGCAGAGAGACCCTCTCGTTTGCGATCTTGTAAATTTAAAGGTACAAACAAATCAAAAAGACATTCACTAAATGAATATAAGATAAGGAAGGCGAGGTATTGGCAGCAAACGAGCAGTCAGTACCTCTGTTTTTTGATTGCCTCAATTTTGAGCAGACTTATCTTCTAGAAGATTCTATTTTAACACCGTTCATTCCTGATTGATCAAATGCACTAAGAGAATAAGTAAATGATAGCATAAAATACCTACCTAAAGAATTAATTTTTGTGTCTTCGATATAATTGAGTGTACTGTTTCGATCTATGCCAATTCCTTGATTTAAAATATCTGCGGCAATCAATTTGAGTTCTCCTCTTTTGCTTTTTAAAAAATATTTTGAAATCGATGCTTGCAATTTAGGAACAGGTCCTTGATCTGTAAAAGTTGCTCCTTGATAAAAGGTATAATCTAAAGTGGTATTAAAATTCCAATCCTTCTTAAAAGTAAGATTAAAATCTCCGTAATAATTAAAAGAAGAAAAACTTTGATTAAAATCTGAACTTATAGAATAATCTGTTTTATTGAAAGCCCACTCCATTCCGATAAGAATATCTATAATTTTTTTCTTACGATTTTCAAGACTAAAATCAATCGATGTATTCCAACGATCCGTATTGTTTTCAATAGCATTGATAAAAAGAATACTTTGCGAATGTGTACCTTGAAGATTAATATTCATTTTACTTTTCATAAACTTGAGCGGCGTCCCAAAGGAAATATCCCCTCTAATACTTAAATCATCTTTTACATTAATGGGCTGTGTGGTCTGCCTAAACTGATCATCAATTGTTCTGGCATTTGTGATTTTATCCTGAGTATAACTACTACTAATATTTGCATAAAAATCTGTGAAAGAAAATCTGTCAAACCACATAAACCTTAAGTTTAAACGATGAATATACTCTGGTTGTAGTTCTGGATTTCCAATATACAAACTTAAAGGATTACGATTATCTACATAAGGTTGTAGTTGTTCCATTCTTGGTTCTCGAAAATCAGTCGTATAATTGAGTCGTATATTTTTTGCTGTAGAAAATCTATATTGCCAAGTCATAGAAGGCAGCCACGCTTTGAACGGTCTATTGATCACGCGTTCATCTCTAACTATTTTTCCATTTAATGCAGAGGTTTGCCACTTAATACCTGTTGAAAAATTACTCTTTTTACTATTATTTTTAAAAACCAAACCTATCTGATCATAGAAATAATCTCTCAAATAATGATTACTCAAAGCATCATTAAAAATACCTTGGCTACCACGGATATCATAAACATCCCTATAACTTTCATTCGAATAATTTCGCCGATTATAAATAAATTGTAAGAAGGATCGTCTACTCATAGGTTCCGTAAAAGTAAATCGTAGATTATAATCCAACTGATCATTTTTCTCAAGGTTTTCTTGATGCAGTGTATCTATAAAAGTATTTATTGGATCCGTAAGCTTATATTCATTAGTCGTTTCAATTTTCTCATTATTATCATTATAATCCCCACCAAGTTCGAAAGTCGCTGCTAATGATCTACCCTTTTTTTTCAAGCGCAACATATAGGAAAGTGTAGAAGAAAACTTAAGGTTATCAATAGCCGTATTTTCTTTGCCCCAGCCAGCATTCTCTAATTGGTTTAGGGTATTAAAAACCTTATTGTTGGTGAGGCGATTAAAATTTCTGTCATTTACACTTAAATTTGTTCGAAGCCTCAATACCTGAGTAGAATCAATCTTCTGTTTTAAACTCAAATTGAGTCTATGGTTTTGACTTTTTAAATCTTGTTCTTCTACCTCTTCAGAAGGAAAGATGTCCTCACCTAAAAAATTTTGACGAAAGCGCTCCTTGTCTTCTTCTTTTTTAATCTGACTGATAAAATAGCTACTTCTAAATTCTGTATTTTTAGAAAAATCATGATTTAAATTAAGTCCTGCTGAAAGGCTTCTTGTAAACCCGTAATTCGCTTGTCCAAAATCTAGAGGAATGGGGCCATTGTTTCCATCGATTTCCAATTCCATTGACCCTGAGCCAGATATCATATTTTGGAGTCCTCCAGAAAAACCGATGTAATCTTCAAGAGAGAATCCTTGTTGATTAATATTATTTGCACGACCTAAGAAAGACATTTGCGTCTTATTATTAAACCGATTGATATTGGCCTTCCCTTCATAACGATCCTCTGTTCCATAGCCCGCAGTGACCTTTCCAAACACGCCTTTCTTCTTATCTTCCTTTAGCTTTAAATTAATCGATTTAGTTTCAGCGCCATCATTTACTCCTGTGAATGTTGCCATTTCAGATGCCCTGTCAAAAACTTGTACTTTGTCAATAGCATCAGCGGGGAGGTTCTGACTTGCTATTGTCGGATCATTTCCAAAGAATTCTTTACCATCTACCGTTATACTTTGGACCTCTTCTCCTTGTGCCCGAATCGTACCATCTTTTTCGACTTCTACACCTGGAAGTTTTTTAAGCAAATCTTCTACAACATCATTCGCTTGTAATCTAAATGATTCCGCATTATACTCAATGGTAT
Source organism: Saprospiraceae bacterium (assembly GCA_965277415.1). Taxonomy (GTDB): domain Bacteria; phylum Bacteroidota; class Bacteroidia; order Chitinophagales; family Saprospiraceae; genus JAHDHW01. The sequence continues at coordinate 67,150 of CBDICS010000096.1, forward strand.
CGTTCTTGATTAGGATAGGAATTCGCTCACCAGTAACTGTTGCACCTTCAAGGTAAAGGCTTTCAGGTTTTAAGGCTATAAATCCAAAGTTTATGTCTTGTCCATCTACTTTTACCTTATTATAAAAAGATTGGTGTCCTACATAGGATGCCTGAAAAATATAATCTCCCCTTGAAATCCCTTTGATTTTGAAGTGTCCTTTAGTATCAGAGATAGCAAAATATTCCATGACAGAATCCTGAGGATGCAGCAAGACAAGTGTACCATTGATCAAAGGCTCACCAAGTGTATCCATCAACATTCCACTGATTACATTCTTTTGAGAAAATGACTTGACACAAAGGAATAGAAGTCCTAGCAGAATTCCTGTTCTGACGATACCTTTCATAATATTATTTTTTGAATATTGACCACTCCAAGTAGCCCTAAAGAATTATGTTAATAATATAATTTAGGTCAATTACTTAGTTTAAGTATTGTACATAAGTTATTAGACGGAATTAATGCTAAGCTATTTTTTTAAGACATCCCAAAACATTCAACACAATCTCCTTTTAGTCAATTGTTTATGAAATTTCAGAATGTCAAAATAGCTTAGCATTAATTTTGTCCCGTCACTTACATGCTCAATTTCCTCTTCTAGTCTTAATAATCATATTACCACTTCCGCCATATTCTTCTTGGAGCTCTTTGGTCTTTTCTTCAACAATTTTATCGTACGATTCTCTTGTTATCTTCTTACCTTTTTTAGGGGCTTTGATTTCATCTTCTTCTATTTTTTTGAATTCTACTTCAGTTGCTATAATCGTTCTCTTTCCATTGTCAACATCTATTCCTAAGATCATCCCCGGCAATCCAATATAAGAATCTGGGCCAGCGGCAATAGGGATTTCCGACGTAAACCATGCAATGACGGTTTTAGAGGTGTCTTTAAAAATAGCTTGTTGACAAGTATAATCAAGAATTGTTTTTTGTTCCCCAGTCATTTTCCATTTCAATCGCTTAGGCTCTCCTTCTATCAAAAATTTCTTTTCCATAAAACTGGTTTTCTCAATCGTCTTACCTCCTTTTAAATCATAGAACATCTGATTGTTAGGTCTATCAAATTCCATCTTAATTTGCATACCTCCTTCTTCATCAGCACCACTAAGTTCATTAGTCTTCGACGCTTCCTCTGGCGCATCTTTGTACATCGTTGCTTCTTCATCAAATAATAAAACTTTCTGAAATTGAGTCGAACTAGGAATCATATCTTTAAATTGTTCCATTCCTTCGGGCAACTCTATGTCAAGGTTCACCGTTTCTTGATAAGTGATTACTCCACTGGTTTGACTTAATAGTAAAAAAGGGTAAATTAAAAATAGTGTTAAGATTAAAAATCTCATGATATTGTTTTTTATTGAGATACAAACATAGGAACTAATGAAAAGTAAAATGGTTAATCAACCTGTATTTAAAGTTAATTAAAGTTAATGAACCTGTCATCTAAGTAATAATCCCCGTAATTTTAAGATATGAAACTATTTCATAAAAATAAATTATCCTTTTTCTTGATCTCAGGAAGTTTACTTCTACTTCTACTCTTTCAGGGAGTTTGGTTGAAAAACTCTTATAGTCAGGAAGAGGAAAACCTAAGAGAGCAAGCAGATCAGGTATTTATTGAAGCAGTAAGGGGTATCGAAGATTCTATTCTATACCTTGCTTTAAAAAACCCCAATGACTTCTATTGCTCAGACAGTATTACCTTTTCGGGGATGACGCAAGCATTTGGAATCATAGTTGATTCGATTGATACTGTTATAAAAAAAGTGGTTACTACTTTAGATCATCAAGATAGAGACTCCGTATTAAAGTTAGATATCCGAACAAAATACAGAAGCACCAAATCCCGAGGAAAATTTGGTTCTTTAAGCTTTTTTATGGCGACAACAGATTCCAGTGATTATTATTCTCCTTTTTTCGAGGAGTGTGATCCCAATGGACTAACTAAAGATTTATTAGAAAATGAGTTGAGAAAAACAATGCCGCATGCAGATTTGCCTCAGGACTACAAACTAGCGGTTTTCTTTGAAGATAAAATAGAAAAACAAGATAGGGAGGCTGGTTTTTATTCAAATACTCAAAAGGATATTCTTAGAGGAAGTAGTTATGCCTTATTTTTCCCCAAGCATCGAGCCTTTTTATTAAAAAGAATTCTACCTCAGCTATGCTTTTCTATTTTACTTTTTAGTGTTATTCTTCTAAGCTTTTATATGATTTGGCAGAGTCTGGAAAAACAACGAAGACTGACTGAATTAAAAAATGATTTTATCAGTAATGTCACACATGAATTGAAAACGCCCATTACTACTGTCGGTGTTGCAATAGAAGCCTTAAGCAATTTCGACGCCATTAAAAATCCAGAACGAACCAAAGAATACCTCAATATTTCAAAACATGAATTAAACCGTCTAACAATTTTAGTTGATAAGGTTCTAAAGATGTCTTTATTCGAAAAACAAGAACCTGAACTCAAAATTGAATCTTTTGATTTACAAGCTTTGGTTAATGAGGTGCTTGGTTCTATGAAATTACAATTTGATAAGTTTACGGCAAGGGTTAATTTAAAAACTAATGGCGGAAGCTTTGCGCTCCAAGGAGATAGGATTCATCTGACCAGTGTCATTTATAACTTAATCGACAATGCATTGAAATATAGTCCTGATACTCCCGAGATAGATTTATTGCTTGAAGAAAAAAACAATGAAATCAGTTTATCCGTAAAAGATAAAGGAATAGGAATACCGGATGTATATTTAGATAAAATTTTTGATAAATTTTTTAGAGTTCCCTCCGGAGATCAACATGATATTAAAGGCCACGGACTAGGTTTGAGTTATGTTGCTGGTGTTATCAATAAGCATAAAGGAAAGATTACTGTAGATAGTAAAAAAAATATTGGAACCCATTTCACGATTAGTTTACCTAAAGTTTATGAATAAAATCAAAATACTATACGTAGAAGATGAGCTTTACTTAGGCAAGATTGTAAAAGAAAGCTTGGAGAATAGAGACTTTGAAGTTAAGATGCTAATGAATGGCTTTAATATTTTACCTGTGATCAAGGAGTTTCAGCCCAATATTTGCGTTCTCGATGTGATGCTTCCCAAAAAGGATGGATTTACAATTGGTCAAGAAATTAGAGCTCAAGAGCCTGAGTTGCCAATCATTTTTCTCACAGCAAAGAATCAACTTCAGGATATTGTCAAAGGATTTAATTCTGGAGGAAATGATTATATAAAAAAACCATTCAGCATGGAAGAATTAATCATTCGGATTCAGAATATCTTAAAACTGTCCAGTCAATCGGGAAATAATAATGGCGACACCTCGGTAGCTTTGGGGAATTATACCTTTTTACCAAAAAAGTTTGAACTTCATTTTCAAAACGAAATAACCCGCTTGTCCAATAGAGAAATGCAATTACTCAAAATTTTTGCCACCAAAAAAAATCAAACTATTGACCGGAAAGAAATTCTCTTAAAAGTCTGGGGTGATGATTCCATTTTTAATTCTCGAAACCTTGATGTCTATATAAAAAAACTAAGAGAACATCTACAGCATGATTCTAATCTTGAAATTGTAACTTTAAAAGGATATGGCTATCATTTTGTGGTAGAGTAGTCGGCTTTGCCGAAGTGTTATCACTATTCCGAAGGAATCTATCATTTCGAAATGAGCAAAGCGAATTTTCGACTATCCCTTTTTGGCAAAGCCAAAACTATCTCTTCGCCGAAGGCGACTACTTAGCAGCTTCAACTACATTTTTCAAACGCCTCAAATCCCCCATCTGTTGTTTCTTCATTTGTCCTTTCATAAAAATAGAGAAGAGATTAAAAACTGCAGGTTTTAATTTTACATAAGTATCCGTTACAACCTTAGTACTGCCGCCTTGATCTAAGAAACGAAACTCTAAAGTCGTATCCATATTTTTATGAGTTAATCGGCTTTTGAAATTTTTCTCTGGATTAATTTCTAATACTTCTTCACGAACCTCTAGTTTCCCCGCACTATCCTGATAGATATGTACAGCCTCACTTCCCAATCCTCGGTTTCTTCCTTTTGTGGACTTATAAGCCTGAAATCCATCAATCCATCGACTTAGATTTTTGTGGCTTATCGTAAATCGGTAGACTTCTTTAATCGATCTGTTGATAATTATCTCCGAGCTAAATTTCATGATTCCTTATTTTTGACTCAAACCAAAAGAGCCCCATTGGGGAGAATATAAAAGTTTTTAAGAATAAATTGATGGGGTATTTGTAAGTGCTTAATTCCTAAATATTTTAATAAGACTAAAAGCCACAAATTAAAAACGACAAGATTTCTCCTGTCGTTTTTAATTTATCACGTCGTTTAATAAACGCTCACTTCATCGTATATTTTAAAATGAACTACTTTTTTTTATCATACGTTTGTTTCACTTCAACTTCCTCATAACCTTCGATTATATCATCAACTTTAATATCATTGAAATTTTTGATACTAATACCACATTCCATTCCATTTCTTACTTCTTTGACATCATCTTTAAAGCGTTTTAGAGAACTAATCTCGCCAACTGCTCCTTCTTTCGTAGGAAAGGTTACAATACCATTTCGAACCAATCTAATTTTTGTATTTCGAGTGATTTTTCCTTCTTCTACCAGGCAGCCTGCAATTGTTCCGACTTTACTAATTTTATAGACTTCTTGAACCTTAACTTGTGCCACAATTTTTTCTTCTTTCGTCGGCTCAAGCATACCTTCAATTGCCATCTTAATCTCCTCAATTGCTTCGTAGATAATAGAATAACCTTTGATCTGTACACCTTCTCGTTCTGCTAATTTTCGAGCACCGAGTGAAGGTCTGACTTGGAATCCAATAATAATAGCATCTGAAGCAGAAGCTAATAAAACATCCGATTCAATGATTTGTCCTACAGCTTTATGGATTACATTTACTTGTACCGTCTCAATAGACAATTTAATCAAGGAATCTGCCAATGCTTCAATCGAACCATCCACATCACCTTTAACAATCAAGTTCAATTCTTTAAATGTTCCTAAAGCCAAACGACGACCGATCTCATCAAGGCTAATACGCTTACTTGCTCTATTCGTTTGCTCTCTTGTAATTTGAGCACGCTTAGATGCGATCTGTCGTGCTTCTGGTTCTGTCTCACAGATTTTGAATTTTTCACCAGCTTGAGGTGCACCACTAAGTCCAAGAACTAATACAGGCGTAGAAGGACCCGCAGTTTTTACTTTTTTACCTCTTTCATTAAACATTGCTTTTACCTTCCCTGAATATTCTCCCGCAACCATTGGATCTCCAATTTTGAGTGTTCCGGTTTGTACCAACATTTTGGTAACGAATCCACGGCCTTTATCCAATGAGGCTTCTATAATCGTTCCTGTAGCAACTCGATCAGGATTAGCTTTTAACTCTAATAATTCCGCCTGAAGCAAGACCTTCTCAAGGAGTTCGTCTATATTTGTTCCTTCTTTGGCCGAAATATCTTGAGACTGGTATTCTCCTCCCCAATCTTCAACCAATAAATTCATAGATGCTAACTCTTGCTTAATTCGTTCGGGTTGAGCGCCTGCTTTATCAATTTTATTAATTGCAAATACGATTGGAACACCTGCAGCCTGCGCGTGACTAATGGCCTCTTTGGATTGAGGCATAATACTATCATCCGCAGAAATGATAACAATCGCAACATCCGTTACTTTTGCTCCTCTAGCACGCATTGCTGTAAAGGCTTCGTGACCAGGAGTATCTAAGAAAGTAATTCTTTTTTTATCCTCTCCAACATATACTTCGTAAGCTCCAATATGCTGTGTAATTCCTCCTGCCTCACCATCTGCTACATTAGCATTTCTAATAAAATCCAGCAATGAAGTTTTACCATGATCAACATGTCCCATCACAGTTACAATAGGAGCTCGGGGAATTAAGGAAGCTGGATCATCAACAATCTCTTCTTCCTCTTCAATCTGTTCCTCTGCACTAATGAATTCGACTTCATTACCAAACTCCTCAGCAACTAATTCTATAATTTCTGCATCCAATCTTTGATTAATCGAAACGATTACACCAAGATTCATACAAGTGGTAATCACTTCTGTAACAGCTACATCCATTAAGCTTGCCAACTCAGAAACAGAAATAAATTCTGTAAGCTGAAGTTTCCCAGTTACTTTTTCTGCTTCAATCAACTCCGCTTTTTCACGGTGACGATCTCGGTTATCTCTTCTTAACTTCTGACGTTTTTTCTTTCCACCACCAGAAAGCCTAGCCATTGTCTGTTTGATCTTCTCATCGATCTCCTTTTGGCTTACTTCTTTAACTTCATCTCTACGTGGAGGTCTTCTGTTTTGGCCACCACCGCCGCCGCCTTGTCTTCCACCTTGATTTACATTCTGACCTTGTCTTGGAGGATTATCACCAACAGAGACTTTCTTTCTTCGACGTTTCCGTTTTTTAGGCGCATCTCCTTCTTTCTTAACTGGTGGTTTACCGGGAGTCTTAGCTGGCCCCGTTTTCCCTTGATGACTTGTTTTAGCTGGCGGTTCAGGTTTTTTCTTCTTCTTAGGTTTTTTAAGCTTATCTGTGTCTATTTTTCCTAAGATTTTCAAACCTTTCAACTGAGGTGTTTCGGCTCGAACCATATCTCCTTTTTCTGGCTGATCGACAGTATAGTCAACAGCTGTTGGAGGTGGGGATACATCCTCTTCGGGAGTTTCAGCAACTTCCTTTTTAATTTCTTCAACTACTTCTTTGATAGGTTTTATTTTTTCTTCAACAATTTCCTCTTTTACCTCTTTCACCTCCTCAACAATTTCCTCCTTCACTTCTTTCGCTTCTACTACTATAGGCTTGGGTTCTTTCTTCTTCTTAGGTTTGTTTAATTCATCTAAATTAATTTTACCTTTTATAGTCAGCCCAACTTTAGTGGTCTCCACATTCTCGACCGGAGTTTCTACAACAGGTTCTGGTTCGGGTTCTGGAGCTTCTACAACAGGCTCTGGTTCGGGTTCTGGAGCTGGCTTTGGTATTTCTACAACAGGTTCTGGTTCTACGGGTATTGGTGCAGGTGCGGGTACGGGCGGTGGAATAATTTGCTCGACAGGCTCTTTTTTGTTTGCAGGACGAACACCAATGACTAGCTGATCCGCTTGTTCTTTGATATCCATAGAGCCCTGAAACTCTTTGGTGAGTTCCGTGATCATATCATCGGAAACCTTAGCTGTAGGTTTATTTTCTATATCAAACCCATTATTGACTAGAAAGTCAACAATGGTAGATGTACCTACATTTAGTTCTTTTGCTATCTTAATAAGACGTTTTGCCATTCTAAAATTTTAGTATCCGCCTGTTTAAATTCTGAGATAAACAAAAGCTCTTCCGATAAGTTTAAGATTCTATTGGTTACATAACTAGGTCAACAGTTTTGTGAAAAAATAAAACTCATCTTAAAAAGCATTTTGTCAATAATATTTGGATATAATCGCATACCCTAAATTCGCCGCAAATTTAAAGGAAAACTCGCTTTTTAGCACTATAATCATTTCAATTAATGCTAAAAAACGAGTTTTTAGTTCCTTTTCTTTAAAAAATGAAGCAAAATCACAACAGATAAAGCAAAACAGCACACATTAAAAAGTCTTTATCTGCTATATTTCTATTTAGTATCTTCAAATTCAGATTTCAAAACATTGAGTACTTCATCAATAGTTTCATCTTCAAGGTCCGTTCGTCGAATCAATTCTTCACGACTCAAATCCAACACACTCCTTGCAGAATCACAACCAATATTTTTGAGTGAGTCAATGATCCAAGCTTCGATTTCATCAGAAAATTCTTCCAAATCAACATCGTCGATTTCCATTTCATCATTATTTCTGAATACATCAATTTCGAAGCCTGTCAATTTCGAAGCTAATTTGATATTTGTCCCTCCTTTTCCAATTGCTAAAGAAACTTGATCTGGTTCTAAATAAACAGATGCTCGCATCTCATCCATATCAAGATCAATAGAACTGACTTTTGCTGGTGTCAAAGACCGTTGAATGAACAAAGAATTATTATTCGTAAAGTTAACAATATCTATATTCTCATTTTTCAACTCTCTTACGATTCCATGAATACGCGAACCTTTCATACCTACACAAGCACCAACAGGATCAATTCGATCATCGTATGATTCTACAGCTACTTTTGCACGTTCACCAGGCATACGTACGATTTTTTTCACAGTAATCAAGCCATCTTCGATCTCTGGAACTTCTTGTTCCATCAATTTTTCGAGGAAGACATTATCTGTTCTTGAAAATATAACTACAGGTGTATTATTTTTCATTTCTACTTTTCTGATCACCCCTTTGACCATATCTCCTTTCCTAAAAAAGTCTCCTTTAATCATCTCATTACGAGGTAAAATCAATTCATTCCCAGTAGCATCATCAATCACTAAGATTTCTCGTTTCAAAATCTGGTGTACTTCTCCAAGTACAATATCTCCAACTCGGTCTACATAGCTCTTATACACTTCATCTTTTTCTAATTCCATAATCCTGGAAATTAGTGTCTGTCGTGCCGCCATAATAGATCTGCGACCAAAGTCTTCGAGGTGTAATTGCTCATAGCACTCTTCTCCAATTTCATAATCTTCATCTATACTCAAGGCTTCAGATATCGAAACCTGACTACGATCATCAAGTACCTCGCCATCTGGTACGATCTCCCGAACGCGCCACAATTCAAGGTCACCTTTAGTTGTATTTACAATCACATCAAAATTTTCATCAGACCCGAATTTTTTTCGGATTAAGGTTCTGAATACATCTTCCAGTACACGTACCATTGTCGGTCTGTCAATATTCTTCCCTGATTTAAAGTCTGAGAAAGTTTCAACTAGGTTCATCATGACTTTTAAAATTTAATTTTATAATAGTAGGAGCATAAATAGATACTCCTTGTCTTAACGTTTTTCAAAAGAAATCTTTACAATCCCTCTTTCTATATTATCGAAAGAAAACTCGTGCGTAAGTACTTTATTTACCTTTTTCTTTCCTTCTTTCACACGAACTTTTTCCTCTAAATAAATATGGTTTTCAGTTACTTTTACCAAAATACCAGTCTCCTTGTTACCTTCTTTTGGTTTTATCTCCAACTTTCGACCTACATTTTTGACGTATTGTCTGGGAAAGATAAGTGGCCGGGTAATCCCCGGAGAAGAAACTTCTAAGGTATATTTTTCTCCCAACCAGCCTTTCTCATCAATATGCTTTTCAAGATGCCGACTGATTTTTCTACACTTTTCAAAAGTTATATTTGAATCGCTATCAACAAAGACTTCTAGTTTGGTATTGTTATGATTAATCTCAACCAAGAAGCAGTCACTGAATTCTTCTTCTTTTAATTTTTCATCCAGCAAATTGACGATTTGTTCTTTTACAGTCATCTTTTTTTACATCAAGTACTAAAAATAAAAAGAGGGAACTAAAGCGTTCCCTCTCCGATTTCTTTAGAAAGTTTGGCAAATATACATAATATTATTAGATTTTGCAATTATAATTGTGTGCTAAACAGCACGATTGCAAGAACGATATTTTAAACGGGTGTTGTAGTGATCAGTCCTATGGACTGTGCGATTTGGTGATCGCTTCGCTTGTGAGTGGTTACTTTGGGCAATTTTCAAAAATTTTAATCATTTATTTTCACTTAATTCAGATTTGATAGATAAGCTTCCAATTGCCATGGTGTGCTAAACAGCAAGATTGTTTAACTCAAAAAAGTTAAACGTTCCGAATAGTTCCTATATCCTTATTCTTTACCGCTGACGCTACTCTACCACAAACCCTTCCGTTCGCAACACCCTGCCTTACGATATCAATGACAAAAAATATTGGCCTGATGCTAGTTCATCAACAGGCAGTACCACTGTTACATTATTATTGATTAATGTGTTTGTTCATGATTTGCAAGTACTCAAAACATCTATCGACTCTCTATACCTTTCCGTTTTGTCAAATAAGTTTCCAGTTTTATACAGAGGATTCGAATCAATCAATATGTTAAGTAACAAATTGGGATCATTTTTTAAAATAAAAAATGAAATTTAATCCCCCATTCCCTAAACACAGCTTTTGTATCTTTGTTTCCGTATTGAAGTTGTTCAAAAATAGCTTACTAAATTATGATGCAAATAGACAAATTATTACAACGAGCTTTAGAGCTTGACTTCCTTTCAGTTGATGAAGGTGTTTTCCTTTTTGAGAATGCCCCTACTCCTGAGCTTGTTTATGTTGGAAATAAGATTAGACAACACCATGTTCCGGGCAATACAGTCACCTGGATAATAGACAGGAATTCCAATACGACTAATGTTTGTAATGCCAATTGTAAATTTTGTAATTTTTATCGTCGGCCAGGACATGAAGAAGCCTATATTACTACTATAGATGAGTATAAAACTAAAATCGAAGAAACTTTTGGTTTTGGTGGGGAGCAATTATTGCTTCAGGGAGGGCATCACCCTGACCTAGGTTTATCATTTTATGTTGACCTCTTTAAAGAATTAAAATCTTTATATCCTAATTTGAAACTTCATGCACTAGGCCCTCCTGAAATTGCGCATATTACAAAACTGGAAGGATCTAGTCATATTGAGGTTTTATCTGCACTAAAGGAAGCAGGACTTGACTCCTTACCCGGTGCTGGTGCTGAAATCCTTAATGATCGTGTGCGAAGACTTATCTCTAAAGGAAAGTGTAGTGGAAAAGAATGGTTAGATGTCATGCGTGCTGCTCATCAAATCAATATGACGACTTCAGCAACGATGATGTTTGGTCATATAGAAACTAACCGGGAAAGAATGGAACATTTCGTTGACATCAGACAGGTCCAATCCGAAAAACCAGATGAGGCAAAAGGGTTTCTTGCTTTTATTCCATGGCCTTTTATGGATGAAGGCACCTTACTCAAAAAATTAAAACGCGCTCGAAATAATTGTACCGGTGATGAATACATTCGTATGATTGCAATGAGTCGTATCATGCTTCCTAATGTAGTCAATATTCAAGCTTCTTGGTTAACCGTCGGAAAACCAACTGCTCAACTTTGTTTACATGCTGGTGCTAATGATTTTGGTAGTATCATGATAGAAGAGAATGTAGTCTCTGCTGCTGGAGCGGCTTTTAGATTTACTGCCGATGGTATTCAAGAAGCAATACGAGAAGCCGGATTTATTCCTCAATTAAGGAATCAACAATACGAGTTTAGAACTTTACCTAAAAATATTAAGCAACAGGATTTAGATCGCACAACGATGATTGTAGACTAAATAGCTTATCATTAATTTTGCCCCGTCACTTACTTATATTTATTTTTATGCTATACGATCAGATACAGGAAACCATTTTATTTTTAAAATCTCGAACCTCCTTCGAGCCTCAATTTGGGATTATTTTAGGAACAGGGCTGGGTAATTTAATTAATGAGATAAGCATTGAATGTAGTATCGACTATAAAGACATTCCACACTTTCCAGTTTCTACTGTACAGAGTCATAAAGGGAAATTGATTTTTGGAACACTTGCTGGAAAACCTATTGTAGCTATGGCTGGTCGATTTCATTATTATGAAGGTTATGATATGAAACAGGTTACTTTCCCTGTTCGAGTATTGAAGTTTCTAGGTATTGAGCGCTTAATCATTTCAAATGTATCTGGCAGTACGAATGCAAACTATGAGGCAGGGGATATTGTATTTATAAAAGATCATATCAATCTTCAGCCTGAGAATCCTCTACGTGGCGTAAACGATGAAAGGCTCGGGCCTCGCTTTCCAGATATGTTGGAGACTTATGATCGAAGGCTCAATGCTAAAGCGATGAAAATCGCTCAGGCAAATAACATCAAAGCCCATGAAGGGGTTTACCTCGGCTTGCAAGGCCCAAATCTTGAGACACCCGCAGAATACAATTTTATCAATCGAATTGGAGCTGATGTAGTAGGCATGTCAACCGTTCCGGAGGTAATTGTTGCTAGACATATGAGCCTACCCATTTTTGTACTATCTATCGTTTCGAATAAATGCTTCCCAATAGAAGCAATCACTAAAACGACTGTAGAGTCTGTCATTCAACTTGCTAATGAAGTTGAACCTAAAATGTGTCTAATCGTCAAAGAGGTTTTAGGTTTATTATAGCCTCAACACCTATTGAGTTTCTATTCCTTAATAGTGAAGTTGTTCAATTAATAAGTAAGGTTTTTTAATCTCTAGGTTAAGACGCTATCTTTCCTTAAATTTGAAGTTTCGTTTATTCCTATTATCAATACCCTTTTCACAGAAACATGGCTAAGAGAAATAATAAAAAATCAGCGAGTAAAGGCCAGAATGGTCATGATTATATTGAAGTGATTGGCGCTCGAGTTCACAACCTCAAGGGAGTTGATGTAAGCATCCCAAGAAATAAATTTACCGTAATTACAGGAATTAGTGGAAGTGGAAAATCTTCCCTTGCCTTTGATACCATTTACGCTGAAGGACAACGTCGGTATATGGAAACCTTTACGGCTTATGCCCGACAGTTCATTGGAGAGATGGAAAGACCGGATGTAGAAAAAATCACAGGCTTAAGCCCCGTTATCAGTATAGAACAAAAGACAACAGGAAGAAATCCAAGATCGACAGTAGGAACGATTACAGAAGTTTATGATTTTATGCGCTTATTGTATGCCAGAATTGGTGAAGCATATTCTTATGCTACAGGTAAAAAGATGGTACGGTATAATGAAGAGCAGATGATCAATCATATTTTCAAAAATTTTAATAAGAAAAAAATCTTACTTCTAGCACCTTTAGTAAGAGCAAGAAAAGGCCACTATCGAGAGCTATTCGATCAGATTAGAAAACAAGGATATACTAAAGTTCGAGTGGATAATGAAATTCTTGATATCAAACCAGGTATGCAGGTTGATCGTTATAAAACCCACGATATAGAAGTAGTAGTCGATCGAATCACCGTATCCAATGATAGGCGTTTACGCTTGAATACTTCACTCCAAACCGCACTAAGGTCTGGCAATGGGCTCATTATGGTAATGAATCATAGTACTAATGAGATTTTTCCTTATAGCAAACATTTAATGGATGCAGAAACAGGATTATCTTATGAAGAACCTTCTCCCAATGCATTCTCTTTCAATTCTCCTTATGGTGCTTGCTCAGAATGTAAAGGGCTGGGTAATGTTCAAAAAGTGGATATGGATAAAGTAATTCCAGATGACACTAAGAGTATTAATGATGTTGGGATTATGCCATTTGGGGAAGTCAGAGACAATATGACTTTCAAACAATTAAGGGCGATTGCTAAAAAATACAAATTCACTTTCTCGACTCCAATAAAGGATATTCCTCCAAAAGCCTTGGATGCGATTCTACATGGCGGTGATGAAAACTTTGATGTAAATGTAAAGTATAGCAAGCATGATTTTGTTTATAATCTTGCCTATGAAGGTTTAGTCAATATGCTAGGGCGTTGGTATCGAGATTCTAGTTCTGATAAGATCAGAAGATGGTCAGAAGAATTTATGACTATTGATACCTGTCCTGAATGTAATGGGTTTCGATTAAAGAAAGAATCTCTACATTTTAAATTAGGAAAAAAGCACATCGCCGATTTAGCGGAAATGGACATCTCTGATCTCGGGAAATGGATGAATAATCTTGATAAACACCTCAATGAACGACAAAAGGTGATTGCAAAAGATATTTTAAAAGAAATCCGATTGCGAATAAGTTTTTTACTCCATGTTGGTTTGGATTATTTGACTCTCAATCGTCCTGCAAGAACATTATCTGGAGGTGAGGCTCAACGCATAAGATTAGCTACTCAAATCGGATCGCAATTGACCGGGATTACTTATATCCTTGACGAACCGAGTATTGGTTTACACCAAAGAGACAATCAAAAACTGATTGAGGCTTTGAAGGATCTCTCAGAAATAGGCAATACGGTATTAGTCGTTGAACACGATAAGGATATCATGCTATCTTCCGATTATTTGATCGACCTTGGCCCAGGAGCAGGCAAACATGGTGGAGAATTAGTTGGTGCGGGTATTCCCAAAGATTTTTTAAAAAGTAAAACGATTACTTCATTGTTTCTCCAAAACAAAAAGATGATTGAAATTCCTAAAACTCGTAGAAAAGGGAATGGCAATTTCTTGGAACTGAAAGGAGCAGTTGGTAATAACCTCAAGAATGTCGGAATCAAAATCCCTTTAGGCACATTGTGTTGTGTAACTGGTGTTTCAGGAAGTGGAAAATCTACTCTAATTAATGATACACTTTATCCAATCTTACGACAACATTTTTATAAAAGTCGTCAAAAACCCTTAGCTTATAAAACGCTTATCGGGATTGAACATGTTGATAAAGTGATCGAAATCGACCAATCTGCAATAGGGAGAACCCCACGTTCAAACCCAGCTACTTATACTGGTTTATTTACAGATATTAGAAAGATTTTTTCTGAATTACCTGAATCCAAAATCAGAGGTTATAAACCAGGGCGTTTTTCTTTTAATGTCAAAGGTGGTCGATGTGAAGTCTGTGAAGGAGCAGGAAAGAGAACCATTGAAATGAATTTCTTACCTGATGTCGCTGTAGATTGTGAAAACTGTATGGGCCGAAGGTATAACCGAGAAACATTGGAAGTGCTATTCAAAGGAAAATCAATCAATGATGTTTTGAATATGACTGTCGAAGAAGCCGTCGATTTTTTCGAAAAAATTCCAAATATTTATAGAAAGACAAAAACGCTTCGAGATGTCGGACTTGGATATATTACACTTGGCCAACGAGCGACTACTCTTTCTGGTGGCGAAGCACAAAGGGTAAAATTATCCGAAGAATTATCAAAAAGAGACACCGGTAATACCTTGTATATATTAGATGAGCCTACAACTGGACTTCATTTTGAAGATATACAACATTTTTTAAATGTGATCAACAAATTGGTTGAAAAAGGAAATACTGTATTAATAATCGAACATAATATGGATGTGATCAAGGTAGCAGATTATATTATAGATATGGGACCTGAAGGTGGTCATCGTGGCGGAACCGTTGTCAGTCATGGAACACCAGAAAAAATCTCAAAATCGAAAAAAAGCTTTACTGGAGCGTTTTTAGTTGAAGAATTAAGTGTTAAAGTTTAGTATTGAAAAGCTATAGAACAGCTCCTATAAACTATAGTACCTAATGAAGTTGTCTAAATCCCCCATTTAGAGTAGGCATTGTTAAATAATTTCATGGAATTCGCATAATAAAGTAAAAAAATCCGTTTTACTGCTTAATTTTGTAATAAGAAGGTTTTAGGAAATATTTTGCGAGGCCAATATGCTTGTTTTCGAACAAGGCAAAATCAATGTATCAGAAAAAATAGTTCTTGAAATCCTCTCTTTTAAGAGACATTTTTTTTTATTTTTAGTATCCTTTAAAATTATAGCCTCTTTTTTAAAAAAGAGCGCGTTTAAATTAATCAATACTTTGAGCCATCTATGAGAACTTTTGTAAATAGCGCATTCAATTGGTACTACAAAAAACGGTACAAAGAGATTGAGCACATCATAGAGAATCCTCATGTTGCTCAAAAACAGATTTTTGATACCCTGATAGAATCTGCCCGCAATACAGAATGGGGAAAATTGCACGATTTTCGTTCCATTCGTACACCAAAAGATTTTCAGTCTAATGTTCCTGTTCAGGATTACGAAAGTTTGAAGCCTTTTATTCAGCGAATGATGGAAGGAGAAAAAGATATCCTTTGGCCTGGAAAAGTTGAGACGTTTTCTAAATCTTCTGGAACAACTAGTGCTAAGAGTAAGTTTATTCCTGTCTCTCAAGTGAATTTTGATAATTGTCATATCAAAGGTACTTGGGATACGATGACCATTATTTATGATCAAATTCCTGATTGTAGTATTTTTTCTGGTAAGAACTTTATAATGGCAGGCAATCACTCCTTATATAAACCTGGATCAAAAACGATCTATGGGGACGTATCTGCACTTATGGTCAAAAATATGCCGAAGATTGCAAGGCCATTTTTTGAACCGGATTTAGATATAGTCTTTAGAGATGATTGGGAATCTAAGATTCAATTAATGGCAGAAGTCGCTTGCAAACCAGATGTAGCGCCAATGATCAAAATGATTGGTGGTGTACCAACTTGGACGATTGTCTTTTTTAGACATGTATTAGAAGTATCTGGCAAATCTAATATGCTTGAGGTGTGGCCAAATTTTGAAGTTTATATACATGGTGGTGTAAATATGACGCCATATCGTGATCAGTTTGCTCAATTTTTACCTTCAGAAAAAGTAAAGTATATTGAAGTATACAATGCCTCTGAAGGTTATTTTGGTACCAAGCTTAACCTTGATGATGATGATATGTTATTGCTTTTAAATAATGGCGTATATTATGAGTTTCTCCCTATGGATCAGTGGCATGAAGAAAACCCTAAAGCTGTTACATTAGAAGAAGTAGAAAAAGATAAAAACTATGCTATGCTTATCAGTACTAATGCTGGTCTATGGCGTTATCTGATTGGCGATACAGTAATGTTTACTTCAACATCTCCATATAAAATAAAAATTACGGGAAGAACCAAGCAGTTTGTTAATGCTTTTGGGGAAGAGGTGATGGTTGCTAATACAGATAAAGCCATTGCAGAAGCATGTACAGAGATGAATGCTATCGTTGCTGAATATACTGTTGCTCCAATCTATTTTAAAAATTCAGGAAAAGGTGGACACGAATGGTTGGTAGAGTTTGAAAGAGAACCAACTGATTTGAAATCCTTTAATTCTTTATTAGATCGTAAACTTCAAATGATCAATTCAGATTACGAAGCCAAACGTTATAAAAACATGGCGCTTAATGAGCTTATGCTTCGCCCTTTACCTAAAGGCACATTTATGGGTTGGATGAAATACCGAGGTAAATTTGGCAATCAAAATAAAGTGCCACGACTTGCTAACAATCGTCAATATGTGGAAGAAATCCTGAACTATGTTGAGCTGAGTGCTTGATAAAATATCATTCGTCATCTGTCATTAGATGTTTATTAAACTCTAAAAGAACAGATGACGAATGACAAATAAACTACAACTTTAAAAACTTTCCTATACGTTTCCCTAAGGACGATTCTAGATGATAAAAATATATACCATCCGTAGGAAATAGATCTCCTTTTAATCTTATCTCGTTACGTCCTTTCTCTACTGTTTTCTGAATACTTTTAATTATAGTTCCTTTGGCATCTAGAATAGTCAATGTAATTTGATCAGATTCAGGCAGATCAAAAGTCAGTCGTGTCTCATCCTGAAATGGATTAGGTGTATTTTTTACTATTAGAGCTGAATTTTGAATTTCTTCTAAATAATTAATATTCAAATTAGAAATAGCCAAATCATTAGTATAAGCTTCTGGAGACAGCCTAGTTTTTGACAATTTTATCAAATCTTTAAGCATTCCAGATTTCTTAGTATTGAACTTAAATGTAAAAAGAGGACTGCTTGTTTGTTCAATTGGATCTGTATCCATATTAATCCAGCTAATTGAAATCTTCCCTTGATCATTTTGGATATTAAAATTTGATTCGTTAAAATCTTTTAATATACCTCGTTCAAAAAAATCAAAATTTAAAAAATCCATATCAAAGCCCAATTCAAACTGAAAGCCCGTATACTTGTTGATATCTCCTGCAAAGAAATCAATGGAGATATTTTCACCTGCTTCAAAATGTTGGTTTAATAAATCAAGATTCAAAATACTTCTATCCTCTATTTCTGAAGACGATAATGAATCTCCAGGCGCTGCACTCTTATTCACATCTCCAATTTTCATACCTATGAATGTCTTCATGACATCTTCTCCACTGATTATACAAATTTCAGGTACTGATGTCTGAAATGGATCTTGAGGATTAGGAAAAACAAAAGAAGAATCTACGAATCGCCAAGACGTATTATTCGTATATGCTGGAATGATTCCTAGTATTAATTTTCGGATTTCGACTAAATCAATTGTAGAAACACTCCCTGAGTGATTCGCATCAGCAGAAATAATCTTATAAGGAGAATCTAACAATTGAATATCTAGGATATGCTTAGAAATTAGCACTAGATCAAAAGTAGAAACCCCATTTAAATGATTGATATCCTTCTCTGGAATAATGCTAGAAATAGAAGAGCCACTGGGAAATGATTGGCAGGGAAGTACGCTAAAGTCTATATTTGGTATGCCAGGTAAGCTGCTGATACCTATATAACTTACACCACCTATAGGTTGGCCACATTCGGCTATAGAACTCAAACAAATATTAACTACAGGATTTCCTCCTGAGCAAAAAGGTGAAAGATTATTCTCTACAAGTGCATAGGTAGATTTATAATCCCAATTACCTGCCGAATCTCCAACCCAAAAATCGAATGTATTGACTCCTAAATCATCACAAGAGAAAGAAATAGATGATGTCGCTTCCATTGGAGGCATCGTTTGTCCAGGGCCTTGAGATGGACTTACTAATAATATAGAAGATATTCCACAATTATCTGTACTCCCTAAATTCAGATCGCTAGCATTTAAAACCAAATCTTGATCGGGATTTGCTTCTCCTGCGATTCCATTAAAAGTAGCCGCAATAGGTGCTGTACAATCTTCGATCAAAAACAAGAATTCACAAGTTTCTTCATTTGAACAATCATCTGTTGCTACAAGTATTATTCTATGACTCCCAAGTGGATAACTATCATTAATACTGTTGCCTGTATTCGACTCATCAATACTACCATCATCATATAAATCAATAGTATAATTAATCGTTAATCCGCCAGTGTTGCATGTAGTAGAAGCCATTGCCGATAAATCAACTAGACTAGGTCCGCAATCATTTTCATTGGAGCAAATGACCGCCATTTCGCAAGATGTAGAAAAAGTAATGGTTTGTGCTGGTAGATCGGTTAATAGGGACGAAAGCAAAAAAATTGTAAGTAATACTCTCATGGGATTATGGATTATAGGTTAAAAATAATATGCTCGTATAATTTCAGAGGATTTTAACCAAGTCCAAATATATTGTAAGTCTACCCTTGTTGGGATATGAGGTTTTTTTGGTTAAAATTGAACGATTAAGGGGTAGGTTGACTATTAAAGTATTGTTATAAAAGTCTTAGGATAGAATAGGAACACTTGCAATATACTATTTTTTAAAGAGAGAGGCAAATAAAAATCCCCTCTCCTGGTCTAGGGGAGAGGGGCTACATCCCAAAAACAGATTTGATAAAGTCCGTCGAAACGAACTTAGTCAAGATTTGCAGTATGTCTACTGCTTTGATTTCATCCTGTCATAAGACTAGGTGAAAATCATGAGATTACAATTGCGAAGTAACAATTGATTCTTACATATCATCCCCAATGGGAATTTGGGACATAAAATTTCTTGTGTTGCATCTACATAGTCTAGTACAAGAATATAATCCCTCATAAAGGAACTATCACTAGTTTTCTCAAAGTAGTAATAAAGCAATGGCTGGTTTTATACAATCATTTACGTATCCTAAAAATTACGCTTCAAATGTCCCATCGGCTGGTATTATAGAAGTATAAATAGGATTCGGTCACTCCTAAAGAGTGTCACATCTTTAAAATCGGTGATTGGGAAAAATATTAAGGTGATTGGGATGTGGAATTTGCAAAATAACAAATTACAACTTTGCAAATATAATAGTTTTTTATAATTAATGAAACCTCTCATATGATTTATTTTTCTAAAATAACTTAGCTTATAAAATCCATAATTTTTACATTTGACTTTTCTAAAATAACTTCTACTGAAATGGACATTAAAAAAACGCTACAAGGGCAACAATCTAAAGCATTAATCAAAGAAATTGTCCAATATATTGGATCAGATAAAAACCGATTCAAAGCATTGATGGACTTATTTTTTGAAAAAAACATTCGGCTTTCACATAGAGCTTCCTGGGCAGTAGGATATTGTGGAGTTGATCACCCCAAACTTATCTACCCCTATTTAGAAAAGATGATTGACTATCTTGAAAAGCCTATACACAACGCCATTAAACGGAACACGACGAGGATCTTAGCCGAGATTGAGATTCCTGAAAAACTACTCGGTAGAGTCGCAGATATTTGTTTTCGATTTTTGGATGACCCAAAAGAAGCGATTGCTGTTCGGGTTTTTTCTATGAGTGTATGCTATAATATTACATTGAAAGAACCAGAGCTCGCAAACGAATTAAAGATCATTATTGAGGATCATTATCCTCATGGCTCGGCAGGTTTTAAAGTCAGAGCCAGAAGGGTTTTGAAAGCCTTAGAAAAATTATAATATTTTTTCATTAAGAAAAGTCGGTTGGAAATCCATCTATACTTCGTGCATTTCTATCTTTTTGATAAGCTTTTATCCCTGCTTCACCTTTATTTTCAGCCCATAAAATCAATTGTTCTCTTTCTCCTTGATAATCCATATGCGGCACACCAAAGCCACAGGAAGTTTGCACCAATTCGACTTTTACATCCATAATCTGCCTTGCACTTAAAAAATCAGGAAAGTGTTTAATGTTTTCATTCCACTCCTTATTTCCTTTATGATAGATCTTAGCAGAACCATAGAGTCGCAATATCAAAGGATTTCCTTCAAAGGCACAGAACATGATAGTAATTCGATTATTCTTCAACAGATGTGCGCTAGTCTCATTCCCACTTCCTGTTAGATTAAGCCAAAGCACCTGATTTTCATTAATCACTCTTAATGTATCCATCCCTTTGGGAGAGACATTGACCGTTCCAGTATCTCCAGCCGTTCCAACAAAGAAGAGTTTTTGATTTTCTATAAACTCCTTTAAAGTCGAAGATATTTTATCGAATTGTTTTGCCATGATTGAGGGTTTTAAAGCACTTGTTAAAAGCTTTCAAAAGAAGAAATATTTTTTTTTATAAAACAAGTTATCCTTATTATTGTTTATCTCAATTCATGATCTATAATCAACTGATACGTATCTATCCGATCAGGTGAAACTAATCTAAGCGTATACATACCGTTTTCCCAGTCCCTTGTATCAATAGAAATAGCCAAATCTGAAATATTTCTCTTGGAGAAAATTAATTGCCCCATTGTACTATATACCTCGATACTACATGTTTTGCTTGCTTCTTCGTCTCGTAATATCATAAATTCGGAATGAGCAGGATTAGGGTATAGTTCGGCTTGACTTATTTGTAATGCTATTTGAATAAAAATGACTGAACTATATTCATATTGCTCATCCACATCGATTTGTTTTAAACGATAATAATTAAATTCTGATTGAGCTTGGTCATCTATGAATGAATACTCCTTTGTAAGGTTGGAAAATATTTATCCTTCTATATAGCCAATATAATCTATGAACTTTATCTGCTTCCATTCGGACTCAATCGAATCATTTTTTTGAATTTCCCCAGGTGTACTTCTCCCTTCTGTGATATATTTTATCAGTAGTGATTTTAATTCCCGCACCTTATCTTTTTCAGCGTCCTGTATGTTATAAGATTCGCTTGGATCATCTTTCAGGTTATATAATTGAATTTCTGGTAAAGTATCCAGTGCATTTTTGTCTGAAGGTTTGGGATCGCTCCATCCTCCAGAATCAGGACAGAGGATTAATTTCCATTCATCTTTTCTTATAGCAAAGCTTCCATTGATCGAATGGTGAACAGTCGCTTCTCTAAAGGAAGATTGAAGGGCTTTATTTTTAAAGAGTGGCATTAGACTATAACTATCTTCCCCTTCATGATTCATTAAGGAGTGGCCGACTATTTCTGCACATGTAGCCATTAAGTCAGTTAAACAAATAGTCTCATCAGAAACGACTCCTTGATTGATTTCATTAGGCCATCTGACAATAAAAGGCACCCGATGTCCGCCTTCAAAAATATCAGCTTTATGTCCCCTGTATATACCATTTGGATAATGTCCTTTTTCAATCATTTCATCTATTTTGGCTGCAGGTGAACAGCCATTATCGCTGGTAAATATAACTATGGTATTATTTTTAATGCCTTCCTCTTCTATTGCACTTAATAGTCTTCCAACATAATCATCAATCATCAATACAAAATCACCGTATGGATTCAAATTACTTTTATCTTGCCATTCCTTACTTGGAAGTATAGGCGTATGAGGAGAAGGTAATGGTAAGTATAAGAAAAAAGGATGCTTTTCCTTAGCCTGATTTCGCACATATTTTATTGCCTTTTTAAAAAAATGAGGCGTAACTTCTTCATGAATAAAATCTTTAGATGTTGGCCCCTTCCTCCACCAAGAATATTTCCCTGTATTCACTGTAGCACTATCTGGTATTTCTGTTACCCTGGCATTTTCTACATATACATATGGTGCCATATCTAATGAACCTGCATGGCCATAAGCATAATCAAATCCTAAATCATTGGGGGAATTAGTAATTGGTTTTGTAAAATCAATATTATTAAAATCCTTTTCATCCCAGCCTGCTCCATCCTCCAGAGTTGAATCTTTCTTTGCCCAATCCCAACCTAAGTGCCATTTTCCAATAAAAGCAGTCTTATAATTTTCGCCTTGGAGTATGGAAGCGACCGTAGCCCGCGACTTTGGAATTAAAGCCTTAGATATACCTGTTAATACCCCACTTTTCAATTTAGTCCGCCAATTGTATCTTCCTGTTAATACCCCATATCGTGTAGGTGTACAGACTGATGAAGGTGTATGTGCATCTGTAAAGCGCATGCCCTCCGCAGCTAAGCCATCAATATTAGGTGTTTTGATTTTATTACTATTGCCATATGCAGAAATATCACCATAGCCTAAATCATCAGCTAAAATGAAAATAATATTTGGTTGGAGTTTTTCCTCCGTTTCAACTTGGCAAGTTGAGTTTATAAGAAGAAATGCACTAAGGATTCCGATAAATTTAAATATCCGTAAATTCATATGGTTTTAGATTTTATTTCTAATTATGAATTTACGAATCAATTGAGTAGCTGGCCTAAAACATCCAATTATAATTTTTCAACTTATCAATTATTATTAGTATATTTCTTTACGGCTACTTAGATAATTCCTTGATTATGAATAATATTTACGTTTCATTTATTGTTGTTTTCTTTTTTCCGCTCTTATTATTCAGTCAAGTGAAGAATAATCATTCTGAGAAGAAATCTTCTACTTGGTCAATTCACGCAAAGTATGGCATCCCTTTATTTGAAACCAAGCAAGAACCAACTTTTAGTTCTTTTGAAACATCCTTTAATCTACAACCTGGAGTACATGCGATACTAGGTATTAGCTGTCAATATCCTCTTTTTCAGCATATCAGTTTGGGAATAGAAGCATCTTATCAATATGGTCAATTTATTAGATTAGAAGAATTTAGTTATACCTCTTTTGGTGGACAATTTCGAGGGGGCACTATAAGGGAGCATTTTAAAACACACTCCGTACTTTATCCAGTAAAAATAAATTATCATTTTAAAAAATTTAATATTAGTGTAGGTACAGCATTCATCTGGCATTTTGATACCAAAGTAGATGTTGGCAAAAAACATTATCTGGAAGGTGAACTTTTATCTAGTTCAATAACAACTTATAAAGACGGTGATTACTTTAGTACTGCCTCGCCATTCATAGACATATCAGAAGTAAATTTGGAAAGAAAGATCAATATTCAGGTGCTTTTTGCACTTCAATACAGGTTAAATGAACGATTACTACTTGATTCCGAGATTAGACAAAATTTATTAAAAAATCGACTGACTCAGAGGCTTGATCAATATGATGTAATTGGAGATCTTTATGATTATTTTAATCCTTTTCCTAGAGTCTTTTCTGTGGGAATATATTATATTTTTTATTAAATCGATGTGTATATTTCGATACTTGCTGATAAACTACTCCATTTCCTAAGCTACAATAATCTTTTAGAAGTATTTTCTAATTTTTCTTCAGGCAAGGATAGAATTTCATTTGCCGCTTATCCAGTCTCAAGGCTACCAATTTCCAAATCTATCCCTACAAAAATGATAATTGAGGGTGATAGAACAATGGACCAGACCACCAATTGATAAACTTTGCTGTAATACGCTCATCTCAAAAACAAAAACGCCTCAATAATCTACTGATTATCAAGGCGTTTTTATGGTTGACCTACTAGGACTCGAACCTAGAATGCTTGGACCAAAACCAAGTGTGTTGCCAATTACACCATAGGTCAATACACGCTTATTTCGGAAGCGACTGCAAATTTATAACAAAATAACTATTTTGTAAAGTTCCAGTGAAGTTTTTTTTATCTTATTTTATAGAAAGTGATTAAAACGATCCTTTAATCTTCCGATAACTGGTAGATAGCAGAAAGGTTTCTGCCTTCTTCATTATAATCCAAGCCATAGCCCACCACGAATCGATTAGGAATTTCAAATCCAGTATAATCAATTTTTAAAGGGTGTTTCAATGCTTCGGGTTTGACTAAAAGCGCTGCTAATCTAATAGAAGCAGGTTGAAATTCAGTCACTTTTTTTAAAAAGTAGTGAAGAGTACCCCCAGTATCAATGATATCTTCAAGGATAATCACATGCCGGTCTTTAAGGTCTAGATTCAATCCAATATTCATAGCAACAGATCCTGTACTTTCCAGCCCCTCGTAGGAGGATAATTTAACAAACGACATTTCACAAGGAAATTTACATTCCCGAAGTAAATCTGCTGCAAAAACATAAGCACCATTTAGTACGGCAATAAAGATAGGTTTCTTTTCAAGGTAATCCTGAGTGATTTGATCGCCTAATTTTTTGATCGTCTCTCTTACCTGTTCAGTTGTGAGAAATACTTCAAATTCAAGGTCGTGGATTTTCACTTTGTCTACTTGTGGCATTTTCATAATAATCCGTACTTATCTATAAGGTATACTAAACTGGTAATTGCAGCAGCACCTAGCTCTAATTCTCGTTTGTTTACTGCATCTATTGTATCAATCGCAGTGTGATGATAATCAAAATAACGCTGAGAGTCAGGGCGAAATCCGAATAATAGACCTTTTTGGCTTTTCAATGGCGAAATATCTGCTCCGCTTCCGCCTTTGCTAAATGTCAAATCATAGGCTTCTAATAGAGGGAACCACTCTATTACGTTTTTGAATTTCTGCGTAAAAATTGCTGCATCGCCATCTACACTAAATCCTCTCGGGGTAAACCCACCAGCATCTGACTCGATCGCTGCCAAATGAAATTCTCCTTTTTCATTAGAAGCTTTTGCATAAGCGAGTCCTCCAGCGAGTCCATTTTCTTCATTCATAAATAATACACATCGTATTGTCCGTTTGGGTTTATAGTCCAATCGTTTTAGAAGTTGTAATACTTCCATAGAATGTACACAACCTGCTCCATCATCATGTGCCCCATCTCCAACGTCCCAAGAGTCAAGATGACCTCCTACTAAAATAATTTCTTCTGGTTTTTCACTACCTCTAATTTCTCCAATAACGTTATAAGAAAGCTTATTTTCTAGCTTTTGGCAGTTCGTTGAGATAAAAATTTTAATTTTTTCTTTTTTTAACATTTCACTTAATAGCTCAGCATTATTAGTGCTGATTGCTAGTGCTGGTATCTCCTTGTCATCATTAAAAACTGTGACACCGGTATGAGGGATATTATCGAGTCTTGTTGTCATTGAACGAACCAAAGTTGCTACTGCTCCATACCTTGAAGCTCTAGCTGGTCCATTCACTCTTTGATCTACCGCACCTCCATATGCATTAAATGTTCTAAGTTGAGTTGGATCCATTGGTCGATTATAAAAAACAATTTTTCCTTCAATTCCAGCACGACCAAGTTTATCTACTTCATCTAAACTCTTAACTTCTATTACTTCAGCAAGAAGGCCTCCTTCTTGAGTTCCTACAGAATTCCCTAAAGCAAGCGCATTCAAATTTATGGATCCCATTGTTTCAGAATTCACTATTCTAACAACTTCCTGGTCTCCTCTAACCCAGTGAGGCACCATACAAGGCTCTAACCAAACAGAATCTAAACCTAGCGTATCTAGCATTTGTTTGGTGTATTCTACTGCTGCCGCCGCTTGGGGAGAACCAGCTAATCTACCTCCTATTTGAGTAGTCATATGCTCTAACCATTCATAACATTGCCCTTCTGTAAGCGCTTTGTCGTAAATCGTCCTGATATAAAAAGCGTCTTCTTCACTCGTTTTATCTTGAGCAGAAACACTTGGAAGCATAAATGGAAGCAATAAAATGACAAAAAATATTTTTCTCATGACAATTAGGTTCAATCATTTATAACAAAGCTCAAAGTTAATTTTTTGCTGACAAACAAGATATTTCATTTAGCATTTTATTTAAAACAATGATTTTTATGATTTTCATCTAAAATCAAAATAAAATATCAACTCATCCGACTTAAACTAAATAATCTTTTGGTTTGAAGAAAACAGAGCCTAAAAAAAGCTTATCTATTTCAAAAAAGTCTACATTTTAATAATAAAGTTATTATATTTGTGTCAGTTAGTGTAACAAACACAATAACTAATCAGACAATAACAGAGGTATAATACCTTTAAAGAATATTTGGTTTTATTTGGTTAGGGCAGGGGTAGTACAGGTAGTACTACCTCTATTTTTTTGTTTTCAAACAGAATTCTTCCTTTTCTATATAAATTTCCCTCTCATTTTCCATGTCACAATTTCTTGTTTAAAAATGTGTCTTTAAGAAAAGTAATGCGTCTTAAAAACCAAATACATATTAATGAAAAAACTTAAACCCAAAAGTGGATTTTAGTAGGAGTGTATGTTATTATTTTTAAAAAAATGCAATCTGTGACGGCCTAAAACAACAAAAAGTGGAATTACTTCCTTATTTTTGTAGTCCAAATAAATATCTCTATAATCACAGAAACCATTTTTTAAGTGAAAACTCCTTTAATGCAAAACGATCCCAATAGGAATCAAGGTTTCAAAAATCCTAATATTCGGTCTGATAGCGAAGTTATCAAACTATATCTAAGTACTAGAGAGACTGCTTATTTTAGTCTCCTGTATAGCAGATATGCCGGAAAAATCTATAGCAAGTGTATTTCGATGCTTAAAGACGAAGGACTTGCCCAAGATGCGACACAAGATATCTTTATTAAGATATTCGCAAATCTGGCTAAGTTTAGTGAAAAGTCTAAATTTTCAACATGGATATATTCCATTACCTATAACTTTTGTATAGACTTTTTACGACGCAAGAAAAAAGAAAAGAATTTGTTTACTGGAGAAATGGATACACCTCCAGATATAGTTGAAGACGTAGAAGATGTGGAATTACTACAAATAGAATTAAAAAAGCTAAAAGTAGTATTAGAAAAAATCCCAGTAGGAGACAAAGCAATACTCATGATGAAATATCAAGAAGAGATGAGTATTAGAGAAATTGCTGAGTCATTAGAAAAAACAGAAAGTGCAATCAAAATGAAAATAAAACGAGCTAAGGCAAAAGCCTTGAATGTGTACAAAAGTTTATTTCGTAAAGAAGTTATTTAAAGATTAAATATAAATTCTTATGAGCACTAAAAATAGTTTTAAATTACTTGGGGAAGAGGAGGAGAAAAGACATCCACATCCGCCGCCCGAAACAGAATCAGGTGTGATGGGAAATGTTAGAGTTTTTCAGTTCATGTCTAATGTTTTAGAATTATACCTTCCGAAAGTTTTTGAAATGTTTATTTCTCTTGTAGGAGGTACACATGAAACAGAAGAAACTACTTCTACTCTATCAGAAGGTCATTCCAGAGAAGATAGTGATGATATGCCTCATGGTGAACCTAAATAATTTATATCCCTATTAGCTACCGCTATTTATTAAAAAAACGAATTACAACTTACCTCAACCATGATATATTCATGGATACGAAGCTTGACTTATGACCAAAATACTTGAAATACTAACAGAATTGTACGATAACATTTCGAAAGCTTTCCCAAGAATTCTGGGAGCTATTCTTATTTTTATTGTAGGATGGATTATTGCGAAAATAGTATCTATTGTGATCAAAAGAATACTGAGATCCATTGGAGTAGATAAATTAGCCAAAAAACTTAATGAAATTGAGTTTATTGAAAAATCTAGTTTCAACATTGTTCCAAGTGTTGTTTTATCCCAAATTGCCTATTATTTCTTATTACTCATATTTACGATTGTAGCTTCAGATTATCTTGAGATTGAAGCTATAACAGGTTTGGTTAGCAATATTATCTTTTATATTCCAAAGCTAATTGCAGCTTTGATTGTCTTGGTCTTTGGTTTGTTGATTGCTCAATCCATCCAAAGTATATTGGTAACTACCTTAAAATCTGTTGGTGTTCCTTCTGCCAAAATCATTGGTGTTTTTGTTTTTTATTTTATCTTTCTAATGTCTGTTATTACTGCCCTGACACAGGTTGGTATTGATACAGATTTCATATCTAATAATCTTTCTATTATCATCGGTGGTTGTGTTTTTGCTTTTGCATTAGGCTATGGTTTAGCATCAAAAGATATGATGGCTAATTTCCTTGCTTCTTTTTATAGTAAAGAAAAAATTAAAATCGGTGACCTTATCAGTGTTGACAACGTCAAAGGAGAGGTGATAAGAATTGATAGTTCTTCAATTACACTGCTTACAAAGAGTAGCAGGATAGTTATCCCACTTAGTAAATTGACTTCTGAAACATTTGAAATTCACGAAGTTTAGTGCTGCTTAAAAAATAATATTATCATACATGGTTTAGTGCCGCTTAATCCAACCGGTTTGAGCGGATTATACTTCATGCAAATGTTAGAAATAGCATATCTGAAGTTATTTATAAAATAATTGGTTCTAACTCATGTTTAATCAGTTATTCTCCCTAAAAAATATAACAACCAAATAAACGCACGTAATGTGGTTTTTTATTAATTGTAAAATATGAATACGAAAATGAAAAAAGTATTATTGTTTTTTGCTTTGTCCTTTGGATTTTTGCTAGTAACAGATGCTCAGACAATTGAAGAAATGCAAGCTCAAAAAGCTCAAAAAGAAGCAGCTTTAACACCTCTGAAAGCTCAATTAGAAGCCTTGACTGCTCAAGTAGGAACACTTGAAGGAGAAGTAGCGAGCCTAAAGGATAAATTAACACCTTATCCAAGATGGTCTACTGGTGCTTTTGGAACAATAGGTTTTAATCTCGCCAACTTCAATGATTGGTTATCTAAGGACGCGCCTAACACTTCAGCCGCTACTATCGGGTTCACCTTGAATGGTTTTGCGAATGTGGATCAAAAAAAGTATTTCTGGAGAAACAGTAGTGGTTTGAATTTATCTTGGTTGAAATTCGACAATAAAGATGTAGATGATGACGAGGACGGTTTCCAAGTTGCAGCTGATGCCTTTAACCTATCTTCATTATTTGGATACAAACTGAATGATAAATGGGCAATCTCTGCTTTAAGTGAATATCGAACATCTATACTTGATGGTAAATTCAACAATCCTGGTTTTCTAGATTTTGGACTTGGAGCTACTTGGACACCGATTACAGACTTAGTGGTTGTCATTCATCCATTAAATTATAATTTCGTTTTTTCCGATTCAGAGTTTAATTATACTTCCTCTTTAGGAGCAAAGATTGTAGCTGATTACACTAAAAAAATTACTAAGGGAGTTACTTGGAAATCTAATTTTTCTACTTTTCTTAGTTATGAAGATGCTAGCAATTTATCAAACTGGACATGGGTCAATACATTTACCACTGCTTATAAAGGAATCGGAATTGGTTTTGACTTAGGGCTCAGAGGAAATAAACAAGAAGCATTTAATATTTTAAATACAGATGATACAATTACAGAAGTAAAAGACTATTCTGGTGACAACCCTTTACAAACATACTGGGTGCTAGGCTTATCTTATAATCTGTAGGAAGTACCTATAAAACAGACCTAAACCCAATGCTAAAGCCTTAATTTATAAAATTTGGCTTTCTAACCCAAGCATTTCACAGTGCCTAGCCTGTCCTTTCTTGGACAGGCTTTTTTTTGCTCAAAAAATAAATCTTTAAAACTCCAAATTAGACCAATATGTAAAGAGAACTTATTTTTTAAGCAGTACTTCTTTTCATTTAAAAAATGATAAATTCGCAATTAAGTTCTATAGAAGAAATATTTGTTTTCCTGCTTTAATATTTATATAGCTGTTAAACTATACTTAATTAACATTCTATGTCTGAAAAAAAGCTCTTTTTATTAGATGGACACGCTTTAGTATATCGTGCTCATTATGCATTCATTACTCGGCCTTTAGTCAATTCAAAGGGGATGGATGTCTCTGCAATTACTGGTTTCACAAGATACCTTTGGGATATTCTTTCTAATCAAAAACCATCCCATATCGCAGTTTCTTTTGACCTCAAAGGTCCCACTTTTCGACATGACATGTATCCCGAATACAAAGCTAATCGAGAAGCTCAGCCTGAAGCTATTACTGCTGCTTTTCCTTATATTAAAAATATCATTAAGGCTTTTAATATTCCGATTGCAACAAAAGAGGGATTTGAGGCGGATGATGTAATTGGCACCTTAGCCAAACAAGCAGAGCAGGAAGGCTTTGATGTATATATGGTAACTCCTGATAAAGACTATGCTCAATTAGTTTCGGATAAGGTTTTTATGTATAAACCCGGACGTAAAGGTGGTGATGTTGAGATACTTGGACAGAAAGAAATTTTAGAGCAATGGGATATTGAAAGAGTTGATCAAGTCATCGATATTTTAGGTTTACAAGGTGATGCCGTGGATAATATCCCAGGCATTCCTGGGATTGGAGCAAAGACTGCTGTCAAATTATTGAAGCAGTTTGGTAGTATGGAGGGACTCTTAGAAAACACAGATAAACTCAAAGGCAAACAAAAAGAAAAGGTAATCGAATTTTCGGAACAAGGTAAATTATCAAAAGTTCTTGCGACTATAGATATAAATGTTCCTGTTCAGTTTAACGCACAGAAATATCAAGTAGAAGAATTCAATAAGGATGTTCTTTCTGAAATTTTCAAAGAGCTAGAATTTAGAAGACTGGCAGCACAAATATTAGGAGAGACACAGTCCGCATCTAAAAATCCAAATGTAAGTGGCCAAAAAGATTTATTTGGTGAAGCAGTCTCTACCCCAACTAAATCAGGCGCCCCTCCTCTTCCAACACACTCGGTTGCAGAACATTCTATAGAGAATACTACGCATGATTATCAACTTGTCGATACTAAGGATGATCGAACCAAATTAATAAAGTTACTTTCTGCTCAAAAGAGTATTTGTTTTGATACAGAAACAACTGGTATTGATGCTAATAAAGCTGAACTCGTCGGGATTGCTTTTTCTACAAAACCACATGAGGGTTTTTATGTCCCCATTCCGAATGATAAAGAGCTTGCTCAAAGTATAATAGAAGAGTTTAGATCAATTTTTGAAAACGAAAAACTTATTAAAATAGGTCAAAATATAAAGTATGATGCGCTTATCTTAAAATGGTATGATATCGAAATCAAAGGGAAATATTTCGATACTATGTTGGCACATTATCTTCTTGAGCCTGAGCTCAGACATAATATGGATTATTTAGCCGAAACTTATCTGAAATACCAACCAGTCTCTATTACTACACTCATTGGAAAGAAGGGTAAGAATCAATTGTCAATGAGGGATATCCCCGTAGAAAAAGTAGTAGATTATGCCAGTGAAGATGCAGATATCACTTTGCAATTAAAAAATTACTTAGCCCCAAAACTAGAAGAAGAAGGGCTTCAGAAATTATACGATACAATTGAAGAACCCCTAGTTAATGTTCTAGTAGAAATGGAGTATAATGGAATCAATTTAGATGTAGATTTCATGGAAAAATATGGCAAAGAACTCGGAGATAAAATCAGAAAAGCAGAGCAGGACATTTACGATGAAGCGGGAACACCTTTCAATATTTCTTCCCCAAAACAAGTTGGAGAAGTACTTTTTGATAAAATGAAATTGCCTTATCGCTGGAGAAAAACAAAATCAGGTCAATATTCTACAGATGAGGTTAAGCTTTCTGAACTTGGCGAGACTTACCCTTTTGTTCAAAAGATTCTTCAGTATCGAGGCTTGAGTAAATTGAAGTCTACCTATGTAGATGCGCTCCCTCGGCTTGTGAATCCAAAAACTGGAAGAATTCATAGTTCTTTTAATCAAGCACTCGCAGCAACTGGGCGTTTGAGTTCCAATAATCCAAACATGCAGAATATTCCGATCCGAACACCAGAAGGTGCAAAAGTTCGAGAAGCTTTTATACCTAGAGATAAAGATCATATTATTTTGGCTGCTGATTATTCTCAAATCGAACTTCGGGTAATTGCTGAAATTAGTGGAGACGAAGCGATGCTTGAGGCCTTTCAGAAAGGACAGGACATCCATGCTGCTACTGCTGCACGAGTCTTTGACGTTCCTTTAGATACCGTTACTAAAGAACAACGCTATCGAGCCAAAACAGTTAATTTCAGTGTAATCTATGGAGCTGGAGCTACTAATCTTTCGAGGCAATTAGATATAAAAAGAGCTGAAGCAACTGAATTGATCAATAACTATTTCACTCAATATAATGGTTTGAAAACTTATATGGATACTGTCGTTGAAGATGCTCGTAAGAATGGTTATGTCATGACCTTGATGGGTCGAAGAAGGTATCTTCGAGATATTGATTCCCGTAATGGCCTGATCCGGAGTAATGCAGAACGAATTGCCATTAACACACCTATTCAAGGCACTGCAGCGGATATGATAAAGATTGCGATGATCAATATTCATCGAATTTTAAAAGAAGGCAATTTTAAATCTAAGATGATTTTGCAAGTACATGATGAATTGGTATTCGATGCACATAAAGATGAAATTGAAAACCTGAAATCGATTATCGAAACTGAAATGAAACAAGCGATTCCAAATCTAAAAGTCCCGATTAAAGTTGGGATTGATCAGGGGCAGAACTGGTTTGAAGCGCATTGATTTATTGATCGGTCTCGTCTTGAAGGATAGTGATCGCCCTACGGAATTATAATTGCTTTGCTTGCCATTGACTTCGTCTTGTGAGGGGCACAATATTTTGTTATCCTTTTATAAATCCTAATGTAGAAAATGAAATTTCCATCGCCTATTCCTGTTATTGATATAGCGAAAAAGTATCATTGTGAAATCATTGGTGACACTTCTATTCTAGCTTCTGGAATTAATGAAATCCATAAGGTTGAGGCTGGAGATATCACTTTTGTAGACGTTGAAAAATATTTTAAAAAATCACTTTCTTCCGCTGCTACTGTTATTATTTTAAATAAACGAACAGAATGCCCTCAAGGGAAAGCACTCCTAATATGTGAGAATCCATTTGAAGTTTATAATGCTTTAGTCAAAGCACATCGACCTTTTGACCCGATAAGTAAAATGATAAGTGACTCTGCTATTATTCATGGTTCTACGATCTTGGAGCCTAATGTAATAATCGGCAATCATGTACGTATTGGTAAAGCTTGTTACATTCACGCTAATGTTACGATTCAAGATTATACTATTATTGGAGATCATGTTGAGATAGATTCAGGTACAGTAATCGGGTCGGATGCTTTTTATTTTAAAAAAAATGATACGACTTATAATAAATGGAAGTCTGGTGGAAGAGTTGTGATCGAAGATCATGTCTACATCGCTGCAAATTGTACAATCAACAAAGGTGTCTCTGGAAATACTGTTATTGGAGAAGGTACTAAGATTGATTGTTTGACTCATATTGGTCATGGTGTTGTAATAGGAAAGCGGTGTTTAATTGCAGCACAAGTAGGCATTGCAGGAAAAGCAATCATTGAAGATGAGGTAACGATTTATGGTCAGGTTGGTGTTGCTCCAGGTATCACTATTGGCAAACGAGCAATTATCGGTGGTCAATGTGGTGTAACAAAAAGCGTAGCAGGTGAACAATTCTATTTGGGAAAGCCTGTTGCAGAATTTAGGCAAAACTATAAGGAGTTGGCTGCTTTGAGGCAGCTGCCGGATTTTATGGCGGAGGTTAGGAGGAGGTTAGGAGAGGGTTCTTCTTGAGGAAGAAAGGGATAGTTCTTCTTTGGA
The DNA here is from genome assembly GCA_965277415.1 of Saprospiraceae bacterium. Taxonomy (GTDB): domain Bacteria; phylum Bacteroidota; class Bacteroidia; order Chitinophagales; family Saprospiraceae; genus JAHDHW01. The sequence continues at coordinate 101,437 of CBDICS010000096.1, forward strand.
AGAAAGAGATGGTTGCTCCTAATGTCGCAAAGAGATAGTGCCTGCGGCAAGTACCATAACTTTCTGTATTATGTGAAAACCTTAGGATTGGTCTTACATCTTTTATTAAATGCAAGCGACCTCTTGCCGCAGGCACCATCTCTTTCAACCGTAGGTTGAACTATCCCTTCAAAAGAGCAAAGCGATTTTGAAAACTTCCTTTCAGCCGTAGGGAGAACTATCTCTTCACGACGAAGGAGTGAACCACTTAATACCACAACCCATACTAGGGTGTTGATTTTCAATAGCTGTCCCATTAAGCGTAGCATCAATAGCATTCCGTAAATCGCTTCCGTTTAGAGGGACATTATTACCTGGACGTGAATCGTCTAACCTCCCTCGGTATTTCAATTTCATTTCTTTATCAAAAACATAAAAATCAGGTGTGCATGCTGCATCATAAGCCTTTGCAACTTCTTGTCTTTTATCATAGAGGTATGGAAAAGGGAATCGTAAGACCTTTGCAACCAAACTCATTTTATCTGGTGCATCATCGGGATAAGCTTTTACATCATTCGAGCTAATTGCAATAAAAGCTACGCCATGATTTTTATATTCATTCGCAATGCGAACAATCTCTGGATTCACATGAATAACGTATGGACAATGATTGCAAATAAACATCACAACTGTTGCTTTTTCAGACTTTAGATCATCAAGACTATAATAATTCCCACTGAGGGTATCCATTAGAAGAAAATTAGGAGCTTGAGTTCCTAGTGGAAGCATAGTTGATTCTGTAAGGGCCATTTTTCGATTTTTTTAAGAAGTAAAGTATTTGCGAAAATACAGGGTCTATGCTGGAAATACAAGCGAAGTGGCATAAAAGGCATGCGTACTTTATCTCGTAATATTTATTTTTTGAATCATGCGTTGACGGCCTCCTTGATATGGGTCTCGATGCAGAAAGTAAAGTATGCCATTTCTAATCAACACATTATCTATAAAATCAAGATTGACAGGAATGGCTTCAGAGAGTGTTCCTGTTTCTAAATCAATCTGACAAATATATTCTCCCCATCGAGTATGAAATGCTGTATATACATCTTGAGTAAACTCATCGTAGAGGACATACTCTTTCCAACGTTTCATTTTATGATACTGAATAGGCACAGCTCTCTTTTCGTTTCCTTTCCTATCAAAATAATAGATAGCAGAAGATAAATGATTAAACAAACAAATCATCGAATCTTTTTTGAAAATCGGAGCATAAATTTTTGGAAAATACATTCTAAGTTTACCTTTCAAAAAGTATGGTTCTTCTCTAATCACATTCAATTTGTCCGGAACATTTTCATCCCAAAAATCTCCAGACCAAGGAATTCGATTGCCAGTCTCTTCTATCAACCGTCTTATATTAACTTCATCTTCTAATAAAGGTAAAATGGTCAAGCTATCTTTTGATCCTTTTTTATTGATAAAAGCATAGTATAGTAATGCTTGCCCTTGATATAAGTGTTTTTGATAAAAAAGCAAACTATCTACAGATAAGACACAAGGTTCTATTACTGTTTCATACTTTTCATCATCTATCCAAGTCCCTAAGTGAATTGAATTACTATTTGTTTCAATATTATATACGCCAATATTCGTAACTAAATAGAGCATTCCTAAGCAACTTTTAAAAAGAGACGAAGGCTTGTAATCTTTTAAATTATAATGTGCAACATATTCTTCTGCCTCATCCAATAGAACTAGTTCGTATTTTTCAAAAACATTTTTATAAATCAATAAGATTAGATAGCCATCTTTGAATGCAAAATCCACAACATTATACGGTTCTTTGTAAATCGTATCAATCTTCGGGGCGGCACTTACTATGATTTCTGGAAGCTCTGTTGAATTGGGGATTAATTGGACAAATATCTCTTCTTGGTCTTTTACTATATACTTTTTGGTTTCATATCCAATCGAAGAGATAATTAAATTCACCGGAAGCGCATCTACTCTGATCGAAAATCGCCCTTCTGTATCTGTAATCGTACCTCGTGATAATTGTCCTTGAACAGAGATATTGACACTTTCTAGGCCAAGATCATTTTCTGAACTTACGATGATACCCCTTAGTTCAATTGGTCTATCCTGAGCTGAGACGTTTAGTACAAGATTTAGAAAAATAAAAACAAGCGCAAATCGAAACATAAATCTATTATTAGAAATAAGATTATGAAGTTATTTAGGTATAAGAATTGTTCAAAAATAGCTCCTAAGACTGCGAATTGCTATTTTGAACAATTGCTATTCTAAATTAAATAGATTTTCAAAAATAGAGATTGAAAGTTAATTGAAAAGTCAGTTTCTTGAAGACATAAAATTGTTCTATACCTACCCCGAAATGGTTCGGGACTTAGTATGACCTCTTGGCTGAGATTCATACTTAAATCCCTGAACTAAGACGCTTATAAAAACAAGGTTTTATCCTTTTTTATATCGAAATCTATGAATTTTAGGCTTCCCACCTTTGCCTTCATTAGATATATAGAGTGTTCCATCTCTATCAAAAACAAGTCCTTCAGGTTGAGCATGAACTTTTTTGCTTAATTTTTCGATATGTGTAACTACACCTGCCTCATTTAAAACAATCAAAACTTTCCCCCTAGAAGAAGTAATATAAATCTCTCCGGTAATTGGATGGATAGCAATTGCAGAAGGGTTAAAAGTCAGGTTTTCTTTTCCTGCAGAGAAAAACTCGACCAACTTTTCATATTCTTTAAGATGGGTATGTTGCTCTAGATAATTGCGAATCTCTCTCAGTTGTATCGTATATACAGGATCTGGATTGAGAGTATGCGTGGCTAAATCAAAACTATAAACGACTTTTTTGTATCGCACAACTTCAAAAGATTCCCCTGTCGCGGGAATTCCTTTACAAGCCAAAAGCAAGCGATGATTCTTCTTGTCATAAGTTAATCCTTCGACATCATTTTCTCGACTTAAAAAAGAATTATATTTTTTCATTTGTTGTGTTGATTGCCCAGGATTTATCACTTGATAGATAGTTCCTGTACTCTTCACAACATAGATTTGATCACCGACCACCTCTATTCCTTCGTAATCTCCTTCTTTATGGAATTTTATTTTTTCAATAACATCACCATTCTTTTTAGATATTTTAAAAATTGTTCCTTTCTCATCTTGTACTGCATAAAGATTTTTACCCGAATCACTTATACCCAAACCAGAAATTTCAAGAAGTGATTCTGGCATATTGAATGTCTCATCGGGTTTATTTAATTGATAGGCAAAAACATGGTCCCATTTTTCTTTAGGATTTGCATCGTGTACAGAGCTTGTATCCGGTTGAGTAAATTGAATGGTTTCAGTTTTAGGAGCATCACTATTGCACCCCATTACTCCCGTTACTAAGACGAAAATCAAATTAGCTATCTTGATCATAAAAAATAATTAAGATGTTTACATATTCTTCCACAAAAGCTAAACGCTTTATCTAAAGATAATCTATCTAATACATTCCCCTATTTAAGTTCCTTAATTCTAGCTGCAAATCGGAACTGCGGAATAGAGGCATAGAGTTTTTGATATAAATCAAACGCTTTTTGTTTGTAACTAGTCTTTTTTGGATAGATTTTATACATTTCATAATACACAGCAGCTAATTCTTCATCATCCCGAGCAGATTTCAGTATATTATCAAAAGAGGATTCCGTTATTGAGTGGTCTTTCGTATGATGAGCGACAATCAACGAAAATAAAGTAGCATCAAATATAATATCAGGATTACCTAAATCTTTGGCTAATTGTTTTGTTTCTTCATCGACTTTTGCTGCTTCAATGTAATTATTTTGAGCTAATAATACTTCTCCTTTTTCAATCAAACTCGAACACAGCACCAAGCGATTATTGATATCTCTGGAAATCGAAATTGCTCGATCATAATATTCAAGTGCTTTATCATGAACGCCCTGAAAGCGATAGATGTCTGCCAAGGTGTTGACTGCTTTTGCAATTCCCTTTTGATAGTTCAATTCTTCGCTAAGTTTCATCGACTGCTGAAGGTATTGGATTGCTATATCAAATTCTCCTTCAACACTTCTCAACTCTCCGATCAAACCAATAACAATCGAAAGTCCTTGTTTATCACCAAGTTCTTCTGCCAGTTCTAGATCCCGAATAAAATGATCCATTGCCGTTTTAAAATCGCCTTTTTTCTGATAAACCGTTCCGATACAACCAATTGCAATTGACATCAAAAACTTATTGCCCAATTCCTCACTTAGTGCTAAACCTTTTTCATAATGACTTAAAGCAGCATCATAATCTCCTTTTTCAAAATAAACAATTCCAACATTTGTGTGTAAGGTCGCCATACCCTGTTTATCATTAGACTCTTCACAAGCGGTCAGCCATTCTAATTGGCATTGAATCCCAGCATCGTAATTCCCTAGATTCATATAGGTCAAACCAAGGTTAGAAGTGATTTGAGAGATAGTACTTGTTTGTTGTAAATCTTTACTTAGTTCAATACTTTTAATAAAATACTCCTTGGCTTTCTCGTATTGCCCTTGTCTTAAATTCAACGTCCCTTGATTACCTAAAACATTTAAGATACCATGTTTATCATCAACCAGATTAAAGCAGGTTGAAGCTTCTTCAAGGTATTTTTTTGCTTTATCATAGGCCCCTTTCAATATAAGCATCCGTCCAAGATTGTTATGTGCCCTTCCAAGCAATAACTTTTCTCCTAAATCCTGAGCATTTTTTAAAGCTTCTTCGCAAACTTCTTCGCACTCATCCCATTTTCCAATCAATTGAAGAACGCTCCCCTTCTTTAATAAAGTCCTAATAAAAGCTCTCTTATTCTCCAATCCTTCAAGGTTCCTCAATAAGGTGTTATAAAAATCAAGCGCTTGTTGGTTTTGAAAATTTCTTCGCGCATGATCCGCCGCTTTTTCAAGATAACTGTTGGTTTTGTCTTCAACATTAGCTTGTCCATAATGGAATGCTAAATCCACATATCGTTCTTCAATATTATCTATATATAGTTTCTCTATTGCATTAGCGATGAGCTTATGGAGTTCTTGCAATCGGGTATTGAGCTGCATCTGATAAACTGCTTCTCTGAGAAGGGAATGCTTAAAGATATATCGAAGGTCATTCATTGCCCTCCATATTTGTCCTTGTTCAGCAGTTTGTATTTGCTGTTTTAGCATCTGCCCTGAGTTGCCATTTCTCTCCACAAAAGCATGATTATTCTTCATTACTTCTGATAAAATTGGCACTTCAAACTCCCTACCAATCACTGCCGCCGCCTTGACCGTTTCCTTTGCTAAACTAGACAAACGATCAATACGAGCCATCAGTATAGAATTAATAGAACTGGTGACCTGAACGCTTTTTTCTTTGATATTCCAGATACCATCTATCTGATGAAGCATTTTCGTTTCAGAAAGGTATTCCAAAATCTGTTCCGCATAGAAAGGATTACCATTAGTAATTTTATAAAGCATTTCTGTGACTTCCTCATTTACCTCTCCTCTCATCCAAACTTCTGCAAACTTCTTCAGTGCTTCTCTTGTAAGGATATTTAAATCTTCTTCATGAGAAGGGATTTGATAACGGGTTAGTGTTCCTTCATCCAACAATTTAGGTTTACTTCCATCATCATTATAACGAGAAGTCACTAGTATGAATATCGGATACTCTCCAATCGTACGCGCAAAGCTTTTGAGAAAGACTTTGGAATCATCATCAAACCAATGACCATCTTCCAACTCTATGACTAAAGGACGTATTAAAGATTCTGCTTTAAAAATATTCTCAAAAGAAGTCAATGTGTTTTCATATCTTCCTTTTGCATCTAATTGCTCCCATAATGAATTAGGATAAAAAATACCTATTTGAGCAGCGATAATAGCTTGAGTTCTGATTAGCTCTTTCCTGATGTTACCAGCATTCAAGTGATTTAAGTTTTCTATTTCTTTGATTAACCAATCAAAACGATTTTCAAACTTATCAATATTCTCTACTATAGTTTTTTCAGGAGACTGCTCAAAATAATTTTTAAGAAAATAAACAAATGGATTTAATGGCTTTTTCAAAATTTGGTCAGCCTGGCAAGTAAACCAATTAGGGGTTCCTATTTCCCATAATTTTCTTTTCAACTCAAAAGATAGCCTCGTTTTCCCGATTCCAGCCTCACCATAGATATAGCATATACCTGCAAAATCTCCATAAAATATTCCTTCACTAAATTTTACTAAAGCGGATAACTCTGCCTGTCGACCGATCATATTCCCAGTAAAAACTGGTTTATCTTCTATATTCCTTCCGATTAGTTCATAGGTTGGTATTGCGCCATCTATTCCTTTGTATTCACTATCACCAATGTGCTTAAAAACATAATTCTTGTTTTTTTGAATATTTTCATCTACTAAAACAGAATCCCAATCAGCCGAAATCATTAATCGCGCAGCGAGATTGACCCAGTTTCCAACAGCGGCATACTGACATCGTTCTTCTCCTCCTACAATCCCCGTAAAAGCAAGCCCCGAGGTAATCCCCACTCGATACTTAAGATTCCAGTCGACTCTAAGTTCTTGTATTCGTTCATTAATAGAAATAATGCACTCTAAGGCACGATCTGAATTGTTTTCAAAAGAAACTGGAGCACCAAAAAAACCTAATAGGATTCCTCCTTTATCCCCAAAATCAATTTCTTTAAAATAACCAGAAAACCGATTTACTTCTTCTAAAATTATTGAAGCAAATTTATTGAGCCGTTTATGGGTTTTGACTCCTTCAAATTTACAGAATATAGATGTTACTTCTCTAAATTCTCCTCTTTGGTCAAAATCTATTACAGAGGTAGGTAGAAATTTTTCGAGTACGATCCTTGCTAATTTTGGAGGTGTATATTTTTCGGAAGTATCTTTACCTGCTTTTACTTTTTTTATAAGTTTAAAAACACCGCCATCAATCTTTTCCATAGCCCCAAAGACCTTCTCATCAGTTAAGCGATTCTTTACTTTTTTATCAAAGATAATCTCATCACCCGCTGCATGATGCTCGCAATTGGCACAATCATCAATGGCTGGTCCTCTAAAATAAAATGCTTTTGATTTTCTCCCTACGATTCCCCAATCTACTCGGCCATAAGATAGTCCTACTTTTATACCTATTTCAAAATCAGCTAAAACTGTTTCTTTTAGTTTCTCTTTAGAAAATAAATCTCTCATCTTCTGAGCAGTGAAAAGAAAAGCTTCTGGGCTAATAATGGACTGCTTTTTGGGAAATACTGCGGTGAATGCATCTCCCGCAAAATAAGGTATAAATCCGTTATGACTATAGACCAATTCCACCATTGGAGCAAAAATCTGATTCAGACTATTGGAGAGTTTTTCTGCACCAGACGTGCCTTCTTTCATCAAAGTCTGGGTCAATGGTGTAAAACCCAATATGTCGACAAACATAGTATAGGCTTTGAACTGACCTTTCTTTTCATTGAGTCGGTATTGTTCCTGAATAAAATGTGGAATTAAATTACTCACCTCAAAAATCCTTCGGGATATTATTTAGTGCTTAGCACTTATTGTTCAAAAAATAAATTCTTGTTGAATTCTGCCAAAAAAATAGTCGTAAAACCATAAAATGAGCTTCATCATTAGTAAATCGGAAATTACGAATTTAAACTGATCTCTCTGTCAAATCATAGGAATTATTTCTTTATAAGGTTCCTAAGCCTATTCAAATTATAGACATCTACGCTTCTAAATAAGCATTCGATTTATCTTAATTGTTTTAATACTGATCATTTTAGAAAATATTAGGCCTTTACCTTTTGCGCCATATCCTTACCAAAAGTGATACCTCTGTATTCTTTTAGTCTATAAACCACTTGAATTGGTATATTTTGTGTAACCAATAATAGAAGTCTATTTACTTTCGCTTGTTTCGTATCGAACAACACCTAGAAGTCACTAAAGCTTCTAAATAAATTCCACCCGATGTCTAAACATATCGTTTTCTTTCTCTTCTTTTCTTTTTCCACTTTTCTTTATGGACAAGACACAAATCCAATATTAAAGAGTCTAGGTGCTTATCGAATCGATGCAAGTATACAAATTGATGCTCTTTTTGATGAAGTTGATTGGCAAAAATCACAAATCGCAAGTGATTTTATTCAAAATGAGCCTAATCCCGGTACCTTACCATCACAAAAAACAGAAGTAAGAATACTGTACGATGATAAAGCCATTTATGTTGCTGCAACATTATATGATTCTGAGCCTGATAGTATCCTTCACCAACTTTCAGAACGAGATGAAATTGGCATTACAGATTGGTTTGCAGTTGTGCTTGATCCTTATCAAGGAGGTTTAAATGGCAGTGGCTTTATTGTCACAGCAGCGGGTGTACAATTTGATACTAGATACTCTCCTTCAGGTAGAGGCGGCGGTGGACGCGTTTTTTCCGGAGACTCCAATTGGGACGCAGTCTGGGAAAGCAAAACAAGATATACTGAACATGGATGGGCAGTAGAAATGAAAATCCCCTACTCTGCAATCCGATTCCCTAAAATTGATCAGCAAATATGGAATATAAATTTTGCTCGAATGGTTCGCCGCTCTCGGGAGCAGTCCTTTTGGAGTGAAGTTAAACCTGAAATCAGTGGTTTATTAAATCAATCCGGGAAATTGACTAATATTAAAAACATCCAATCTCCGGTTCGACTTTCTGCGACTCCATTTTTGGTAACCTATGTAGAAAACTATTTTGATCAAGACGAAACACCTAAGAGTGCTTGGGGGAGATCATTTAATGCTGGAATGGATATTAAATATGGAATTAATGATGCTTTTACCTTAGATATGACCTTGATTCCTGACTTTGGACAGACACAGTCAGATAATCAGATTTTGAATCTATCTCCTTTTGAAGTTGAATTTGATGAAAACAGGCAATTTTTCACAGAAGGAACGGAATTATTTAATAAAGGTGGCTTATTTTACTCAAGACGTATTGGTGGTACGCCTTTAAAATTTTATGATGTAGTAGATGAACTGGATGAACAAGAAGAGATTATTGACAACCCCAGCACATCACAATTAATCAATGCCAGTAAAATATCTGGAAGGACTAAAAAAGGCCTCGGTATTGGATTCTTTAATGCTACCTCTGGTAGAACCTTTGCAACAGTAAGGAATATGGAGACCGGAGAAAAGCATAAGGTTGAATCGGATCCCCTTACTAATTATAATGTATTTGTAATTGATCAAAATTTAAAAAACAATTCTTATCTATCTCTAATCAATACAAATGTTTGGCGTGATGGCACGGCCTATGAAGCCAATGTTACGGGTACAGAGTTTTCATTAAAAAACAAAGATAATTCTTACGCTATAAATGGGAAAGGAGCAATTAATCAAAAATATATCAGCGGTGCCGAAACGCATAATCAGCAAGATAGTGTTGGCCTAGGCCATAATTACCGTCTGGAAATTGAAAAAACTAATGGTAATTTTCAATTTGGCGTCCAATACAATGTAGATAGTCGTCATTATGATATTAATGACCTCGGCATTAATTTTCGCCCAAACCAAAAGAGTCTTGCGGCCAGAGCAAACTACAATATTTTCAAGCCATTTGGCCCATTCAATAGAGCAGGCGTATGGTCTTGGGTGGTTTATTCTCGCTTACAAGAACAAAATGCTTTTACGAATTTTGAGTGGAATTTAAGGTCGTTTTTAGTTACAAAAAGTTTTTTCGCTGGTGGTTTATTCGCTAAGGTAAAGCCTTCTACAACATATAACTATTTCGAACCTCGAACAGGAGATTTTAGCCGGTATTATGCCTTACCTAGAAATGGTGAAATCGGACTTTGGGGCTCTTCAGATTTTCGGAAAAAATTTGCTTACGAATTTGAAGCTAGTACTACTTTTTTTAAAGAATCAGGTAGACGAACCCTTGAGCTTTCTGTTGAGCCAAGATTTCGCATTAACGATCGATTGTTTTTCATACTTAATATCGAAAGCGAATATTTAAAAAACGATGTTGGCTATGTCTCTCCTATTGAGTCTGCTCAAGGTTATGAAACCATTTTAGAAGAAGACATTATATTCAGTCGTCGGGATCAACTTATATTTGATAATACACTTTCGGGGAATTATATTTTTTCCAATAAAATGTCTCTAACACTTCGTGCCAGACATTACTGGACTCGTGTAGAATATAATAACTTTAACCTTTTAGAATCGAATGGCAATTTAGGAAATACCATTTATAAAGGAATCGATCAAGAAAATCAATCTCTTCACAATACCAGTTTCAATATTTTTAATATAGATATGGTATATCGTTGGCGATTTGCTCCAGGCAGTGATTTATTTTTTGTTTGGAAAAATTCTATTTTTAAATCTAGTGATGATATTGAAAAATCTTATCTCTTTAATCTTAAAAACCTGTTGAATGCGCCACAAAGGAATAGCTTTTCTTTTAAAGTTGTATATTACCTTGATTATTTAAGTTTAAAAAACAGGGTCTAGCCCTAGAATAGAGCATGGCAATTGCAAGAACAATATTTTAGACTTGTGTTATGGTGATCAGTCCTATGAATTGTGTGATTTGGTGATCGCTTCGCTTGTGAGTGGCTACTTTTGGTAGACTTCCAAAATTTTGATCATTTATTTTTACTTAATTCATATTTAATAGATAACCTTACGATTGCCATATAGAATAGGCGTAATCTCTTTGACCTCTGATTATTCTTCTCTATCTTCGCACTCAGCCCGTAAAATTGTTTGACCATGTATAAAACCTTTTGCCAATACCGAAAGCTATCACGAGCTTTAGGGCTTATTTTTTTGATTGCCATGACGAAACCATTAATTGCTCAGGATAATCTTTCTTATCAAATGCCTCCCAAGGCTATTGCAGATCTTATTGATACTGAATCTACTCCGGCTGCAAGTTTGAGTCCTTCTGGTAATCAAATGCTATTACTATCCAGGCCTAGTCTTCCATCTATTGATGAAGTAGCTCAGGAGGAATTAAGAATAGCTGGAATCAGAATCAATCCAAAAACAAATAGCTCAAGCCGATCAAATTATTATAATGGGATGAAGCTAAAATCCCTTGAAGATCAAAAAGAAATTACGATTTCTGGACTCCCTGTTAATTCTAAAATCGAAAATGTGAGTTGGTCGCCCAATGGATCAAAAATTGCATTTACAATTACGCTGGAAAATGGTTTAGAGCTTTGGGTGCTTGATACGAAAACAGCTATTGCTAATAGGATAACAGGAGCGGTTATCAATGATGCTATTGCTGGTTTACCTTATCGTTGGTTTTCGGATGATATGACCATTTTGTATAAATCAATACTTCTGGATCGTGGAAATGTGCCAGTAAAACCAATTCGACCGGTTGGTCCTACGATACAAGAAAACAAAGGGAAAAAAGCTGCTGTTCGAACTTATCAAGATTTATTGAAAAATGCGCATGACGAAGCTTTGTTTGAATATTATACGCTTACACAGTTGCGAATAGTAAAATTAGGTATGGGAGAATCCAAACCTTTTGGTGAACCAGGTATTATCAAAAGTTTTAGTATTTCTCCAGATGGAAATTATGTAATGATTTCTACTGTTCAAAAACCCTTTTCATATATTGTTCCTTATAGCAGATTTCCGTTTACTATTGATATTTATAATCAAGTAGGAGATAAAATTAAGCACCATGTAAGCATTCCGCATGCGGAAAACATACCTAAAGGTTTTGGTGCTGTCCGTATTGGTCAACGATCTCATGGATGGCGTTCAGATCAACCTGCAACCTTATACTGGGTAGAAGCACAGGATAAAGGCGATCCAAAAAATGAAAGTACTATCCGCGATCTTATGTTTATGTTAGAAGCCCCATTTAATGGTAAAGCGAAAGCAGTATTAAGTTTTCAACTTCGATATGGTGGGGTCACATGGGGAGATAACAATACAGCTTTGGCCTATGAGTGGTGGTGGCAAAATCGACAAGAGATCACTAGTATCTGGAATCCATCCAAACCAAATCAAACAAAAGAAACCCTATTTGATAGATCTTGGGAAGATCGCTATAACAGCCCTGGTAACTTTGAAACCAAACGCAATCAATATGGCCGAGCAGTATTGCAAACTACGACAGATGGCTCTTCTTTTTATTTGACTGGTCAGGGTGCTTCTCCAGAGGGGAATCGTCCATTTGTGGATTTATTTAATATTAAAACAAGACAGATAAAAAGACTATGGCGATCTGAAGCGCCTTATTATGAGTTTCCTTTGACTATCATTGATGAAGACAAAGGCATTGTCCTTACGCGAAGGGAAGCTAATGAAGAGGTACCTAATTATTATCTTAGAAATTTAAACTCTGGGCAACTAGATCAAGTTACAGCTTTCAAGAATCCATATACCACTCTTAAAGGCATCCAAAAAGAATTTATACAATATAAAAGAAAAGATGGTGTAGAACTCTCTGGTACTTTATACTTACCAGCCAATTATAATAGAGAAAAAGATGGACGCCTTCCTGTATTAATGTGGGCTTATCCAAGAGAGTTTAAAAGTGCTGATGCAGCTGGCCAGGTCTCAGATTCTCCTTATAGATTTATACGAATTGGATGGGGTTCTCCATTATTTTGGGTAACTCAAGGTTATGCTGTTTTTGATAATTTTGGTATGCCTATTATTGGTGAAGGAGAAGAAGAACCAAATGAAAGTTTTGTAGAACAATTAGTTTCTGGTGCTGAAGCAGCAATCAATACAATTGTTGAAAAAGGTGTAGCAGATCGTGATCGTATTGCCGTTGGAGGACATTCATATGGTGCATTTATGACAGCTAATTTATTAGCTCACTCTGACCTCTTTGCTACTGGAATTGCTCGAAGCGGTGCTTATAATAGAACATTAACCCCTTTTGGTTTTCAATCTGAAGAACGTACTTTTTGGGAAACCCCAGACACTTATTTTAAGATGTCTCCATTTATGCATGCGGATAAAATAAAAGAACCTATTCTTTTGATCCATGGTGAAGCAGACAATAATTCAGGTACTTATCCAATGCAAAGTGAACGTTTTTATGCTGCATTGAAAGGTCACGGTGCTAATGTTAGAATGGTTATGTTACCACATGAAAGTCATGGCTATCGAGCTAGAGAATCAGTTATGCATATGTTGTGGGAAATGACAGATTGGATGGATAGGCATTGTAAGAATCGAGTAGTAGTGGAGAAACCTTAGGTTTGTTTTGATATATTATTGTTTCATTAAAGGTAATTCTTTAATGAAAGGGATAGTTCATCTTCGATGAAAGAGATAGTCAAAAATCGCTTCGCTCTTTTGAAGTGATAGTGCCCTTCGGGCAAGTGAGATCCTGCTTAAATTATTGTATTTGTAGATTTAATTCAGGCCTTGTCGATAAACTCGACAAGGCCTGATAATCATTGGACGTTTGCTTTTGATTAGCTATCGACTTCTTCTTTCTGAAGGTCAAGTTTTAGCTCATCCAATTGTGTTTGATCAATGGGAGAAGGGGCATCAATCATCATATCTCGTCCTTGGTTGTTTTTAGGAAAAGCAATATAGTCTCTGATGGAAGATTGGCCATTCATCACGGCACAAAGGCGATCGAATCCAAAAGCAATTCCTCCGTGAGGAGGTGCACCAAATTCGAAAGCACCTAATAAAAATCCAAATTGAGCTTGTGCTTCTTCTTTTGTAAAACCTAAGAGGTCAAAATTTCTAGACTGTAAATCTCTATCGTGAATACGAATAGATCCACCACCGATTTCTGAGCCATTAATTACCAAATCATATGCATCTGCTTTTAGGCTTTTCATTGTTTCATGATCTCCATTCAACATCCGATCAACGTCTTCCTTTTTGGGTGAAGTAAATGGATGATGCATAGCATGAAACCGTTCTGATTCTTCATCCCACTCCAATAGTGGAAAATCTACTACCCAAAGTGGTTTAAAGTCACCCGCTTTCATTAAGTCCATTTTTCGCCCCATTTCAAGTCGCAATTCATTCAACTGCTTTCTTGTTTTTTCTGCCTCTCCTGAAAGGATAAATAGCATATCTCCTGGTTTTGCATCGAATTTATCTGCCCAAGCCTTGAGTGCTTCGTCATCATAAAATTTACCTACAGAAGATTTTATTGTCCCATCTTCATTGATCTTGACGTATACCAAACCTTTAGCACCAATCTGAGGGCGTTGCATCCATTCCGTCAGTTTTTTAATATCCTTATTCGAATACGCCGCCGCTTGTCCTTCTGCACAAATACCAACTACTAATTCCGCACTATCAAACACAGTAAACCCTTTTCCTTTAGCTAAATCATTAAGTTCCACGAACTGCATTCCGAATCGCAAATCTGGTTTATCCGATCCATATAATCGAATGGCTTCATCGTATTCCAATCTTGGAAAAGTCGGCAAGTCAATTCCTTTCATTGCCTTAAAAAGGTGTTTGGTCAAGCCTTCAAATGTATTGAGGATTTCTTCTTGTGTAACGAAAGCCATCTCGCAGTCAATCTGAGTAAATTCCGGTTGGCGATCTGCTCTAAGGTCTTCATCTCTAAAACATTTTACAATCTGAAAATAGCGATCCATCCCTGCGACCATAAGAATTTGCTTAAAAGTCTGAGGAGATTGTGGTAAAGCGTAAAATTGTCCAGGATTCATCCGGCTAGGAACGACAAAATCTCGCGCACCCTCTGGGGTACTTTTAATTAAAACTGGAGTCTCAACTTCAACAAAATTTTGATCAGATAGATGTTTCCTGGTCTCTATCGCTAGTTTACTCCTAAATATCAAACTTTCTTTCACAGGATTTCTTCGAATATCAAGATACCGATATTTCATCCGGAGGTCATCTCCTCCATCTGTTTCGTCTTCGATTGTAAACGGAGGTGTTTTGGATTCATTAAGTACATCCAAGGTTTTCACTTCTATCTCAATATCACCTGTTGGGCGATTTGGGTTCTTATTGCTTCGCTCTTTTACTATACCTTGTATTTTTAAAACACATTCCCTACCCAATTTTTGCGCTTTTTCAGCAAGCGTATTATCATCTGTGGTATTAAAAACCAATTGTGTTATTCCATATCTATCACGAAGGTCGATGAAAGTCATTCCTCCAAAATCACGGCTAGCTTGTAGCCAACCACTTAATGTTACTTCTTTTTCTACGTCTTCGATACGGAGTGCTCCGCAATGATGTGTACGATACATGTCTTTCTTTTTTAATGTTTTGAGCCACAAAAATACTCATAATTAACAAATAGAAAAGGTATACGAGTAAAATGTCAGGAATATTAGATCAATGGAATAAAATGATGTACATCAATCATTTCCAAAGCGATCTGAGTTAGTGGCTTTTTGATCAATTAACGGTTTAAATAATGTCTAAAAATGATGTTTGTTACGAAAAAAGAAACCTAAAAGTTCCTAAAATAAAGGGCAAGTACTTCCAAAATAGTTTAAATTTCTTTTCATGTTTACAGAAATATGACAGAAAGAATAGACTGCAACCTTATTTTTGTAGTTATTAGGATATGAAATGTGGCGGTCGAAAGAATGCGCTTCGTAATCAGGATCAATTAATTACATGCTTGAAAAATATCAAATACTAACGATTACTCATAAGAATACCAATTTGAATAAATTGGGCAAGTATGTTATAAAAGATGTTTCCAAAGAAAAATTAGAAGCCTTAAAGCAAAAATTTGGGCTTGAAGAGTTGCTTTACCTTTCTACCTGTAATCGTGTTTTATATTTTTTCACTTCTTCGAATACATTCTCTTCTGACTTTCAAAAAACGTTTTTCAAATATATAAATCCTGCTTTAGAAAATGGTAGCCTTTCCTGCCTCCCGGAAATTGTAGAATACTTTGATGGCCGAGAAGCATTAAATCATTTGTTTGAAGTAGCGGCATCAATGAATTCATTGGTCATTGGTGAACGAGAAATTTTACGCCAACTTAGAGAAGCTTATGAGCAATCTCTAGAGTGGGGTTTACCAGGTGATAATATTCGTTTAGCAATGAAAGTAGCTGTAGAAACAGCAAAAGAAGTCTACGCAAATACCCGTATCGGTGAAAAACCAATTTCTGTAGTTTCTTTGGCGATTCAAAAATTACTGGCTTCTAAAACAACAAAAGATGCCCGAATACTTCTAATCGGTGCAGGGCAAACCAATCGTTTAGTATCAAAGTTTTTGAATAAACATGATTTTTCAAATGTCACTATTTTTAACCGAACACTGGCCAAAGCTGAAGGCTTAGCTACATTGGTTGGTGGCAAAGCATATCCTTTAGATCAATTAGCTGCTTACAAAGGTGGATTCGATTGTATGATTGTCTGCACAGGCTCGACTACTGCTATGGTTGATCAAGAATTATATACACAATTACTCAATAAGGATACTGACGAAAAATTAGTTATTGACTTGGCGATTCCTAATAATGTTGCCAAGGATGTGATTGACAATTTTAATCTCAATTACATCGAAATAGAAGACCTTCGTCAATTAGCAGATGCTAATCTTTCTTTTCGTGAAAAAGAAGTCGGTCATGGTCAAAAAATCCTAGCTAAAAACTTAGAATCTTTCCAAATCCTCTTTCAAGAGCGTCAGGTTGAATTGGCCATGAAAGAAGTGCCTGTTGAAATCAAAAAAGTTAAGGCACATGCCATGAATAGTGTTTTCAAAAAAGAACTAGAAAACTTGGATGATGACACCAAAGAATTACTCGACCGTATGATGTCCTATATGGAAAAACGTTGTATTAGTATTCCGATGCTTGCTGCGAAGAAGGGGATTAAATAATTTTTAATTATTTATATCAGTGATGGTTCAGCTATTGGCTGAAAGGGATAGAAACTCTTTGAGTTTAGGATAGTCCCCTTTGGGGAAGGGATGGACTGCCTTCGGCAGTAGTGAGAGACTGCTAATCTTCAATATTTATCATATCATTATTCAGACTCCCAATATTAATCAAAGATTTGTAGGGTGTTCTTTTAAGCCTACTATTGCCGAAGGCAATCTACCCCTTTTCGACCTTAAGTCGAAACTATCCCTAAGCTCAAAGAGCTTCCATCCCTTTTTTCGCCCCAGCGAAAAACCTAATTCTCCGAATAAGAAGACCGATCATCTCCAACAATATTAAGGAAATGCTTTTCTGTTTTCCACTTTTCTAGATCTGGTGATCCTGATTTGTAATAATAATTTAATAACTCTGCATGTTCAATATCAATAAAGCCAACCTCATTAGCTTGGATATAGCCCAACTTGCCATCTTTAAGTTTTACGTATAGGTAATGTGCTATTTTTTTCTTGCCATTTTCTATAACTTTTCTTTCATGATGCTTGACGACTTCCATTCGATCAGAACGATTGACTGTCCCAATACTTTTACCAATAATCGAAGGCTCATCTTTAATTACAGCATGATCTTTTCGACTTCCAACAGCCGGAGCAGTACGGCTCTCTTTATAGATCATACGATATTGTCTTGTTCGTTCATTCCAGCTATAAGTATAAGTAACATACTCCATACAACGTTCTTTCTGCTTATTATAAGCCCCATAATCAATCCGCTGTTTATAATTACTGCAAGGAACATAATCGATATAAGCAATTCGTATAATTTCATGATCTACTTCTATGTGTTTAAACAAAGAAGGAGCATAGACATTAGTTTGATAACTTAAACTCATCCGCTCTTCAAAGATACGACCAAGGCCTCCTGACTGGAAACTGTATATTTCAAAAACCCGGTTTTCAAAATCATGATCTGTTGTAAAAGTACTCGTTTGAATAAGTATCTCAGGAGATTTATCACCAGTAGTATCATTAAAAAGAATATAACGCAGATTCATTTGTCCTCTTGCATTCTCTCCACTATAATTAATAAATACACAATTGCCTGACTCATTGGTAATGACGATATAGTACTCTTTATAAAGAGGGTTTAAAAGTGCTTTTTTATGGAAATTATCTCTTCCTTCGACACCACCTATCCAAAGGACAGATTTTTCAAAACCATTATTAAAATGGTATTTTTTCTTATGATAGCTTTTCAGGTTTTGTTCGATTTGATTGTCAGGCATGATAACCGCTATGCCATCTCCAAATACCCAACCTTCTTTTCCCTTTGGAGAACGAACTTTATACCATTTGAATCTTTGATCTTGAGAAGCATCCTCATGTTCCAGCTTTGTTTCGCCTATTACTTCAAGTAATTGACCGACTTTAAATGAACCATTGGATTGCTTTTCAAAAGTAGAATCAGGGTAGATATTGACCCCACTTAAGGTTGTTGCTACCCTAGATTTATAGATCAAATCTGTAGAAGCAATCGACAGATTAGTTAGAATTAGAAATAAAAATATGATATAATTTCTCACCATCCTTAGGTATAAATCAATTTTTGCGCCGCTTATTTCATTGAAGGATTAGAAAACACGTATTAATTCAATTGCTCTTATCGTAAAAAGGCGGCTTTTTGATGTTTTCCGTATATACAAATTTATATAATTGTCAGAGGACTTGCGTGAATACGCTTTGTAGTTCTGTATTTTTAGCAGAAGTTTAACAAAAATAGTAGATTAGTACATCGTATTCTTCATTCTACCAATAATATTAGAAAATGAAAAAATCAATTTTAGTATCATTTATTTGTATATGCTTTTCTTTTTTGACCATTAATGCTCAGGATTGGGACAAAATAAGCATTCAATCAGAGAAAGTTACCGAGAATATCTTTATGCTTACGGGTAGAGGAGGAAACATAGGCGTATGTGTTGGGGAAGATGGTGCTCTAATCATAGATAGTCAATATGCTCAATTGAGTGATAAAATACTTGCAGCAATTGATGAGCTGACTATGAGTAATAAGGAGATTAAAATACTTGCCAATACACACTGGCATGGAGATCATACTGGAGGAAATGAAAATATTTCTGCAACTGAAGCTGAAATAGTTGCACATGAAAATGTCAGAAAACGAATGAGCACTAAACAAAACAGAGGAAATGGAAGAGTTGTGGATCCCTCTTCTAAAGATGCCCTACCAGATATCACGTTCAAGGAAGACCTTACTTTACATATCAATGATGAAGATATTATGCTCATTCATGTAGCGCATGCTCATACAGATGGAGATGCCATCGTTTATTTTCCAAAAAGTAATGTCATCCACATGGGCGATACTTATTTCAATGGGCGATTTCCTTATATTGATCTTTATTCTGGCGGAAGTATCAACGGGATTATTGAAGCAGCTAATAAAGCTTTGTTCTTGGCTGATGAGGATACTAAGATCATCCCTGGTCATGGAACACTTTCTAATAAAAAAGAATTGACTGCCTATCGAGATATGCTAATGGATGTACGGGATCGCGTAAAGCGTGCCATCAAAGCGAAGATGACTTATGATGAAATCAAAGTTTCAAATCTTACGAAGGACCTAGATGATGAATGGGGAACAGGATTTATAAATGGAGAGAAGATTGTGGATTTTATCTATACGGATTTGACTCGGGTTCAATCTGAGGAGGAGAGGTAGTTCAACTTGTAAGAAAGCGATAGTTCAACCTACGGTTGAAAGGGTGGGTTCAGCTGATGGCTGAAAGGGATAGTGCCTCTTTGAGGCAAGGGATGGACTGCCTTCGGCAGTAGTGTTCAACAGTCTAGGTTATTTTATCATTCGAATGGTTTTTTATTTGAAGGGCTCTAAATCAACTATCAGCGAGCGAGCCTTCGAATGGTCAGTGACTGATGACTTTATGTTGATTTATTCTTTCTTTTTCTTTGAGCTTTTTTTCTTTTTCTTTACAGGTCTTAGAGTTGATGCGCTGTCTCCTTTTAATAATTCAAATACGCTTTTATACAATTCCTCATTTTCTAATACATAAAATATTCCTCCCCGACCATTTTGGCTGCTGGAACACCTTTGATTGGAATAGGCAGCGCTAGGGCTAATAGCTCCTTGTTGATTCATATCTCCAAAAATAGAAATAGGTTTTTTGGGATTGAGGGAAACTCCAATCTTAGCATGATTGAAATTATATCCTGATCCTCCTTTCAAACTAAAAGGAACGCCCTTCCAGCTCCCCGAAGTTGCGATTTCTATATTTCCGGGATTGCCCAAGCGATTGGCCCAACAACTAATGTGAGAAGACGCAGAAGTAGAATAAATCGATGGATATTTCCACCAACTTGCAACTCGAAGCGGAATACTCCCGATTTTAGCAGAAACTAATTGCCAAGGTGGTACATGCAATAGAGAGGGCTTCGAAACCAGTTTGACGCCATTTGAGAGTTTTGCTACAGAACAATGAGTACTATCTGACTTTTTGCCTAGGGTTTTTACAAGAGCCTGGATTTCGGCAGGTCCTCCATTCTTCACTAATTGTTTATTAGATCTTTTTGTAACAATACTAGCATTTTGAATAGCTTTCAGTACATTAATCACATCTTTTCTAGACAATTTCAATGCGAAAAAATGCTGGCTTACTTCGATATCATCATCTTCAACCGTACCGAGTGTATTACCGTCTTTTAGTCTTGGGTATAAGTGATTGCCTGAACCTGGCCAGGATGGTGTAGAAACCTGAAGCACCATCCCTTCTCCTTCATCATTCCATGCTAATGCTCCTTTAGAATGCCCCCAGGGACCAGACTTAGTCCTAATAGGCGCATCATAAAACTGATCATTCCATACGACATAGTTGTAATCACCATGATATATTTGTGCAAAAGTTGCACCTAGAGGATCAGACAAGCTTGTACCAATCGCCCCCTTGCCTTTTTTTAGTTTTGGATTTTCACTACTGGCATAAACATATTGCTGGCTGTAACGTCCGCGATAGGTTCGAAATTTTCCTCCAAAGATTCCAGTAGGGTCTTTACCTCGATCTCCTTTTGGAAAGGAGTGGGTATTGAATTTAAACATAAAAATCCAGTCAGCTGGTTTGTTTTTGCTGATCATAGGAGATGGGGCAGTAATATCATTGATTGATTTCATAAGTGTTTTTTGGGATACAGAGTTCGGGAAGAAGAACCAAGATTCATTAGGAACGAGGTATCATTATTTATCAATATAAAGGCAATGTCATTTGTCTTAGAAACTGTTTAAATTTTATTCATTGGGCTAATCACACCTTAAGATCTGGTTTCGCCTACGACAATAATTTTCAAACAGTTTCTAAGAGCTTTTAGGTGCTTAATATTTGGTCACATGTATCATTTTCTTAACGACCATGTCCAATATCAGCTATAATATAAATGTAATAAGGACCTGTAGTTTCATTTCTTAAATCTGGTATCCCGAAAGTCCTTCGACCATCCCCACCATACTCATTACCTACTAAAGAAAAGAGGGCAGCGTTTTCCGGAATAGAAAGTAGTTGTCCTTCGCATTTTGCCCATTCGTCGGGCTGTGTACCTGATTCGAAAAATGCATTGTCATCTTTAAATACTTGAATCGTCGCAGTATAGGGCTGATCCGGTGGATCAATTTGATCCATTGTTCTGACCTTTGGACCATTGGATGGCGATAATGCACCAGTTTCTAAAGAACAGGTAGCTTCTCTTGGGCAAAAATTGCCAGCAAACCATGCTTTTGTCATAATTAGATTGTTTTTAGTTTGATTATTAATAATGCCAAGTCATTCTTAAGTCATTATAAAATTACTGACGAGTAAAGATTATATTTAATACAAATTTCTCCACTTTTTGCGCGAAAAACATAAGCCAACAACTATAATTCATTCATTATCAACATTTTAATTACATCATTTTTTGCATCAAATTCCAATTTTGATACTTCACAAAAGGGCAAAAAAATTCTTTCTATAAAGATTTGGTCAGGATTGATTTTCAATAATTATAAAATGCATCGGCTATTAGGGCAGGTGGCTTAGCAGAGACCTTGAGTATTATCAAAATCATAATATTTTTATTATAACTCATTTATTATAAGTACTTTAATCATATTATCTATTGCATTAAAACACTATAATGAAAGAAGGAAAATTATTCCAAATACTAGGTTCCTTAAACTCAGAAGAATTCAAAGGCTTAAAAAAGATGGTTGTTTCTCCAATTTACAACACCAATAAGACGGTAGAAGCATTGTTTGAACAGTTACGGAATCAATATCCTAAGTTTGATACTACTCAAAAAGGGAAGGAAAAGCTCTTTAAAAAAGTCTGGCCAGGAATAGCTTTTAACAATTATAAGATCCATCGCCTGTTTACGCAGATGACTCAATTGATAGAAGAGTATCTTTTGCTCCTCGAACAAAGGGAGAATAGATTCGAACGAAAAAAACGATTGATGACTATTTATGGAAAGCGTAACCTTATTCCTTTTTTTGAAAAAGAAGCTAAAGGTTTAAAAAACGAACTGGATGATTTTCCTTTTAGAGATTTGGAATATTATCAGGATCAAATTGCTTTGAATGAAGCCGTTTATTTTCATCCTTTGAATGACAAGTATAATCTAAAAGATGAATCACTAGATCGCTTAATTGATAGTCTGGATTATTATTTTGTACTCGCAAAATTGCGCTATGGCTTGTCTATAAAAAACCGAGAACGGATACTAACAAAACCTGGGAACTGGAGATTTATGGATGCTCTACAAAAAGAACAAGGATTAGGTCTTATAAAAAGTACAGGCCTTTATCAAATATATAAAAAGGCTTTTGCACTACAAGAGGAGGATGGTTTAAACCATTTTGAACAGTATGAAAAAAAATTATTCGAGAACATTACGGTATTGGGGAAAGATCGTAAAATTTTATTTTTTACCGGCCTTAATTTTATCAATAGGCAAGTCAATAAAGGGATCACCAGTTTTAGTCATAAAGCGCTTGAATGGTATCAATTTGGTTTACATAATGGATTGCTAATAGAACATGGAAAAATGAATGAGGTGACCTTTGGAAACATTGTAGTCTTCGGATGTCGACAAAAGGAATTTGACTGGACCAAAGATTTCATCCTTTCTTATAAACACCTTTTGGACGTTTCTCACAGAGAAGATGTAGCTGTTTACCATTCGGGCCTATTGCATTTTTACCAAAAAGAGTTTGAAGCTGCGTTTTCTATTCTTCTCAATTACACATTCATTCCAGCCTATTTTTTAAGGTCAAAACTTACAGCAATTCGAGCAGTCTTCGAACAGTTTATTATCAATAAGGAATATTATAATTTGCTGATCCATCAAATAAATGCTTTTGAAATGGCTATGAAACGAAGCAAATCTTTTTCTGCTTTTTCTAAAGAACCAGCTATGAATTGTGTGGCAATTATTAAATCCATTTCAAAAAGTATTTGGAATAATAAAATAAATGCTACTCTAATAAGAAAACACTTAGAAGAATTAAATTCTTCTAAAAAAATTGCTACTAAGCAATGGTTAATTGATAAACTAAATCAGAAGTTGTTATAAAAAATAGCAAGATTCGCAAATTGCAAACCTTGCTATTTCATCTATCTCTCGGTATTATTCTTATCCTAATACCACTTCTTCGATAATTATATCACCTCCACCCTTTAAGTGTTCAAGTTGACATTTATCTAAAGCAAGAATTTGAAGTTTTTCAAAAGTTGATGTTGATTGATTAGAGCGTGTTTTTGAAGTTTGCATAATAATTTTTTTGGGGCCTGTTCAGGGTAACTGACAGACTGGAGTTAAAAAATCGACTGCTAAACCTTAGCTCAGGACATGGCTAGCCCCTTACCGATTTGAGTCGGAATAATTGGAATTAATAAAATTTGATTCGCATGATTTTATAAGATCATGATAGGATAGGAGACTATAGTTTCTTGTTAAATCCTGATACAAAGATGGGGCTAGCCGTGGTTAAAAATTGGACATGTATGGTAGGCAAATCGGACGTTTTGTGGCTTTACAGGCCTAAAAAGGTAGTTTTTTTTTTCTAAGCTAGGCCTTAATGCTTTATTTTTCTCCTACACTTTTTTGAATTACTAAAAATATGCAGAGGGCAATTTGCCAAAACGTTTTTTGAATTGCTGAGAAAAGTATTTGACATCTTTTATACCTACTTCATAAGAAGTGGCTTTCACAGAAGATTTACTTCTGCGCTCCAAAAGTTCTCTGGCGAGTTGGAGGCGGGATTCTTGAATATATTGAAGCGGAGACAATCCAGTGCATTGTTTGATTCGACGTTGCAATTGTCGACGACTTAGGAATAATAAATCGCTTAGACGTTCGACATTAAATAAGCTGTCCTTTTGATTGTCTTTGATGATCCTTTCTAATTCAATCAACCATTCTGCATTTTCCTGAGATAAAACAGCAGTTTCTGAGAGCTGTTTAGCTGGATCCTTGATTTGAGTATTTTCCTGTTCAATCCAAACCTTTCTTTCTTTACGATTTCTAAGCAAATTCCCAATCCTGGCTAGTAATTCCTCTTCTTCAAATGGCTTGGTCAAATAATCATCGACCCCAATCCTTAATGCTTTAAGTTTATCGGACATAGCCGCTCTTGCAGTGAGCATGATAATCGGAATATGCCGCCAGTGATCGTTCGATTTTAGTTTTTCCAATAATTGAAAACCATCCATGATGGGCATCATTATATCAGAGATGATTAGATCAGGGGTAAAGGGAGAAGGATGAGGTAAAGACTTAGGACTTAGGAGCTCTTGAGATTTTCTGATGCCTAATATATTTAAGGCTTCTTCTCCATTCTCTGCTGTGACTACATTAAATCTTTCCTTCAGTACCAATTGAATATAATCTCGGAGGCTGGGATTATCTTCTACAAGGAGAATTGTGGAACGTGCCTCTTTTTTGTCTTTCTTTTCATGATTCAGAACTAGAGATTCTAAATCATTTTTTTCTGATGGTAGACTTTGTGCTTCCTTATCCAATTCCGACACATTTTCCTCCATTACATTTTGAAGCATTTCCTTCTTTGGAAATTGGAAGGTAAAAACAGTTCCTTTATTTAATTTACTTTTTACACTTAGACTTCCGTTAAACAGTTTTGAGTATTCATTGCATAAAGCCAGACCAATACCAGTTCCACCTTCAACAGGAGCATTCGCTTGTTGAGATTGATAAAACCGATTAAATATATTGGGCAAATCATCGGGGTGTATTCCTCTACCAGTATCAGATACCGATAATGAAATAGTATGCCCCTGATCAAGTACCTTTAGGGCTATTATTCCGCCTTTTGGTGTAAACTTAAAAGCATTGGACAAAAGATTATTGATTACCTTTTGAAATTTATTTATATCGATATTAAGCTGGAGGTTTTGATTGGCAAGGTATTCAAATTGAAGTTGAATGTTTTGGACTTCAGCCAAGGACTCAAAAGAAGAAATTACTCGAAGTAGTAAAGCGTGCAAAACTACTGGTTCTTCATGGAGTTCCAGTTTACCTGATTCCATTTTGCTAAGGTCGAGAATTTCGTTGGTCAAATTCAACAGCGCCCTTCCATTAGAACGAGCTATTTTCAATAGTTTAGATTCTTTTTTATGAAGTGTTTTATTTTTTAAAAGCGTACCGATTGGACCAAGAACAAGCGTAAGCGGAGTGCGTAATTCATGAGAGATATTAGCAAAAAATCGCGACTTGACTTTATCTAATTGTTGCAATTTTTCTGCTTGCTTTCTTATCGTTTGAGTTCGCTCCTTCACTTCTTGCTCAAGGATTTTTTGTTGTTTTTTAAGAGACCTAGTTCGCCAATTGAAAAAAGAAAATATAAAAAATAAGACAAAGCCCAATGAGGTAATTTTAAACCATGTCTTTGCATAAAAAGGACTTAAAACATCAATAGGGATATTTAGCTCCTGAACGGAAAACCGACCATCAGCTCCTTGACCCTGGATCACGATTTTATAACTCCCATAAGGTAAACCATATAATCGGATATTATTATCCTGAATATGAATCCAATCCTTTTGCAGGCCTTCTATTTTGTACCTGTATTGAGTATTTTTATCGTCAATATATTCTAATAATGCAAAAGACAAGACATCAAAACGATCGCCTGGTTCCAATATGATTTTGCCATGCTCTAATAATGTAGTGGTATAATCCAAAACTTCTTCAGTCCTTCCATCGTACTGCTTATATTCAATGATTTCAAGTGGTATATTATATTCTTCCTTTATTCTGCTCACATCTTTAGGATGAAAGGCAGTCACTCCATTTATACTTCCAAAATATAGTTTTCCATCTTTGCTCTGGTGGTGTGCTATCCGATTAAATTCATGATGAGTGATGCCATCTTTGGGAAGATAAGCTCTTGCTTTATGGTTATTTTTATCAAATTGAATAATACCATAATCGCTACTCATCCACAATTGATCTTGTTGATCTGCATAGACTGAATATAGGTTATTATTAGAAAGCCCATCTACAATGGTAAATTGTTGCGATGTTTTTATCTGCATATTCTCGTCTAACTCCAGTTTGACCAGACCATCACCTAAAGTCGCTAGCCATAATGCCTGCTCATCGTCTTCATAAAGATGTTGAATATTGTCGCTAGGAATCTTAAAACCTGTATTACCTTCTGTCCAATATCGATTAAGTAGTCCAGATTCAGGTAGCCAACTATAAAGGCCGGAAGTGGTAGAGAGCCAGACATGTCCTTTTTGACTTTTTACAAAAGCATAAATAAAGGATTGGGAAAAATCTTCAAACCCAGATTGTACATCTATCCTTTTAATTTCGTTTGAACCATTCTCCAAATAGGCCAGCCCATCCTCAGTGCCTATCCATATTGTTTCACCCTCCCCTTCATATATACTCCATGCTTTGAGCGGTTTTGTTGGAGGGTAAGTAGGAAAGAAACTTTCCTTTCCCTTTAGCTTATCATGCTTAATGAGCCCAATATCCCCAAACCATAAATTTTGTTGTTGATCCTGATATAAAGCTAAAGAAAGAATACCAAACCGTTTTAAAACATCGCCTCGTCCTTTGAAAAAAATAGGAGGTATTTGCATTATTGAGTCATCAGAAAAACGGATTTCACGCCTTCCTTTATAAGTGTTGACATACAACATATCTTCGGTAGTCCAAATTCCTCGACAGCTATAAGCATTATTTATCTCATAAGCATTATAATCCTGATTGAGGAATTGTGTAAAAGGATTTGAATTGAGTTCTATACGATACAAACCAGATGCTGTACCGATCCAGGCAGAACCATTACGATCGAAAAAAAACCTTTGAATGGCAGCATTAAGTAATTTGGGATGATGAACCGAAAAATCATAACGTATTCCTGTTTCAGGAGAGAATATCAATAATTTAGATCCTTGCTTATACCAAAAACAATTATTCTTTTGCCAAAATACTAATTGGCTAGTCCAGTCACCAGAAGTGTTCTCTTTCAGTATTTCATCTTCATTATTATATGGAATAATTTTATTCTGTTTAGTATCCAGATAAGATAATAAAAATTCGGAGGCTTCAGTAGGATTGTAAAACCATAGTTTATGATCTTCTGAGTACCCCAAAATTATAGCCTTTTTATAATCCTTTGGCAAATCGGTCCGTTGCAACACATGTCCAAGCGTGTCCATCTCTACCAACTGATCAAACCCATTCAAGAGCAAATTATATCTCGTTCCTACTAAAGTATTATTAGGCGTAAAAGTCGAAGACGTAAATTCTTTCTCTTCAAACTTTACTTCCTGAAATCCACTATCCCCTCGATATATAAAAACCCTTTTATCAAAAGTATGAAAAACTATTTTACCATCAGCAGCAGCTAAAAAATAAGAGATATCTTGACTAAGAAAAGGGAGGTTTTCATTTTTAAAATACGCTTCAAAAGTGCTTATAGTATTGGTTTTTTGATCAAAAATAGATATATGTTTTGTGCTTGTCCTATACCACCAATTATCCATATCAAACAACCATAATTTTTCAGCATCATCTTCGAGAATATAATGAACCGTATTCGAAGCCAATCCATCATTTTCTTTGGTGTATACTTTAAAGCTGTGGCCATCAAATCGATTAAGTCCATATTTTGTTCCCACCCAGATAAATCCTTTTCTATCCTGATGAATGGCAAAAACCTCTCGATGAGAAAGACCATCTTCGATTCCGTAAAATTGAACATTAGCGAGATAATTCTGAGCAGAAGTTTCAGAAATAATTAGTAAGGATAAGATGAAACACAGAAATTTCATAAAATTGAATTACTAAATGGTCTTATTTAGCATCCTCCAAATATAGACAAACAATGCTCCAATGTGAAATTTAACTACTTTGTTCTTAAATGGCTTATAAAAATTTAACCGATCTGCTTTGGAAGCCCTTCAACAACCCATAGAAAGGTATTCATTCCAATCCACAGACTCTTAATCAAATGGTTTGTGAACTATACACATCCAATAAGATTTCTGTTTTGATTAATGATACCGAAGATGCAAATCCGACTTTTTGCGAACGTTTATAATTATATTTTAAAACTACTCTGATAGGGATAAAATTTCTACAAAAAATTGGACAATGACAGAGGCTATTTATTGCAGAATTTTAGATAGGGTAAAGTTAGGGTATTTTAAGGATTTAGCATTTAGTCTACAAACGTCAATTTTTCGGTTTGAAGCCCAAATCCCCAACCTGCTCAAAGAAGTGAACTACTATATATAAGTCTGTCCTTGAAAATGGATAATTTATTTCAAGGACAGACAATTAAGTTTTGGTTTGTCAAGAGATAATTGATTATTGTTTTTCTTTATTAACGGTTCCTGATTTTTCGTTTGAAAATATAGAATAGCCAAATCCAACACTAATCCAAGGCTTTCCTTGATACTTCCAATCGTATTGATCTTGATTAATTCTATTTAAATAATCCCAACCCAAGAAAAGACCAGCTTGAATTTTTTCGTATTCCAGCATTAAACCTATAGAGAAAGAAAATGCAGTGAAATTATTTGTCGAAGTCAGATCATCTTGGTTTTTAGAAGTTGAGACTGAGTCTAGTACCACATTTGAAATACTATAACCAGTGAGAATAGACCAGGTGAATTTATCAGAGCTTTTATGAGGAAACTTATATCCTATTGCAGTTCCAAAATTAAATGCCCCAGAAAAATCAGTATTCCCTTCCGTATTTCGAAATTTAAAAGGAAAGTTTAAAACGCCAAAGGCCAATGAAGGAGAGACATAATTATATTTAGTAGCATACTCATCTATAAGAGCAATTTTTACTTTAAAATACTTTTGTTTAGTAAAATGATTATTCGCTTTTCTCTCTGTATTTGACAAAGCTTCACAAGCTGCAATTGTTCCATTAAAATTGTATTCTTGAAAAAGTCGATGATCGGAATTATAGTTTAAAATTTGAATTAGGGCATCATTATCATTCAAGATTTTAATTATTTTGAATTTTTGATTGAGTTCGGAATAAGCTTTACGAATAGAGTTCTCTGTAGCAAAATTTATTTCCTCCATTTCTACTGTTGTATTCCAAAAATAAAACCCTAATTTAGGGGGGTCAATTATTTCTGAGAATGCTTTATTAAAGAATATTAAAAGGAATAAAAGAGTTAGTAAATTTTTCATTTTTGAAGTTTATAAATAATAGATGAATAAAAATAGGATACTACAAAAATGAAGTTTTACTTATGCAATGTAAATCAGGTATTTTAGTAAATAGAAAAATCACTAGATATAGTGAGTTATCACTTTGAGTAAAAGAAATAGAAAGGTCACTTATACAATATCGTGTTTTAGTGCATATTTGACTAAGCCAACCGTATTTTTAGATTTTGTTTTTCTGATGAGGTTTTTCCGATGTGTTTCTACCGTATTAATACTAATAAATAACTGCTCTGCGATCTCAGGGCCAGAGTATTCCATTGCAATTAATTTTAAAATTTCCAACTCTCTTTTTGTTAATCCGACTGGAGGTAAAGCAGAAGACGAATCATTAATTGTTTCGTCTAACATCATAGACCTAAGAATCTTATCGGATATTTCTCTACTAAAGTAAGTGCCGCCTTGACTTAATGTTCTGATGGCATTAATTAATTCGCTTTGAGTTACCGTTTTTAATACATATCCTTTTGCTCCGAGTTTGAGTATTTCTTTTACAAGACGAATGTCATCATACGTTGATAATATTAATATTTTAACCTCCTTAAAATGCCCACTAATGCGTTTTGTTGTTTCTACTCCATCCATCAATGGCATGTTAATATCAATTAAAATAATATCTGGTAAATGGTTTTCTAGTTTTAAAATAAGTTCTTTACCATTTAAAGCTTCTCCAATCACTTCTATATCTTGCTCTAACTTCATCATAGCTTTTATTCCATCAATTACAATTTGATGATCATCAGCTATCATTAGTTTTATATTTTTCTTTTCCATAACCATAAATAGTTTTGACAAAATCACTTGTACGGGACATCTATACCGATGGTGGTTCCTTTTCCAGGAGAGCTATCAATCAATAATCGTCCTTTAAAATGCTTTATTCTAGCTTGTATATTATTGAGTCCCATTCCATGGTTAGTATCCTCAGAGTCATAAGAAAAACCTTTTCCATTATCTTCTATTAAAATATTTAGTGAATTTTCATGCTCTGTCAATTGCACGGTTATTTCTGTTGCATTTGCGTGCTTTAAAATATTATTAAACAATTCATCAATGATTCGATATAAGGCCAATTCCAGTTTATCTTGGTATCGCTCTTTCATCCCATACACAAAAGTCGTCACTTTAACATCAGGTGTTTTCAATTTATCAGTCAGGTGATCAAGTGCTGCCTTCAATCCAAATTTCATTAAGATAGGAGGCATCATTTCATGAGCTATATTTCGATTGAATACCGAAGCTTCTTTAACTAATCCAATCGTTTTATGAATTAAATCTGAATCTTTGTTTTTCGATTTTTCTCTATAATCTGTACCAAAAGATTGTAAATGCATTTGAATAGCAGAAAGCAAAGATCCCATACTATTATGTAGGGCCTCTGCGATACGCTTTCGTTCTATTTCTTGCCCATCTTGAAGAGCATTCAAGGAACGTAGTTCAGATATTTGTTTTAAACTTTTGACCTCTTTTTGATGGATTGCTTCTTTTTGTGCAGCAACTAATAAATTATGTTTTCTTTTTTGATTGTAATTTCGATACATTAATAACATAATCAAGAAAGTCAAAACAAGTGTAGTGCCTATACTATAATTGATGATACGATTTCGCTTTATTTCGTTGTCTTGTTTTTCGAGAGTTCTCTGGAGTTTTTCATTGCCGTATTTTTCTTCGATTTCTTTTATTTGTTTATCAGAATCCTGGTTGTTTATACTATCACGAAGGGCAATGTATTGTTGGTAAAACTGGAGTGCTTTAGTTGGCTGTTTAACAGCTTCCTTTAGATTAGACAGCGCTTTAAAATTTTTTGAAGCCAAATCAATTAAGTTGAGTTTTTTTGCAATGCTTAAACTTTCATTAAAAAGACGTTCAGATTTACTATAATCATTGCTTTCAAAAAATACATTGCCAAGTTGATAGCTTGAATAAGCTAAGCTTTTTTCAGCTCCGTTTTCCTTATTTAATTGATGACTTTTCTCATAATAAAGCATCATTTTCTTTTTATTCTTTTTTTGAAAAAACACATTGCCCATACTCCCATATAAGGTTGCTAAATTTGTTTTTAATTTTAATTTTGAAAAAATACTATCTGCTTCACTGTAATAAACTAAAGCGCTGTCTAGTTGTTTATTTTTTGCAAAAAAATTACCAATAGTAAAATAGGTAATTGCCAGACGTTTTGGCGGTAAATTCTTTTTTTGTATGTTTAAAGCATTTCGATAAATTTCTTCTACTCCTTCGAAATTGCTTTGCTCAACTTTAATATTCGCAATACTTATAGAAATGCCAGCTCTAATACTTTCACACTCACAATTATCTGTAGCTCTAATCCCTTCATAATACATTTTTATAGCCTCATCTAAATCACCAATTACAGCAAGGGCATTCCCAAGAAGTTGGTAGACTTGTGCAAGCCCTTTAAAATAAGAAGCAGCTTTAAAGGCTTGAATAGATGCTCTATAAAGTATAATGGCTTCTGTTCTCTCTCCTTTAATTACCTTAAAGGCACCCAATACTTTTTTAGCGCCACCAATTCCTTTATCATATTGTAGCTTCTCTGAATGATTTAGTGCATCAGTAGCTATCTTTTTCGCACGAATACTATCTTTCCTACGTAAATTCCAAGCTAATTCATTTTCCGTATCAATTCGTATGAATTCACTAAGTTCTCCCTTTAATTTAGTTTCTAATGCATTAATCTCATTTTGCGACCATATAGAAAAAAGAAAAAATTTTGAGAGACTTAAAATAAATACGATGAGTATTTTTATTTTCACAACACTAAAATTACAATTTGTAGTCTTATAAATATACTTATTTTAAGTTTTTTTGGAAAACAGTTTTTTAATTCTTATCTGGGTCAATAGGGTCCTCAATATCCATACCTTCATATACCAAATCATTCGCATGAACAGGGTCAGGCTCAGAGGTAGCATGTCCTCCCGTACTTGGGATATTTACAATAACGCGGCAAGAGACTCTATCATAGAGTTTTTCTAACTTATCCGTAAAAATACTATTTGACTCTCTCGTTCCAGGATCTGAGTTAACTTTTTTTAAATTAACGGTAACGATATGTACTGTTTCCTCAGTAGATCCACTTCCAGTAGTAGTGCTCTGAACAGAAACTGCAGCTTTCTCATTAGGATCAAAATCAAGGAAAGGAGCTCCTCCAGATTTATGTTTTAGTCTTAGATGAAAGCGTTGAATTGGTTTTTTATTTTTAAAATCTGTTAATGATTGTGCAATATAATGCTTGTAATCAGCCATAAGTATTTTGATTTAAATTAATTAATATTAAGTTTGAAGTCATTCTATTCATCCAATGGAATTCTATTTTCTTTTAATTTTTCCTTTAATAATTCTGCCCATCTTTTTCTATCTTTTATTCTGCCGATATTATTACTACTGCGCATATTTGTAAGCAGAAATATCATTTTTTTGCCTATCTGCGCAAAAGTTACATCTTTAGTATCCTTAGCTACAAGGTAGTAAGCTCCAAGCGTAGTCCCAGTAATAAATCTTGCTACGCGGAAAAGGGTTTCGGCAGGGTCATACCTTTCAGGAGCAGAATAATCATTAAATACATCAACAATAAAACGATAAATCGCACTTGAAAGAACTTGAGAGAAAGCATATCTTTCCTCATGGTCTACTTTATCATAATATTTTTTTTGACCAAGGTTTCTTAAAAAGAGTAATTTCCTTCCATTCTCTGTAACGTTCTTCGCTGTACCAAATTCCTCTGCGATTTGTTTTAAAAAATTTGGATCTAATAATTTTCCTTTAGATAGTACAATAGCTGTATCACACATATCTAACTGAGATAATATTGAAAACAAAACAGTCAGATCACAAAAAGCTTCCGATAAAGCTACGCTTTCATCCGAATTGTAAACAGTCTGCCGATCCCAAATTGCATGCAATACCGCATGTCCCACTTCATGGGCAATCACATCAAATGAGCGACAGGTATAAATATTTTTATATTCTTTATATCCAAAACCTATAGAAACATCACCTGTCGAATACTTTGCTGTAATGACATTTCTATATTCATGAGGGTTAACTTCAAGTTGTTTTCCCCATTTCTTTAAAAAATCATATTGTCCCTTACCCTTTACTCTATCTTCTGGTTTTAAAATCTTACTTCTTCCTTTTGTTTTTAAGCTACCCAATCGAAAAAAAGCCTGTTGATACATAGTTAAAACCATTCTACAAGCAGCAAAAGTATGAACTCGATCAAAGGCTCTTATTCTTGCCTCTGAATGCCAAATTTTATTAGCGTCTAGGTCAATAAGAAAATCTTCTTCTTCAATTTCATATTCAACTCCCGTCGGAATCATTTTAATTAAGTAATCCTCTGGTCCTTTTAATACTTTGTTAGTAATCAAGACTCTTCTAATACCTATATCCTTGACAGTGGGATCCTGTTTGTATACATTCATTTGATAGCCGATTTGTAAGCCCTCTTTTGAGTTTTTTTTTGTAGTCTTTGCCATTTTATTTTTTTATTTAAAATTGTAAATCATAATCTATTCAAAAATAGCATTCTTACATTTCAACATCAATCGCCAAAAACACTAATTTGAAGTATCACTAGATATAGTGACAAGGCCACGAACCGTAGTCTAGGTATTATAAACAAGGGATTTGTTTTTATAGCCTATGTTACAATCCTATTATTTTGAAACCTAGTGACTCAATTCAGAAATTTTTAACTCCCCAATTTATAATTTTTTAATAATTTTTATGGAATTTCAGGACTTGAGGAGTCTTCTATTATAGAGGCCTATGTAAGGCTATCATAGAAGTTAAATTTTAAAATAAAAATAAATGCTAGTAAAAACCTATGCCAGTGCTGTCCAGGGTGTTGATGCACAAAAGATTACGATTGAAGTAAATGCGGGAGGAACCGTACCTGCTGGTTTTAAATTTTTCCATTTAGTTGGTTTGCCAGATAAAGCGGTCATGGAAAGCTTCCAACGAATTGAAGCAGCCATAAAAAATATAAAGTATCGCCTTCCCCGTATAAAACTTGTAGTCAATATGGCTCCAGCAGATATTCGAAAAGAAGGTTCTTCCTATGATCTGCCGATTGCTATAGGCGTGCTGGCAAGTACGAAACAGGTTGTTCCTGATAATTTGAGTGATTATGTCATGATGGGAGAACTCTCTTTAGATGGTGGACTTCGTCCAATCAAAGGTGCTCTATCTATAGCTATTCAGGCTCGCAAAGAAAAATACAAAGGTATTATTCTCCCAAAGAAAAACGCAAAAGAAGCGGCTATTGTCAATGACCTTAAAGTATATGGCATCGAGAATCTAAGTGAAGCGGTAGCTTTCTTTAATGGAGAAATAGATTTGAAACCAACAGAATTAGATACGCGCGAGGATTTTTTCGAAAACCAAAACAACTACGATAAAGACTTTTCTGATGTCAAAGGGCAAGAGAATATCAAACGGGCTTTAGAGCTTGCAGCGGCAGGCGGGCATAATGTCATTTTAATTGGTCCGCCAGGTGCGGGAAAAACGATGTTGGCTAGAAGGTTACCAACAATTCTTCCTCCACTAACACTTCATGAAGCACTCGATACCACTAAGGTCTATTCTGTAGCAGGCATGTTACCAACTGATACGGCACTGCTTGGTAGACGTCCTTTTAGAGCACCGCATCATACGATCAGCGATGTGGCATTGGTTGGTGGCGGTTCGAACCCACAACCCGGCGAGATTTCCTTATCCCATAATGGCGTATTATTTTTAGATGAGCTACCAGAATTTAAGCGCTCTGCGCTTGAAGTTCTCCGTCAACCAATGGAAGAGCGATTTGTTACGATTTCAAGAGCAAAAATTGCCGTTGAATTTCCGGCTAGTTTTATGCTCATTGCTTCCATGAATCCCTGTCCCTGCGGCTACTATAATCATCCAGAAAAAGACTGTGCCTGTGGCCCTGGAGTCGTCAAACGCTATCTTAATAAAATCTCTGGTCCATTGATGGATCGTATTGATCTACATGTTGAGGTCACGCCCGTCAGTATAGATGAATTGTCAAACTATGATAGACCTCAAGAATCAAGTGCGAATATCGCCGAGCGGGTTATCAAAGCCAAAACAATTCAAGCAAGCCGATTTAAAGATTTCGACGATATTCATGCCAATGCTCAAATGCCTAGCCGAATGGTGAGACAGGTTTGTCAATTGAGTCCCGCTTGTCTGACTTTATTAAAAAAAGCAATGGAAAAATTACAGCTTTCTGCCAGGGCCTATGACCGTATTTTGAAGGTAGCGCGAACGGCAGCAGATTTGAGTGCTAGTACGGAGATTAAAATTGAACACCTGGCAGAGGCCATTCAGTATCGGAGTTTGGATCGGGAGGATTGGGCAGAGTGAGGGTTTGTGCGATAGCTTTTATTCAATATTCGAAATTAAATATTCATGATTCAAAATTCTTTATTCACTCTTTGAAAAAATTTTGAATAGCCAATTAGGAGTGTTCAGAAAAATTTTCGAACAGATTTAACTTATAAAGTTCATTGAAAATATCGATTTTAGCTTGAAAAAGCGATGTCAAAAAAAGAGACTTTGAAAAAGGTGTCAGTAAAAGAGTTATTATCTCTGGTTCCTGATGAATTAATAAAGGAATTTGCAAAAGAAGTTGCAGTAGATAAATGGGTAAAGAAGCTTAAAGCTGGTTATCTATTTAAGCTTGTGCTCTTCAGTTTATTGAATAGTGAACGGCTGAGTCTGCGTATAATGGAGGACAATTCCGAAGATCCTTTATTTCAGGCCTTAGGCCAAAGCCTTGAGGTGGATAATGTAGGCTGGACAGGAATTCGAGATCGTCTAATGAATATCAATAGTGCTTTTTTCCAAAAGCTATATGAATCGGTGTACAAAAAAGCTGATGAGTTATATGGACAAAAACGTCTAGCAGGTTATCATATAAAACGCTATGATTCAACGATGATTGCGACCTTTAGTCATCTATTAGAAGGAATGAAAGTTGGTAATACTAAAAAGGGGAAAACGCAAGTAAAGTTAACCACAGAATTTTCCGACGACTTTTTAATACAGATGACTTTTCACAAAGATCAGGCTCATCTTGCTGAAGAAACTGCATTGAGGGAAATTATCCAAAATGCGGAGTCAACCGATCAAGATGTGCATGTATTCGATAACGGACTAAAAAGCCGAAAGACTTTTAAAGCTTTTACCGAAGCTGGAATTTTATTCGTTACCAAACTTAAAAGAAAACCTAGACTTGAAGTACAACGACCTCATTATCAAGATGATGGACATCTAGATACCGACGACTTAGAGTTCATCCAAGATGCTGTTGTCAAATTATATGGAAACGTTAAAGAACTTATTGATACAGAGTTCAGATTAGTCCAGTACCGAGTTAAAGACAAAGATGTTATCCTAAATTTCTTGACCAACGTCTGGGATATTTCAGCATTTGATATCGCTTATATTTATAAAACCAGGTGGGATATTGAAGTATTATTTCGATTCTTAAAACAAGAAATGAATCTTACTCATTTTGTCTGTAACGATCTTAATGCTATTAAAGTAATGCTGTACTGTTCTTTAATTGCATCGACTTTAATTCTGATTTATAAAAAGCAGAACAATATCAAATCATACAAAAAAGCTAAAATCAAATTTTTCAAAGAACTTCTTTACACCATTCTTTTGGAAGCTCTTGAACATCCTAAAGAAGTAGAGCGGTTAAAACACACACTAATTAAATTTGTTAAAATTGAATAATTATTTTTCTGAACACCACTAATAGCCAATCTTGAATGTTATTGAATGCAGCGCAGTTTTTTACTCCCTGATTAGTTGTTGAGTTTAAAGTATTCCATTTCTAACCGAAGTTCGGATCGGAGGCAATGACGGAGTGAAAATTCACAGCCTGACCAAAGAAGTCTAGCTACTTTGATCAAGCTGCTCATGCTTGTTAAAATTATCTCTTTATAAATTTTTTCAAGATACGTTCTCCATCATCCAACTCAATGGAAATAAAATAAATGGATGGCGCTAATTCCCGAATCTTTGTTAAGTTTATTACTTGTATATCTTCAATGGTATGCGTTTGAGTACTCAACACTTGACCGCTCGTATTCATTATTTTAATCGTTGCTGCACTTGCTTTATTAGATAAATGTTTAAATTCTACTTTTAAGTCTCCATTAGTTGGGTTAGGGTAAATACTAACTGCTAAGGAATTAGAATTCAGGCCAACTACTGCGCGTACTTCTGAATATGATATTGCCCCATCAAAATCTACTTGCTTTAATCGGTAATAACTTACTTGCTCAAAGTTATTTTTATCTGTATACTGATAGAAAGAAAAACTATCCGATGTTCCTTTTCCATCTATCCAGGCAATAGGCTCAAAACCTTGTCTGGCATCTTGCGAACGCTCAATATAAAAGCCTTTGTTATTCGTTTCTGTAGCGGTCTGCCAAGTCAGATTCACATCTTCTCCTTTGCTTCGCCGTGCATCAAAACCTACTAATTCCACTGGTAAAGAGATTGGTAAAAAGTCAGAGGTACTGGATGACACTGAAAATTGACTGAAACTAGTGACCGTCGTGCAAATGTGATTGTTTCCACTTGTAGCATTTACAGAATCTGGCTCTATGTCTGCCCAATCTGTTGCTTCAAAATCATTAGATGCTCTTTTATGTACAGAATGGTTGGTAGTTATATTATCGTCTATTGCCCCATCTCCAAAGGTAAATTTGACTGTTGCTCCTAAATTAGTATTTGTACCATAGTTGTTAATAACCCAATACACCTCGGGATCATTGGTCAGTTCATTAGCTGAAACATTTTTAGGTTTTTCCGTCACAATTTTGGTCACAACAATTTCATCATTGGGAAGGCTTTCTCCTCCTGCAGTTGAAAAAATCAATTCTAAGTCTGTCTCTGTAAAGGTGTAAGTATCGGCTGTAGTTACAGTCTGTGCCGCCGATTTACCATAACCAACGGCTACCTCTGAATTACTATACGTTCCACCAGTAGACGTTCCATGATTACCCATCACATCTTTAACACCATCCGCAGTTTCCACTGCTTCATCATTATCAAATTGGTAATAGGCTACTAAGTTAGTCATGGCTAATATTTCTTCACTAGAAAAAGTTAAGTGCATTTTTTCTCTGATTTCAGATTGTGTGCGCACATCTTTCCAGATACGAACTTCATCCATTTTTCCTTTGAAATAATCGCCTTTACTTGCTCCACTATCCCATTCTTGACCGATGCTCCATCGATTGTTTGCAGCAAAAGTGCTAACAGAACCACTTTGATTGCTACCTTGTTGTACGCCGTCCAAATACACTTTAAAATTAGAATCGTCAAATGTTAGGGCGACGTGATGCCAGCCCAACCCTCTCAAGTCGGTTGAACCATAAGTTCTAGTGGTCGAACCATCAAACGTTTTTAAGATACCATCGTCCAAATAAAATAAAACCACATTTCCATATCCAGAAGTATTGACTGCTACAATTCTATCATTTCCTGATTGGCTGGCGTCTGCATTTATCCAAGCTTCTATAGTGAATATATCTTGCCCTACCATAGCATCTGCTACATTGTCAATAATAATATGATCAGAAGTACCATTGAGTGTAAACATTTGTCCTCGCTTTTCTGAAACATCAACACCTAAAACGCCTGCTTGAATATCGAACTGAAAGACACCTTCATTACAATCAGAATTCGAAATTTCAACAGTAACTGTTCTTAGCCCAATGCTAGTTGGAGAAAATTCAATTATTAAAGATGTACTAGCCCCTGAACTTAAAGTACTAGAAGGTGAAGTAGTAATTGAAAAATCGCTAACTGAATTTCCAGAAATATTTACATTAGAAATATCAAGATTCATATTTCCTGTGTTTTTAATAGTAAATGTGCGACTGACATTTCCCGAGCCTAATGAAACATTTCCATAGCTGGTATAATCAGTCGTATCAGGTGTGACATCTCCATTTTCAATATTGACGTTATTGCCTTTTATTTCAATTTCAGGTTGAGTAATAGGCTGCGGAGCAACTATCCAGTTTTCAGTAAGGGTGACATAATCTCTTTTTAGAACTAAAGTAAAAGTATCAGCAGTAGTTAATTCCTTTTCTATTCCATTGGCGGTAGAAAAAGCAAGTCCTAAATTAGTACTATTCCACTTTTTGGTATACCAAGCTGCACTATTAAAATTAGAGATTTGCTCAAAAACATTGGTTTGAATAACTTCACTTCCTGAGGCTGTTCCATTATTACTATTTGAACTGAAGTCTTTTAAAACTGTTTTTTCTTCGTCACATTCTAACCAGCCAGGATAATACGATAGCAAATTTGAATATTGAGGATGAGTAGTTTCTATAGCGGCATTCATTGCTAAAGTAATATCTGAAGAGGACAATACCGTTTTCCAAATAGAAACTTCTGACATCAATCCTGAGTAAAAATTTCCTTTGGCCAAACCACTATCAAATTCTTGGCCTAAAGAGAATTTACTTGTAGAAGTAGAGCTTTGGCTATTGGTAAAAGTCAAAACAAGATTATTATCTATATAAATTTTCGTTTCCCCCGAGGCATCATCATAGGTATAACCGACATAATGCCATAATCCATCTGTCACTGTTACACCTGTGCTTTGGGAATTGCTACCATCGTATATTTGTAATTCCTCATTGGTTCCTATTTGTAGATTACAAATATTGCCTCCTGAAGAAGTATTAATAGCGAATAATACTTGCGCACTTCCAGATACCGTAGTGCTTTTTTTCATCCACATGAATGCAGAGCGATTACTTCCATCCAGATCATTAGATACGGCATCAATATCTACATATTCTGCACTTCCATCAAAATCTAGATAGGAAACATAATTCGTCAAAGCTGTTTGACGTAAAGTATCATCTATACACAAACTAGTATCAGGAAATATATTCTGAGTCAAAGCACTATGTTGGATATCTAAGGATAAATAGGTTATACTATCTAGTCCTCCTTGTGCTCCTCCTAATAAGGTATCCGTATATTCACCCGAAGTAGAATAGATTTGTCCACTCGCACCAGTATAACCTTCGCCTGTACAATCTACTGCATTCACCCTTCCACAGACAGCAGTAGATGGGCAAAGCGGTTCGAATCTAATTGTAAGTTTAAAGTTATCCCCTATTCCTATACCTGATACTTGATTTTCATTAAATACTAAGAGGTAATAGGAGCCCGCAGGAACTGAATGGTGGTTTAATGAAGGGTCAGGATGCCAACCACTACGGTCAGGGAAACTGTCTGGTTCATCCCAAGTAATTCCTCGTCCTAACAATGTACTATCTCTAAATCCACAAAGATTTCCTGCTGTATTGAAATATTCCAAATCGCTCCAAGTAGTAGGATTAGTCACACCAGCCAGAGGGGTATAAGCGATTATTGAACCACCTGAATGTGTATAATCATCAAAATCAGCTCTCAAAGAACCAGGGACAGGTAAAATAACTTGATACACTAGTACACTACAACAAAGGATTTGTTGACAACCCCCGTTCTCGCTCATACCAGAAGCAGACCCTCCGTTTGCACTATTAAAATTCTCTTCCACATAAGGAAAAGAAGTGACTTCTGTGGCATTCGCTAC
Organism: Saprospiraceae bacterium; assembly: GCA_965277415.1. Lineage (GTDB taxonomy): Bacteria > Bacteroidota > Bacteroidia > Chitinophagales > Saprospiraceae > JAHDHW01. The sequence goes on from CBDICS010000096.1 coordinate 142,729, forward strand.
ATCTACATTGGTTTGGGCAAAAAGCGTATTTGAAAAATAGAGTATAGAAATCAATAATGCAAGTAAATATTTTTTTTTCATCTGTTCTATTTTTTAATTAAACTATTGTTGTTTTTTAAAAAAGAGAACTTTCAAAGATGTTGCCCGTTTTTTGTTAAAATGCCAAAAAACCTAGTAAAACAAGGCTTGTAGATTAAATGTAGATCGGTTTTGAGGACTTTTTTAAGCCGATTAAACGTTTTTTTAATGGATAAATTAAAAAAGACGATATACTTATAGAGTTGTTTAAAAAGTAGTGATGTATTGAACCAAATCTACTTCTTTGTCAAGATTCATTTTTTTACGAATTCTAAATCTTGATTGGTTGATACTGCTTTTGGCTACGCCTTGTAGTTTGGCAATTTCAAGGCTGCTTAGGTTCATTTTTAGGTAGGCGCAAATTTTTATATCCTTAGCGGTTAAATTGGGATGCTTTGCCATTAATCGGTTGGTGAACCCTTTGTGAACACCATTGAAATGGGTCAAAAATTCTTTTTCAAAAGGTCTTTCCTGGATGGATGAGCTCAGTTTAAAAATCACTTTTTCTAAAGTTCCATTAGAAGTTTTATTTTCATCAGATTGAATGTTCTTTAGCAAATCTAGTATTTCGTTTTGCCCTTGCTGATTAGCTATTTCATCAGCAGTTTTAGTAATCAGGTCTTTGCTTTTTTCTTCCAGTTCATTTTTAAATTTTGTTTTTTCTAACAAAAGAACCCTTTTTTGTACATTTAAATCATCCGCTTCTTTTTGGGCATTTACAAAATGATTAACCGTCAAATAGGTAAAAATGATAAGTTCAATAAAAGCGGATATTAAAAGAATTAATTCATTGCGATAATAATGTTCTGTTTGAAAATAGGCTCCAGTAATAAATTTCAGAAAAGCACAGACCACCAAACTTGAACTCAAAAGAAAAACTAATGCTTGAAAATCACCTTTTCGATATCTGTTGATGGCTACGAATAAAACGATGAAAAAGAGAAGAAAAGAGGCAGTCATTGCAAGACCAATCGCCTGATTGTAAAAACCTCCCCAGTACAATGGGAAACTTAAAATGATGAGATAATTTAGTACTAAGGCTATTTTAAACAAAAGAGGAAAGTATTTTTTTATGTTCAAAAAACTAATACCAAAAAAATTATATGCTAAGGAAAGTGCTATGGATAAATTGACTCGCAAGACCCTAATCGAATCCATTCCTTCCACCAAGCCACTGGAGAGGGTATATCCAGATGAGTTCAGGTAAACCAGGCAGCAGATTAAATTGTAAATAGCTAATCGATAATATAGTTTTTTTCTTCCTTTTACAGCTATGAAAAAATTAAAAAAAGACATAATTAATAAAGCTCCTGAAAATAAAAACAGATGATCTCTGATGTTGAAAAATGTATATTGGACACTTTCTAAAGTCATCAAATTAAAACCTTCGTTAAAACTAGGTATTGTTAGTTTTTTAGAGGATTCTGATTCTGAGATCAACTGTATATAGAAGGTTGTTTTTTTATTAGGAGATAAATCAATAGGTACTAAATTCACCCGAAAGGTTTCGGGAACATTTTTTTGCTTTGGCAATAAAAAACCTGATTGATTAATCAAGGTCAAAGAATCCTGTCCTGCTGGTACCTCAAATACTTTTACTACATCAAAAAAGCCTGTATTGAGATAGACTAATTCTTTTGTATTTATATTGTTAAATACAGTGAACCGTAGCCAATAACTTTTGAAGTCGGGGTCTATGACCTCTTTGGTGTAGGGAACAAAATTTTGCTGTGTTAAAATATCAAGCGTAGAAATGGAGCCATCCTCATCTGCTAAGATTTCCATGTCATTATGCAAATGGTATAAATCTTGCCTAGCTGATACTTCAATAATATCTTGAGCATTTATCTGCTGAGATAAAATGACAAAACATAAAAACAACAAATTTTGATAACGTACAAGATTGTATTTAGAATTTAACCTCAATTTCCTACTTACATTCATTTTTACATGGCTTATTATTTTAGATACGGAGAATAGCGCATTATGTTAAGGAAAAATTTAATATAGACTTTAAAAACATTCTTCTCCCGTTTAAAATACTACACCTTAACGACTATAATTAATTCCCCTGTTAACCTTTCCAATTCTAAGCAGACCAATTAGAAAAGAAGTTAAATTTTCAAACAGGTTATTAAAATTATATCATGAAAAATCTATTCACAATTGTTTTGCTCTCCCTTTTTATTTCAAATTTTGGAAATGCACAAAATGTAGCCATTAACACAGATGGCTCTAATGCAAGTTCTGATGCGATTTTACACCTAAAGTCTACTTCTAAAGGATTACTCATTCCGAGTATGACATCAGCACAGAGAATATCTATCTCAAATGTGTCAAATGGTTTGATGGTGTATGATACTCAAACTAATTCCTTTTGGTTTCGGGATGCAGGATTTTGGCGTGAATTAATCACCGATGATGATATTGACAAAACAGTTATTGAGGATACAGATGGAAACACTAAAATTCAGGTAGAAGAAAGTAGCAATGACAATACCATTCGATTTGATATCAATGGCTCGCAACGCTTATGGCTATATGATAATAGTAATAAGGGAAGATTGAGACTCGATGGTCAATTAGATATTAATGATTTGACTGGCAGTACAGCACCACTATTACATTTCAAAGCAGCTGGCGCTGAAAGGTTTTCAATGGGATATAATGACGATCTAGATTATTTTGTCATTAAAGATGAAGTTAACAACGATCAGGTATTGTATATAAAAGATGGAAAAGTAGGAATTCAAAGATCATCACCAACTAATGATTTTGAAATAAATGGTACCGCTTCAAAAAATGCGGCAGGAGACTGGCTCGCCAACTCGGATGCTCGATTAAAGAAAAATATCACCTCTCTTTCTTCAAATGATGTTTTACAAAAAATGCTAAAATTACAAGGCGTTACTTATGAATGGGATGACGATAAGACAGGTAACAAAAGACCAGAAGGACTCCAATATGGCTTCACCGCTCAAAACATCCAAGAAGTATTTCCAGAATTAGTTACAGAAGATAATTTAGGCTATCTCCAAACTGCCTACGGGACTTATGATGCTATGTACGTGGAAGCGATTCGTGCCTTGCTTCTCAAGATCAATGACCTGGAATCTGATCTTGATCAATTAAAAGACCTAGAGGCAAGATTAAATAAACTCGAAGCAAGCAATGGTTTAACTACTTCTAAATAATACCTTATGAAAAATATTTTATTAATTATAACAGCAATATTTTGCTTTGGGTCTCTTGTTGCTCAAACGGGTTTAAAAATCGGTTTCGGAACACAGGTAAATTTAAGTGGAAGTATTAACCTTGTTTTAAACGATATGGATTTAGATAATGAGGGTTCCATTGGGCAAAGTGGAACACCTTCCGTCACTTTTTCAGGAAGCACCAATAGAGGGATTTACAGTTTTGACGATATAGAGTTTTATAATTTGGTCATTAATAAAAGTGCTGGAGGAAAACTGGAATTAGATACCGATATTTTGGTAGAAAACAATATTGAAATGACTCAGGGGATATTTGATATTAAAGGTTTTTTAGTAACGCTAGATGGAGGACAAATTATTGGAGAAAATGGGACCAATTATATTACTGGAACCTCTGGAAGAATTGAATTTATTGCAATTTTAAACGCACCTGATCAAGCAAATCCGGGAAATCTAGGCATTGAGATTACCTCTGTTTCGAATCTGGGACAGACTGTTATTCGTAGAGGCCATGAGGAACAAACTTCCAATGATGGTGGGAATAGTATTCTACGCTATTTCGATGTTAATCCTGTTAATAATAGTGGACTGAATGCGATTTTTAGAATCTATTATAACGATGTTGAGCTCAATGGTATTACAGAAGGAGAACTTGAACCCTGGCGAAGTACAGATAATGGAAATACATGGGAACTACAAGAGGGAAGTCTTCTAAACACGACGAATAATTGGGTCCAGTTAAGTGGTGTTGATGCTTTTTCCCGATGGACTTTGGCTAGTGCTTTTACTTCGCCACTTCCCCTTGAGTTATCTAGTTTCAAAGGACGAGCAATAGATCATTACAATCTGCTGGAATGGGAAACACTTTCTGAAAATAATGTAGATTATTTCGAAATTCAGAAACTGGAAAAAGAAGCATGGGAAGCAATTGATCAAATAGAGGCGGCACATTTTACCACAATCACCCAAACCTATTCTTTTAAGGATTTTGATATTAAAGCCTTGGAATATTATCGACTTCGGATGATCGACTATGATGGAAAGGAGGAATTCTCAGAGATCATTTCTATAGAACAAGAATCTTCAGTAGATGATTTATTTATCGTTTATCCAAATCCTGCACATGATTATCTAAGCATAGAATTTGATGAAAATTTAGTGCTTGACGAGATCTTGATTTATGATTATTCTGGAAAGCAAATCCGTTCTATTAAGTCTGAATCTGAAAAAATAAATATAGAAGATCTCCCTTCTGGAATATATTATCTCGAAGCCCGATTCGCTCAACAATTTTATATGAAAAAAATCACGAAACTTTAGAGGTTTTAATATCACAATAATTATTATTGAGAGAACTAGGATTTGAGACTTAGCTTTTCAATATTGGAAATTCATAATTCAATATTTTTAAAACACCCAAGAAGGAAAGAATACTCAATGTTGAATTTCTAATATTGATTGGGCTCCAATTTTCAAAGTAGTGCTTAGTTCAGATTTTAGACTATTGGTTTTTACAAAATTAAATTCTTAAAGCCATATTATGATCGCTTCCACTTCCCAGACACAAGGGCTAGCTTCCCCTCCACTTCTCGGGCAGAAGCCTCTAAGCCTTCTTGTGTAAATAAGGAATAGGTAAAACTATCTCCATAGTTCGCAGCACTCTTTTTGATCAGATCCATGAAGGATAGAAAATCGGTCTCATTTCGGAATACTTGACATCCAGCCGACCAGCCTCCGACAGACACACCAAAAGGGTGATAGATGTACCTTCCAGTTAGGGGTTGCAATCTCCAATAGCGATAAAGTAGATATAGGGTTCCCCATTAACGCTATTATGTCGGTCAAATGAAAACCCTGATTTGGACAAATTCTTAAAGGATACGGGATAAGTAGAAGTGCCAGTAGTAGAGCCGTCAAAATTTCCCGTAATACTAAAGCATTTAGTTTTAAATGAGGTTTTGAATGAAAAGGTTTGATAGTTATCACTTGTACTTTTTACTTTCCCCCATTGTATCATCAATACTTCATGCAGCTTCTTTTTGCTCGCTGGACCACATTCGGCCAAATTGAATAGCCTGCTGCACGATTGGTGAATTAATATCAACTTTGCTCAAAGAGCTGAGTTGCTTAAATAAAAAGTTAACGAATCTGGTATTATAAGCCAGTCGTTTAAAAGTGTTCATTGAAATGATGGTTGGATTTAATTTCATTTTAAAATTAGCCATATTTATTGCTGCTAAACTGAGATTAAAATGAAAATTTAGTTTTTCTTCTGATCGTGCTTGACAATGATTTAATCCTGTAAATTGTTTTGCATCTCTAAAAAGAAATTCAATTTGGAATCTTAATCTGTAGTAGTCAATTATTTTTAGAGCATCTAGATTTAAATCGGTACAAGCTAATAACACATGCTTATCTTTTTTTGTATTTAAGAGCATTACGATTTTAAGGTTAATTCCAAAGCGAGGACTGTTAGCAATTACTGTGTATACTTCAAGATGCTCTTCAATATTACAAATGTATCCCCATGGAGTTAAATCACGGAAATTTACTTTATCTCCGTATGTTTTTTTACGACCTTTACCTTTCTTGTGTTTGCCTTTAAAAAGATTTCTCAAATTTGCATCAGGCCGCAGCTTAGTGATAAATTTTTTATTCATTTCGGCCATAGCTTTAAAGACTTTTGTTTTTGCATAGAACCCATCTCCGACAAAATACTTGATACTCAGCAGCTTATCCTTACATTTTCGGATTTGATCAATGTAAAAATCGATTCGGGTTTGAGTGGCATCATTTTCTTTTTGACTCAATCCTGATGGTGTTTGAACCACATCTAAAGCCCAGGCTTTACCAGTACTAACATCAAGCAGACATAATAAACTAATCTCTAAACCTTTTGTAGCACGCCCCATACAACCAGACCAAAATTTATCAAGACCATAGGTTTTCTTACCCGATTTTGTAACGAAGCTACAATCCATGGCTGCAATTACTTCGTCTTCGAGATTCACTCCGGACATTTTTATTAGTTGAAGATTAAAATCCAACCAGTCAAAGAACTTTTGAAAATTTCTTCTAAACGTCGATTCGTTTAGGTTACTATAACGACACAGGTTCTGAAAATTAAACCGACCTTGTATCGAATAAATTAAATTAAAGATTTCTATGAAAAAATCTAACTGCCATTTTGTAGTTCCGGTTAATTTACCGAATATTTGTTCGAGTGCTTTTTTAGTGCTCATTAGGTCGTGTGGTTGTGTGTGGTAACTCAACATTACGACCTTTTTTATTTTTCACCAAATCCGCTCCATATTCCTGCACGAACTATTGTATCATAACATTTCCCAGTTTTTGATAGCCTGTTGCACTAGTTGTACTTTGAGTGCCCATTTTACCTTTAACGTTGAGATCATTGTCAACAGTGACATTGCCACGAACATTTAAATTAGAATGATTACCTGTATAGCCAATCTCAACATTTTTTCCTGTATTATAATTTAAATATAAATTGTCAACGGCTGTACTATTACTTGCTTTGCCTTCTATATGTCTGGTCTTAAGCTTAGCATTTCCTGTACCTCCTACGTTAACATCGCCATTGAAAGTTGCGCTTGTTGCACTTAATGGGCCATATACTTTGAGCTGGTAAGTAGCATCATGATTTCCTCCAATACCGACTTTACCATTGAGTGTTGCATCCGTTACACTTAAAGGCCCATACACTTTGAGTTTATAATTATCCGCAGGAAGCCCTCCTATGCCGACATCGCCAAATCTTGATATCCTCATCCTTTCCGTTAGTCCGGTTGCATTCTCTGAAGTTGAAAACACCAATTTCCCGCCGCTGGTAGACGAATTGCTACTACCAGACATCATTCCGATAGCAGCAGCATTATTTCCTCTTATGTTAAACTCAATTTTTGCTGGTTGTGCACTTGAACTTCCACGGTAACCATCAATTTTCAATACCGCTTCACTGTCATTAGTTGTATTCCCATCTCGCCCCTGAATCTTTACGGTGGTTCGAGTATCATCAAGTACTTCATCCTTAATATGTAGATGCCCTTGAGGGTTTGTAGTGCCCATACCGATTTTCCCATTTGGATAGATTACTAAGGGATCCTGCGCCAGGAGATCTGGACTATTGCCAATTAGGAATACTAATATTAGGAGAATGGAGAAGTGTATTTTTGGTTTGGTGTTTATGATTATTTTTTTCATTTTTTTTTAATTTGTGGAGGTTTATAAATTTATTTAAAGTAACTGGTTTTTTATTGCTGTAAACTGGCTTCTATTTTTTGTAAGCGATCCTCCATATTTTTTAGACTACTATGAAGGTTTTCTTTCTCTTTTTCTAAGTCCTTAATCTGTAGAGTTTGCGCCTTGTTTTCTTTTAGCAATTGCTCTATTTGTTTAGCCAGCTCTTGAGTAGCGGAGACATTGAGCATGGAAATGGCTTCATAATCGACGATATGAAAATTGTCGACTTCCTTACCATAAACGAAAACTTTTCCGTCACGGTCACTGCTTACTTGAAAAGCATTTTTAATGATGGCGATGATTTCTAGTTCTTCATGTCCATCTTCAAAAATCAAACGAATTTTTTCTCCTGATTTCAGATCATGATCGGGTAAGTCGACCCATCCGTCTTTAATAATTGTGGTCTCCATGATATCAGGAATAATTTCTATATTCTTAGTAGAAACAGCCTGAGGGAAAACTTTGGCTAATTGTTGACCAATGACTTTTTTTTGAGCTTGATTTCCATTGACTGGTCTATCTATATAAGTGTAATCTGTTATTTCAATTTGATTCAGGGTAGTCAAGTCTTCTTTTCCTTTTGAAATTCCTTTGATATTCTTGATTCGGGCATCAGAAAAAGCAGCAAACTGATTGGCAGCAATTCTTGCTGACCCATAAACACTTATTGGGATATTCTCTGATGCTTGTTTGGTGACCACAGCTGCACTACTAAGTGCAGCATAAGCTCCAATGGTATAATAAGTAGCTCCCGAAATTTCTAGTTTTCCTTTGATTGGATTAGCAGTTCCGATGCCGACATTGCCGTTTTTATTAAAGACAATTTGTGGAGAATTGCCTCCATTTACAATAAATCCAATATATCCTGGTTCTCCTTTTGGGTCTATTTTGAGATAGGTATATTGTCCTTTTTGATCCGAATATAATGCAGCGCAAGGTGAATCTTTATGCCGGAATGATGTCCAATATGAAGATCCCTTATTGCTAATGAATACGTTATTAATAAGGGCACTGGTAGAAAACGTAGCTGTACTGGCAAATAAAGAGCCACTGACATTGAGTTTGTAGGTTTCGAGATCTGAGGTTCCAATGCCGACATTGCCGTTGCGCTTTACTACCATCTTTGGAGTACCAGAAGTGCTTGAGCCCGCATGTATTTCAAGCGTACTACTGCTTATACCCAAGCCATAAAAAGAAGTTCCATTTGCATTTTGGTAAACGGCTAGTTTTTTGCCCAGACTGCTACCTAAATCTAATAGATTGTTTGGAGACGTAGTTCCAATGCCGACATTGCCGCTAAAAGTTGCGTTGCCGACTGGATCAATCAAGAGCGGGTCTTGCGCCATGATCCCCAGGCTATTGCCTAGGAGGAATACTGAAACCAGGAGGATGGAGAAGTGTATTTTCGGGTTATTGGTTTTAATAATAATTTTCATTTTTTTCATTTTTCAGGGTTATAAATAATTTATTCTCTCTGGCTTTTTACTGCTGTAAACTGGCTTCGATTTTTAGTAAGCGATCTTTAAAATTATTTAGGTCATTTTGTAAGACTGCTTTTTCTTTTTCGAGTTGTTTTATACGCCTGGCGAGCTCCTGAGTAGCGGAGACATTGAGCATGGAGATAGCGTCGTAATCTACTGTGTGAAAATCATTGACCTCACGGCCGTATACAAAGACTGGTACGGTTTCGAGTTTTTCGCTCTCGAATTTCACCTTGAAGCGAGTAGGTTCTGCTTGCAGGACTTCATAAACTTCTGTACTAATTTCTGTGATAAGCTTTACGCGTTCTCCTACTTGTAAGTCAGTCTCCAATTCGATCCAGCCATCGTTTATTTCAGCCTTCTGGTAGATGTCAGGAACTGTCTCGGTAATGTTATTGCTTACCGCCTGTGGGTATACTTCGACCAGTTGTTGGGCAATGACCTTTTTGTTTTGCTTATTTCCTTTTTCAATAGTGTCGATGAAGGTGTAATCGGTGATTTCAATATCCATTATTGTTTGAAGATCTTTTTGGCTGTCTGAGATTCCTCTGATGTTTTTGATTCGAGTATCGGACCAGGCAATAAAACCCCATGCCATGATATATCGCTCTGCATAAATCGAAATAGGGTTATTACCTGAAACAGGTATCGCATTTTGAGCCAGTAAATAACCCATTCCATTCGCAAATGTACCATTGCTTGAACTTGCGACATGCAGCGGGTAGCTAGGAGCCTCCTTACCTATACCGACATTGCCGTCACTATTGACAATAAGCCCCCAGCCAACATTCCACAAGCCTATCCTATTCTCATCAATTGCACCAATAAATTTTTTATTTGAATCATCTAACCATAAACCTCCTGCGGATCCGCCGGATCTCATTCGCCCATTAACGTTAAACTCAACGGTATAATCCCCGTTTCCATTTACATCTAATTTGTAGTCAGGGTTTTTACCGATGCCAACATTGCCATTAAAAATTGCAGTACTGGCAAACAAAGAGCCATTGACATTGAGTTTGTAGTTTTCGCGATTGTAGGTTCCGATACCGACATTACCATTTCTATTAAGTAAAATGCCATTTGACCAATCCCAATTTCCATTAGGTAGATCGCAAGCAATTTGCATAAAATCGCCTTGTGTAGCAGGACGTGTATGAAGTATAAACCTTTCACCTTTTTTATCATTTCCCAATATCAAGTCACCTGAAACATGTAAAGGTGCCATAGGGTCTAATGTGCCGATGCCAACATTGCCGCTAAAAGTTGCATTGCCGGCTGGATCAATCAAGAGCGGGTCTTGTGCTATGACCCCCAGGCTATTGCTCAGGAGGAATATTAAAATCAGGCTGGAAAGTAAAATTGATCTAAGCCGGAAAATTTGGATTTTGTTTTTCATGATTTTGATTTTGATAATTTGAGGTTTATAGGTCTTCTATTTTTTGATTATAAGTTACCTACTAATTAGTGTGGGGCATCATTAGTATAAGTAATACCATCATATAAGAACTCTGTCGTGGAATATCTGGGAAACTTACTGTCATTTGCATTATAATAAGTTCCTAATGAGGTAGCTGCTGCCTTATAGAAAGCGGCTTGCCCATTATTATTATATTTTTTTGAATCATGAGGATTTGGGTTGATACCATAAGTTTGGTCTCTGGTTCCTAACCAAATACGAATACCTCTTGGACCTCCTCCACTGTTTCCGCTTTTTACTTCTGCATATTCAAATTTGTTTTTTCCAATAGTAACCGAATCTTTAATGGTTGAGCTTGGCATAATTAATTAATTTTTAAGGTTTTTAAAATGTGGTTTATTATTTTTGAAAATGTTTAGTACCCTTTTTTACAGCTGAGTTTTGCACCTTTTTTGACCCTGAATGTTGTTCCTTTGACAATTCGTATCTCACCACCGCTAATCAATTGAATATCTGATCCAGGCGCTAATTCAATCGTCGGAGAATTGATATCAAAACCAATGACTACTTCATCCGCACCCAGCAATGTTTGCACATCTCCAGATTCAAATTTATAACTTTCGGAAAGTTTCATGTTTTGGGCCCGGAAGGTGGTATTGTTTTTATCTAATTGTTCAATTAAATTTTCAGAAGAGCTTAAGGAATTAAAATTCATGGGTCTTATAAAATAAATAGCCTTGTCAGATGCATTATAAACTGATCCATCACGAGCCATCATCAGGTCAAATGCAAAATTGTATTGACTGCATTTACTTTGAAAAAGTAGCTTTCCATCCGAATTAAAAGCGTAAAGTAAATGTTCATTTTTATTCCAGCAATAAACATTATTTGCACCATCCGTCACCATGCTGGAAATACTGCCCAGGGATACAGATCCATTTAAAAGTATTGCTCGATTATCATACTTATAGAGTTTACCATCATTGACATAAATGACATTTCCTTCCCCGTCTATGATCGGTTGGGAAATATTAGAGCCCGATGCTAAGACCTTAGGTGTATGGGTATTGTCATTGGCTTCTACGACGTATAATATATTTCCATAAGGATTGCCATTAGTGATAAATGCATTGCTGTTATTGTCCAATACCGGTGTAGATGGATTGTCTTTACTATCGGGTGTATTATTTAAATTGATTTTCGATCCAGTCCCATCTGTGGTATTGATTATTGCCAGACCATCCCCACCATTCCCATCAGGATCATCAAAGAGTACATAGGCCATAGTACCGTCTCCCGATAGCGCAACCGAACTAACATTCTTTTCAGATTTATATTGCCAAAGCAAATCATTATTTGGAAAGGGAGCATAAGCAGTAACATAAAGTTGACTGGCCAGGTAGAGGCTGCCGTCCGGACCTATCGTCGGAGAAGCTTTTACTTTATCTATGTCCGCTATTGGAATTGGATGCGTAATGGCATTATCGTTTTCCAGGTCGATACAATCCACCGCATTGCCGCTTACATAATAAAGTCGTCCGAAAGGATCAATAGCTGGCATTTGAGTAGGTGAGTTCAGTGGTTCCGTCGTCGTTAATGCGCTTGTACTTTTGGCAAAAGGATCTACGACATATATAGAGTAGGCACTGGAACTATTAGAGGAAGCTACATAAATATTGTCTTTGTATAAAAGCATGTTTTGCTGGATGGTTCCTCCAAATTGGTTTACCTTGCCAATATGCTGGCTTTCATCTAGTTTCATTTTAGCCCCTCCAAAGCCCCAACTCATTCTGGAAGTATGCTGTGCATCGGCACGAAATCCAGACCAGGCCATTTGAGAAGGTTTAGGAGAGTACTCGATAATCAGACGGGGTCGAAGGGCAGGGTTTTGATCTGTCGGATCATATGCACTTAAGTTTTTAGAATAAAAACCTGCATAAGCATCTCTGGACGTAGTTTTTAATAATACCGTAAATTTGTCAGAGGCTTTATCTAAAGCAGCCTGCAAGGCATCATCTATTTCGCCGGAAAAAAGTATCTCATCATTTTTTTCAAAGTCGCCATCTGCATAAGGCACTGAGGCCATTTGTTTATTTGAAATATCTGTCGAGGGCATTTGATTATTAAGTACATTAAAAACACGAATACTTCCATTTTTAGATGGATCAATGGAGCATACTAATCGTAAAGAACAGGATTCAATAGTTACATTATCAGGAATTGTACTAAGGTCGAATTGCAGATAGCTCATATAGTTTTCTTCTGTCAATTCTGCTTCAATGAAAAGGTCATTGCTATTTTTTCCTTCCGGTTTATTTGTAGTTGAAGTCACCAAAGGCCCCTGTACAAAATAGGAATCTATCAGGCTAATGGTTTGTACCTGAGCTATGTTGCTGGCAGGAAAACAAAAGAGGCCTAAAAAGGAAAACATATAAATTAGGAAAGTATTTATTTTTATTCTGCTTATCATTTTTGATTATTTTTATAGTTAAAAAATAAGAACTAGTGGTCTGTTATAGGGTAGAGCCTTAACAAGTGCCTAACTCAGAATTATTATTGGATGACATCGTAAAAATAGAATAGGTCTCCTCCAGCTACGCCACCTACTTTTTTACCGGCTAGTCTCAAAACCCTCAGCCAGATCATTCCCAGATAAGGCGTGAGTTGGACGCTATAGCCAGACTGTTCCAGTCCCCAATCAGCTGATTGTTCTTTGTTCTTAACCTTCCAGCCATTTTCATTATAAATTTGACGGGTGGAGGTATTGGCGGGGTCTGTGGTAAAGAGGTAAAGCATGTCATTGATCACTGAAAGACCAGAGGTGAAATAATCATCCGGCTGCAGTCCGCTTATACCATCTGCCTTCCAGATAATTTTATCCCATTTATTCTCCTCCTCGATCCAGCGATAAGTATCCCTAAAAGAAACAGAAGCACCTCCGGGTTCTTCATTAAAGCCTCCAAAAATCCAAATGTCTTTTTCATATACCGCAGCGCCCATCATACATCGACCATTGCCAGGTATTATAGCCTTTGATTTTTCTACCCAGCCTGAATTTTGAATATAAACCCAGCAATCATCCAATGTGCCTTTATCAGGGTGATAGCCACCCATTACCCAGATTTCTTTGTCCTCATTAAAAAGCAAACAGGTATGCCCCATTCGAGCATCAAACCCAGCAGGATTGTTATTGACGCGCCATGTTCTGGAACCAAAGTCATAAATTCCAACCTCGTTTCCCGGAAGACCGGAATCATAGCTACTTCCTCCTATTAACCACAATTGTTCATTGAAAATAACACCAGGGCTTCCGGCAAGATTTCTATCAATTTCTACTACTTCTGTATGAGGCGTAATATAAACTTTTTCCCAAGTGGAGAACCCTTCTTGAGAAGTATAAAGGTTTGCTTTCTCTGCAAAAGCATCCGGTAGAACAATAGCATACAATTGTTCATTATAACTATAAAGTCCCATGATAACAGCCCCTTCAGGAAACCTACCAGAGATAATTTCTGAACTGGTTCCGCTAAAAACAGAAATCGTTAATTCTTTGGATTCTCCTGCATCCGGACTTGGGGAATCGTTATAAGGTATCAATTCAAAATCGTAATTACCAGTGCTTTTCTCTATCGTTATTTCATTCACATCCTTCTCGATTCTTTGCTCTGAAAAGCCACTCCGTAGAGTATAGAATTCAGTGTTAACAGAATCCCAACTCAAGGTTACACTTGCTCCATTGTTGATCCCATACCGATCTGCTTTAAAATAATTAAGCTGAGCTATCTTAGGTTCGGGTATTTTGGTAATTATAATTTTTGAACTTTCGTCATCTGTCCACCTCGTCAATGTTTCATCTTCATCATCAGGATCTGGATATGATTCCTGGTATCTAAGGTAACAGCTCGTCGGGCCAGGGGTACTATTTACTTTGAAATTTTCTAAAGTAAACGTAATCGTAGTTGGTGTATTCTTATCGATGTTTTCGATTAAGATTGCTCCTGACTCCAGATTGGTTAATTCTATTTCGCCATCTCTCGAAGGGTCCGCTACCATAGCTTCCCACTCCGACTTTTCGAATAAAGAGGTTTCTTCATTTCCCTCTACATTGATACAAAATTGAACCTGTAGTTTTTTATGTCCTGAGCATTCCACCTGAAAGCTTGGGCTTACCTCACTACCAGCGAGTAAAATTATGGAATTATCGGATGCTTCCGAATCTGGGTTTAATGTTTTGAAGGCTAATAATTTGTCTGCCATATTTAATTTTTTTTAGGGTTTATCTTAAACTTTGTTTTAAGTCTTATGCAATTTCAACCAGCCTTCGACAATCTCAATAGGTTTGTCAAAAGTGAGGAAACTGTCTGATCCCGGTTCAGGTATTTCGGTTTTGCCAGATAGACTGGAATCTTCTCGGGGGTGAATCCAGGACCATTGTTTATCTGCGATATCAGCAAAGGGGACGGTGAGTTTGTCCTTGGGGGAAAGTAAAGAAGTTACCAAAAAGTATATTTGAATAGCATCCAGTGCTTCATCAATTCCCTGTTGCGGTAAGCGGAGAAACTTTGAAGGCAGAATCCCACAATTGGCATACAAGCCTGCTGAAGGATCGACCAATAAAGTCAATGGACTTGGGCTGGCATCAACCGTCAGACGGAGGGGCGAAAGGGTACTGAAATAATCGTTTTGCCAGGCCTTCTTATCTGCAAAAGGAAGATAAAGTGTATCAAAATCATTTTCAGTAAAATAAGCAATCAGGCCATCTGATTTTTTGCGTGCGTCTCCAAAGCAGGTTGTGAATGATAGATCTTTCAGATAATTTGTTTCCCGATCATCATATCCCTGATAAGCAGCAGGCTGTCCTTTTAACTCCAATTGGCAATCAGCCATTACTAGAGCTACTGGCTTCCCAACAGGAAGTGGCAGCTGCGTTTGATCATTGGTTTTATTACCATAAATCCTTGATTGTACGGATGCAATATGCTTAAGCAAATCATCAAGTCGGGTGTAAGCATCCTCCGCTTCGATTAATTTTTTGAGGAATTCTTTTAGTTGTTCATTTGAGACATTTGAGACATTTGCCTCCAGATCACTGTCGCCCATTTTTCCAGGAGCGATTTCCCAATCTACCTTTGTACTCTCGTCGGTCAAAGAATCTATCAAACGCAGTTGCCCGCAAGCATGTCCCTGTGCATCAAAAACCATAAGACTTCTATCTAGCGAATTAGGTAGTAACCAGCCACAGACAGGGCTAGTTGTCGGATCGATATCTGTTTCAATTCCTTCCATCTGAGTATCTGCCGCCAACCATTTAAAAGACAAGCGGGTTGCCTGTGCAAGTCGAGGTGGCAATTCAAGGAAGGTCTTAGCATTCTGTGTCTGGGTACCCATCCCCTGAGCTACTATCAAGTCAGGGTTTTCCATTTGGAAGACCTGGCTAAAGGAGTCAATGATCCGCAGATTGGCAATTTGCAAATGTCCGCTGCGCAATGGGAAAAAACCCTTTGCTTCTGGCATTGGACTGAGGTGGTATTCATCATCTATATCAGCGATGATCGGATCAATGAAAAATTCTTCCTCGTCATTATTAAACTTTAAAGGAGGTAATTGTATACTATTTTCGCGCATCATCAATTGATCATTAAAACCACCAAAAGCCTGCGAGATAGGATTAAATTTACTCAAGAAACCTTCGTCAAAAGTATAGTTGGGAAACTGATGCAAGAGTTCCTGAAGCTTGCCCGAGAGGTGAGCAGAAAGGGGAATACGTCCTCTAAAAGTGGATAGAGACTGTCCTAGATTGGGATTCCCTTGCCACTGAAAATCAATATTATTAAAATACTCAGGGTTTTCCTCCTTTTGAGCAAAGAGCCAGTTTTTCCAAACGTCAGCATCTGTCAAATCATTGAAAGAGGGATACCAGTCTACATCCCATTCAAGGAATATTGGATTCCAAGGCTGCGCCCAGATCGTTCTGGAATGAGCGACTGGCAGGATTGCAGGTTTGGTATCTGAGTCTAAAAAGCCTGTTATGTCTGTTTCATTTAAATCTGTAGCAAGGTCTGCGGCTAAAATTTCTACTGCTGCATCAGACGGTGGATTACCTTGACTGAAGTTGTGATAAGCTATTCTGGCTACCGGCATGGTTAAAGCAGGATCAAGCAGGAGGCTTTCTTTATACAAGTCATACATGACTGAAGGCACATTTCCATTCTGTGGCAGGTTCGGTTCTATCCTTTCATAAAGGTCTTCTTTTGAGGCTTTGACCTTAGTAGGTGTTTTTGTTCTTTCATAATTCCATTCAAAAATAAGTTGTTCCGATAACCTACATAGAAGTGTACCCTCTGTAGTATAATTTTCAGATGGTTCAATCCCAGCAAAAACTACAGTCGGATCATTCGCTTCATAAAAGTTGGATTTTTTGGATTCTGAGAGCTTATATTCTGGCTGAGTATATGGAGCTAAAGCAATCCCTAGTTCCTGGTATTTATTAGGGATTAAACCCGTGTAATCAGCCATGCTTTCTTCATCAGAGCCCTCGTCGCCATTGCTCACTTCAATAGTGTTTTTCCTTGCTTTTAATTCAAGTAACCTGTTTTTTAAGATGGCCGATTCTGCTTGTAGATTCGCAATGCTAATTTTCAAGCCGTCTTTTATTTCTTTCATGGTCGAACCGGTCTGTTCTAATATTTCATCTGCATCAGGGCGATCAGAAGAATACAACCATCTTCTCCTAAACCAGGTAGCATATAATTCCCATTGGACAGAAGCCAGGTCGTCCGTTTTTTTATCGAATTCCTCTTGGAGCATATTGAGTGCTCTAAGCAAGGCATATTCATTCGGGCTAGGTGGTATTTTGTCTGTCAGAGAATTGGGATCCGGCGCATTTTGTTTTTCTTCTTCTTCGATCATCCAAAGCGTCCCACCTTCTGATGAGTGAAAGCCTTGTTTATGAATCTGTTCATTGAGTACATCAAGTCCAGTCTCTGAATAATAATCAGCAAGCAGTTTGTATTGAAGTGTACCTAACAAACCATCTGTATAATGTTGATCACCAGACAAGACATCATCAATAGATAAGGCCGCCAATGCTTCGTCAGCCGAGTTCCCTATTCCTATATCTACGTTAATCTTCTCTGGTATCGTATTCTCATAATTTGTTCCGGTGCCTTCCCATTTGATAGAATGTAGAAATGCATGACAAAGAACAGCTTTAGGTAATAAAATATCAGACTGGTCTGCTTCGGATAAATTTACTTCCCAGGACAGATCTTCCATTTTCGCCAGCCATTCCTCAACCGTGCTTACACTGCCCAATAAATCTTCCTCTGGATCAGAACACCAACCCACGACTTGATAACTATAAGTACCAGGTGCAGCATTCTCCATTTTATCATGAAATCCTAAGACTCCTTTACAAGAATCATAAACAGCCGCAAAAGAAGGATCTCCAGCAGACATGATCGTAAGAAAAGGCGCAGCATTTGATCCGACCCAGCTTGCATCAAAATCTTTTGATGCTCCAATTTGCTCAACTTGGTAGTTATCTACTCCGGGGACTAATGAGGAGTCTCTTGATGTTTGATCTAAAAACATATGATTAGGTCCACCTGTTCCTGAGGTGCTGCGAATATCATTTTCAATGATAAGCGATTTTATTTGGAGTTTTTCATGCTCATCAAGATGAGAACGAATCAACAGCCAGCGATTTGGAATTTTAGGAAAAACGGGTGCGCCGTCACTTTCATTTTGGATACCATGCCGATAGGCTTTTGGAAGTGTCCAGTGCAAGTGTACTCCCGGATCATGAAGTAGCTGGGAACTGGGTGGGTCGTAAGCTCCCCGCTCTAGGTATTTTCCTAAGCCCTGATAGTCCGAATCATCTAATCTTCTATAACGAGGTTGGGTGCTTTTCCAAAGATAGTTTTCGTCAACACTACTGCCAACCAATAATACATCAAGGTGAATAGGGACGAGAAGATGCCCTGTCGAAAGGGTACCTTGACTGCTGACTTTATCTTTCCATAAATTATTTTGATCTTCATTCATAAGGCTTATTGATTTTTTTGCTTCCAAGTAGGGGATAGTTTGTTTTTTATTGGCTTAGAAATCATTTCCATAGCGAACTCCGTAGCGGTTACTGTTGTTTCCAATTGGTTCTCCATCCTTTCTATCAGACCACCTTCCCCTGCAATCTTTAATACCCTTCTGTTTTTACTACCTGAGCGGAGTGGAACATCAATGATTCCTTCCTTAGCTTCCTCTGCGCTAAATCCGGATAATGCTTTATAAAAAGTGTTGTCCTCATAATCGCCATGCAAACCAAAATGGAGGGTCTCTGACGGTTGGGTAAGCAATACTTCGGTGATAAAACCTTCGCATAAACAAAATAAAAGATCAGGAGCCAGTCTGTCCATCCTGATTATCTGGAGTTTTCGAATCGTGCTATCGTCATCTTCATATGCATCTTTTCCTGAAGCGACTATCTCCCATCCACGGAATCCTTCAATCAATGGGGAGCGCAATAAAAATCCGGTAAACCGCCAATTACCTTGTGCATTTGTTGGTGTTGCTTTTTCCGGAATTTCATCTCCTTTTATTTCAATTCCCTTTGCTTGAAGACGCTCTATCAATTTTTCTTTGAATTCGGCCGCTTCATAATTTTTTCCCAATTGATCAGTAGTCCGTTTGATTAAAGTCTGAAGGAACACCTCTGACATATAATTGCCACTCATTGCTTTTTCCAGAAGCAGACTGATATCTGAACCAGGTTCTGCATTTAAGGCTCCGTTCAATAAACAATTAACCCAATAAGGATCAATAAAAAAGAAGCGGAGGACATTTGGTATGTCTTCAATAGCTGTATCTTCCGTTCCATTTCCTTCAGGTGTTTGCACTGGTATTTTAAATTTTGAAACCAGTTTTTCATCAGGTACCAGGTAAAAAGAAGGGATATCTTTTAGCATAGAAAGATTTCCAAGGAATTCTCTAATTTCTGCGGGGACATCTGGCTGAAATTCCATGATGTTGACAGAGGTATCTGCTAAGAGCTCGTTTACTTTATCAAATAAATTGAAGTAGGCCATTATTGGTTATTTTGATTAGCTTCGTGTTTTATCCAGTTTTCTATAATCAGGTTTTTCAGTAAGTCATCTTTTTCAACCAAGTCCAGTAAATTTGAAAAATCATTATCTGGGTTTCCATCATCATCAGGGTCATCTGTAAAATTTATAACATCCTGATATTCTTCTTTAAGGAGATTTTGAGCCCAATCCAGAATGAAGTCCCGTTCAAATTGACTATTCCATAATTTGAGGGCTTTTGAAAAAGTTTTATTTTTTAAAGCCATCAGCCTGCCTAACTGCCATGCGGAGGAATAAGAGACATCGAATAGACCTGTTTCCTGATTATACCTTAAGGCAGCATCTGCTGAATCAAACCTTAAGTTACCAGGTTTCGATTGATTGACAGGAACAAGTGGGCCTCTATACCAGGAAACCGTTTTTGAACCTTGTCTCATTTTATGATTCAGCGGGACATAGCCAAATTCCAAGGCAGTTTTCACTGGACCACTTAAGGACAATGTCGGGTCAGGTTTGACCTTGTATAAATCGGCCCCTTCATTTAAATCTTCAACCAGCTTGTCAAAGTCAAGCCCCTTTGCAGTGAAAGACCAATTCGCAAGAACGGACAGCCGTAGTTTTTTATGATTGCCAAAACTAGCACCTTCCCCAATCTTATCCTGATAGCCTTCTAGTGAGACGAGGAAGACAGTATTTCTTTTTCCTTTTGTAGGTAACCGATTGCAAATGACTACAGAGAACCAACCCGATGCATTAATTCCAGCCATTTCTTTGTCTCCGGTGTCCACCTGACGGGCATGTGCCAGATATTGGAGGTCTTCTTTATAAGGTGTAATCTCTTGAAATAAACCTACAGGCAGATCGAGCACTTTAAATCCTGAATTTTTATCTGAAGGTGACGCATTATATTGCTCCTTTAACCAAGGATCCAGGTCTGCTTCCTGTACTGGTGGAAAGAAAACAGAAGGATCTTCCGGAGTCAAAGCGTTTTTGAGCATAAGACTTTCCACTTCCAACTCATACTCTTTGATCTCGTCTTCGTCTAACATTAATAAAGCTAGCCATGGACGGATATTATTTTCATCTAGTGGCTGCCCATCTATGGTTCGTTCCCAGGGTAAAGTTTTTCGACTGAATACGATATGCGGTAAAGTATAAAAATAACTTCCTTCAGAATTTGATGGTGGGTATTTATTATAAATAATAGAATTATCTAAGTCAAACCGAGGAGCAGAAACATGAAACTTACTACTCTTTTGATAAGCTGCTGCATTCCCCTCCTTATCAACATTTGTCAGATTCTGCTCAATCGTGACCCTATAGTCGCCTGCGGCTAAGGGAGGAAGAGCAGCTTTGAGAAATTTGATTTGCCCGGGTTCTATTTGATTGTTTATATTGGCCATATGACTTTGTCTTTTTTTTATTACAGTAATTTTTAACTAGTATTAACTGGGAATATTTTTTCCAGGTTTTGTTAAACTAGGTGCTTCAGAAAGAACAGAATGGTCTTCGTCCCAGGTAATTACATCCAGGTCAGCGGCAGCATAAATACTAAATCCAATACTTAGAAGATCAGTAGCAATGTTTTCTCTTTCGGATATTACCTGTAGTGTGTTGATCGTGTCGTGAACCGTTTTTAAGGCGGTGCTTTCTTCATAAGATGTTGAAGGTAAATAAGGTGGATATTTTAATGCTGGATTACTTCCCGAATCTGAATATCCTAGATTATCAATATCTTCTACTCTCGGAGGTGGCATCTCTGGAGGATCGGCTGGAAATAATTGTAAGCCGGTCATTACCTTTTTAACTACCTTTGATTCCGGTGGTACATTTGAACTTGGAAACATTCCTTCTTTTCCCCATAAAGCATCTGCTACCCCTTTTGCTGTTCCTGCATGTAGCATTTCCTGAACGACCCATTCATTAGAAGTTGTTTTCTTATCCACCCAAGTTCTGGTCTGACTATCAAATTCAGAGGACGAAATATTCGTCGAACGAATTCCTAAATCCGTGTTTCGATCTGCATAAGTGTCATAAATGTTGTTGCCAGATGTTTGTAATAAAGTAGAGGGAGATAACTCTGAATGCTCGTTATCCTCGGTCTTCGTTTCCATTTTCTTAGATGGAATAAATGAATCTACTACAAGGACCAGATCATAAGGATTCACTATTATGATTTCTTCTTCGGTAGCTTTGTCTTTATAAGCTATTATTACACCTTGAGCGACCCTGACATCTAGTGGATCTGCTTGAGGAGTACCTTGCTTGTCATGGGGTAAAAACGCTTTTTCAAAATCAGCCCACTTTAAAGCTTTTGGTTTTTCTTTAGCCGTTTTTCCAAAAGGAATGGTGAAAGAAAAGATAGACCAGTCTACATATACTTCCCCTGCAAATGGAGGCCCCCAAATACGGAGCTTGGCGCCCATTTCAAGTTTGAAATTGACATACACAAACAAAATCTTAATCCTAGCTTCAATGCCTACTCTAATCCCTGCTTCCAATTCGTAATGGAAAGGTTGCCATTGAACGATCATATCTGCCCAAACAATAAGGTAGGCTCGAAGAAATGAAATTTTATACTCAACTTCCCATCGCCCACCGGCCATCATATACGATGGTGTCAATGCGAAATACATTTCTCCCTTGATAGTCACATTTGGATAAACAGGCCATGTAAGAGACAAGCGATCTACATCCGGATAATGGGCAGGTTTTTTAAAAGCTGGATGATATCCTCCAAGGCTCAACACAAAGTCACCTTCATGCTCACCGGAAACCCAAGTGTAAAAAGCAAAGCCGCCACGAAGCTTAGAATCTTTGGAAAAAATATAAGAATTAGGAGTTATTTGAGCTTCAACAGCAATGACATCACTGTCGGGGCCAAAGCTAGCTTTTACTGCCAATTCTATATATGCTAAGGTTTTTCCTTCGCCCGGCCAATTCAGAATAGAAAGCCCAAGGATATCAAAAGCCACTTTGGTTCCAAATCGAACAACCAGCAGTATAAAAGATTCGATAATTTTAAAGGAGGTAAACTTAACGCCTACTGCCAACCAAAAATCATCGGGTGACATAGGAACCGCATCTTTGGCGATCAGATCAGCCAGGATATCATTCAAGCCTACATCCGGGTCTGGATTTAAGGCCATTTTTACTAATGGGAAATCCCGAACTTCATCAATAGCAGGTATTCTAACTGTCCGATTGTAACCAAAGCCAGCAGCTAGTCCGGTGACATGGAAAAATGCCGGACCTCCGATCGGTCCATCATACATAGCGTAGATAAAGAAGGATACTTCTTTCGTTACTTCATCCTCTCCATAGGAACCTATGCCGGAGATGGTAAAGTCTGCCGTTTTGATTAGAGCAGAACCATAAAATTCCAAGTCTTTATCAGGCATCCGCAAAAACATACCACTGACTTCTATCGCTCCGGCGTCGTAAGCAAGCCCAAGGCCATTGAGTTGGAATCCTGGCCAGTGGATATCTCTCTGAAGGAGTTTATTGAGGTTAAAGCTCATCCCCAAGCCTTCCAGACTGATGGTCATAGCTGCCATCTTTACGCTTCCGCTAATCAGTAAAGTTACTTCGCCATTTTTATAGGAAAATCCAATGCGACTGATTGAAATCGGGCCAATATTTTTTCCAAGTTTAAACCACATGGCGCCATCATCTAATTGAGTATCGTCATCAATACTGACACTCTTTTCACTAGTGCCGCCTCCCGATGAAGGGGCTGATGAATCTGCAAGAGGAAGTAGTAATGGAAAAGGGGTTTCTTCAAAAGGCAGGTGCATTTTGGAAAAGATGCTAAAGTTGTTTTGCTCCAGCGTATATGTTTTATCTGACAAAACCATCTTGCGTTCTAGGTAATCATCCTCGTAAGCGGTATTAACAACTTCGGTAATAAGCGTCGGAATATTATAATCCCCTGTTTTCGAAGCATAGATAAAACCGGTGTCGGTAATTTCGATATCTTCGAGTTGCGGTCCTACCATAGGTAAGCCACCAAGGTTGCCAAGGTCGCTTAGAATTCCAAAAGCAAAGCGACTTTCTTCGGCAGTAATTTCATTTTTTGGTCGGTATTGAAAAATGAAACGAACCTCTTTTGAAGCGAAGGTGGTTAAAGCTAAAAAATTGATTTCCTTTATTGCACCATCATAAGAAGCATAAATATCTTTGAGAGTGATATCTGGGATCAATTCCATAGGAATAGAAACGGAGGCTTCTGGAATCCTGTTTAGTAAGTCAATAATCAAATCCGAAACCTTGATATTCAGGCTTTGACTTTTTCCGTAAAATTGAAGACTGCTGTATTGATTTTGCTCACTGCCATCTGGTGGAATTTCTGCACTCAAAAATACTTTCTTCCCACCGATAGTGAAACCAATATGTAAATCTGTGTACATTCCTGAAGCCATATCTTTCCTTTCTATTAAAAGTGTGATTAAATAGTTGTAGGATTTGAAATAATAATTTCATCTACAATAGATAGAATAAAAGCATCATCCTTCTCCTCGTATGATGTTCTCTCTTCAATACAGGAAATAAGGTCGTTTTGAAAAACAGCAGAAGGGTCTGTTTTTAAGCTGAAAGACCGGATTCCCATGCCTAAGTAGTCGATATCAAATAACTCTGGTTCCTCATCTGGAGAAGCAAGCATTTCTTCAAAACTGAAAACAAGATCTCCCAAGAAATTGAGGGAAAATGAGGAGATATGAATATCTGCCGCAGGTTCAATATCAGATATACTTATAGGAGTACCGGCCCAATTGCCTAGTTTTGTCAAGCTGCTTAAAACCCGGACCGGTTTTGCTGTAATTTCTATCTCTCTTTTTGCAGCCTCATTCATGAAACAGGCCCATTCCTCAGCGGTTAGGCTGTCAATTTTTGCCTGAGTTGAATCATCTATATGCCCAACTATTATCGAATAATTTACTTCTGCCATTTGAAAAGAGATGTTTTCTGCTCTGGCTTTTTCCTTTACAGACTCGCAACCTTCCTCTTCTAGATGGCCGCTAAACAATCGAATCGATTGATCTTCCTCAATATTTATGTCAATAAATAATCGCATAGGGGTTTATAAATCTGTAGGTTAAGCGGAAAAATTTCCAGGTTTTTCAAAAGGTTTCTTATGCCCCTGTAGTCGTTAAATCTTTTTCATATCGTACACCTATACCAAGGCTATCTACTGAAAAGATATCGGTAACTGCTGTCGGAATTCCTATGGCATCATAAAATGTTTTATCAAAATTAACCTGAACATTGAAGGTGAACATCCCTTTGGTGTTTAGGGAAATATTCCAAAGGTTGACGGTTATGATGTCATATTTTGAAGCATCTTCGCCAGTAATATTTGTAAACACAGTTGGTAGTCCACCTACTGCGCCCAGTGTATCTGCCAACCAATTATTTACACTACTCAAACGGACGGTGATAACTTGATCATCATTCATTTTAAAACTTAGTCCATTATCAACCATTTCTAAACCGAATACAGCAGCAGCAAGACCATCACTTAATGCGGTCGTAAATTCAGCGCTGGTTATGGTTTCGCCAACTGTGTCATCTATAGCTTTGTTCCCTATGTCAATTGCTGCTGTTTTTAAGGTCTGACCCAGTATTGCAAATTGTTTATTTACTTCTTCTTCAACTTTGGCTTTTGTAAAGGTTAAGCCTGCAGAGATACCCGTAGCAAGTGCCGTTTCAATATCCTCAAGACTGGGGATTGAATCTGTTTTCAGCATAATAGAATGCCCGCCAATTCGGACTGCTGTGGATAAATAAGTAATTGTTGCTGACATAATATTTTGAGGTTTTAAGGCATTGAAAAAATCTTTTTAATCCTGCCTGGTTATTAAATTATTGAATAAATTTATTGTAGTAATATCTTTGTCTCTGGTACGCTTTAGGGAGTTAATAGTATCCTGTTTAGGCGATGTTCCTTAATATTGTTCGCAGGTAAAGACCCAGGCCAGTTGACGACATTGTTATCGCTTAGCAAGGTGTTTGTTCAATTGTTGAACAACTACGATCAATATATTAAGGGATAATCTCAATTTCCAGAGATAGGAAAAGAAGCCTTAGCCCTAAAGCCTTACAATAGCTAAGGCTATTCCAATCGAAAAGAGCCTTGATTGGTCATAAAATCCTGTCTTTTCGCCTAAGCGAACAAAATTTAAACAGGCCCTAAGAGATTAAGGACTATATGAAATGAAGTTTATAGGCATGATTTTTTTTTAAGGGGTTATTAATTATACCGCAATTTAGGTTGATACTAAATATTAGATAAGGGTAGAATTACCCAAAATGAAATTCAGGTAATTTAGCGGGGAGGAGCAGGTAAATCTACCTGTTTGGGTAAGCAACTATTATCAGAGTTTGAATTGGGTTTCTGAAATTGCTGCTGAATATTGATAAGTGTTTCAGTTATTAAAAACCGAAAGAGCCGAGCAATCTTCAATCCTTTGTTGAAGAATATTGAATATATTCAACCTCTGTTTAAAAATAGCAAGGCCTTTTTTCAAAAGGTGAAATTTAAATTATAAGAATCCCCGTATATGGATTCATAGCGTATAAAAACTTTTACATGCTTTATTTCTCTACCCTTTAATTTTACCAAAAGGCGATTTTCTCCAGCCGAAATAACGGCATCCTCATTGAGTGTATAACCACCTATTCTAAGTTTGATGAGTCCAGATTCACGCAACAGTTCTTCAATATTAGAATAGGTTTTTCCATTATAAATAAAAGTTGCTTCTTTGATAATTGCAGGTCCTACACCTTTATTAATAATTTGAGCTTCCATGATAGAATCATTTTGTTCTATTGTTGAATTCAAAATAGGCTTTATGGAGAGTTTGTTATGGTTGTGTTGAATTTGGGTTTGAAATATTGATAAGGCAAAAGCCAGGACAGCTATTAAAATAACAGCGTAATGAGATATGGTTTCTAATCTGGATTTTTTCATCATGAAAAATAGTACATTATATAGAAAATCTCAAATTACTTTTGGTCGACTTTAGGGACGGGAAATAAATAAGTAAAAGGTAAAGAGTCAACGATAATTAACTCAAATGCATAAAAAACATGATTTTGGCCAATAATAAAATTGTCATAATGAATGATGTAATTGGAAGAGAAAGAGAAATTCAGCAATTAGAAAGGATCGAACAAAGTAAAAAATCGGAATTTATTGCGGTTTATGGTAAACGGAGAGTAGGAAAAACTTTTCTAATCAGAGAGTTTTTTAATTATACATGCGGAGCTGGAAGAAAGCGGTTTTATTACGCGGTATAATTTATTCAATGAAAAAAAGCACAGTAATATTTACCGCTTGTCAGATTTCTACAGCTTGTTTTATCTCAGGTTTATCAAAGAAAATAGAAATTTCAATGAAGGAATTTGGATCAATGCGATAGATTCCCCTTCCCAAAGAGCTTGGTCTGGTTATGCCTTCGAACAAGTTTGCATGGCACATATTCCTCAGATCAAAAAGGCTTTAGGCATTAGTGGCGTACTGAGTAATTCCGCATCCTGGAAAAGTAAGCAAATTGATGGTGGAGCGCAAATTGACTTAATCATTGACCGGCGAGATCAAGTGGTTAATTTATGCGAAGTAAAATACTCCCTTCATCCTTTTACCATCACAAAGTCCTATGCTGAGAACCTTAACAATAAAATAAGTACTTTCAGGACAGAAACTCGATCCAGAAAAACCTTATTCCTCACTATGATAAGCACACATGGCCTAGTAAAAAATATACACTCCTCTACATTGATTCAAAATGAAATAAGCATGGATGATTTATTTCAATAAAAGCATACTTGGGATTCGAAACATTTCAGTAGCTAAATTTCACTGCTGTCCATCAAAACGATTCAAGCCACCTGCTTCAAAGACTGATACTGGTTTGCTCCTGCTTAATGCTCAATCTTTATCTGGTCATTGGCAGCATCACTAATATAATCATTGAACGTAGAGTAAGACTTTCACGCCCTATTAAGGCTATAATTTTCACTAAGTTATTTGAAATAAACTAACTTTACATTGAAGTTATTTAAAAATGAATTGTTTCCACATCATTATGAAAGGAAAAAGGAAATTTTTGGTTGG
Organism: Saprospiraceae bacterium; assembly: GCA_965277415.1. Taxonomy (GTDB): domain Bacteria; phylum Bacteroidota; class Bacteroidia; order Chitinophagales; family Saprospiraceae; genus JAHDHW01. The sequence continues at coordinate 170,379 of CBDICS010000096.1, forward strand.
TATTATCCTAGGTACTTTATTTGGTTGGTTCGCAGCTTTTTTTTACTCACCAATAAGCTTCAATAAAGTTTCCTTTTTGCTAGGTTTTATCGGTGGCCTGATATTCATTTCATTTGGCATAGCTCTATTAATCCTCTGGAATAAACAATCTTCTCAAGTCAACTTGAAGAGCAAGAAACTGACAATAAAAAACTTCTTAAATTCCAATAGACTTAAGCTTTTCAATGGAATATTAAGCTCTATTTTAGTTGCTTTTGTAGGCATAGTTGGTAGTTTTTTAATTCTCAAACAAAATACGTTAGTTCACAATCAAACAGCGTTTCAAAATAAGAGTATTAAGCAACAATCTATGTTGGTTGAATCTGTAAGGCAAGGTAATTTAGTTTTTTTAATGCGTAATATTTTGGATAAAGTAGATGATGAATTAAAGCAAAATCCAAAGAGGGTACTAAGTGATGAAACCATTGCAAGGATAGCCGCTTTAAGTTATTCTTTTAAACCGTATCAGTATATAGAAGGTGATAGCCTATCCGAGAAAAAATTTAGTCCAGAAAGAGGCCAACTATTATTAACCTTATCTAAAATGAATATCGCTGATAGTTCTTTTGAAAAAATAATATTTAAAACACCTTTTTCAAATGTAGATTTAAGTGGAGCCAATTTAAGAAATGCCAATTTGCAGGAGATAGACTTTAGGGAAGCCAATTTAAGTGAAGCAGATTTGAGAAATGTCAATTTGCAGAAAGCAGAAATGGTAGAATCTAATTTATGGGGAGCCAATTTAAGAAACGCTAATTTAAGTGGTGCGAGCTTAAAAAAGGCTAATTTGAAATGGGCGGACTTGAAGGGTTCACAGTTAGAAGGAACTAATTTGGATGGTGCAGATCTGTCTTATGCAAAGTTGAGTACAGCAGATTTGAGTGAAGTCAAGTTGCAATATGCAACATTAAACGGAGCGTCTTTAAATGAAGTCAATTTGGAAGGTGTAAAACTATTTGCGACCGTTTTTAGTAAGGCTAATTTGCAAGGGTCTAATTTGAAAAAGACGGATTTGAGGTGGGCAGATTTGAGTGAGGCTAATTTGAAAAAGACCAATTTGAGTAAGGCCAATTTGAGAAGGGCAAATCTAAGTCATGCAGACTTAAGTGGCGCAGACTTAAGTGGTGCAAACCTTGGTGTAGTAAATTTGAGCGGAGCAGAGCTGCATAGAGTGACTATTGAAGAGGAAAATTGGTTCGAAAAATTAAAGGAATGGGAAGTTATTGGAGTAGAAAAAATTAAAAGTAAATACAAAATCATTAAAGATAAATCTGGCAATTTTAATTACTATTTAGAAAAGATTAACGAAACACATAATTGATTTGATGTATTAATTATTCATTTAATAGTTATCGGTCATAACTCTATTAAGTTTACTTGAAAATGTTACCACAACTTGATCTTTCGCTCTAAAAGGTTTAAAACCAATTTGTAAAGCCCAGCTACAATAAGCTTGTAAATCATTAAGGTAATTAGCTAATAATTCAGGTGTCCAGTATGTTTTTAGACTAATACTATATTTCGATTTAAGTTGTTTACCTAACTCTTGCCCCCATTCATTATTAATCATATCTACATAATTATCCGTTGGCCCTTTTTCAAGATCCATAATTTGGTCTTTAGTAAACTCTCCAGTTATCAATTCCGGCATATTACCGCGTTCGTGTACATCAGCAATAAAATCAGCAAATTTTTCAGAAAAGATAGAAGTCATAAATGCCTGACCAGTAATATGATTAAAAGTATTTAGATAGCCTTTTTCTGAGAGGTCTTCTGCATTTATTTCCGCTAAGTCATCATCAATTATATTATACAATATTGCTTCTGCTAGATCATAAAAAGCTACATCACCCTCTCCAAATATAATACTTCTTCTTCTTGCCAAATTAAAAACACTTAACAAATCTTTTTTATGGAGAATCAAATACGGAGAATTTAAACCTAACCATGCCTTGTCCCAAAAACGACCGTTCAACGCATTTTGCATATCAATATCGCTGATACCTGATTTCAGAATACTCGTTACAACCCGACCATTGCTAAAGTGTCTTAAACGAACCTTTGGTTTTATAAATCTAACATAATTGGAATTCGGTATGGCTTTAAAATATTCAATATGAACTACCTTTTTTAATTCTTCAAAAGATTTAAATCTAGTAGCAAGCAAAGCCCCTCTTATTGTTGTAAAAGGAGGTTCCATTGTAGATAAGTTAATAGTATTCATATCATTTGACGACTCGATGCAGCCAAAAGTAGAGACGAATAAGAACAACAAGAAATACTTGAACGTATTCATAACAAACTTAAGTAATGGAAAATCTTCCAAAAGAATAATTGTTCTTTGAATAAAGGATTTGTTAAAGTAATTTAATAAATAGAAATTGTTCAAAACTCACCTTCCATCCAGGGCCCACCTGCGTTTACTAAATCCTTCGCCAAATCCGATAGCATTTCTTGACTTTTCTTTAAATCAGTTTGGATAGCATTCATTTGTTTATTGATGATGTCCAATCCATTTTTATGATTTGTGGTAGGTCCATAGGTGGAATTACCAATGCCAATGCTTAAGGTAAATAACCGAGCTCCGATGGTTGGTTTTGTTTTTTCACCGGGTTGCATTTTTGATTTATTACCGCTTAGGTTTTGATCAATTTTTAGTAAGTCCATACGAATGCGGTGAAGTCGGTTATCAAAATCAGCAGCAGCGGCACGAGTTTGATCTAAAACCTTTTTCATCCGCTTGACTTTTGTAAGCGAATTATTCAAGGACACCTGAAGGGCAGAATGAGAACGTACTGCGTCTTCATAAGATCGCCAAAAGGCGAGCACTTCTTCCATTGGCTTCCCTTCCAAAGCACCTTTCCGCAAAGGAACAACGTCAAAAGATTGTGGCTTCGACAGTTCTGTAATTTTACCATCTACTTGTTGGAAAAGGGAAACAGAATATTTCCCTGGTGCAGCCATCATACCTTTCGGAGGCCCTCCCCACATTGGCGGTGGCGGTTCTTTCATCGAAATGGCATCTGGTGCCGGATACCTCAAATCCCAGGCAACTCTATGAAATCCTTTTTTGATCGAAGCCTCTACTCTGCGAATAATATTGCCTTGATTATCTTTAACACTTAACCATACTTTTGGCTTATCTTCCATCCGTTCTGCTTCCAATGCTTCCCATCCAGGGAACTCGACGTCTCCTTTCTTCTCTTTCTCTTGCCGGATTTGTTTTTTCGATTTTAAATCATCTTTTAAATAATAAGTAAACACAGCTCCGAAGGGAGGATTTGGCGCAACAAAATGGTCTGCTCCCTGATCGCCTTTTATACCATCAAACCCCAAATGAGAACGAGGAATATACCACCAAGCTTTTCGGGTAGAAAATAAAGTAGCTTCTTGTTTAAGTGTTTCATCATTTACTTCACGCAACACACTATAATCATCAAAAATATAAAAACTTCGGCCAAAGGATGCGCCTACCAAATCATTCTCCTGACGTTGGATGGCTAAGTCTCTAAACGAAATATTCGGTACACCTCCCTTTAGTTTTGTCCATCGCTGACCACCATTTGGTGAAAAATAAATTCCAAACTCTGTCCCAGCAAACAATAGGTCTTTTTTTACATGATCCTGTACGATTCGCCAAACCAAAGTACGCTTAGGTAAATTATTCTGGATCGCTTTCCATGTTTTTCCACGGTCAGTACTTTTTAAAATATAAGGTTTGTATTCACCATATTTGTGATTATCCATAGTGAGATAAACCGTATTAGCATCAAATAAATCTGCTTTAACATCATTGATATAAGGTACCTTAGGCATTCCTGGTATCTTCCCAATTTCAACTCTATGCCAGTTTTTTCCATAATCTTCCGTTATTTGAATCAAGCCATCATCTGTTCCGATATAAATTAATCCTTCTTGTTTAGGCGATTCTGCGATAGAAGTTATCGTATTGTAATTAGACATGGCAGAGAGATCCCAGGCATTATCCCAGCTTTGGACTTTCCCCATAATCGGTAAGGTTAAACGGTTTTGATCGCGCGTTAAATCCCCGGAAAGACTTCTCCAATCATCCCCGCGATTATCTGACACCCATAATCTCTGTGAGGCGAAAAATATTCGACTTGGCGAATGTGGACTTACTAAAATAGGCGCATCCCAATTGAAACGCTCATAATCTTCATCCGCTCCGGGTTGGGGTTGAATATCCATAGTCTCTCCGGTGATTAAATCAATTCGAGCCAAAGTTCCTTCCTGTCTTTGCCCGTACATAATATTCGGGTTGCCCGGTTCAGTAGCAGGTTGATGTCCATCCCAGTTGAGCACGACCCGCCAATCGGAATTTTGAATTCCATGAAGGTTGTCCGTTCTGGAAGGGCCGCCTTCAGTGCTATTATCTTGTGTACCGCCGTAAATATTATAGAAAGGTTCTGAATCATCGAGAGCAACTTTATAAAATTGGGTCAAAGGAAGATTACCCATAAAGCGCCAATTTTTTGCCAAGTCAAAACTTTCATAAACACCGCCGTCTGTCCCCACTAGTAAATAATCAGGATCGTCCTTTCGAAAAGCTATAGCATGATTATCAGAGTGTTTATACTTCTCTGTCATTCGGCGAAACGTTTTCCCTCCATCATCAGAAATCTGAATCCGTACATCGACCAAATACAGTCGATCAAATTGATGCGGAGAGGCGTATAATTCTTGATAATAATGTGGGCCTGTAGCACCAGAAACAGCGTCCGACATTTTTGTCCAGGTCGCGCCTCGGTTAGCTGATCTATAAACAGCTCCTTTCCTCCTATCCAACTCAATAGCAGCGTATAATACATCCGGTTGTTGGGGAGAAATAGCGAGGCCGATTTTTCCCATATTTGATTTTGGCAAACCGCTCGTTAATTTTTTCCAAGATTCGCCGCCATCCTCACTGGCATACAAAGCCGTACCTGGTCCACCACCCATATAGGCAGCGACCGTTCGATGTCGATCCCAGGTAGCGGCGTATAATCGGTCAGGGTTACGAGGGTCGATCAAGATATCAGTGACGCCTGTCCACTCGGAATTCCCTAATGTTCTTTTCCAGCTTTTTCCACCATCAGTAGACTTGTAAAGTCCTCTTTCACCACCTTTTGACCAAAGCGGTCCTTGTGAAGCCACCCATATCACAGCAGGATTATCCGGATGAACAATTATTTTAGAAATATGCTCAGATTGTTTTAATCCCATATTTTTCCAGGTCGCTCCACCATCACCACTTCTATACACTCCATCGCCAAAAGATAAATGCCGTCCTCCAACATTCTCTCCTGTACCTACCCAAATGACACTCGGGTTGTTTGAGTCAATCGTCACGCAACCTGTAGCAAAAGAACCTTGCTTATCAAAGATAGGTGTCCAGGTAACTCCGGCATTCTTGGTTTTCCACACTCCACCAGAAGCAACAGCGATATACCAAATATTATCATCTTGGGGATGAATGGCAATATCAGAAATTCGGCCGGACATAAATGCTGGGCCTATACTCCGAAGTTTTAAGCCTGCAAAATTTTCATCTGACCAAGGGGCGTGCTTTTTTGTTTGAGAAAATAAAGTAGTGCTTAAAAAAAGGAATAGGAAGAAAGTGAGGAGGTAGGTTCTCATGGTTTTGCTTTTATAAATATGAGTTAAGAGATTGTCTCCATTTTGAAACAAATCGAAGAGTAAAATAAGAATTTTTATTTTAATCCTCTAAAGTATTTCAACAAGCCTCATGGCGATTGCAAGAACGGTATTTTAAACTGGTGTTGTAGTGATCAGTCCTATGGACTGTGTGATTTGGTGATCGCTTCGCTTGTGAAAGCCTACTTTGGGCAATCTTCAAAAATTTTAATCATTTATTTTCACTCAATTCATATTTGATAGATAAACTTGCGATTGCCATACAACAAGCCTCTTTTCATTTTTGCTTATTAAACAATTGGCATTACCTTTTTTGCCTTCCGAAAAGCATCGGTAGTCGAAAATTGAATGATTATCAGTTAAGAGCATGTTTAAATTTCATACTTTGACCTACAAATGCCCATTACAAGAATCTGATGAAGCTTATACTGTACATTTTCGGTTTCAAAAACGAATTTTAAACATGCTCTAAATAAAAAAACTAAACCTCCATATTTTTTATAAAATACTTCCTATCGAAAAAGTTTTATAATGAAGTGGTTCAATGACAATAGTAATATCTATCTTTTCATTGTATGAGTCTTTGTTAATCCTGTATAGATGAATCATCATCAGTCAGGTTGCTACATCCGTATTTTTAGCCTATAAAAAAGGGCGGCTCCACTCCCTGGAACCGCCCAACTTTACAATAAAAAAATAGACATTGTCTTTATGTCCCAAAGACCATTAATCCCCGCTGACCACCAGCCGCTTGGTGATAACCTGATTACTCAGACTCAAGCGAATGAAATATACCTGACTCTGATTTTCATCAAAACGAAAATCAATCCCGTTCCAACCTGAGTTGAGCTTATGAAATTGCTTCGAATACTGGCGGCCACTTAAGTCATAGACTTCTATCAAGACTTCCTCTTCTTTTGGCGACCAAAGTTTCAGACTCGTTGATCCGGTATTCGTCGGATTCGGAAATAAGTTTTCTACTATCAAAGCTTCTCCTTTGAACTCTACTACCCGCACTTCTGCATATTCGTAATTTCCATCAAAATCTATCTGTTTTAGGCGATAATAATTCTTGCCGAACTTGGGCGTTTTATCATAGTAAGTATAATTTTCCATCCAGTCTGTATCTCCTTTTCCTTGTACAAAATCTATGGGAATCCACTCATCTGATCCTTCCAAACGCTGGATCATAAAACCCTCGTTATTGATTTCGCTCGCTGTTGACCAATCGAGGCGAGAGTATAAACCTGCTGCCTGGGCAGTAAAGGAGGTAAGCTCCACCGGTAGGTTTACATCTGCCCCAGTACAATCATAGGTGTCATTGGTAATCTGTATCCCCGGACTGTTGAAACAATCGTCTGTAGCGCAGCCACCTCCTGTCGAGCCACAAGCCGTAAAGGTCTGATCTACAAATAGGGCATCTGACTCATAACAGATATCAGCTGCTTGATTTACATCCGTGTATTCTATCCGAATATGAAATAGGGCCGCTGTGGTAGCTGTTACATTATTCACTGCAAGGCACTCTCCCGAAAAAGCCTGCTGCCAACTAAAAGCTACACGCGAAGTGGTATTGTCGTTCGTTATAAAACTATCATAAAAGGGAAATAGGCCAGCAACCATTTCCCCCAGAATATGGGTACCATTTGGAGCGGTAATCGTAATCCGGTCATTGGCTTGGATATTCGTACCAAAAGCGGCCGTATTATAATTGAAATACAAAAGCCCAGAGCCTAGTTTAAAACCGGCTGCACTCTCAATCATAATATCCGCCTCGTAATAATCATTGCCTGCTTCGTTGGTGTTTTGCGCATTGGCAAAAGTATAGGTCACATCCTGAGCCTGTACTGTGGCAACAAGGAATAAAAAACTCAGAATTTTAAGTAATTGATTTTTCTTCATGCTATTTTTTTATACGATTATTGGAGGTTTATTTTCTTTTTGAACATAATTATACCAGGGCAGCCATGGGCTACTTCTCCTTTTAACTATACCTTTTTTGGCTTATGAAATACAGAATAATGACTGTTCAATATGCTAATTATTAAACTGCACCCCGCGACCTGTATTTGGTACTAGGTGGATATTCAAATCGGTATTTTGTATTTGATTATTGAGATCGAGATCTTCGGATTGATAGCCTGAGCTGCCCAATTTTAGAATTAGTAGTGAGGCATCCGTGTTTTGTATCTGACCATTGCGATCTACATCCCCGCTGTACATACCATAATAACCGCTGCCAAGATCGTCGATACCATTAAGGCCACCTTCTGTGTTGGCGATATCGGTCGTAAAATCATAGATTGCAGCAAGAGGCGTCAACTCCTGAAAAGCAGGAGTGATCACACCGATGTGATTGCGATGTTTTACGGCGACATAAAAGGAGTCGGCCGGAAAATTGGGAATCTTCAGTGGAGACAGGCCATCCACATCGACAATATCCCCATCCTTTTGCAAGAGGCCAGTGACCGATTGCAAGATAGAATCCCGATTGGATTTTAAGCGTAGTTCCACCAGCACCCAATCAATGATGGCTCCATTTCCCGTCACATCGAGCACAGCTTGGGTCGTCGAATCGCAGGGACAGTTGACCATAGTATAGCCCAAGGCAGTGTAAGGTTCGGTCATCGGAATCACACCAGCAGTTCGCAAGTCATCTTTCATCAGACCACCTGTGTCGTAGGGACCACTGAGCAACACCTTGGGCGTCAATTGCAACTGTCCCGTGCTCAGAGCCCAGAGGGTGTCCAGCTCAGATACAGTATTGATTTGTACGGTATTAGATATAGTGTCCAAAGCATCGGCATTGCGTTGTTTCCAGCTTGTATTATATTTCCAAGCTTGTAGATAAGCCTCATTGATACCATTGAGTTCGGCGTTAAAGTATTTCATAGTGTAGTCGATACTTAAGCCGGTATTAAAATATTCGATTTTGTAGTGTCGTTGAGCACTCGGCTGCCCATTGATTGTCTGCGTTTCATGTATTCTTCGAATGACAAAAGTACCGAGGTTATCAGCCGAGGTCATTGTCAATCCAATGTTAGCAGGATTGAGATTATTAGGTGCATTGAGATTGTTGCTTGTAATAACACTACCGCTATCTCCTTTAATTCGACTGCTTTCTGATTCATCCAGGATGTTCGCACCAGCGAAAAGAGTAATGTTTTTCCCATTCAAATCCAAATCACCACTCAGCATCTGTAGACTGGTGGAAGGGAAGAAAGTCAAGTCTGATTCTAATTGTACGCCATTGCTACTCTTATCTATTACCAGCTGATTAAAACTCGGGTTGCTCCCTCCTATTTTGGCCAAAGTATCAGCAACGGTTCCTCTCATGTATACCGTAGTACCTAGACCGGCACTATGAACACCATCAATGATAAGGTTTCCGTCCTGAATGACAACAGCAGCACTACCTCTAACCACCATGTGACTTCCTGAACCGATAGTGAGCCCTTGTCCACTCAGCATAGAGATGGACAAGCTCACCAGGGTTGAAAAAATGAATATTCTTTTTAAATGCATAATTTTTATTGAATGAATGAATAAATGAATGCCTTCTGGTATTTCATTTCCTATTTGAGAATCATTCCATTCATATGGAACTTCGATTTGGGATTATAGGTATTAATCCCTTACTTAAGTAAGCATTGATGGCATTTTGCTTCCTAAAAGGATGATTGGCTACCCAAATGTCACCCATATTAAGCTGAGTACTACAATGATGATATTGCTTTAATTGCCCTTTCATTTCTCACTTAGATCTTCAGATGAGTTGAATGTTGTTTTTGCATTTCCAATCATGGCTTCGAGCTTGGCAAAGGCGTTTTTCAATTCCTTCAACTCAGCCGTATTGTTTTCCATTTGTTGGTTTTTGTTTGCTATTTGTGCTTCTAGTTCTTTTACCCTTCTTTCTAAGGCGATATTATTATCCTGTAAATCTTGATTTTTATCATTCAAAGCCCGAATCGCTTCTACCGTCATCGCATCATAAGTACCATAAGGGGTTTGTAGAAACCCGTTATTATCTTCCTCTACTAAAGAAGGAAAAACTTCCTGTATGTTCTGTGCAGTGAAACCATAATGAACCCCTTCCGGACGTTTTGTACCCGTTTGCCTATCGTTCCACTCATAGGTAATGCCTTGGAGGGAAAGCATTTTTTCCAGCATATCATGAGAAGAAAGCGCAGTGATATTTTTCTTGAGGCGAGCATCCGAGTTGGCGACCCAGCTACCTGCAGTTGTCTTGGAAGCTTCGCCTTCTACTTCCAGTCTATTAGTTGTGGCATTTCTTCCTACTCCAAATCTCCCCAAGGTGTCTAAAGAAGTACCGATATCAGTACCATCATTTATGACTATACTACTTCCCGGAGCATGGCCCTTGTGATAAAAGGTAGTTAGCCTTCCTGAAAGTTTATAAATCCAAAAATTAGAACCAGCATGTGAACTGAACCAACCATTATTCCAATAGGCATCAAAACAAAGCCCAATGTTGTCGTGCGTCCAATTCAATTGTTGGAATACAGGATAGTCATCATCAGAAGTTACTGCCTGGATATGAGGCCCGTCAGTGAAGCTTGCACTGGGACCATATAATTCAAGTTTAGCACTTCCTACAGTACCTACCTCCCTACCAATACCAACTTTCCCAGTGTTGTCAACGGCAATGCCTTCATTGCCCCCGTCATTGCTCAGCCAGTTGTTGTTCAGTTGGATGTTCTGGGTTGCGGTGTGATTGCCGAGGTTGTCCGCATCTAGGTAAGGTTTGAGATCGAGCGGGTCGCCCCCATTGGTCAGTCTAATGGTATCTGCAATCAAGCTGATCTGTTGAGAATCTACACTCACCCCCATCCCCTGATTTGTCCAGGAAAGTCCCCCTGAACCATTAGTAGCTAAGACTTGTCCATTGGTTCCGTCAACAGTCGGAAAGCTGTAGGCATTGTTGATATTGAAGGTACCATGTACTTTGAGGCTGTCGTTGGCGAAGTCTCCCCAGACCAAAGGGGTACTTGTACTGGAGTTGTCTATGTACAATTTGTTGGTGGTCGTTTCATTTACCCCTGCCTCGTAGCCTATATATACCCCTCCTGCACCTGACCTATACCCTGCTTGATAGCCAAGGGCAGTTACATTATCTCTAGCCTGAAACCCAGCTCTTCTCCCTACGAGCACAGAATTGCTCAAACTAAACTGCCGGCCGGTTTGATAACCTATCAAAACATTATTGGACCCTGTACCTGTAACAAGTCCAGCCTCTTGTCCCACAAAAACATTGTTACCTCCGCTGGAAAGAGTTGTACCTGCATCCATTCCGATGGCAACATTCCCGCTACTATTGCCATTGGTGCTGGATAAAGTCCTAGCCCCAATAGCCACATTCCCAATAGATGTCGTATGATATCGAAGTGCATTTTCTCCAATGGCCGTATTAAGGGAACCAGAGGTGAATGCAGCACCTGCGTTTTTGCCAATGAGCAAATTATTGCCTGTTGGTGCTAAGGTATTCCCCTGCATATTCCATCTTTCGCTTCCGTTGATATCAAAACGGATGATGTCATCATTGGGTGTTTTCTCTACTTGTATTTTGGTGTTGTTGTCCGCATCGGCAATAAAGGATTGAGAAGGTAGATTATTCCACGTTACATTTCCCCCACCATCCGTAGTCAAGACATCACCAGCAGTGCCATCAGCATTGGGAAAGCTATAGTTTTCAAAAGATACCCCCGAACTGGCAACAGATAGCCCTGTTCTTTGGGTTTTGGCAAATACTAGAAAGTTAAAATCACGGTTAAATCCTATGCTACTGGCACCGCCACTATAATTATTCAAGCCTGGGTAATTATGGGTGACAAATGCAGCAGTTGCATCAAAATAGACAGTATACACCGAATCTTTCTTTAACAAAACATCATTAAAATCCATAACCGTCGAACTGGTACTTCCACTTGCCAATAAACTTCCATTGGGCCCCTCTCCTCTTACTAAACCATAGTCCCATCCAGGAGTTCCTCCAAATATATTTCCTAACTGAAAACTTGTGATATGCATATTGTCCGTGGCTGTGAAGGCTTGCCAGTCTCTTACACCCATTGATTGTGGCCATAAGCTCCCTGCTCCACCATTAGTGATTACTGCAGAAGGTGAAGAAGCCTTGCCTACTCCCACCACGAAATCGTCTTGGGGAAATACCTTTATACCCACATTTCCGGTCGGTGAAATCTGTATCCCCCGAACCAGGGTATCAATCCCATCATAGGTCAACCAGTGGCCTTTCAAGTGGACATCTTGAGTTGCGATATGATCCCCTAAATTATCCCCACTACTACTACCCATAATCGGGCTCCAGGAGTTTCCATCGTGGAAATAAAGACTGTTATAGGTGCTGTCAAAGACCATCAGGCCATGAGCAGGGTTAACAATGGCCATTCTTGCAGTAGAATCCATTCGGGGAATGAGTAAACCTTTATCAGTAGAAGCGATATCAAGCACTGCAGAACTGTCTGGTGAACTTCCAGTGGTATTGATCCCTACATTTTGTCCTATACTAATAGAAATATTAGTAAGCCATAAAACTAAAGCAATTAAGTATATATTTTTTTTCATTTTGAACATCAATTTATTGATTAATGAATTTTATGCTTAGGTGCATATTTAAAATACCATCAATCAAAGATTGCCCCTTTTGAGTGTTGAAAATGACAAGAAAGTGTTGAAAATGACAAGAATGCCTTGAAAATGAGTAAATTGGAAATACTCGGATCAGATAACAAAAATCATCCACATATATTCCAAAGTTTAAGAAATAGAAGAGTGTTTATTTAGAAATTCCTGTGGATGTTTCCCAAATTCTGCCTCGAATAGTTTACTAAAATGAGTTAAACCTTCAAAGCCGATTTCGAAAGCAATTTCCTTAAGCGTATTGATTTCCCGGGTTTCCATAATATATTTGGCATGATGCAAACGAATAGAACGAATATATCGATTGGGTGGGAGGCCAGAGATTAGTTTAATTTTTTGTCGGAAAGAGCTATAACTAATTAATAATTCTTTGGCCAGATCTTCCAAAGTATAGTCTTTATTTTTGATTTCCCTTAAGGCAATGGTTTCTACCTCTTGTAGCCAGTCCAGATCGGCTGGAGTGGGTTGGTAAATAGAAGTTGTTGGAGCGGATACTTTTATTTTTTCATCCTTGTTTTCAGAAACCAGCTCCGGTGCCGTAAATTTTCTGTTTTGTGCATTTGTCAATAAATTATTAATGCGCAATAAAAGCTCTTCAATATTAAAAGGCTTGATCATATAATCGTCCACTCCAATACGCAGTCCTTTTAATTTGTCTTTTATATCCGCCCGGGCAGTCAGCAAAATAAACGGAATACCACAGAACTTATCTTCTGTTCTTACTTTTTTCAATAAAGTAAAACCATCCATTTTGGGCATCATGACATCAGAGAGGATTAAATCAGGAGGGAGTGATTCTCTTAATAATTTCAAGGCTTCTTCTCCGTTAGTGGTGGTAAGGATATTATAAAGTGGGGAGAGGATGTTTTGTAAGTGCTGGAGTAATTCGGGATGATCTTCAACAAGGAGAATGGTTTTCTTTTCTTTGGAAAAAGGAACTGTAACAGCTTCGGATAAAAATGAACCTGTATTATTTTCCTTCCACTCCTCTTTAGGGGAGGTATTCGTGGCGTTAACTGTTTTTAATGGCAGGTAAAAACTAAATGTACTTCCTTTCCCTAATTCGGATTCGACTTGAATTTTTCCACCCATCAATTCCATCAACTCTTTACAGATAGCTAAACCAATTCCAGAGCCTCCTTCTAATTTCTCCTCCTTATTAGATTGGAAATATCTTTCGAAGACCTGAGCTAAATCATCCCGATAAATACCTCGTCCATTATCCTCTACTTTGAACTGCAATTCATGAGTGGTAGTCCACGCTGATTTTACCACAATCATTCCGTTTTCAGGCGTAAATTTTAAAGCATTGGACAATAGATTATTAATCACCATTTCCAATTTTGTTTCGTCTAGTTGAACAGTAATCTGTTCAGGTATATCTGATAAAAATTGAAAATTAATCCCTTTAGTTGCTGCACTAGATTGAAAAAGATTGACCGTTCTGTTTAAAAAATATTGTAAATCGATCGCTTTTTCTTCCAATTCTAACTTCCCGACTTCCAACTTTGACAAATCTAAAATCTCATTGATCAGGCGATTCATATCTTTTTTATTGGATTGAGCCGCTTCAATGTACTGCCTGATTTCAGCTTGATTAAACTTGTCCAGATTTTTGAGCAAATGCTCTAGTGGCAGGCCAATCAGTGTTAAAGGCGTGCGTAACTCATGAGAAATATTTGTAAAAAAACGGGATTTCATTTTATCCAGATCTCTCAATTGATTCGCTTCTTGCCGCACCAATAATTGTTGCGTTCTTCTTCTAAAAAAGAACCAGATTCCCAAACTAAGCACTATTATTGATAAGCTTACAAACCACCATTGCAAATAAAAGGGTCGCAATACCTGAATGTCAATTTCCAGTGTATTGGCTGCATGTTGACGATTCCCATTCTGCGCTTTTACCTCCAACACATGTTTGCCATAAGGTAAATTACTGATATTGATTTGGTTAGTTGCTGTGCTTTGCCAATCGTATATCTCTTTGATCCGATAATGATAAACGCTATTTTTATTATGCTTATAATCTAAGAGTGCTAAGTTTAAATTAAAAATACGATCTCCGGGATTTAAGGTGATTTTATTGTTTTTTAACAAAGCATTCGTTTGATTCTCGAACACACCTTTTTCGCCAGAGAATTGCTGAAGTTCTGCAATAGCCAAAACCGGAGGACGCATTTTTTCGCGGGTATTTGCAAAATCCTTTGGATCAAAAGCAGTTAGTCCATCCAAGCCACCGAAGTATAATCTTCCATCTTTTCCTTTGAAATGCGCAATTCTATTAAACTCATTATGTGCTATGCCATTAGGTTTGAAGTACTTTTTTATTTGATAGTTTTTCTTATCCAGTTGCATCAAACCATCATCACTACTGATCCATAAGTAGTCAAAATCATCTTCATAGATGGCATGTAGGGAATTAGAAGAAAGTCCATCAGAGGTTGTGAATTGCTTGTAAACAGTAGACGATGGAAACTTGGATTTTAATAATTTATCCTCGTCATAAATTGGTCGACTTTTCAGGTCCAATCGAATTAATCCAGCATCACCTGTGGCTAACCAGAGCATGTCGTTTTGATCTTGATGCAAATGATGGAATTCATTAGCGGGTAAGTAAAATTCCCCTTTTTGTTTTTCATTATAAGTTGCTAATAAATTGCCAGATTGATCTACTAGGAATAAGCCCTGATTGGTGCAAAGCCAAACGGAGTGTTTATCTCTTTTTTGAAAAGCATAAATATTAAATTGAATATCGGGATCAAAAGGCAAAGAAGCCTTGATACTAATTTGGCTCGTAGCCGGGTCTAAAGCATGAACAAGACCTTTCGTCGTACCAAGCCAAATTTCCCCATTATCTGCTTCGAATAAAGACCAGATTAAAGGCGTCATTTCTATTGGAAAAATAGTCCGCTTTTTTTCACCAAACTCATATTTAATTAGGTCTGTATTTTCATTATACCAGATATTTCCTTTCTGATCTTCTAAAAAAGAAGTAAAACGTTGATCCGTATGGATAATTGAAATGGCTCTATCCGCTTTCATACGCCCCATTCCGTAAACAGTGGAAAACCATAAGACATCGGTCTTATCTTTGATGATTCCCCTCATAGAGTTTTTAATAGAACCGTTAAAAAATTGTTGGGTTTCAAAATTGACTGGTTCTAAAGTAATCGCCACTAAACCATTTTTCCTGCTACTGGTCCAGGTCGTCTCCTGATCAAATAAAAATGGATTATCTCCAATATTACTCAGGTTTTCATCATATTCGTAAACTTGTTTTCCATCAGGGGAAAAAACACTTACCCTTCCGCCAGTTCTCAACCAAAAAAGTTGTTGGTATGGGTTGTAAGCAGCTTGTTCAATTCGCTCCTTTATAGGCTCAGCATTAAAATCATGACTTTTATCCAGATTGGGATTAAAATAATTACAAAGGGTGAGATTATAGGTCATACCTAAGATTGGGCTCCGTACAATTTTATCTGTCCCATTCTTTAATTTCCAGTTTTGCTCTATATTTAATTGAGCTATAATTTTTCCTTTTTTATTTATTTTATAGATAAAAAGTTCTTCAGAAGAAAGATGATTTATAAATAAAAAGTGTCCGTCTCTCTGTAAACGGATATTATTTATTTTTTGAATTTCAGAAGGAATGTTAAACGTTTGAAACCCGACTTCACTGCGATAGATAAATGCAGCTTTAATTGACTGACAATAAATAAAAATAGATTGATCTGTCAGTTGTTTGACGTAAGATATCTCCTCTACCTGAAAGGGTAATTGGTCTCCAAAAAACTCAAAAAGGCTGTGGACTTTACCACTTTGTGGGTGGAATAAATTGATTTCAACTTTACTAAAAGGATGTTCATACTTCCCATTTGTTTTCAATAGCCAGAGCTTACCAGCTCCGTCTTCCATAATTCCTTGAATTATGTTAAACTGCAGACCAGGCAGATTGTCTTTGGTATATACCTTAAACTCCCTACCATCAAATCGATTGAGTCCATATTGAGTGCCGATCCACATGAAGCCTTTAGAGTCTTTGTGAATAGCATAAACATCATTGCTGGATAGACCATCTTCAGTTGTATACGTTTTTACTTTGGGGATATAGTTCTGTGTATACGCAAGGTGTGATATTGCGGGGAATAACAGAATAAATATCCATCTTTTCATTGTAGAAGCCTTTGTTAGACTTATACGAAGCTATTAGGGAGTGGGTTGCCTATAGCTTTTTTAGATAAAAATGGCTTAATGAGATTTTTCGCCCCTTATCTAGTAGTCAAGAAAAGCAATACCATGGTATCCTATCTGACGATTACTTCATCTAAGAACACCCAGGCATCATTACCTTTAGCTTTATGCCAATTCGGTATTTTATCAATAGGTGTCGCTATAATTTTTATATACCGTCCTTTTCGAGGTGTCATTCTTCCTTCGATTGTTTTGATCTCAGTAGCCGCATCCGACTGAGTAATAGCATCGAATGACTTTTCATAAACCAATTTATAATCCTTATTGTCCTCTGAAATAAAAAATTGAACGCTTTGGGGTGAAAAAATCCAAGAGTCCTGTTTTATCAAAAGACCCAAAGCTATTTCTTCAATCAATTCTGTCTTGCCTAGGTCAATGACAAATTCAGCATTTTCTCCTAACCAGCCTTGCCATAATTGGTTATTATAAGCCTCCGTTCCCCGATAACCATCTGTTAGAGCAATGCCATTTCCATGATATTTAAAATTATATTTCGTTAGGTAATCTATCTCCTTATCTACAGCCAAATGTTGAACTTCTTCCAGTTTCAATTTCGGGTCAATTAGCATGCGCTCACTGGTATGGTGAAATGCAAATCTCACATTTTTATTGCTTGAAAACTGTAAAACAATTTCATTCTTCCCCTTCCTCAAAGGGAAGTTGATCATTTTTTTGCTCACTTCCGTATTTTCATTTTCAGGAATAATATGTGCCTTTTTCTCATTAATCCAGACTTGAATTTTTTGATTGGTATTTACATAAAAGGCAAGGCTAGTATCCTTTAACATCCGCCATTCCGTTTTCATATAATGATACCCTCCCTCTTTTTTTTGAAAATTAAATCGGGCATTATTATCCGCTATTTTTTCTTCCCATTGATTGGGTATCTTATTATCTAGGCTAAAAGCTGATTGTATTTTTTGTTTTATTGCTCCAGAGTGAATATAAGTCAGTTCTGTTTCCAAAAATCCTAATTGTTCATCTAGCACTTCTCCTTTCCTTTTTTTAAATTGACTAAGCCTCGATTCCCTTATCGGGAAGTACAAATAAGAAGCTAGGTTGATTTCTTCTAAGGGATGAAGTCCTTTCTTTTGGAATTGCTCTAATACAGCCTGAGCACCGGGAATATCTGTCTTAGCCAGTTCTCTAAACAGGATAAGCTTTTGCTCCGTATTAGCTGTTTCAAAAAAGGCCTGAGAGACTTTTACAGCATTTCCAGCTTGTTTATCAAACAAATGATAAAATATATAGGGTGTGATTTCTGGATGCTCTTCCATCTGTATTAAAAGAGTATTGGTCTTCTGTTCTTTTTGCTCTACCAAGCTTTTAGCATAATCAAATACAGATAAAAACGGATCTTTTTTATTTGCCTCTATCCATACCGGGTTGGTAAAGCCCAAAGGATATACGGGGCGATCAAGCTTCCCGACAAGCGGATACATTGATTTTTCTCCATAACCGATCAATAGATACCAACTATCTAATTCGGGTTTAATTTGTATTATCGTGTCGAAGCGAATAGCCTTCGTATTGTCCTTATGCTGTAAGTCAAAAGACTGCACAACGATTCCATTTTTAATTAGTTCCGCTTTCGAGCAATCTACCCAGGGAGCAGCCTGAATTTGCAACTGTAAATCAAGGGGCCCGTCAAGCGTAGAAAAAGATTCTCCTATGGCATTTTTACCATTTACTAACATACGAGGGAACAAACCACAAGCAACACTTACTCTTTGGTTTTTAATATTCTTAGCTAGTTCTTTTTCATCAATTTCTACAGGTTTATCCGCAGAGCTCAAAATATAATTACGTGGAACTCCAGCGATTTGGGCTATTACGGAATGTGAATCAGAATTACCTAAACCAGTACGTCGAATATTCTGGTTTAACATATTAAACCAATCTCGCTTTACAGATTGTAAATTGTCTGGAGCAGTCAACCAACCCAATTGATAGTTTTCATTTAACACTTCAAAGGCATCAAAATCCCAGCTCCATTCTTTGTTTTTTATCGTCCCGAAATAAGGATCCAGTCCTTTAGTGTTAAAATAATCTGATACTACCCAGCGAGGGTGATTGACTTGTATGACAACGTCTTTTCCAGATTCTGAGCGGATATTTTTAAACAATACATTGCCATCAGTTGGCTTACTATCAGCCACCTCGCTATTAGGTCTTAACGGATAAGTGTTAAAATG
>CBDICS010000097.1:0-6618 GCA_965277415.1 Saprospiraceae bacterium
TCAGTACATATTTGATCACTTTCTCCTACTAATAATGTATCAAAAAGTTCGGTAATTCCTCCTGCCTGGAATGCATTGACAATCAAGTACGTCGTATCGCAAACACCAAAATTATCACATGCCACAATACAAGCCGTGTCGCTGCCCATTGTTAATCCAGTATATTCTATACAAGTATTTGAATTAATGAATTGGAAATCAATTTCAGAAGAAGCGCAAATATTGTTTACTGAACTAACACTACCTGGTAATTCACTAAAATCCATGCAGTAATTATCTGTCGCATTTATCGCAATAGATTCATAGATTGTATCCAATTGAGCACATGAAGCAATGATAAAAGCCGTATCACTTTCTCCAGTCATACTTTCTGTGATAATAAGTTCAGTTGCACCTGAATTAATCGCAAGCTGTGTTCCTTGCGGAGTGAGTAGATCAGAATACCCGAGTATATTATTTGAATTAATAACAAATACGAAAATATCCATATCCGAATAAGTATTGCCAGCTGCTCCTCCAGAAATCGTCTGAAGACCAGTGTCAAGAATCCAATTTCCCATAGGATCCCAAGAATTCATACTATCGACTAATTCCTGTATATTATCAAATGGACTTCCAAATATTGAAGAATTTATACTCCAAGATTGCAGTACATAGGGTCCCAGACCTCCTTGTCCAAAGAGGTTAGTATAACTATAGAAGCCTGTAGTATCAAAATCACAACCACTAATACCATTCGTATAAGAAGTTCCATTAGTAGTAATCTGATAATTGCTAATATCATCAATCGGTACACCTATACAGACATCCGCTGTTAATGCGCAATCTGCTAAATCAAATCTTACCGTGTCTTCAAGGTTTAAAATGGTGTCCATTAGAAGGGGATAAAAATCGTTTTCGCCTAAAGACACCGAATTAGTTCGCCCATGCACATTTGTTGGGGAGGCAATAAAAATAATAATAAACCACACGAAACATCGTAGAAATATTTCTCTCATACTGTTTGTATTTGAACCAAACTTTTACATTCTTTCACAAATTTGGTAGCAATTAATAGGAAAATATCAGTAGATTGGGCGCTAATAGTGAGTATTGTACATGGTATTGCTAATACCAAATTGTAACTCCTAAAAAAGAACCGAAAATCATGCCAATTACATTAAAATATTCTTTTATGTGGCCTCATTTTTCCTCATACATTTTGCTTATTTTTGGGCTTGAATGCATAATAAATTGAATTAAATTAATTTAACTACACTCAGTGCTGTTAATCAATTATTTAAACATATTTATTAATACAAATTGTAATCCAAACTTATAAATCAACAAAACATTAAGAAAACGTTAAAGAAAATATAAAAAACACCATGATGGAGCTAAGCGGGATTTTTGTATACCCAATCAAAGGAATGGGAGGAATTAGTCTAAAAACAGTTAATCTAGAAGAACGCGGAATGCAACTGGATAGACGGTGGATGATCGTTGATGAAAACTATACTTTCATTAGCCAAAGACAGGTAGCTAAAATGGCTCTATTTAAGATCGAAATCGAAGCCAATCATTTAAAAGTCTATTCGGATAATGAACATATTTTAGTTCCATTTAGTGAAGATACCTATGACCGACGGGCAAATGTCAAAGTTTGGAATGATCAGGTAACGGCGCTCATCGCTTCAGATCAATTGAACAATTGGTTTTCTAAACACTTGGGTGTAAAGTGCTATTTAGCTTTTCAAGGAAAAGAATCAAAGCGATTGACTAGTCCTAAATATACGCCCTCAAGCGAAGTCAGTTTAGCAGATGGATACCCATTTCTCATGATCAGTGAAAGAAGTGTTTCCTTTTTAAATCAAAAACTGACAAAACCTGTTGAGATGGGACGTTTTAGAGCTAATTTAATTATCAAAGGCGATCCTAGCCCACATATTGAAGATGACTATCAATTTTATATAATTGGAGGTGTAAAATTCAAAGCGATCAAACCATGTGCACGATGCAATGTCATTACGATTAATCAAGCTACGACTGAACAAGACCCTGAACCAATACAAGTACTTACAAAGTATCGAAAAAGAAATAATAAAATATATTTTGGACAAAACCTCATTTTAGAAAAGTCTGACCATTATACGATCAAAGTTGGTGATCAGGTGGATTTTCTAAATAAAAAGATCGATAATAATTAGGCCGCCAATAATCAAACTTGCAATCCCATTAGTAGTAAAAAAAGCAAGATTAACTTTACTCAGATCATTAGGTTTGACCAACAGATGCTGATACAATAGCAAAATAAGAAATAGAGTCGTTCCAATCCATGAAATCCAAGTGAATTCCGCATAATATTCAGATAAATAATAATTGCCAGCAATCAGCATACTTGCCGTAATAAGGTGTAATATGCTTGATAGGCGCAAGGCATTTCGGCGTCCTAATACCGTTGGAATAGAGTGCAGATTCATAGATTTATCAAAGTCTTCATCTTGAAGTGCATAGATAATATCAAAACCAGCAACCCAAAAAAGTACACTAAAGGAGTAAAGCAAGGGAATTAAATCAAAGCCCCCACCTACAGCCAAATAAGCTCCAATCGGAGCTAATGCTAAACCCAAACCTAATACAAAATGGCACAGAAAAGTAAATCGCTTTGTGTAGCTATATACCAGAACAATCAATAAAGCCACTGGTGATAAAATCAAGCATAAAGGGTTGATAAACCAAGTCGTTGCTATGAATAAGATACAATTGGCAATGATAAAAAATAAAGCGGACTTGGCAGGAATCACTCCTGCAGGAATTTCTCTATTCGCAGTCCTTGGGTTCTTAGCATCAATATCACGATCTAAGTATCTATTGAAAGCCATTGCCGCACTTCTGGCAAATATCATACACAGGATGATTAAAAAAAATATCGACCAGTCAAAAGGCCTTTCAAGATGTCTGAGCGCAATGAAAAAGCCTAATATTGCAAAAGGCAATGCAAATATGGTATGACTAAACTTGACTAAGGAAAGGTAATTTTTCAAGACTGCTTTTTTTACTTTACAAAGTGTTAAGTACTTACTTACAAAGATAAATGATAAATCAAGAGCTTAGGTAGATATGGTGATGATTTATTCAAAATTTGATTCCTCATTACAATTTTGAAAAAGGAATTATAGCTTTTGAAGACAATAATGATCTATGGGTATCATTTAGAGTAGAGCCATCATACAAAAAGCCTGCACAACTCAAGTCATGCAGGCTTTATATATTCTTTTTAATCTAAAGTTTATTTAGAAGGAGACTTAGGAGTGATAGAAGTTGGTTTTACCCCACCTGCATCAGCACCAGGAGCGCCTTTTACTTCTCCTTTGATAGTAAGGAAAGTTTGTACTGGATCAGTGTTAGCAGTGATTGTTACACGCTTAGACTGTTTTCCTTTTTTACCTTTAGAGTTGAACTCTACATCAATTTGCCCAGTTGCACCAGGAGGAATTGGTTCTTTTGGCCAGCTTGGCACTGTACAACCACAACTTCCTTTTGCATTAGAAATGATCAAAGGCTCACTACCTGTATTGGTAAACTTGTAAGTGTGTCTTGCTTTTTCGCCTTCATCAATAATACCATAATCGTATTCTAATTCATCAAATGAAAGCGTTGTTGTTGGGCCGACTGGAGCTGCAGGCTCAGCTGGTGTAGCTTTAGCAGGTGTTCCAGCAGGAGGAGTTGTTCCTGTTACAGCTGTGCTAGGCGCTAATTCTGTACGTGCATCAGCTCTTAAGTCGCTGTCACCACTACCAAATAATCCTTTGAATCCACCGAAAAGGTTGATTACTAAAAGTAAACCTACTAGTCCTAAAAGACCAATTTGAATTTGTTTAGACTTTTCCATTAGTTGTTCCTATTTTGAGATTACTAAATTTTTTTAAATGCCACGCAAATATAAAGAATGTTTTTTCGAATATCAACGTGTTACAAAGATAATTGTACTTTGAAAAAAGCTTTGTTAATAAGTTGTTAATGATATTCAAATGTTATAACAAATATGATACCTTTTACATATATTTTAAAAAAACATCTTCAATTATTGCTATAATCGATTGAATGCCAATCAAGTAAATCTCTAAAAAATATTTTCAGCTCTACACTTTTGTTCATTCTACTATCATTTTCGGAGGTAAGTTGTAAAATCCGAGACAGATAAACAGTTAATACAATTTTCTTTTGTCAAACCACCTTTTCTGGCAGCTAATACCCCAAAACGTATATCGTGAATTCCTTCCTTACTATGCGCATCAGGATTAATTGATATTTTCACTCCTTTTTCCAATGCATATGGAATCCAAGTCCAATCAATATCCAGTCGATATGGATTTGCATTTAATTCAATTGTGACTCCATTAGCAGCACAAGCATCTATTACTTTTTTATGATCTAAGGGATAGCCTTCTCTCGATAAAAGCAATCTTCCTGTCGGATGCCCCAGCATTGTAGTATAAGGATTCTCTACCGCAGTAATAATCCGTTGCGTTGCTTTTGCTTCTTCCATTTTTAGATTTGAATGTACCGAAGCAATGATAAAATCAAAAGCCTTCAAGACATCCTCTTCATAATCTAAAGACCCATCATTCAAGATATCTGATTCAATCCCTTTAAAAATCTTGAAAGGAGCCATTGCTTTATTGAGTTCATCAATTTCCTCCATTTGCTGATATACTCGATCTGGCTTTAAACCATTTGCGTAGAATGCAGATTTTGAATGATCTGTGATTCCTATATATTCGAAGCCCTGCGCTTTAGCATATTCTGCCATCTGTTTTAAACTATGCAATCCATCGCTATAAGTAGTATGTGAGTGAATTACACCTCTAACCTGATCGGTTTCTACTAATTCCGGAATTTTATTTTCTGCCCCCCAATCCATCACATCTTCCCAATCTCTTAACTCTGGTGGGATAAAAGGTAGTTTTGCTTTTTCAAAGACGGCAACCTCTGTTTCAATATTTCTAAAATCATCAGCGGAACCTTTCTCCAAAAAAGATTTGATGAATTCTTTTCCTCCTGTATATCGAAACTGTTTAGAGCCAAAATTACTATTTGTACATTTATAAATAAAAATTGGAATATTAGATTCTGTTCTGCCTTTAAAACAATTATCCTCTTCTTGTTCTATAGTCATTACTTCAGCTATAGCCTTGCTAGTATTTTCATCTTCAGTCAGAATAATTTCTATACTTTCTAATATAGGATTGCATCGTCGAAGGCCACCAGAAAATTCAATTTGTGCATTCGGCAGGCTTTTTTGTAAGCTGCTTTTAATTTCATTAGCAATAGGTTCAATACTTGCATAGTGAAACTTATTTTTAGAATTTAAAAAATAAGTCAATTTCTTTTTCAGGTCTTCTTGAGTCTTTTGACCAAAGCCATTAAGTTCAATTAAGCGGTTTTCATTGCAAGCATATAATAACTCTCCTATACTCTCCGCACCAAGGTCTTTCCATATTACCCTTACCTTTTTGGGGCCAAAGCCTTTTATCTTAAGCATTTCTTGCACACCATCAGGCGTCATAGCCTTATATTTTGTCATGGCTTCCAATGTCCCGGTTTCCTCTAATTCCCTAATTTTGCTAACTATTGTTTTTCCTATGCCTTTGATGCCGGCAAGTTCTTTATCATCCATTTCAGAAAGCGGCACTTGCAATTTTCGTAAGCTCAAATAAGCATTACTATAAGATCGAATTTTAAAAGGATTCTCTCCATGAAGTTCCATGATCCGCCCCAAATCATTAAAAGTATTGGCAATTTCCTTATTTGTCATTTTGTACAGTTTTATCTTTTCGCAAAGATACATAATCAATTATCAATGGACAATTATCAATGAACATGTTCAACCAATTGCCAATTGCCAATTGCCAATTGATAATTGATAATTGATAATTGATAATTGATAATTGATAATTGATAATTGATAATTGATAATTGATAATTGATAATTGATAAAAAATATGTTAAAAAACAGTAATAATAAGTTTTTTCATTTTTTTTCGTTTAAACCTAAACAAAAGGACTGCCGGCTTTATGATCAAAAAGTTTTACTTCCTATTATTGGTGATTTCCACTGTATTTCCATTCCTTTCTAATGCACAGGTTTCATTTGGAATTAAGGCTCAAGTCAATAATATAAGTGCTCCGCTTATCATAAAGCATGATTTGCTTTCTAAATCCCAAGGGATACCCCTTAATCCTGGTTTTGGTCTTTTTTTCGAATTTCAATTGAAAGATGCCTGGTCTTTTCAACCGGAAATCAATTATCAAGAACAACGTAAAAGCTTTCTACTAACTGGTGGCGATCAAGCATTAAATGTTAGTATAATGGAATACATAAGAATTCCACTATATATCAAATATACCCTTCCTATCAAAAAGTGGAACTTGATTGGATTATTAGGCCCTAGTCCTGGATATGGCATCCAATTAAAATCTGCAAAAGTAAATCAAAATCTAGAATTCGAGGAATACGTAAAACTCAACTTTAAACAAAACCAAGTCAGGAAGCTAGATTTTGGTTTTGTTGGAGGGCTTGGAATTGAAAAATCCATAGCAAACAAATTCAGAACCAAACTTTCATTCCATTATCAT
>CBDICS010000098.1:0-36821 GCA_965277415.1 Saprospiraceae bacterium
CGTAAATCATTGGATCTTGCACCAAGTCAAAATCTTTGAAAGCAAAGGTTTTAGAGAAATCGAGCTTCCCTTGAGCACTTAGATCCTGAGGATCGCCATCATACATATGATCACAAATATCTAAACCTTCAGCAGCGATAGCGATATCATAACTATCGGTTGCAGAGCACATGGCAAACATAAAACCTCCTCCTTTTACATATTCTCTAATCTCTTTTACAACACCCAGTTTTAGTTGAGAAACTTTTTCAAAACCCAAGCTAGTAGCCAAAGATTCCATTTTTTTCTGGTTCTCTTTATACCAAGGATGGTTTCGATAATTCCGATAGAACTTTCCATATTGTCCGGTAAAATCTTCATGATGAAGATGCAGCCAATCATATTTTGCTAATTTACCTTCTAAAACTTCACGATCATAAACTGTTTCATAAGGAATTTCAGCATAAGTCAAGACCATAGTAACCGCATCGTCCCAAGGTTGTATTTTTTCACCTTTTGCATTAAATTCTGGGGTATAAACAGCGATCTGAGGAGCAACTTCCAACTTCATTGCCTCTTGATTGATTTCCTGATTTCCTATATCACCAAGTATTTTATTGAATTGTGCATCTGCTATGATTTCATAGCTAACATCGCGGGTAAGACATTCTTTTTCAAAAACGGCATTATGTTGAAATGCAAAAGAACCGCCTCGATAGTTTAATAACCACCAAGCTTCTATTTTTTTATCTAAAACCCAATAAGTAATACCATAAGCTTTCAAATGATTTTTCTGCTCAGTATCCATCGGGATTAAAATATAAGCAGCAGATAACTGCATGCTAAAAAACAAAACGGTGCAAAGGAGGCATAACTTTTTCATAGTTCAACATTCGTTTTTGTAGGCAGTATAGCCTAATTCTTAATATTTATTTGGCCTATCGTCAAAATTACTATTTTCACTAGTATTTTTCTTAGCCATTGTATTTATTACTGTTTTTTTTGAGTCATCCAAACGTTCCATATCCATACTTTTACGTCGATCATTCACATTATCCATATCCTGAATCTGGTAAACCATTACTTCCCCATCATGATCTAAAACGTATTGTGTCCCATAAAGTTGTGGTAGATTTCTATTCATCCTCGTTCTGTCCGTCAGCATTGCATAATCCTCTTTGATCACTTCTCCCTTTCTCACCAACCGGCCCATTTGTTTCAAAACGACCATTTGCATCTGCAAATCAAAATCACACAATTGGACCATCATCCAAAATTTATGGCTACTTTCTTTTCCAACCATACTTATAGTTGGAAAACCATTATTCATTACGATTTTCTTTAATGCTTTATAATCCGAAGTTCCAATCAAAGATTTTCCAGTTTTCATGAAAACATCCTCTGAGTGAACATATTGGATTATATCTTTAGCTAATAGATCAATTTTTTTGCTCAATTCGGGTTTACTTTGAGCAAAACTTTGGATAGATAAACTAATTAAAGCTAGTAGAAGTACGTTTTTAAATTTCATATTGATAAGCTTTTTAATAAAAATATGCTTGTTTTATTGAATGGATGTATAGCAATTAGTATCAAAATCAAAGCCAGATATCCCTAAAAAGTATTCTTTAACAAGTCCATCTTTAGATCGATAAGACAAACAAGGCCCATTATTTTTCCAAATCTTCTAATATTCAATAAATCAGTACTTAATGTATAAGTAGAAAATAACATTTTTTATTATTAGGTACTATAGTTAAAAAAACTTTAAAAGTCGATCAAATGCTTCGAATTAGATTTGTTCTTAGTTTAGGGCTTGTTGGGGATTTATTATAGTTTTCTTATTTTGCGTCGAATTTGAGTACATACCTATTTAAAATTCAGTGTTTGTGCAACTTTCAAACCTTTTTTTACGTCGAGAATAAGTGCTTAATTTTTATCTAAATTGACCGAAACTACTGAATGGAAAATCTCAGTTTTCAATATCCCTCTTGGTACATCCTAATTTGTTTATTTGGAGGACTCGTGTATGCGATGGTTTTATACTATCGAAATGATGCATTTAAGGAAAAATCTGGTGTATTAAATTGGGTGCTAGGAATCCTCCGTTTTTTAGGTGTATCCCTTCTTGGTATTTTGTTATTGTCTCCTTTATTGAAGTCTATCGTTCGTGAAGTCAAAAAACCGGTGATTGTTATAGCTCAAGATCAGTCTGAGTCTATTTTATCATCTATGACAGAAGAAGAACGTAATCAATACGAAACTAATTTTCAAGCATTTGAAAATGCATTAGATGAAACTTATGAAGTCAAGAAATATGCTTTTGGGAACAGTGTAAGAGCCGGAATTGACTTCCAATTTGAGGATAAAGTCAGTAATATTTCAGAGTTCCTAAAATATACCTATGACCTATATAGCAATCAAAACCTAGGTGCTATTATTATGGCGACTGATGGCATCTATAATGAAGGTTCTAATCCTATCTACGCCAGTTCAAAACTTAGTGCTCCAATTTATACCATTGCACTCGGGGATACTACTGCAAAAAAAGACTTGATTTTAAAAAGGGTCTTCCATAATAAAATAGCTTACCTCGGAGATAAATTCAGTATCCAGGTTGATGTATCTGCTCAAAATTGTACCGGCTCTAATACGGTGCTCAACATCTCAAAAATAGAGGGAGGTACCGCTAATAATCTAGAACGGATACCAATCAGTATAAATAAAAATGATTTTTTTACAACTAAAGAAATCATTCTGGATGCAAACAAAAGTGGTGTCCAACGATATCGCATTTCTCTAAATACTGTCCAAGGAGAAATCACAACAGTTAATAATACCAAAGATATCTTTGTTGATGTATTGGATGCCCGTCAGAAGATTCTTGTAATCGCAAATGCGCCTCATCCAGATCTTACTGCTATTAAACAAAGCATTTCAAAAAATAAAAATTACGAAATCACTATTGCTTATGCTCAATCACTTGCTGTTGATGTAAAAGCGTATGATTTTGTAGTCTTGCATCAATTACCAAGCAGAAGATTCAATATTTCTTCTATACTTCAAACCTTAAATGATCGAAAAATTCCAAGATTATTTATAGTAGGAACTCAAAGTGATTACAATACGGTATCGAGGGTACAACCTTTGGTCAACATCAGTGCTGACCGAAAAAACACCAATGATGTTCAAGCTTCATTTGCTAAGGATTTCAGCCTATTTACGATTGATGAAGACCTTCGTAAAGAATTACCAAATTTTGCTCCTTTACTCGCTCCTTTCGGGGATTTTAAAGAGAACCCTAATGCTACAGTTTTACTTTATCAACGTATCGGAAAGATAGATACCAAATATCCTTTATTGGTCTTGGGTGAACATAATAGTACAAAACTCGGTGTATTATGTGCAGAAGGTATATGGAAATGGCGTTTATATGATTTTCTTCAACACGAAAACCATGACCTTTTTGAAGAAATACTCAGTAAGACCTTCCAGTTTTTAACCTTAAAAGAAGACAAAAGGAAATTTAGAATTAGTTTGAATGAAAATATATTTAATGAAAATGAAGAAATATATTTTGATGCGGAATTGTATAATGAAAACTATGAATTAATTAATGATCCGGATGTCTCCTTGACTATTACGGATGAAGAAGGTAAAGACTATCCATTTACCTTTAATAGAAATAATAGCAAATCTTATTCACTCAATGCTAGCTATTTTGCGGTCGGAAATTATACTTTTAAAGGAACGGTTGTAAGCAATGGCCAACAACTCAATTATGATGGTCAATTTAGTGTACAACCTATTCAGTTGGAATTGTATGAGACCACTGCGGATCATGGCCTACTCCATATACTGAGTGGGAAATATGGTGGAGCACTTTTATATCCTGATCAATTAACGACCTTACCTCAACTTATCAAAGATAAGGGAACTGTACTTCCTACAATCTATGAAACGTCTAAAACCAGATCTGTTATTAATCTCAAGTGGATTTTCTTTTTATTGCTTGGATTACTGACATTAGAGTGGTTTGTTCGTCGATATTTTGGATCTTATTAGGTGATTGTTCCTTCGGAATTTGTGATTGATGCTTTGCATCTAGTGATCATTCCTTCGGAACTTGTGATGGGCCTTCGGTCCTGTGATCAGCTCTTCGAGCTTTGTGCTTTACTTCTAATAGTCTGGTAAATTATGTGCCTTGTTTTAGTATTTTCAACTCTTGTTCTAATGGACGTGGATTGTATCCTAGTTTATAAGCTTTAGTACTGTCGAGTGACACATTTGATGGGCGAGCAGCTGCCATTTGAACATCCGCTTGCTTCGATGCAACAATTAGTGCTGGAGGCAAATCAAAGACTTGAGCCATTAATACCGCAAAATCATAACGTGAAATGCTTTCCTGACCACCTAGATGCCAAATACCATTGACTTTTTTATTTAATAGTAAAAGCATCCCCTCTACAGCCGTCGTACCACTTACCTTCGTTCTAAACTCATCTGTAAAAGCATAGATTTTTTTCTTTGCTTTTAGGTTTTTGATCCAGGCATTCATAAAGCTATTTCCCCACTTTGGCAAGCCAAACATCACGGGCAAACGAGCAATACAAATACTGGGATTCAGCTTGAGAAGTTCTTGTTCTGTCTTTAGTTTATGAAGACCATAAACACTAATGGGCATTGCTTTTGCGCTTTCTGAATAAGGTGCTTGAGTTCCATCAAAAACTAAATCAGTAGAAGAAAAAAGAAGTGGCTTTGATTTCTTTTTACATATACTAGCAATAGTCATTGAAACTTGTACATTTGCTATATATGAAACTTCCGGGTTTGATTCACAATAATTTGGATTGGAGCAAGCAGCAAGATGTAGAACGGCATCAGGTTTGATTTCATCAAATAATTGTTCTACTTCCGAAAGCTTGGTAAGGTCGGCTCTGACTGTTTGAATATTCGGATGTTCGACTTTATTTTTATTATAAACACCAATAATTGACCAGGCTTGTGGATTTAGATTTGCCAAACAATGTCCAAGAAAACCAGATATTCCAGTTACTAGTAACTTTGGTAAATTCATTTTATTCATAAAACAGGGCTTTCATTTTTGTAGTGTAATTGATGTTGATCAAAGTTAGTAAATCATGGCATCTTTTCTAGTCCGACTATGGCATCCTGTGCAAGAGATATATGTGAAATGAAGTACAATAAAAAGAATAAGAATCTATGTCTTGATGATAAAAAGGAAAGGATATAACAATTAAATGGGATCATTTTAACATTTAATCTTTCACCGCGACAGCATATTTTATGATTATGCCTCTAAACTGATCAGCAGATATGTAGCCTTAAAGTGAACGAACATGTAGACACTATATGAATTAGTAGATTTTATGCCAGATACTGATTCAGGAAATTACACTTAGGGAGTCACGATGAATTATATTACGAAGAAATGCAAAATTATGAAAAACTCATTCTTTTTATTGTTTCTTATAACATTAGTCTTTGTATCTGCTCAATGCGAAGATGATGATATAAATACCTCAAATGATACTTGTTCCAAATATTATAAACCCTTGCCAGAATTAACTAATGAAGGTGATAATTTGTTCGGTTGTATCATAAATAATGAGGAATGGGTTGCATATACTGATCCAACAGGACAAATACTTGGAGGAGCTTTACCAATAGAGACAGATTTTAATGAACCCGTTAATTTTCTATCTATTCTGGCTAAAAGACTGATTTTTACTGAAAGTTGTGATACATCTGATGAATCTATTATAATCCATGTTTTCGACTTAGAAGAAAATGGCATTAATAAATTGTCTGTAAATACTAAATTATCAAATAGAGTGACTTCTTGTACTTATAATATAGACACCTTATTTAACAACGCATTATCGATCGAAAGACTTGATACAGAACTAGATATTATATCTGGTGTATTCAATATGACCCTTATAAGCGAAGACTGTAATGACACCCTAAAAATTACAGCTGGACGTTTTGACAGCTCATATTGAGAATTAATCAATTTTTGTATACTTTTTACTAATTCAGGTTTATTGGTCTCATTCGTTAGTTAAAACTATGCACTTTCAGTGCAAGACTTTCAGTTACTGCTGATTTTTCTATATTTGAAATATGAAAAAACAAAGAAGGATGGGTCATACAGTATCTAGACTGACGGCACATATAGTTTGGGTTACAAAATATCGCTATCATGTTCTGAAAGGAGACATACAAATACGATGTCGAGATTTGATCAAACAAATTTGTGATACTGAGGACGTAAAAGTTCTTAAAGGAGTAATAAGCAAGGATCATGTCCATATGCATATTGAATATCCTCCGTCGAAAAACATAAGTAATATTGTTAAGCGATTGAAAGGGAGAACATCTCGACGAATACAAGAAGAATTCCCAGTACTGAGAAAACGGTATTGGGGTAGACATTTTTGGGCAATTGGTTATGGCGTTTGGAGTACCGGAAATATAACGGATGAAATGGTTCAAGAATACCTCGAGCATCATCGTAAATCGTCTAATGAAGACACGGATAATTTTGTATTGGAATAAGAATTTCATTCTTAACATTTTTTTGAACCTATGGACTTTCAGTCCATAGTGGTTGAGTGTACTTGGATTGGGCTTCTGTATGAGGCAGTTATCACATAAGTATAAACTTAAGTGACAGCCTTTGTATTTTGATATTTTTTATTGTCTTTGTATTTTGAGGTATGAAAAATCAGAATCAAAAATGTCAGAATTCATTTTATTCATAAAACAGGGCTTTCATTTTTGTAGTGTAATTGATGTTGATCAAAGTTAGTAAATCATGAAGCAAATAATATTTCTAATTGGGATTTCTATATTAATCTGTTCAGGCTGCTCTAAATATAGCTTTGAAAGCGTATCTGATCAAAAATACAATCAAATAATTCCTTGCAGGCTTAAAGTTGTTGTAAAATTCAAAGAACAAACTGAGGATGATTATAAACTCATCGGAATTTGTGAAGCCAAGGCGCCCGCAGGCAAAATTGGAAATAAAAACGCAAATAATGCATTAAAGCTATTAGAAAAATGCGCCTGTGAAAATGGAGGTGAATTAATAAAAATAACTGATTTTCAATCAGAAACTACAGTAACTACCGGAGCTTATGCCTTTTGGGGATATTCTTCAGCACGCAATCCTAATGCTCCCAGAAAAGTTAGCAAAGATAAATTGTATGCTGAAATTTATATAAAGAAAGATAAGTAAAGCCATCGCAATCGCAAGGTTATCTTGAGTAGAAATAAATAATCAAAATTTTGAAAACCTGCCAGAAGTCGCCCCCCACAAGCGAAGCGATCACAAAATCACACAGTCCATAAGACTGATCACCATAACACAAGCCTAAAATATCGTTCTTCCAATCACCACTATTCCTCTTTAACCAAGGCAATGGCTGGTCTTATACTTTGGGTCAGCCTAGAGACAATAATAATGGTCAATAAACCTGATACCATTGCAAATGTTCTAAAAGGAAATAAAACTTCTTTACCTTCTATCATCGGATAGTTAATAAAAATATCAATCCCGAGTGTTTCATCTCCACCACCAAATCTCAATATAGCGGCTATTAAAAAACCTGCCGCTGCACCATAGGAGTTGGCTTTAGGATCAAATAGCGCACAAACAAGCGCAGGGAAAAGTAAGCAATAGACAAAATCGCTACAGAGAAACCATAATTTGTAAACGCTCGAAATATTTAAAGCGATAATCGTAGCGGCAATACCAATAATCCATATACACCGCCGAATGACTTTTGCAAGGTTTTCGCTAGAAATATTTGGCTTAAATAAAGGTCGATAGACATTCCATCCCGACATTGAAGCCGCCGATAATATAGAAGAATCTACAGAAGACATGACTGCGGCTGCAATCGCTCCCAGGCCAATCGTCCCGATAATCGTTGGTGTCAAATATCGCATAACGTGTGGAAGTATCGTGGCTGACTTTTCAGGACTTGGCAATCCCATTGCGGACCAATCCGCAGCACTTCCAATGATGCCTATCATACCAGCGGGAATTGCTGCCAATAGACAAATGACACCTGCAAAAATAGAAAGGCGAACAGCGATTTTTGCCGTTTTAGCAGAAAGTACGCGTTGAAAATACACCTGCCAGGGAATTCCTCCAAAGATGAGTAATAATGCATAATCCCACCACACCCAGTAATAATTCCCCAAACTATCTTTAGACGGTAGTAAGGTAGCTTGTGCGCCAAACTTCAATACGTATTTATCCCAAGCAGCAGAAAAACCTCCAACTGCTTCACTTGCAAATGGCAAAACCAATAATAAGCCAATGATCAATAAAGTCAATTGAACAATATCCGTCAGCGCTACAGCCCATAATCCGCCAATTGCAGTATAGGCAATAGCAATTAATGCAGAAATGATAATCGCAGGTTGAAGTTCCAGGCCGAGTACAACTCCAAAGGTAGTTCCCAGGGCAGTCAATATCGCTGAGGTCCAAAATAACTCTCCTCCTAAGGCTGGGATAAACAAAACAGCAGCCATTCGTTTTCCATAACGTTGCGCTAAAGGATCTAGCATTGTTTTGAATCCATAATTTCGCATTTTTCTTGCAAAGAACAATCCGCCAAAGATTAAACTTAAAGCATAGCCCCAAGGTGCTTGCACCCATATTAAACCAAAAGCTTTATCATGTACATACTCTGCCGTTCCATTGATAAATCCGCCACCTACCCAAGTTGCACTCATCGTAAACACTGCTATAAATAGCGGCAATTCGCGCCCGGCTAGAAGCACTCCGTTAACATCTTCATTTTTCCTCAATTTGGAAGCATATGCACCGAAGTAAAAGATCAAAGCATAAAATACCAGCATTGAAAAGAAGCCAGTCCACTGTACATCATAGTTTGTGAAAAAGTATAAATAGCCACCTATCAATAGAAGAAAAGCTATTAGGATTAGAGTGGGAAAGATAGAAGACTTTAATTTATTCATATTCTAATTTACATAGAATTCGAAAAATATGATTTTTTTTCACAATTTTAGGTGATGCTTAAAGAAGTTGTTCAAAAACTAAATTTCAACCAAATCAAAATCTATTGAAATCTTCTTACTCTATATTTCAAAAAGCACTAGCTTGGGGCGTTCATATATTCACTTCAATGGGATTAGTCGTTGGCTTTATGGCTATCCTCGCTATACAAGAGCATGATTGGAGAACAGCTATGTTTTGGTTAATCATAGCATTAATCATTGATGGCATTGATGGCAGTCTTGCCCGGCTTTGCAATACCAAGGCAGTTCTTCCTTTTATGGATGGAAAAACAATTGACTATGTGATTGATTTTGCGAATTATGCAATTATTCCAGCCTATATGTTTTATGAAGCTGGACTAGTGCCAGAAATGTGGAAATTGCCTTTGACTGCAATTATTCTTTTGGTATCAGCACTCTATTATGGAAAAGAAGGAATGGTATCAGAAGACAATTACTTTATTGGATTTCCTGTCATGTGGAATATGGTGATGTATTATTATCTATTTGTTACAGACTATACGCCTAATACCTATATTGTCCTTACCATTATATTCGCCATTCTTCATTTTGTTCCTATAAAGTTTGTCTATCCCAGTCAGAATGATCGATTTAAAATACCTACCATTATAAATACGATACTCTTTATCGGCACTTTAGCTCTTTTGGTATTTTATTACCCTATACGACCTTTTTGGTTAATTGTTTGTGCTTATCTAACTGCTTTGTATTATGCATTGATGGCGATTTATGATACTTGGCTGAGGCGATGACTTTTAAGCTTGTGAACATCTCAGAGCCCTCACAAGGCGAAGCGATCACTATCACCTATCACCGTAATAAAGTCACATCCCCTTTGATCACTTCTACTCTTCCATCAATGTATGTAAGTTCAACGAAGTAAACATAGACTCCAGGATTAGGTCTTTGACCTTTATATCTTCCATCCCAGCCTTCCAGTTGGTCTGGTCTTACCTTACCTTCTTCATGAACTAAAGCTCCCCAGCGATTAAAAACTCTAAAGGTTTGAATACTTTCAACGCTTTGATCTGTGTACACCTTAAACCGATCATTATTTCCATCTCCATCAGGAGAGAAAGCAGTTGGTACAAATACATTTCTTTCTTTTTCTACAAAAATGATGACCTCATCACCATCTATGCAACCATCTTCAGAGACTGCATTAATCTGAAAGGAAGTTGTATTTAGTGGTTTTACGATTTGTAATAAACAAGTATCACAATTAAAGTTGTAGGTTGGTGCCCATGTAAAACTTTGTATTGGTAAGTTTGACAAAGGCTCCAATCCTACACTGTCACCAAGGGCTAAAATTCTGTTGCCTCCAAGGTCTATAATAAACTCTGGCGGACTATTTATCATGATATTTTCGTTTCCTTCACAACCATCAGCATCCATTAAGTTGACACTATATTCTCCAGCTATTAGTTGATAAAATGCATTCTGTTGTATAAATGGTTCATCATCCATTGAAAACAAATAAGGTGCTTTCCCTCCTATTATGGAATCAATAATTATCGCTCCATCATTATCACCAAAGCAAGAAACATCTATTGTTGTATATTGAAAATCAATTTCTTCTAATAAAACCTGATTGATGATAATCGAATCACAGCCTTCTACATTAGTCAACCAAGTCGTATCATGCTCTACTTCTTGGGGATCACAGGTATAACTTGTATATAAGGTTTCATCTGCTGGTAGTAAAGTCGTCGTCGTTATTATAATGCTATCACAACCATATTGATTTTGGTAGACATCAGTGGTTTGTCCTATTTGATCTTGATCACAGGTGGTCAATCCAATTTCTATATAATTCGATTCGAGGAGGTCGGTTGTTATAATTTCTAAGCTATCGCAACCATATTGATTTGTAAAAGTATTAATAATAACACCTGTATCTTGAGGATTACAAGTTTCTAAAAATATTTCCTGATAGCTTGAAGGCAACAAACTTACTTGTAAATAAACAATACTATCACAACCCAATTGGTTATTTTCTAAAGTGACAAACAATCCTGTATCTACCGGGTTACAAGAGTGTTCTAAGAAGTAAGTCGTATCTGATTCCAGATAGCTCGTCATTGTTATAATCAAACTATCACAACCTTCCGCATTCTGTAACAAATTAGTCGATTCTCCCGCTTGATCAATATCACAAGTCGTATCAAATAGATAAGTCGTATCCGATTCCAGATAACTCGTTGTGATTATAATTACACTATCACAACCCGCTGAGGTTTGAATTATTTCCGTTGTCTCTCCTATTTCTGTGGGATCACAACTCGTCATCATTTGATACGTCGTATCCAGCAATAATAAATCCGTTTCAATAATCACCAGACTATCGCAGCCATTTGCATTAGTGTATAAATCACTTTGAAAACCAGTATCTAAGGGATTACAACTTATTTCAAAAAAGTAGGTCGTATCTGATTCCAGATAACTCGTTGTGATTACAATTACACTATCACAACCCGATGAGGTTTGAATTATTTCCGTTGTCTCTCCTATTTCTGTGAGATCACAACTCGTCATCATTTGATACGTCGTATCCAGTAATAATAAATCCGTTTGAATAATCACCAGACTATCGCAGCCATTTGCATTAGTGTATAAATCACTTTGAAAACCAGTATCTAAGGGATTACAACTTATTTCAAAAAAGTAGGTCGTATCTGATTCCAGATAACTCGTTGTGATTATAATTACGCTATCACAACCCGATGAGGTTTGAATTATTTCCGTTGCCTCCCCTACTTCTGTGGGATCACAACTCGTCATCATTTGATAGGTCGTATCCAGCAATAATAAATCCGTTTCAATAATCACCAGACTATCGCAGCCATTTGCATTAGTGTATAAATCACTTTGAAAACCCGTATCTAAGGGATTACAACTTATTTCAAAAAAGTAGGTCGTATCTGATTCCAGATAACTCGTTGTGATTATAATTACGCTATCACAACCCAATGAGGTTTGAATTATTTCCGTTGCCTCCCCTACTTCTGTGGGATCACAACTCGTCATCATTTGATAGGTCGTATCCAGCAATAATAAATCCGTTTCAATAATCACCAAACTATCGCAGCCATTTGCATTAGTGTATAAATCACTTTGAAAACCAGTATCTAAAGGATTACAGGTCGTTTCAAAAAAGTAGGTCGTATCCGATTCCAGGTAACTCGTTGTGATTACGATTACACTATCACAACCTGCTGAGGTTTGAATTATTTCCGTTGTCTCCCCTACTTGTGTGGGATCACAACTCGTCACCATTTGATACGTCGTATCCAGCAATAATAAATCCGTTTCAATAATCACCAGACTATCGCAGCCATTTGCATTAGTGTATAAATCACTTTGAAAACCCGTATCTAAGGGATTACAACTTGTTTCGAAGAAATAAGTCGTATCACTCAATAAAAAATCTGTTTGAATAATGACCAAACTATCACAACCATTCTCATTAGTATAGACATCCGAAACTAAACCTGTATCCTGCGGATTACAGCTTGTTTCAAATAAATACAATGTATCGCTTTCTAAAAAGACAACCGATTCTAATACAATCGAATCACAATTATACTGATTCGTCAGATTGTGGATAAAGAAGCCCGTATCCTGCGGGTTACAAGATCCTAAATTCAAATAAATTGTATCACTAGGCAGTAAGCTTGTTGTCTCATAAATAACCGAATCGCAATTGTATTGATTCGTCAGATTGTAAATCACTAAGCCTGTGTCCAAGGGATTGCACGATCCTAAGTCTATATACATCGTATCGCTTGGAAATAATGTAGTCGTCTCGTAGATTATCGAATCGCAATTATATTGATTCGTCAGATTATAAATCACTAAGCCTGTGTCCAAGGGATTACACGATCCTAAGTCTATATACATCGTATCGCTGGGTAGCAAACTTGTCGTCTCATAAATTATCGAATCGCAACTATATTGATTCGTCAGATTATAAATCACTAAGCCTGTGTCCAAAGGATTACACGATTCTAATTCTATATACATCGTATCACTGGGTAGCAAACTTGTCGTCTCGTAGATTATCGAATCGCAATTGTATTGATTCGTCAGATTATAAATCACTAAGCCCGTGTCCAAAGGGTTGCACGATTCTAAGTCTATATACATCGTATCGCTGGGCAACAAACTTGTCGTCTCGTAGATTATCGAATCGCAATTATATTGATTCGTCAGATTATAAATCACTAAGCCTGTGTCCAAGGGATTACACGATTCTAATTCTATATACATCGTATCACTGGGTAGCAAACTTGTCGTCTCGTAGATTATCGAATCGCAATTGTATTGATTCGTCAGATTATAAATCACTAAGCCTGTGTCCAAGGGATTGCACGATCCTAAGTCTATATACATCGTATCGCTGGGCAGTAAAGTCGTCGTCTCATAGATTGTCGAATCGCAATTATATTGATTCGTCAAATTATAAATCACTAAGCCTGTGTCCAAGGGATTACACGATCCTAAATCTATATACATCGTATCGCTGGGCAACAAACTTGTCGTCTCGTAGATTATCGAATCACAATTATATTGATTCGTTAGATTATAAATCACTAAGCCCGTGTCTAAGGGATTACACGACTCTAATTCTATATACATCGTATCACTTGGTAACAAACTTGTCGTCTCGTAAATTATTGAATCGCAATTATATTGATTCGTCAGATTATAAATCACTAAACCTGTGTCCAAAGGATTACACGACTCTAATTCTATATACATCGTATCGCTGGGCAGCAAGCTTGTCGTCTCGTAGATTATCGAATCGCAATTGTATTGATTCATGAGAGTATAAATAACCAAGCCCGTGTCTAAGGGATTACAAGATTCTATATCGAGGTAGGTTTCATGAATTGGTGCTACAAATAGATCCGTAATGATTATACTATCACAACCAGCAATGGTCATTAAGGTGTCCCTATATATTCCGTTTGTAGATTGGAAAGCACCCTGCAATAGAATACTATCTCCAGCACAAATTTGTTCCTCTATATTTAAGCTTATTGGGTAATTTACAATCACTGTAACACTTTGATCAGGTGCGATACTACAAGCTGGCATATTTGAGTCTGTCATGGATTCCAATGTATAAGTAGTAGTGACCAAAGGAGAAACATCTATGGTATATCCATCATTTATATTATTGACTGTGTTATCCATTCCATTAATAGAATAAACAACATCGAAAGGTCCATTACCTAATAAATTAAAAATAATCGGAACTGTTTCACCAATACAAATAGAAGTATCACCATAGATAGTACCTTCAGGCAAAGGATTGACAATTACATTAATAGACCCCTCACCGGTACATCCAAAAGCGTTTGTTACGGTAACAAAATATTGTCCCGCAGTATCTACCATAATCGTTTGTGTACCTTCATTAGTAGACCATGAATAGGAACTTCCAGCATTCCCTGCATCTAATGCAAACGACTCTCCTTGACAAAATATCTGATCAGCGCCTAGATTAACAATAGGATTAACTTGGCTATTGATCGTTACAAAGTCGACCGTTGTACAAGCATTGGCATTAGTAACGGTAACTTCGTATAAGCCAGCCATTGTCACCTCTATAATTTGACTAGTATCTCCTGTAGACCACAAAAATCCACTATTCGAATTTCCAGCATCTAAAGTCACCGTATCCCCTTCACAAAGATTAAAATCAGGACCTAGATTTACAACAGGTAGATTGCTAACAAAAATAGTCGTAGTATCCGCAATATCACAACCAAAACTATTAGTAATCGTTACTTCATAAGTGGTCGTAACTAAAGGACTTACCGTTCTCGTATCCTCTTCATTTCCATCATTCCACAAATAGGTACAATTGACACAAAAAGCATCAGAAACATCAAAAGTTACAGAAGCTGTTTCGCAAATAGAATCATTTGGAATAGTATCCATTTCCAGATCACATCGCAATTTTACAACCCAATTGTCATTAAATCCTTGTGAAACATCTGTAAAGTCTCCGGATGTATTAGAAGCCGTGAAACCACCTAAAATATAACCGCCATCATCAATCTGTTTAAAATTAGTTAAAATATCAACACTTGAACCACCATAAGCAACATCCCAAATTTTATCTCCTTCGCTATTTGCTTTGATGACCCAATAGTCATGATTACCTTCTGTCCCATCTGTTTTATTACCAGAAATTGGTGATCTTGAATAGCCTCCAATTAATAATACGCCATCTTGGTTTTGGTGTAGGTCTACACAGACATCTTTTAAGGTGCCACCATAGTTTTTTTGCCAAATAATAGCCCCAGAGGAATCTGCTTTTATGACCCACATATCCTCTAAGCCTTCATTGGCCAAGGTTTTATCGCCAAATATACCCGAAGTAGAAAATCCTCCAAATAAAATAGTTGAATCACTTAATACTTCAAGGCTTCTAATCTGGTCATTTCCATCACCTCCATATCTTTTATCCCATATTTTTGTTCCATTCGCATCGGTTTTAACCACCCAATAATCTATAACTGCGACCAGTGATTCAGTGACATCACCACTAATATCCGATGCTGACCAACCTCCCATATATATACTTCCATCTGAAGCTTCATCAATATCCAGCATCATATCAAAAGCTGAACCACCAAATGTTTTATCCCACACGGTATTACCTAGCGCATCTAATTTGACGGCATAAAAATCCCAGCCTCCACGAGCCGTATCCGTTTTTGTACCATTAAGTCCTGAAGCAGACCAGCCTCCAAGGATAAATCCACCATCTGCTGTTTCTTGAATATGGTATAGTTGCTCATTATCATCTCCTCCAAGAGAACGATCCCATTCCACCATGCCCGCAGCATCTGTTTTGACTACCCACATATCCGAAGTCAGGTCTGTCCCATTATTAATTTCCGTTTTATCTCCACTAATCCCAGAATAGGACCAGCCCCCAAGGATATAACCACCATCCGAAGTAGGTTGTATCTCTTGAATCACTTCGGCCTTATCCCCTCCAATCCTTTTATCCCAAAGGATGTTACCTTCTGCATCTGTTTTGACCATCCAGTAATCACCACCACCGATGGGCGGTTCCGAAACATCTACACTAATATTAGAAGGCGTGGAACAACCATATATAAATCCACCATCAGGCGTCTGATGTAAGCCTTGAAGCTCTTCGAAATTATTACCACCATAAGCATCATCCCATTCGATAGGTGGTTGAGCAATAAGATTAGATTGAAAAAAAGCAAAGAAAAGCAGGGCTAGCAGATGTAATCTGAAATGCGTAAGTTTTAAATAGCATGGAGGGAAAAATCCTGGAGATTTTCCTGTTTGCATAAAGTGTTGCCCTTGGTTAAAATTGTTTTTATTAGTAGGGGGGAAAATTCGTATTAGTACAAAATTACGTTTTAATACCCTAAAAATCAATACTCTATAGACTTATTGATTACTAATAAAAAATTAAAAAATATTAAAACGGTGGAATAGAAAAGCGTTTCTAGATCATATAATCCTTAAAGCCTAAAAATCAATTCATTAAACATAAAAATATATTATTATGTCAAAAATATTTAAGCCTAAGAATACGCTTGTTCCTGCAAAAATATAAAAAATAAATAATTGGCATCACCTATTAACTAATATATGAAAGCATAATGACAATTAAAGCATGTAAGAAATATGTTAAAATCATCATTCCACAAAAAAATAAGGCGCAATCTTAGAAAGCAATTCTGGGTTTATTACTTTAGTTTTTGCGAGATCACTTACCTTTTTATAAGCTCCATGTTGATCTCTATAATTGATGATAATCTTTGCTATTTTAGTTTTAATATATGGGTGTTTTGCTAAATCCTTAACTGTAGCCTTATTTAAATTCAATTGTTCGTGTGGGGTTAATAATTGTAAATAAGGTTTTATGTTTTTAAAAGTAGAATCAGGAAAATTATAGACTTCTTTTATTTGTTCAAAGCTGTGAAAGCCACCTAAACTTTCTTTTAAATTGTAGATTTCTTTCGCGTAAAATGAACCAATGCCATATAATTTTTTCCAATCTTCAATGGTGGCTGTATTGATATCAACGAAGAAGGGAGTCGGAGCCTTAGAAACTGATAAGGAATCTGTTTTAGTTTTATTGGTTTCTTGCTTTTGTTTTTCTATAATAATAAAAGGGAATAGTTTTTCAAAAAGACGTTCATCTACTCCGTATATTTTTGACAAAGATTCTTTATTCCAGAAGGTTCCTCCTTTTTTTCTAAATTTAATTAAATTATTGGCTGCTCTTTTTGGAAAGCCTAATTGAATCAATTCATCATAAGAAACTGTATTTGGATTAAACTCAAATGGCTCTGTTTTTTGGATTTCTGTTTTCCTAAAACCTTGACTTTTCTCTTGTTTTTCTATTGGTTTGCCAATCTCTATATAATTTTCTAGTCGAGCATATTCTTTAGCTGATAGTCCATAAATTTTTTTAAAGTCTTCTTTTTTAAAAAACTTAGCCCCCTTAGATCGGAAATTTAAAAATGTACGGATCAGTTTGGGAGAAAGCCCAAGACGCTGTAATTCAATTTCACTTATTGTATTTGGGTCGAATTTAAAAAGTTGAGCGGTATTGTTTTGTCCTGCTTTATTACTTTGGGATATAAAACTATTTTCAAAGCTTGCAATTTCAGTACTAAACGAGCTAAAATCCTGAGCTTGCTTATTACTCTTTTTTTCAAACAACTTTGGTATTAAGAAAAACACCAAACATAGAAAGCATAAAACAAAAATTCCATTTCGCTCTCGTCGATTATAATAAAAATAATCTCTAATTAAATTTCTCATAAGTTTTCAAATTTAGAACCGGTCGCCTCTATAATGAGTGCACCTTTTTTATTGATATCATAGAAAGGTTTTTTCTCTTTCAAACATTGCTGCATCAATTCTATTCTTCTTTTCTTGTTTAATGATCCATCAATTATAATTTTATCGTATTTAAAAAATTGATTTAATGTTTCAACACTTACCGTAGATCTCCTTCTAAAAAGAACATAATCCAGTGTAATCTTTTTATCCGGTATCGTATGAGGTAGTTCATCAATAATTGCCATTTTTTTATCATGAAATTGAAGAAACTCATTTTGGATAAACAGGTGATCATGTTTTAATTTATTAGTTCCAAAATGATAATGTTGATTGGTACTTATTCCATGCTTCATATGATAATTATGGGTAGCATAATGAATTTTCTTTTTATCAATTTCAATATCTCCAAATGAAATAGCCTTTCCATTTTCAATAAATTCTATATACGATTTTCCAGAGACTTGATAAAATACGATACGTGGATTGTCTTCTGCTATAAATTCTAAAAAAGATGAAAAGCTTATCAACAATAAAAAAACAGATCCAAGTATTAAGTATTTAAATTGCTTGGTATTAATGGCTATTATTATGCTGAACAAGAGTGCATATAATAAAACCATAGTGCTTTCATCTATCCAAATATTTTTTAAAAAATCAGAAGGTAATTGTTCTATCAAAAAAATGATGGCATTCATCAACCAGATACTTGCCATTAATAGTTTCCCAAGTATAGGGCTTAAAAAGGGGATAATTTTATTTACAAAAAACAAAGCCAAGCCTGTTCCTAAAATTAGAAATGCAAATGGTACAACCACTAAACCTGATAGCCAAAAATATGCTGGAAACTGATGAAAATAATATAGACTCAAAGGAAAAGTAGTCAATTGTGCAGCTATGGCCACACTCGTTAGTTTCCATAAATAATCTCCTACCTTGGATTCAATATACCATAAGTTATATATCTTTTTATAAAAATAGACAATTCCGATGACAGCAAAATAAGATAATTGAAAACCAACATCTACTAATAAATAGGGATTGAACAATAAAAGACAAAAAGCAGAACCAGCTAATGTATTATAAATATTGGAATTTCGATTAAGCGCTATTCCTATCAATAAAAAAGTAAACATAGTAGCCGCTCTTAATACAGAAGGTGATGCTCCCGTTATCAAAGCGAATAGCCAAAGTCCCAAAATAGTAAGGCCTGTCTTTATCCATCGCCATATCGGATTTTTCCAAGGTATCCAATTTAAAAAAAAGGCAATAATCCCCCATATCAATCCAGTATGCAAACCGGATACCGCTAAAACATGCATTGCTCCAGTATTAGCATATGCATTTTTCAACTCTTGTGTGAGTTCTTCTTTATATCCTAATATCAATGCAGATGCAACTGCAAACTCATTTTCATTTTTCAGATTTTCATTTAAAATTTCTAGCAAGCTCGATCTAGTCTTAAATGCCCAATTTAAAATAGCATTTCCCTGATCTCGATCTAGTTTTCTCCATTGGTCTGATTTAGCATAAGCCTGATAATGAATGTTTTTATAATGCAAATATTTTTTATAGT
This sequence comes from Saprospiraceae bacterium, assembly GCA_965277415.1. Lineage (GTDB taxonomy): Bacteria > Bacteroidota > Bacteroidia > Chitinophagales > Saprospiraceae > JAHDHW01. The sequence continues at coordinate 19,484 of CBDICS010000098.1, forward strand.
CAAATGTTTCAGGGTTGAGCCTTGATGGAACAATTTGAATGGTAGATTTCAGTAGTAATAAATCACCATAATTAATTTTCTGACTGGCTGTATCATTTCGAAGTCTTAAGATAAGTGTACCCGAGCAAGGTTTCAATGAGTGTTGTCCTTGTCCAATTTCTTTTAGGTCTAGATTTATTTGAACAGTCCGTTCATTTTTGGATGGTGCATTATTTACTATTCCTAGAATGAGATTTTCATTCTCAAGATATTGTCTAAAATGATCTTTCTTATTCCAATCATTGTGATAAAAAGCAATTTGATACCCAAGTATAAAAAAGAAGCCATGAATCAATAATCCATTGAGGCTCTTCCATTGAAATTTAACCCCAATAAATGTGGTATAAATGATAAAACAAAAAAGGAGTAATATTATATAATTATTAAAATGAAGTGCAAGATCAAAAATCAGGTAAAAGCCTATTCCGATTATAAACGGCAAAAGAATCCTAAGGAAAGGTACCTCACGCCAGTTAAGCATGTTTGTGTTTGTTTTCTCATAAAAATAGAAGGGCGATACAAATTATGTCTCGTATAAACTCGACACCTATTAATCCGCTATCCTTTTGTAAAAGCAAAAGAATAAATTATCCAAATGGTTAATCTATTCTTTCGCCGTTACTAAATTAGTATTTTTAATTTAAGACTAAAATTTTTAATCATTAAAATTTAACTAACACTACTCACAGAAGGTACACTATAGCGTTCGATAAATTCTTTCATCTCATCAACCATCAAAGGAGAGCCTATTACAATAGTAGAACGCTGATGTAAATCGGTTACTTCCATGTCAAGAATTCTATTTAACTGGCAATTGATCGCTTTTCCTCCAGCATGTTCGACTATAAAAGACAGTGGATTACATTCATATAATAATCGGAGTTTTCCTTGTGGATATTTACGCGTATTTGGATAAAGGAAAATTCCTCCTTGTAATAAGCTCCGGTGAATATCAGAAACCATAGACCCAATATACCGTAGTCTTAAATTAAGATCAGAACAATAATCAATATATCGTCGCATTTCTACATCAAATTTTAGATAATATCCTTGGTTTACGGAGTAGTAATTTCCTCGATCTGGGATTTTGATATCTCGATGAGACAAACAGAACTCTCCAATGGATGGATCTAAGGTAAAACCATTTACCCCACGACCTGTGGTATAAACTAAAATCGTAGAAGTACCATAGATTACATATCCGGCAGCAACCAATTCAGTACCTTTTTGATAAAAATCCTCTAATTGGCAAGGGCCATTTGTATCAGAAACCCGTCGGTAGATTCCAAAGATAGTCCCAACAGACACATTGACATCAATATTGGAAGAACCATCAAGAGGATCAAAGACAACAACGTATTTTGCATTTTTAGATTCAATAGAAGGAATCTCAATAAAATCTTCATTTTCTTCTGAGGCTATCCCGCAGCATTCACCACTGTTTTTGAGGCAATCTATTAATTTTTCATTAGCATAGACATCCAGCTTTTGTTGAGCGTCTCCAGTTGAATTTTCAGATCCTTCCACACCTAGGATATTTACTAATCCTGCTTTATTGACTTCTCGGTTGACAATTTTAGCAGCCACTCCTATATCTCGAAGCAGACCTGTTAATTCACCAGAAGCATAAGGAAAATCTTTCTGACGATGAATGATAAATTCATCGAGTGTTACAATTCGATTCATTTTTGGTAAGGTTTAAAAGTGTAAATGGTTTATTGTACGTAGATACTTAGTATAAATGTACGGTTATTTGTACTAAAAGTTAATGCATTTATAATGCCGATTAGATCCTTAAATCAATTGGGCCTATCTCATAAGACTTAATGACTAAAAGCTACTGTTTTTTATTTTGGCACAAAAACTAAAAGACTAAAAGTCACAAAAGCTAAATAAAACCTGAGTCTCAGGGCAACTCAAAGCCCGAAACCTCCAATATGCTCTAATATGAAAATTGGATAAGGCACTTGCTACTCCCTAATTTTTCCTACCTTTGCTCGCCAGAACGAAAGAAAGTTCTAGTAAATTAAATGAGACTGAATACGTGAAGCATTTAGCTTATCTTCAAAAGTTTTTCTACCGATACCGTTGGCGATTCCTCCTCGGGATCATCTTTGTATCCTTATCTAACTATTTCCGAGTTTTACAACCGCAAATAATTAGGCAAGCCTTAGACCTCGTTGTCGAAAACATTGGTATGTACAAAACGCTTGAAGGGTTTGAAAGTCAAGCTGTGATGTACGCTATTGTTGGAAAAACACTTTTATTTTTTGGATTCCTGGTATTAGTATTAGCCTTAGTCATGGGTATTTTCATGTATTTTATGAGGCAAACGATCATCGTAATGTCGAGGCTCATTGAGTATGATATGCGAAAAGAGATTTTTGACCATTATGAAAAATTAAGCCTCTCTTTTTATAAGCGGAACAATACAGGAGATTTGATGTCAAGAATTACAGAAGATGTTTCGAAAGTAAGAATGTACCTTGGCCCTGCTGTGCTTTATGGAATAAATATTACTTCTTTATTCATTTTGGTTGTTTATTCGATGCTAAGCGTAAGTGTAGAATTGACCCTTTATAGTTTGCTGCCCCTCCCCTTTTTATCTATTTCCATTTATTATGTAAGTAGTTTAATCAATAAAAAGAGTGAAGAGATTCAAATACAATTAGCTGCATTAAACAGTACTTCACAAGAGGTATATTCAGGAATTCGAGTTGTAAAGTCATATGTGCAAGAAATTCCAATGATTAGGTTCTTTGCTGGGCAAAGCGATATTTATAAGGACAAGTCCATGGGTTTAGCAAAAATCAATGCAATGTTTTTTCCTTTAATGCTTTTGCTCATCGGTGCCAGTACCATTTTGACTGTTTATATGGGTGGGATACAGGTAACCAAGGGAAATATCTCTCCTGGCAATATAGCCGAATTTGTCATTTATGTAAATATGCTAACCTGGCCGGTTACAGCAATAGGTTGGATTGCTTCAATTATTCAGCAAGCAGCAGCATCTCAAAAAAGAATAAATGAATTTTTAGGGACCAAACCTGAAATCGAAAATCCAATTGTAGCCCCGATTGCTATTAAAGGAAATATTGTTTTTAAAGATTTGACCTTTGTTTATCCCGATTCCGGTATAAAAGCATTGGATAAGGTATCCTTTGAACTGAATAAAGGACAAAAAATGGCGGTTATTGGAAAAACAGGTTCTGGAAAAACAACCTTAGCTGATTTACTGGTAAGAATGTATGATGTTACTGCTGGCAGCATTACTATTGATGGCAAAAATATCAAGGAATTGGATTTGGCAAATCTTCGAAAGAAAGTAGGATATGTAACCCAAGATGTTTTTCTTTTTTCTGATACGATTTCTGGTAATGTCTCATTTGGCAGAAATTCTTCTACGCAAGCGGAAGTAGAAACATTTACAAAACATGCTGCGGTGTATAATGATATAAAGAGTTTGCCAGAAGGTTTTGATACCATGGTTGGCGAAAGAGGAGTTACACTTTCGGGTGGTCAAAAACAGCGAATTTCTATTGCCCGAGCATTAATCAAACAACCGGATATTGTTATTCTTGATGATTGCCTATCAGCAGTTGATACGACTACAGAACAACAAATACTTGGATACTTAAACAATGCCCTTTCCGATAAGACCACAATCATCATTACGCACCGGATATACTCAATGTTGAACTTTGATAAAATAATTGTTCTTGAAGATGGAAGAATTTCTGAGTCAGGAACTCATGAATCCTTAATAAAAAAGAAGGGATTTTATTACGAAATGTTCGAACAACAGCGATTAGAAGATGAAAATAATGACTTTTGAATTAAATATTTTTAAATTTAATTGAAGTGGTGCACTTTCCTGATTTTCCGCATTTTTTTGTTATAAATTATGAAAAACACCAATATTACACATATAATTTTTCGCAATACATTTGAAATATATCCTTTGCTTACTAAAAGCGGTAATAAACAGGTCATAATAATTTGAAGATTCTTTTTGTAATTAGAATCAAATAATTAAATTTGTTAAAAGATTTTACATTTAATTTTCAACTAAATAATAAACATCGTGGATAACGAGAGAAACCAAAGAAGATTTGAGAGTGTGTTTTCAAAGAAAGTTCGAGCAGGAAAAAGAAGAACTTACTTTTTTGATGTCCGTCAAACTAAAGGTGAAGATTACTATTTAACTTTAACAGAAAGTACTAAGAAGTTTAATAGTGATGGTTACGAACGACATAAAATCTTTTTGTATAAGGAAGATTTCAATCGCTTCATGAGTGGACTTGAAGAAACGCTGAATTACATTAAAACAGAATTAATGCCTGATTATGACTATGATGAGTATACTCGTCGTCATGAAGAATGGGAAGCCAAACGAGCAGCGGAAGCGGCAGCAGAAGCAGCAGGTGAGATCGTAGATGGTGAAAATACTACTACTGTAGATGATACTACTACCGATGAGATTTCAGAAGAATCACCTTCAGTAGAAAGTGAGGACGATATGTCTTGGTAAGATTGTTCTTTTTATTCTACCATTCTTTTATAAATTGTCAAAGGCGAATTCTCATTGGGGGTTCGCCTTTGATGTTTAAATCTTTCGTTTAAATTGTCTGCTCTCTTAGGCAATGAATCTTTACAGTTTTTTCCTTCAAAAACAATATTTTTTATTTTTCCGTACCTTTCATTTTGTGACACGTTTTTGGCACAGAAATTGAATATATATTATTGTCTGAGCGAAAAAGGATTTTAAATTAAAAATTAAATAAAACAAGCTAATATCAATGAATTTAAAAGTAACATATCTTAATCAATATTTTCGATCAAACCTTAAAATGGTCAATTCCATGAGGTTAAACAAAAAATGGCCCGTTCAAAAAGAACGAACCATTTACCATAGTTTAACAATTGGTTTGAAGGAAACAATCCTTCGAAAAAACAAGATATCTTAGAGAAGAAATAATTAAAGTATAATACTTAAATCTCCTTTTTTTATTTTAGTAGATCCATCAATATATTCTACCTCCACATAATATACATAAACACCAGATTTCATAACTTTCCCCTTAAAAGTACCATTCCAACCCTCTGGCTCAACATTCGGGCTAAACTCTTGATTTCCAAATACTTCCGCGCCCCATCTGTCAAAAACTCTCAAGGTCTTAATCTGAGCAACGTTATCTCCTGCAAAGACAGTAAAAAAGTCATTTACACCATCACCATTTGGGCTAAAAGCATTCGGCACAAATATATCATCCTTAGGAATTAGGTGAACAAATACCTCATTTGTAGCCGTACATCCCAATTCATTTGTAACAATTACTTCATACACAATATCTCTTACTGGACTTGCTACAGGATTAGCACAATCGGTGCAACTTAGACCTTCCGCAGGAAACCATTCATAAGTAACATTTTGGTTATTGAACACTGAAGCTTCCAGTTGAATTGAAGCCCCTAAGTCCAATCTCAAGTCATCATTTACAGCAACTGCAAGTGGTGAGTTTTCTGCAATATTGATTGTTTCAAACACCTCACAACCATACTCATTTGTGACAGCGATTTCGTAAAATCCTGGTAATAAATTCTCTACTTTAGCACTAGTTCCGATCACTGTTCCCTGATCGTTAATCCATTCAAAAGTAGTCTCATCTGAAGCACTTTCTAAAACTATTTCTGCTGAGCCATTATCTCCTGAACAATCTACTGCGTTTACAATTAATTCAGCTATTTGAGGTCCTTCATTATTGCTTAATGCTATGCTTATTGTTTCTGAACATCCATTTGCATCCATTACAAGTACCTCATAATTTCCAGCAGTTAGATTGGTCATTACTGAGCTATTTTGACCATTTGACCATTCATATGTATAAGGAGCATTTCCTCCATCTGCAAGAACTTCAATTAGACCATCAGCATTATCACAATGCTCAGCCATTAATTCTAAAACTTCAATTTCAATATTTGAAATATTAATCGAAACAGTATTTGATTGAGCCATATTATTCACAGGACAAGCTTCATTATTGATTACTGAGCAAGTTACCTCTTGTCCTTCATTAATATTTTCAAGTGTAAATTCAGCGCTGTTATTATTCATTGATACACCATTTACAAACCATTCAAAAACTGGGTTTTGACCATGATTTTCACCAGAAGCTGTAAATGTTGCTGATTGTCCATTACATACTACATTTACATCAGAAATAATGCTTAACGTTGGAACTGAACCTTCTGTCACAGAGAATAAGATTGGTTCGGAAGTTACTACAGCACTAGTTGCGCAAGATTCAACAACAGACAGGATGCAAGTAATTTGCTGTCCGTCTTCTAAGTCTGTTGTAGAAAACTCTGAAAGGTTAGTTCCAACATTAAGTCCATCAATTTGCCACTGAAAAGTAGGATTAGTACCGAAGTCAGATGCATTAGCAGTGATCGTGACAGATTCACCACTACAGATCGCATTTGTACTCGTTGTGATTTCGATACTTGGATTAACTACTTCATTTACAATAATTGAAATAGTATTTGAATTTGCTTCGTTAGTTGTTGAGCACAAATATTGGGTTGTTATTAAGCAGTTTACGTTTTGTCCATTTGTAATATTTGTTGATGAAAAAGTTGGATCATTTGTTCCAACATTGACACCATCTATTTGCCACTGATAAATTGAATTGGATCCCAAATCATTACCTGTAGCCGTAAAAGTAATCGTCTCTCCAAAACAGATTTCTGTAGTATTAGCAGAAATAGATACTGAAGGATCAAACATTGGAGAAACTAAAATTTCAATTTCATTTGAAAGCACTTCAAGTCCAGTATTACAAGCATCATCATAAGTAATTTGACAGCTTATCAAATCCTGATCATTTAATAAATCAGAAGAAAAGTCTTCTGCTGTCGCACCTACAACAGGCGTTCCGTTTACTAACCACTGGTAAGCAATACTGATTAAATCTTCAGTCTGAGTAACCGCCGTAGTAAAAGTTGCTATTTGACCTTCACATAAAGAAGTATTATCAATACTGATCGTGATCTCAGGAGAGGCTGTTGGGAACATTGGTGCAATTAGAATTGGGTTAGAGACATGCTCGTATGTTGCACAGAAACTTGCCATAGCAATTCTGCACTCTACAACATCTCCGTCAAGCAAGCTATTAGAAGCGTATGTTAATCCGTTTTCACCTGTAATAACCTGACCATTCACTAGCCATTCTAATACGATGCCAGCAGTATTATTATTAATAGTTGCCGTAAAAGCATAAGTGTCATCACATGGCGAACTTGTCATCTCAATAGATACTGTAGGCAATACAGCTAATGTATTATTTACAGCTAATCTATTGATAATATTTCCCATTAAAGCATCATTATTAGAAGTACGTATCCAATCTTGATCGCTTGTCGTAATTATTTTTCCATAAGTAAAATTAGATGGGCAATAAATGAAGCCCCAGTCTTTATTATCTTTTTTCAAAAACGGGATAAAGTTAGCATCTCCTGAACCACTAGTACCATACCAGTAGTAGGTGATATTGCTGTCTGCTAAGCCTTCAGAAAGATCGCCTATAACAGCCATTGGGTTTAGATTTCCGGTTACTTCTTCTTCCCATTCAAAACTATTTCCCAAATTGTTAGCAACATACTTAAAAGTAGCATTGCCTGGTAAATCTGCTAAATATTCAGATTGTAGGTATACATTACCACCATTCTGAACAAACTGAAGAATATTAGCTTTTCGATTATCTGGAATGTCTATCAGACCAGAAGAGATAATGAGTACATCGGTATTAGAAAGATTGGAATAGTCATCCAAAAATGTTTGACTTACGATTGTAGCTGAATGACCAATATTAGTAGAAATATTTTTCCAGTTTTCATCCATTTTATGTAGTGGATGAATAGACTGGCTTTCTAGGATAGTGATATTAGAGCTAAATAAAGAAGAAGAGATAATAGATAGACAACAGATTGCCCAAACAATTTTTTTTGTAAGAATTTTCATAAGTCCTGGGATTCGTTTTCCAAAGACGAGGGGAATCTTCTTTTTTTTAAACCAATTGTTACTACAGGGAGTTTTTTTTAGAGGTGTATCTTGTTAATTCGTTGGAGGAAAATATCTTGTTAATTCTGTGGAGGTAAAGTATCTTGTTAATTCTGTGGAGGTTGGAAATAAAGCGGAGACTTATTTTGAAAGACAATACAAATATAAGCGAGACACCTATTCAACACAAGTTTTTGCGTACAATATCAATGCTTTTTGTATTTTTTCTGTGACAGGAAAAATCTACCATATTTCACTGAAACGCCTATATTTAAACAGATATTTTTAATAAATATGACATATTTTTATTTGTTTTGAATGAATTTCAAGCCTTATTTTCTAACTATTTCTTAGAAGAAAGATTGGGGAAGTTTAAATTTTCAGCATTATTAAACTTATTCCATTTTTTTACATTTCGTGACACTATAAAGCAATTTAATCACCCAATTATGACTTGTTTTACTCTTATTACAAACAATAATAGTGACACACTTCTGAATATATTTCAATCTACTATCCCATATTTCAGTTTCTCTTTTTCAGGTAAATCAGGAATATTATAAGACTCTAGGTATTTAAAAATAAGGATAGGATCAAAAGGCCATATCCTTACAGATTGATCGCTATATCCAGTAATGATATATTGGCCATCATTAGAAAAGCGGACATTTCTAATTGTATAATCAGGCGTATCAAAGGTATATATTAATTCGCCATCTGTAGACCAAAGGTTGCCTGTACCATCTAAAGATGCTGTAATAATAAAACGCCCATTCGGAGAAAAATCCGCTGCAATGACCTTATTTGTATGCCCTAGCAAAGTAGAGATAGGATTAGCATCAAGTCCCCAAACAATAGCTGTATTATCTCCTCCACAAGTAATAATAGTTTGACCATCCTTCGAAAAATCTAAATCATTACAATTATAGTCAGGATGAGGCGTCCAAGTCTTTACTAAGACTGGTTGTGCTTCTACATTCCAAAGAAACACTTTACCATATTTATTAAGCGCTATAATATGCTTATTATCCTCAGACCATTTAACGCTTGATAGAATATCCTCGTAACCACTTAGATAATTAAGCGTATTGGCCTCTAAATCCCAAATTTGAAGGCTATAAGAGAGGTTTTGGTTTGTAAAAAAAACGACTTTGCCATTTGTCGAAAAATCTGCAAAACTCGCAATATCGACACCCCTATATCCCATTTTAAAATCTAATCTATTTGTTTCAAAATCTTGGCTCCATATTTCAAAACCATCTTCTACATTAGCATATAGGTATTTTGAGTCTGCCGAAACGGCTAAAATTTCATCAACTGGTAATTTAGAATAGGACACATGTTCTCCACGTCCATTAAAAAGATTGACTACATTTCTTTTCCCATCGTCTCCCTCTTTTACGAATGCAATTATGGATTCATTTCCAAGCTTAAAATCTTGATAAGCCTTTCCGACACTCCAGAGTTTTGTCGCTGCTCCCATTTTCGTATTCCAAATCTTTAGGGTCTGATCCTCTGAAGCCGAGAGTACATGGGTACTATCAGGTGAAAATTGGATACTCCGAATAACACTTTTATGGCCGCCCAGTACATCATAATCAACCTCTCGAAAGTTTTCGCGATCTCTCCATATGCGTGGAGTAGCCCCATAAGCATTTGCTAACAAATATTTTCGATCTGGAGAAAACTTCATATTTCTAATTTCTTCGTCAAACTTATTAACCTGCTTTTTAGACTCCAGATTTAATACCTGATACCCAAAGGTGACATATTTTTCATCATAAGAAAAATCACCTATATCTTTTTGAGTATTCAATGTTGAAAGTGATGCAAGAATAGAATCTCCTTCTACATCCCATACCGTTGCTTGACGAGAATAGGCCGCCATCACATATTTATTATAGGGTGAGATAGTAACCTTAGAATTAAACAAGCCTCTTTCTTTTCTATTCATTATTACAGTCGAACCTGTTTTTTCTAAATGGACTACTTTTATAAACTTATCAGAAACTAAAGCTACATGATGATCATTCGAAAAAGCAGCATCAATGATGGCACTTTCCTCCTTTTCAAGTTGATATAGAAATTCACCCTTCCCATTTAGGATGTGCACTTCACCATTATTAAAGGCTGCAACAACAAATTCACCATCTTTTGAAACTGCAAGTGTCTTGATATCCCCCTCTAGACTTGGGTATTTAAAAACAGGCGTTTCACTGATTTTAGAATTTTTCAAATAAAAACCGACAACATAATGTCTACCTCCTGTTTTTTCTGTGGTCAATAATAATCCTGTCTTTTCGGAATACGCATGTTCGGAGTAATTATGCGTTTCTATAGATTTTTTGGCAATTTCATTACCTTGAAAATCATAAAGCAAGAGTTCACTATCATATTCACTCATTACAAAAAAGGATTGTCCATGATCAATAAACCCAGCATTTCGAATAGCATTATCCAATCCTTGAAAAACCTCTATATCTCGGATGTAAAAAATTTTGCGCTTAATATTTTCCAATTGGTAAAAGCTCTCGTATAAAGCTGCTCTGGCTTCCTTGGTATCATCCAAACCTATAGCATGCTGAGCATAGCGAAAAGCTTTGCTTGCATTATTTTTTTTCTGCAATTCCAAAATAGACCGTGCAGTCAGGCCTAATGACCGAGCTTTAACCTGTTCTTTTTTAATCGCAAGGATATATCCGTTTTGAGCTTTATCAATCCAATCTTCTATTTGATTATTAGATGGGAGGTCATCACATATTCTTGCTGCCCTAAATTGATTGATGGCTTTTTCAAAATCAAATGTTTCAAAGGACTTGATGCCTTCGTTGAGGAATGTCTGGTAACAATTTTGCCCCTTTAGACTAAAAGAAAAAAAAGTAATGATTAGACAAAATATTGTTTTCATAAAGAAGGTCAGTTTATTTTTCAATCCTTAAGGAGCACTTATTAATTTGCTATCCCTAATCTTTTTTTGTCTTGAATACTCAAATCAGGAATCGAAAATTTATCCATTTTTTGAATAATCAAATCAGGCGAGATAGGCCATATTTTAATATGATCTTCAAATTCTTTTTTGCTCAATAAGTATTTGTCATCCGGACTAATCAAAAAAGAACAATCTGTAAAAAAATCCAAATTTAGGTCTGTTAAGAAAACACCCTCTGAATCCCAAACAGATATTGCATTTGTGCCTTTCAATCCGAAAAAATATGCTCCTTTAGAAGACCATATCAAATTATTGATTTCTTCTTGAAAGTCAATTGCCCCAATCTGTTCAGCATCAAAATTCCATATCTTCATCGTTTGTCCAGATCTTCCTAATACACATGAATAGATTTGGCCATCATCTGAGATCTTTATAAAATTAACGGGTTCATCATGTGATTTCCATTTATTCAACATTTTTACTTCTCTTTGTAATCGATCTATTTTAAAATGTGAAATTTTCCCATCAAAATCTCCAAGCATCAAATGATTTCCATCCGGAGAGATAGAAAGAGCTGATATTAATAATAGGTCTTCATTCAATTTAAATTGTTTCTTTTCTTGATAATCAAATACAATCAAATTATTCTTAAAACTATTCGCATCTTTAGTGTAGACAGCAATCAAATTATCGGTCATTGCTTGCAGTTCAATTTCAAAGTCTAAATCAAATGAATATAAGTCCAATGGTTTAAACTGTTTTTTTGAGCAATCAATCTCTAACACTGTATTCCGTTTACCTTTAACTAGATGTAAAATTAATTTATTTCCCATTTCATGGGAGGCCACTATTTTCTTATTATCTAAGGATAAAGAATCAAGCATACTTCCTACTTCTAAATCGCTGAAATATAATGTAGTTTCTTTTAGCCTAATCAATATATTTTTTCCATTCGCTTTGACAATATTCAACAATTCGCCTGAAAATGGCCGCTCTTCTGTAATTCCAAGGTTAAGATTCCAAAGTTTTATGTCGCCAGCATTATTAAATGTCATCACATGTTTGCCTTCAGGAGAAAAATCCTGAATTTGATCTACTCCATTTTTCCCGAATGTAGCCACAGCTTCCCAATCACTATTGCGATTATCCCGCAAATAAAAATCACTCAAATCATCTGTTACTATCGTATTCGAACTTATGGGACTAAAGTAAATATGCCGCTCAGCAGGAGGAAAAGTTTTTATCAATTTATAATTTGATTTCAAAGGCGTTTCAAAATAACGCTGGTATAGAAACCTACCCAATGCTACATATGTATCTGGATAAGAACTTGCCTTTCTAAATCCAGTATCAAAAAGGTATTCGTTTTTTTCAGCAGCTAAGATCTTTCCTTTATTATCTATTAGTACAATTGAGTCCAGAGATTTTGTAAAAAGGATATGCTCTCCATTTTCTACAAATTGAGGTCTTAGTCCTTTAGTAAAACCATTAAATTTGGTTTGAAAAAGTTCTTGTACATTATTAGTAGTAGTCTCAAAAGACCATAATTTCAGATCCTTATTTGTTCCTGCACTTAATATTCGACCTTGAATATTTTCTAAAGCCAGGTATGCAACAGCTTCCTCATGCGCTTTCCATTCAACAAGTTTTTTACCTTTAGCATCATAAACTTCAATATAGCCATCATTATAACCTACAACAAGATATTCTAATATAGGCCCCCATTTAGTATAGGGGAAAAACTGAGCGATAGAAGGTCTGGTATTTTGTCTTTTGACTGAAAAGAGTTGCGGATGCGTTATTCCTTTTTCTGGCATTTTATAACAAATCACCTCATCATACTCGGAGTAGGTAATAAAGGATTTATTATCAGGAGCAAAGTGTCTACGATCATAATACTGAGAATAATTTTTGTAGGTTCCCAATATGTTTCCCGCTGTGTCGATAATACTAAGGTCAGATTGGAAGTAAGGTAGTGCAAATAGTTTATCTTCAGAATTCGTATAATCCTGAAAAAAGGAATTAAAGTCTAGTTTTATTTTTTTAGTATAAAACAGTTTTTTACGATCGGAATCCAATTGAAATACAGATTGATAAAGTGCTGACCTTGATTCATTATTATCTTCCAGTTGATAGGCATACTTTGCCAAGAGGTAGGCTCTATTAGGCTCCTTATTGGCAAGTAAGGCTAGAAGAGACTTAGCTGATAATGCTGCTACCCTTGCTGTTGTTTTTTCTTTTTTAATCACATCTATAAAACCAGATTGGGCTTTGGAAATCCAGTTATCTATTTCATTGTTTGCTGGTATATCATCACATATTTTGGCGGCCTTAAATTGAGTAATAGCTGCTTCAAAATCCAATGCCTCAAAGGATTTTATGCCTTCCTTGAGAAAAGGTTCATAGCATTCTTGGGCGGTAGACATTACAAAAAACAACAAAGCCAACAAAGATAAACTAAGCCGAAGCAATCTATGTTTCATAAGGATACTTATTTTATTGGTTCTTTAACAAAACCCTTGTTTGAGACAAAGTCATAAATAAAATCAAGGTTTCCTTTGGTCACTTTTGACCTTATATACGACTCGTCCACAGGATTGATCAAAGAATGTTTTTATTCTATACCAAATCGCAATTTTTCATTCTTCGTCAAATCACGCATTTTATTTTTATATTCCAGAAGGATATTTTCTCTAAAGCTGTGTTTCTCTAATTGTCTCAATTCTATTTTATCTGCTTTTCTAAATATCAATAAAGTTTCTTCATCAGGTGTTTGAAATATCGTCCATTCTAAATCCTGATGACTTAATTCAAGAAGCACTTGTCCTTTTTGGTTATACAATACGGCACCAAAGCCATGTATTTTTAAAGTAACCAATACATATTTGCCATCTTCTGAGACGATTACTTTATCTATTGTCTCTGGCATTTTTGAGATGACAGGAATGATTTCAACTTTGGACGCTTCATTAAGATCAATATCTGCTAAAAGGATTTTATCTGCTTCTGAAATAAATATCACCTGTCGATTATTGGTAGAGAAGGAAGCATCTAAAATATTTCCCATTCCTATATTTCTAACAACTATATTCTGTCCATTGCTTATATCCCGTATGACACAATCACCTGATTTAGAAACCACTAACAAATATTGATTGTTTTTCGAAGTCGCTATCTTTGCCAGATCATCTTTAAATTCGCTTACACTCATCAAGTGCTTTCCGCTTGGATTATGAATATGAACCCTCCTATCATCAGAAATGCTCAACAAATATTGCCCATCTTCAGAGAATTCAATCATTTGAATCTTTCCTTTTAAGGTTTTTATCAAATTCCCTTTAGCATCCCAAACACTTGCTTCTCCCGTATTTGAGATAGTAGCTATATTCTCAACGTTTTTATTGTAGGCTACAGACTTTACTAGTTCATCTTCGCCATCTTTTTGCAGAGTTCTTATTGTTTCTCCAGTAGTCCTATTATAAAGATGAATCTTATCCTCATCCGAATGTCCAATACACCTACCAGATAAACATTTGAGCATTTTATAGGATCTGCGATTCTCAAATAAAACACCGTATTCTTCTTTAAAATTAATAATGAGTTCTTGAGTTGTTGGATTCTGATCTTCTTCATATGCTCTTTCCATCAGTCGAAATGCGGGGATTAGATCACCATCCGTTAAGGCCTGTTTACTTTGATTTGCCCAAAATAAGGAATTGGCTCTAGCCAGCGCAAGTTCTGCTTTATTTTGCGCCTTTTTAATCGCATCAATGTACCCATTCTGAGATTTATTAATCCACTCCTCCACATCATTATCTTCCGGAAGGTCATCACAAATTTTGGCGGCCTTAAATTGGTTAATTGCTTTTTCAAATTTCGATGCTTCGAAAGATTTGACACCTTCATCATGAAAAGTGAGGTAACAATCTTGAGCGAAACTGTATTGAATGTTAAGTAGTATAAAAAGGGGGATTATTAGTTTCATAAGTATTTGTTTAGGGCTGGATCTAATTTTTTATTTCAAAAATATTCCTTGGATAAGAGCTGAGCTGAAAACTAATAATTTCTAATGCTTACCTCGCACTTTCCAAACCCTGTTTCTTTCCAGTACATCTGATATGTTCCATTCGATCTGATGGTAATAGATCCTTTTCCTATTGCTTGCCAAGGTTTCAATCGAGTTTTATTATTTTGATTAAAAACATTTCCTATTTCGTTGACGATTTTTGACATTTAATATAGCCAGATATATCATATGGATAAGTGCCTGGTTTTAATCCCAATAGTTCAATTCGATTATTGTCTATCACACCAAAAGTTTTGTCTGCAATTTTTATTTTTATTTTCAAGTTACAACCTTGAGCCATACTTTGAGATCTAATCCTTAGAATAACTTTATTATTACGTTCAGAACCCGGTTCCCAAATTTCTCTTGCCTTATATGCATTTAATTTATCTTGATACAATTCTTTTTCTTCCTGCTCTACTAATGCGAGTGCCTGAGATTGAGCATTAACAGCGCCAAAGAAATCATTCATCTTTGCCATAACATAAGCGAGGTCATTGAAGTAATAAGCTTTTAATTCCGGTCGACCTATTCGAGTTAAAAAAGTGAGGTCTTCACGTGCAATTCCCAATTGATTGATTGAATCATTCAAGACTAATTGAACCCTTCTTTCTCTATACAAAGGATCATTCGGCTGCAAGCGTATTGCTTTGGTGTAATTATCAATAGCTTCATCTAATAAACCCAAAAATTCTCTTTCTCTACCATTTACAAAAAAGCGAAGCGCATCTACTTCTTTTCTAGAATCCATAGCTTCTTTAAGAAACTTCTCAGCTTTTGCTCTTAGCAAAAACGCAGAGTCCCTAGCTATTTTTAATGACCTCGACATAAGCGTTTTGTGTTTTGGTGATCCATTCATCTAAGTCATTTTCTCCTGGTCGATCATCACAAATTCTTGCTGCCTGAAATTGGCTAATTGCTCTGTCAAAGTCTAGTTCATTATAAGCTTTAATGCCTTCATCATAAAACGACGAGAAACAATCCTGAGCCATTCCGGATTGTAATGACATCAATACCAGTATAAAAATAATACACCTCATGCAAGTATTCTTTATTATAAAATAGAGTTCTTTGACAAATCCCATGTTTGAGACAAAGCCATAAACAAGATCAAGGTTTCCTTTAGTCGCTTTTGATCTTATTTACGACTTGTCCACGGGATTTGTCAAAGAACGTAAAATAGTTCATAATCAATGTTGTGCTCAACTACATTTTGATTTTAAATCTTTCAATTTTTTTCTATCTGCTTGTTGTATTTTATTTTTTGGTAATATTCGAATAATGGATTCTGCCTCCCTGAGTTTCTTTTTGCCTTGTACACATCCATTATCCGTACCCGTGGCTATAAAAGTATTTGCTTTATTCAAAGCAGATTTAAGTTCTGGCAGTAATTGATTAGTGACCGCTTCTAGCCTTAAATTGGCTTCTCTACTTGCAGCCGTATTTAAATTTAAGCTTTTAGCTTGCTTGAAATTAGAATAAGCCGTTTTATAATTACCTTGATCAAAAGATTTTTTACCAAGATTCATGTACTTATCGTAGATCGTTTTGGCACCTCCAATCTTTTGAGCCCTTGTCCTTAAGCTGACCGCTTCTTTAAAAATCTCTTGATTTGCAGCTACTATGCTATCACTTAATACCAGATTCAGTTCATCAACAGTTTTAAAATTTTGAATTGCAGCATCATAGTTTCCTAAATCCATATTTGATTTTCCATTTTCCAGGTTAGCCCTTGCCATCTCTAATTGTGCTTGCTCTACCTGAGTCAGGGCTTCTCTTGCTCTATCTCTAGCCCGAACAGCCATTTGCTCAGATTGTTCAGCTTTCATCTGGGCTACTTTAGCTTTTTCAGATTGCTTGCCAGCCCAAACTCCCGCCGCTGCTGCAATAAAGAACAAGACGAATCCTGCTGCAGCGAGTAACATCGCCCGATTTCTTTTTTTGCGTTCTACAGCTAAAAGTTTTTCTTGTTCTTTTTGCTGGATCAATATTGCTTGCTGTTCTTCCTTACGCCGGCGTATTTCGAAAGAGTGTAAAATTGGAGCGACCAAAGTATCATGACTCAATTCATAACTTCGACCAAGATGCGTATTTTCTGCTCGAATCAATCGACTCGTTAATAGTTTTTCTAATAGCGTTTTCGCAATTCCAAACGATTGCTCTTCCACACCTTCACTCACGCCTACCCTTCTTCCTGCAACGATCAGACCTTCCTCTATAAATTTTCGGGCTAGGTCTCTTTCCG
>CBDICS010000099.1:0-10301 GCA_965277415.1 Saprospiraceae bacterium
ATACAAGCCGTTTCCGATTTCTTATTTGAAACAGTTTATCAAAATAAAATCGAAAATCAGAAAGAAGATCAATCTGCTGATGCTAAGGAAAATGTAAGCCTTCTAGAAGTTGAAACGGAAATAGAGACAACAGGTCGATGGTTTTCTGTATTAAAGGAAAGCCAAGAAACTGCTGAAAGTATCTTATTTGTTTTTCCGTATGCCGGTTCTGGAGTTTCGGTATATAATAACCTGGTAGCGGATTTACCTTCGAATATTAAAGTAATAGGCGTTCAACCTCCAGGGAGAGAAGAGCGTGCTGAAGAAGAAGCGTATAAATCAATGCCGGAATTAATCGAGGAACTTCTGGATGTTTTTGAACCACCATCATCAGATTATTATTTATTTGGCCACAGTATGGGAGGTTTAATGGCTTATGAATTTTATGTGGCACTTCAAAAGGCAGGGAAAACCCTCCCGAAGAAAATGATATTATCGGGAAGTGGTGCGCCATTGGAAAAATCAAACGGAGAACTTCACTTGATGCAGGATAAAGAATTTGTAGATGAAATATTGAAAAATTATGAAAATACTCAGAATATAGCACAAAGAGGAAAAGCAATCCTTGATGTTAAAGAAACGATACGGGCAGATATGCAAGTTTTAGAAACACATGTCCCTAATTATGAAAAGGTGGTCATTCCATTAGTGCTCATAGCGGGGTTAAGAGATAAGATTTCAAGTCCTGCGAGGGTCAGGAAATGGATTCAATTGGCAGAGAATGATTTCTCTATCCATTATTGTGATGCGAATCACGATCTTGTAAATGAATGTAAGGATACATTAGTCCCAAATCATTAGTAATTCAATAAAATAAAAAATGAATACCCTTACTAATAAACTTGAAAAACCTTGGTATAGCGTATGGGGAGGGAGGTATACTGGAAGTCAACCTCCTTTTTATGATAAAAACCAATTCTCTTGGGTTAAAACTTTAGAAGATAATTGGGAAATAATGAGGGATGAATTATTAGCACTTTCTGAAGAAAAACCAAATAGGTTACAGCCATATTTTATTAGTGAGACCATGTCTTTCCCTCCTAAAAACTGGAAGACGATGGGTTTGTATTACTGGAAGTATAAGGTTCATAGAAACTGCAATAAATGCCCTGAAACAATC
Organism: Saprospiraceae bacterium; assembly: GCA_965277415.1. Lineage (GTDB taxonomy): Bacteria > Bacteroidota > Bacteroidia > Chitinophagales > Saprospiraceae > JAHDHW01. The sequence continues at coordinate 1,160 of CBDICS010000099.1, forward strand.
AAGATACTAAAATCTATGCCTAATGTTACTTCATTTTCAATGAGTGTATTGGAGGCGGGGTCTAATATCAACCCACATCAGGGAGACACGGATGCCATCATTCGATGCCATGTAGGCCTAATTGTTCCTGGGACATTACCAGATCTAGGATTTCAAGTTGGAAGCGAAATAAGGGGCTTGGGAAGAGGGTAAAGCACTTCCATTTTGCGATGCGATCACCCATACCGCCTGGAATCATACTAAAGAAAGGAGAGTAATTCTGAACCTTGATGTGATCCGACCTGAATTTGAGTCTAAACAAAATGATATTTGTGCACATGTTTTGGCTTCTTCAACTTTACAGATGCTATATACTCGATTTCCATTCTTAGGGAAGCGTTCGGGGTATGTTCGGAGATTGCTCTATCATTTTGTTCGATATATTATACTGATCTTATTACCGATCCAGCGATGGAGTGGTATTGGCTAGATGATGAATTTTGAGTTTATTAATCCGTTTTCTCAAAGCTAAAATAGTGATCAGAATTTTATAAGAATGCTGAAAGCAAGACCACTCACAAGCGAAGCGATCACCACATCACACAATCCATAGGACTGATCACCACATCACAAGACCGAAGGTCAACTACAAGCAAAACAATCAACATGATTCCCAAAGGGCAAAATCATCTCCAATTCCTAAGAAAAATTGTAACTTTAAGCGTGAAACTTTAAATCTATTTAAACGCTACAGGTTGAAATGTGCATTGATCAAAGAATAATAAGCGGGCTGATATTTTTTTTACTAACCTCTTCCTCTCTTTTCGCTCAAGAGGACAAGCAAAACAAACTTGACTTATCAGATTCCAAAATAGATACCTTAATTGAATTGCTTGATAAGCATCAAAAATTTGATATACATCGAGTAGAGCTTCAAAATAAATTGGGTTTTGAGTACTGGATCGTTGACCCAAATCAAAGTGAGCGTTATGGTTTGCAATCTATTGAATTATCAAAGATGTTGGATTACCCTAAAGGGGAAGCGATGGCCAATCGAGTAGTAGGTGTATCTCATTGGGTAAGAGGGAGTTACGAGCTTGCCTTTCGGTTTTTATTTCATTCTAATTCTATTTACGAAGCATTGGGAGATTCTTTAGGTTTTGCGAATACCTTATTGAATCTTGGTATGGTTTATCAGGATCAAAGCGATTATACAAAGGCTGAAAGCAATTATAAAAAAGCGATTGAAATCTTTTCAAACCTAAACGTACCAAGTCGAGTAGCTACAACACAGACAAAATGGGGAAGTATGCTGATTTCTATGGATAGAAACGATGAGGCTTACGAAAAAATTGATTACGGCTTTGAAAATCCACGAAACAGATAAGTTCTTATATGGAATCGCTGAAGTTAATAATAAGCTTGGAAAGTTGTTTGTCAAAAAGAAGGAATATGGAATGGCACTTTCATTTTTGCTACAGTCGGTTGAAGCTGGAATGAAACGATCCGATCATGTAGGGATTGCGGATAACTTTCAAAGAATAGGCGATGTTTATATTCAAAAAAAAGATTATGATCAAGCAGAGTATTATCTCGAACGGAGTAGGGAAATGGCAGAAAATTTCGACCTGAAGAGTATTCAAAAAAAGGTCTATTTCTCCTTGAAAAACCTCAATCATATCAAAGGAAATCTAAAGAAAGCCATCAAGTACTTTGATCAATATGCCTCGATTTCTGATAGTATATTTAATGAAGAAAATGCTAATCAAATTGCAAGTATGCAGACTCAGCATGCTTTTTCACAAAAAGAAAAAGAATTGGAATTGGCAAAACAGGAAGTCGCTTTATTAGAGGAGAAAGATCGAGCAAACAATTTGATGCGTATTGTCTTTGTGCTTCTAGCTCTTTTAGTAGGCTCTTTGGTATGGAATGCCATTCGAAGAAAAAATAAAACTATTGATAAAGGAGAAAAAGCCCTGATTCAAGCAGAATCCAAAACCGAAAAACTCAAAGAAGAAATACAGCTTAAAGAAAGTGAATTGACGTCCTATACTTTAAACTTTGTTCAGAAGAACGAATTACTACAAGATGTGAAATCTGCATTGACGGATTTATTAAAAGGTGCGGATGATGCTCAAAAAAAGAAATTAAAATCGCTCTCTAGGTTGATTGACTCCACTGTACGGATTGATGAAGATTGGGATGGTTTTAGAAAACACTTTGAAGCAACTCACAAGGGACTTATCTCTACAATTAAGGAAAGATATCCTTCATTGACACAAAATGATTTGCGACTTTTAGCGCTTGTTCGAATCAACCTAAGCAGTAAAGAAATCGGAAGTATGTTAGGTATTGCACCAGAAAGTGTCAAAACAGCACGATATCGACTACGGAAGAAAATGGCGCTGGACTCTAAAGAAAACTTATTTGACTTTTTATTATCCCTTGGAACAAAAGAAAAAGTATAATAGACCTCGTATAAGCTGTTTAATCTAACTTGTCTACCTGTCTGAAAATATAAAGTGTTGTTAACCAGTTTTTTATAGAAAAATATTATTCGTTTGTACCCTCTAAGTGTACCAGCTGTCCACCTCAAATACACTCCATTATTAAGCCTGTTCACTTTCTCTCTACTGGTTTTTTTTCTATTTAAGGATTAAGATGATCAACTTTAAGTCATCACGTTACTCATTTCTAAAACTTACATACTTTGAAAGACACATTCCAACATTTTTCAGAAAAAGAGATTGTTGATTTATTGGTCGATAGAGATATTCGTGGAGTCTCAGCTCTATATGATCAATATGGGAATTATATATTTGGTTTGATTTGTAGAATTATAAAATATGATGACCTTGCCGAAATTGCTTTACAAGATACTTTCCTGAAAATCTGGAATAAAATAGAATCCTACTCCATCGAGAAAGGTCGTTTTATGACTTGGATGATGAATATAGCTCGCAATACGGCTATAGATATGACCCGGTCAAGAAACTATAAACAGACACAGCGCTTCATAAGCTTTGATCATGTTCCCCCTGCTCAAATAAAAAATGGAGATGTAGGACTCATAATGGAAAATATCAACATTAGGGATATCGTCTCAAATCTTGATAATAATTATAGTGAAGTAATCCAACTAATTTACTTCAAAGGTTATACTCATGTGGAAGCGGCCAAAGAATTAGGCTTACCATTAGGTACCGTAAAAGGAAGAATCCGAAAAGCATTCAAGGATTTAAGGATTATTTTTGATGAGTAAAGAATTTTACAAAAAAGGAATAAATCGAGGTACAGTCTTCTGATAATCTGCATAGTCCGCATATTTTTTTGCAGAAATATCTTCACTAAAATCAGAGCTGCCTTTAAATAACAAAACAAGTAACAAACATCCGGCGATTGACCAATTAATCCAATGCCCAGTAGCTACGACACTGAATAAATAAAAGACAATCCATATGGCTTGTTCAGAAGCATAATTGGGATGACGAACGATCCCCCATAAACCTGTATGTGTAAATCCTTTTTTATAAATCCCTGTGAGGCCTTTTGCTGTTTTTAATTGGCGATTTTTTTCATTTTGATACACCCATTGTTGTTGATCAGCAATGGTTTCAATGATAACAAAAACTATAAAAAAGAAAGCCAAAAGTCCATCAATCCAGGAAAGATCGCCACCGCCCATACTTTTTAAAATAGGTAAAGTGAATAAGAGAATGAGTCCCATTTGATAAAGGGATATAAAAAAGAAGTTAAAACTTACCCATTTCCAAGGGGCTTGAAATTCTGGTTTGGCTTGTAATATTGCCCAACGATAATCTTCATCTCCTTCCCAAAATTTCCAGGTATACCCACCTCGGCGACCAAAATTATAGGTTAGGCGTAATCCCCAGATAGTAACAAGTACCGCCATCAATACCAATCGCTTTTCAAAATGGCTCTCATAGCAAATGACCCATACATATAAAATTGGAATAAGCGACCAAAGCTTATCAACTTGACTGTAATTCTTAGAAAAGGTACTGATAATAAAACAAAGCAAAGCAGCTCCTAAGTATATGTAAACTACTTTTACTAAAATTGCTTTTTGTACTATAGTCAATGGATCATCAAATTGAAAAGTAACTAATGGTACGATGATGATAGTGAATAATAAGAATAAAACAGTCTTCCACATAAGTTAAGTGATTTTAAACAACTTTATAGCGCATCAATAAGAATCTCATTCTTGAAAGTAATTATTTTTTGAATAATGAATGCGAAATATCACTATTTTTGAACAACTTCTATGATTCACTCCTAAATAAAAACCATATGCATAATATCTACCACGATTTATATATCAATGCTTCTAAACAATTCGTATTCGATGCTGTATCTTTACCTGAGCACCTTATCAATTGGTGGCCACTCAAATGTAGTGGTAAGCAAGTAGAAGGCGCTGTATACAACTTCTTTTTTACACCAGAATATGATTGGTATGGTCAAGTAGAAAAATGTGAAACGGCAAATGCATTTCATATAAAGATGACCCAAGCAGATGCAGACTGGAATCCAACTGCTTTTGGGTTTGATCTTAAAGAAAAGGACAATGGAGCCATGCTCAGTTTTTGGCATAAAGGTTGGCCAGTATGCAATGATCATTTCAAACGATCTTCTTATTGTTGGGCAATTTTATTGCAAGGATTAAAAACGTATTTGGAAAATGGTGTAATTATTCCATTTGAAAAACGCAATTGAATTTAGAGTCTATTGGGGTTTACTAAACTTGCTGAGTTATTTTATCTTGCTTAGTTTAGTAAACCTTTTCTTGCTTAATTTTTTTGACCAAATGAAATCATCTAGCTTCAAAAAAACTAATACGCTATGCAAAAAACAAAATGGTTTGAAAGAAAATTTCCGCCTATTGATGACAATGGTCTATTTCCTTGTATCATAGAACGCCTTGAAGGAACACCAGTTCGCTTGAATGCTAAACTTGAAAAAATCAATTCCAGTACATTTAAAATAGAAGATGGGACATGGAGTATTAAAAAAGAAGTGGGACACCTCATTGATTTAGAACCTTTATGGTTTGCTAGAATGCAGGAGATTATTGCTGGGAAACAAGACTTAATGGAAGCGGATTTGGAGAATACTAAAACGCATGAAACAAATCATGATGAACAGCGTTTTTTCGATTTATCAAATACATTTAGAGAACATCGTCAAAAACTGATGCAGTTACTCCGCAACTTAAGTGAGCAAGACTTGAACAAAGCAGCAAAACATCCTCGTTTAGGAACGCCGATGCGACTTATCGATTTGGCTTTTTTTGTAGCAGAGCACGATGATCATCATTTGGCTCAGATTACTTTTTTAGGAAAATAAACTTATGGATGAATTAGAACATAAATACGGTTTTACGCTGGACGACTGGGAGACTTGCCTTAAAGTACTAAAGGCAGTAAAAGATAATCCTTTAGAGAATCCTGATAATCATAGATTCATAGCCTTTGCAGCTGATCGAGAACTAAAATAAACAGAATATAAAGGTATCTTGTTAATCTTGTAAATCCTGTCAAAATACACTATCCCTTAATCAAACCAATTCTATAATTTGGAACGAAACCTTAAGAAACCAAGTTATAAAACCAGTATTTCTTCTACAGAATCTAAAATAAAGGCTCAAGAATGGTTATGAAAATAATCCTTGAGATATTAATAGAAAAGCTCATAAAGCTATGAAGGATAATTTTTGCTTAAACATGATTCAGCATCTTCGAAAAAACGAAGAAGTAATGCTATATGGAAATTTATTAACCATTGAAAAAGAAGAAGTAGAGGCAATCATTAATTTCTTGAAAGAAGAATATCAAAGCGAATCATTGAACTACCCTTATGCCATTCCTCCTTTCGATGAACAAGCGGCATTCTGGGGCGCTAAAACGATCTACTTGGCGACTCAATTATTACTGTACCGAGAAAACAGGCTTGAAGATTTAAGCAATTTATTAAAGTCATTTGAGGGCGAGGTATCTGCTTCTACCATTTTATCAAGTGATTTATGCTTGAGGTTTCTACCAGAAATTATTAAGGAATTAAAGCTGATCGACCCAGAAGATTCCTTGATTGAAATCTTGGAATCCAGTTTGTACGTCTGGCATTATTCAGGCATTAATTATGCTTTAGATATAGAGAAATTGGACCTTGAGACCATACTTTCCAATGAATGCATGCAGCAACTTTATTGTAATCGAATCATTCAATATAAAAATTTAAAATTAGCAAATCACAACTCATTAAACCATTTGATATTAGCTGACCTAGGTAATTATTCTTCTATGTTTTGGAAGGAATTAATAATAGAAAAAAATGAATAAGATAGAAAAACTAAACGAGGTACTCAGATTCGTCAAAAACACTTTTGTTGGTAAAGACGAAATTGTAGACTTACTTGGAATTTGCTTAATCGCCAAAGAAAACGCTTTTTTATTGGGCCCTCCCGGGACTGCGAAAAGTGCGATCGTTCGCTTACTTTCCAGTTGTATTGAAAAAGGTAATAATTTTGAATATTTGCTAACAAGATTCACAGAGCCAAATGAAATATTTGGACCATTTGATATTCGAAAATTAAAAGAAGGTGAACTGGTTACCAACACGAAGGGAATGATGCCAGAAGCATCCCTGGTTTTTCTAGACGAAATATTCAATGCGAATAGTGCCATTTTAAATAGTTTATTAATGGCACTAAATGAGAAATTGTTTAGACGAGGTAAGGAAACGATAAAGCTTCCTGCATTAATGTTCATTGGGGCAAGTAACCTATTGCCAGAAGATGAAACATTGAACGCATTATTAGATCGATTTCTAATTCGAATCAAATGTGATAATGTGGCACCAGAATTACTTGAAAATGTATTATTAGCAGGATGGAAACTTGAAAATCCAGATACTCATTCTAAACCTTTGATCAAGCCTGCTGAAATTATAGAAATGCAAAAACAGAGTAGGGCAGTAGATTTATCACCGATCAGAAAACAATTTGTCGATTTGATATATAATCTAAGAAATACTGGGATCAAAGTCTCGGACCGTCGAGCGGTGAAATTTCAAAACTTACTTGCTGCTAGTGCGCTTATGTGCGGAAGAACGGAAGTCATTCTTTCTGATTTATGGGTGTTAAAATATACATGGGATACTGAAGAGCAGATCGAAATACTAGCTGGGATTATTGATGGAATCATTGAAAAAGATGACCAGCCTAAAGCCCATCCTCAGGCTTTGTTTAATAAAAACCCAAACGCTGAGGCTTTAATAAAAGAAGTAGACCTATTAAGTCAAAAATGGAATGATGGTCAATTATCTTTTGAAGAGCAGAATATTTTAAAAGATAAACTTAGGTATGTCCAAAATCGAAGTAAATGGATTAATAATATTGAACACAAACAATACCTGGAAAAAGAAATAGAGCAATTATGGCAAATCATGCTGAAAACAATCTGAGTTATTGGATTGAATTAAATATTAAACAGGAAGAGGATTTAGGGACGATCCGTCATTGGGATAATCTAAAAGTGGGTTTCGAGAATCAATCAATTTGGCTTAAGGGGTTCACAGTAGAACAAATCAATTCAGTGACACTTAAGTCAATTCCTTTTATAAAAAGATATTATGCTCAGGAAGGAAAATTGTTTCGCTTCAATAGTCGACTTCCTCAACAAAATATTCCTTCAGTATTATGGACGCCAATAGAAAGAGGCTTACAAGTAACATTACCGAAAATGAATTTCAATTATTTCGGGATGGACGAAAAGATTAAAATCAAATTGGTCGAGTCTGAGATTGAAAAACCAATAATTAGTATGCTTACTTCACTTGAAAGACTTAGCGCATATATTTACACAGCGCCTGAGATCCGATTGGAGCAATTAAAATGGTGTATTATTAATAGCCAAAAAATTTTGCTAATTGGTGCTCCTTTATTACCAATTCAGGGAGATGCTTTATGGAGGCGTGGAGATTTTTTAATTCCTGCTGGATTTGACTTTGATCAATACTTATTAACAGATATATTAAATGAAAAAATAAATACTAATAATAGTTGGGTTCTATGGAATCGAGATTCCAATTATTTCTTAATAGACAAAAACGCTTTAATGCCATTGTCTATTGCATCTTTTAGAGACAGCGCATAATATTCAAATAATGGAATATTCAAATTATTTTCAATTCTATAAAAACTACTTCTGGCAATGGGAAGAAGAAGGAGAGGTAATAGCCATCCCTGATTCTTATACCATAACGTATAGAAACTATATCATTGAACTTATTGAAAAAATATCTGATCAAGGGCTACCGCCTTTTGGTACTTTGCTCCTGGCTGTTATTGCGACCAATCCCAAAGGCAATTTGGGAATTAATGCAATTGAAACTATTTTCGATGATCTAGTATTAGCGAGCGATAAGAATCAGCTATCGAAGGCAATTAGATTCCTTACTACTTTGTCAAATTTACCGGAAGCGTATAAAAGTGGAGAAAAAAGAATATTAGTCTTTCAGTCAATTTTTCAGAATTGCCACAATATTAATTCAGTTAAGAAATCAAAAAAAAGTATTAAAATTATGCCATGATAAAAAGGCACGGGTGCTATCGCCGTCTGCTATTAGCCCTTTTACACTAGCTACGTTCAATAGAGAATTTAAACCGCTAAGTATATTAGAAGATAAATATCCGGATGTTGAATCTGTGATTGAAGGACTTTCTGATTTGCCCAATCCTCCTGAAGAGACATTGGAAATAGAAACTGAAAAGAGTACAAAGGATTTTGTAGAACAGTTGATAGAAAATGATTCAACTTTTCATGTGGGAGCATTAGTGAAAAGAATATGGAGTGGATTGAATATTCCGTTTCATAATAATATACCTAGTGATCAACCTTTAGGAGGTGTAGCTGATTTGACCAATAAAGGTGATTTTGATAAATTGTTATTATCAGAATTCGCTAATGAAGATATCGTCTTTCTCTCCCGACTTGCAAATAATGAAGCCTTGTATTTTCATAGAGAAATTCCACCTTCTGATAATAAACTACATCGAGTAATCTTGATAGATGTTTCTTTGAAAAATTGGGGTACAATCCGGTCAATTGCTTTTGCGACCATGCTTGCTATTGCTAAACAT
>CBDICS010000100.1:0-23066 GCA_965277415.1 Saprospiraceae bacterium
ATCTTAAATAATATAAGAGAAGACCCCGAGGCATATATTGAAAAAATTGGTTTATTAGAAAAAGCTAAAAGTTCATTTTTTATCCAACAGTTTATGCAAGCAGCAGTGGAAGGTAAAGTCCCTCCTATCAATCCGATTCATTTTATAATGAATATAATAGGATTGGTTGTTTTTCCATTTATAGCGCAACCTATGATCTTAGCTACCTCAGGTATTGCAAAAGAGCAATTTGCAGAAATTATTGAAGAAAGAAAACGATTGATTCCTTTATGGGTCAAAGCAATGCTAAAGGTTAAATAGCTATTTTTTTGTTCATAAATTAAACAAATGTTTAAAATAAATGATTAACAATATGAAGTATATTAAAGACTCATTATCTTATTTGGTATACTAATACCTTCAGGAATAGTGCAGGCTCAGGACAATCAGAATTTGGCCACACCTTCCACGATAAGCCTTTCAGAATGTTATCAGTGGTCTAGAGATAATTTTCCTTTAATTGCAAAACTTGATTTATTAGAAAAGACCACTCAGTATAGTTTGAGCAATGCTTCGAAAGGAAATTTACCTCAAATCAACATTAATGGCCAAGCAACTTTCCAGTCGGAAGTTACAGCACTCCCTATAGATTTGCCTAATATAGATATTCCTACACTAGACAAAGACCAATACAAAATATATGGTGAAGTCTATCAGCCATTGACCAATTTCTCTACAACTAAATCACAAAAGAAGCAGATAACAATCAATGGTCAAATCGAACAGCAGAAAGTTGAGATTGAACTTTATCAATTAAAAGATCGCATCAACCAAATCTATTTTGGAACGCTACTTATGGAGCTTAGAAATGAACAATTGTTACTAGTACAAATTGACATTGATAGTACCATTGCCAGATTGGATGCAGCGATTAAAAATGGAACAGCTACGCTAATGGATAGAAAATTATTGGAGGTAGAAAAGGTTAATATTATACAACAGCAAAATGAAAACCTATCCAATAAAGAAGCATTCCTTAGGATGCTTTCGGCATTGACCGGAAAGACTATAAACGCTTCTACTAAATTAGTTCGACCAGAAAAAATACCTTCCAGCAATTCTTTAAACAGACCTGAACTTCGTCTTTTTAGTATGCAAAAAGAATTATTGAATGTGCAAAAAACTCAAATTAGTGATAGATATATTCCAAATGTTGGATTATTTTTTCAGGGAGGATATGGTCGCCCAGCACTTAACTTTCTCAGCAATGAATTTTCGACTTATTATATTACTGGTATAAAATTTAACTGGAATTTATCAAAGTTATACACTTCTAAAAATGATAAGCAAATATTTGATATACAAGGAATGCTGATCGACACACAGAAAGAAACTTTTTTACTCAATACGGAAATTACTCAATCGCGTCAATCTATAGAAATCAATAGATTCAAAACCCTTATTGACTCAGATAAACAAGCTGTTCAACTTCGAACTGAAATCAAAAACATCGCAAAAGTACAATTGACGAATGGTTTGATAACGACAATAGATTATGTAAAAATCTTGAATGATGCTAGTAGAGCCCAGCAACAATTAGACTTGCATGAAGTCATGCTTTTACAATCTCAATACAATCTTAAAACAACAACTGGCAACTAGAACCTGTCCAAATTTTGTTGTTCGATGAATAAAATTTGGACAAGCTCTAAGTCCTATAGAAAAAAACAATATAAAATGAAGAGGAATAATATTTCAACAACAATCCTGTTTCTTGGATTATTTTTTTCAGCCTGCCAAACAGGTGAAAAAGATTATGATGCTTCTGGGAGTTTTGAAGCAATTGAAAGAATCATAAGTGCCGAAGCTACTGGCCTAATTGAAAAACTTGAGATCCAAGAAGGGGCAAGCATTAAAAAAGGTGACACCATTGGCTATATTGATGTAAGCAACCTGACTTTACAAGCGGCACAAATCAAAGCCTCCATCAATGCAATAGGTGCTCGGAAAAATGATGCTGGCCCTCAAGTAATGGTGCTCAATGAACAAATAAAAACTCAAGATAGTCAGATAGCTACTTTAGGTCAGCAAAAAATTAATTTAGAAAAAGAGATCGATCGTTTTCAGCAATTGGTAAATGCAAATGCTGCTCCTCAAAAACAGTTGGATGATTTAATAGCACAGAAGCTCGTTTTACAAAAAAAACTAGATGGAGCAAATCAGCAAAAGCAAGTTTTAATAACACAAATAAAATCAGCAAAACAAAACATTGCTATACAAAACCAGGCTGTCTTAAGTGAAGAAGAACCAAATCAAAAAAGATTGGAACTGATCCAAAAACAAATCGGAGATGGTATTATCATCAGTAAGCATGAAGGCACAGTTACTACACAAATGGCCTATGATGGTGAGTTTATATCCATTGGAAGACCGCTTTATAAAATCGCCAATCTAAAGGAAATTATACTTAGAGCTTATATCACCGGCGACCAATTAGCACAAGTCAAATTAAATCAATCCGTAATCGTAAAAACGGATAATGGCTCAGGGGCATTTAATGAAAGCCAAGGTAAAATTACCTGGATTAGTAATAAAGCTGAATTCACACCCAAGACTATTCAAACGAAAGATGAGAGAGCTAATCTGGTCTATGCAATTAAAGTAAAAGTAGAAAATGATGGCCGATATAAGATGGGTATGTACGGAGAAATTAAATTTTAAAGATGAAAGACATAATAGTAGATAATATTTCTAAATCCTATAATAAAGGTACAGTTAAAGCCTTATCCAATATTTCTTTTGATGTAGAAAAAGGAGAATTATTTGGTGTCGTAGGTTCTGATGGAGCAGGTAAGACAACAATGTTTAGAATTTTAACAACGCTTTTATTGGCAGACTCTGGACATGCGACAGTAAATGGTTCTGATGTGGTAAAGGATTATAAATCCATACGAAGTAAGGTTGGTTATATGCCAGGCAAATTTTCATTGTATCAGGATTTAAGCGTAGAAGAAAATTTAAATTTCTTCGCTTCTATTTTTAATACAACCGTCAAAGAGAACTACAATTTGATTGAAGATATTTATGTACAATTAGAACCTTTTAAAAACAGGAGAGCAGGAAAACTCTCCGGAGGGATGAAACAGAAACTAGCATTATGTTGTGCTTTAATTCATCGACCTGAAGTCTTGTTTTTAGATGAGCCAACAACAGGAGTCGATACAGTCTCCCGAAAAGAATTTTGGGAGATGTTGAAACGATTAAAAGCAGAGGGAATTACTATTCTGGTTTCGACGCCTTATATGGATGAGGCAACAATGTGCGAAAAGATTGCGCTGATTCAAGATGGAAATATTTTATCTATTGATACACCACAAGGTATTATTACAGCTTTTCCAGATGACTTATTTGCAATTAAATCCAACAATATGAGCGCCTTGCTCAAGGAATTGAGATCACATAAACAAATAAAGTCTGCATTTTCTTTTGGAGAGTACCACCACATCACAATGAATGAAGGATTTCTTTATTCAGAGAATGCCACCGTATTTACAGATTCTTTGCAACAAAGTAATATAGAACTTCATCCTATTAGTCCAACAGTTGAAGATTGCTTTATTAAATTAATGAAATCCAATGGAGTATAAACAAGAAGATATAGTTATTACAGCCAAAGACTTAAGCAAACAGTTTGGTGATTTTTTCGCAGTGAATAAAATTAGCTTTGAAGTATACCGAGGAGAGATTTTCGGTTTCTTAGGTGCAAACGGTGCAGGTAAAACTACAGCCATGCGTATGCTTTGTGGTCTTTCGAGACCTACTTCTGGTGAAGCGACTATAGCAGGATTTGATGTTTATAAAGCCCCTGAAAAAATCAAACAGCACATTGGTTATATGAGTCAGAAATTTTCTTTGTATGAAGATCTAAGCATTCTGGAGAACATCCAGTTTTTCGGAGGTATATACGGACTTTCAGATCAAGCAATAAAAGAAAAGTCAAATAGTTTAATCCAAAAATTAAATTTAGTAGAGCATGCTAACACATTAGTAGGTTCGCTCCCTTTAGGCTGGAAACAGAAATTAGCTTTTTCTGTAGCAATCATTCATCAGCCTTCTATTGTTTTTTTGGATGAACCAACGGGAGGTGTTGATCCAATTGTTCGAAGACAGTTCTGGGATTTAATCTACGAAGCAGCAGATAATGGGATCACTATTTTTGTAACAACGCACTACATGGATGAAGCAGAATACTGCAATCGAGTATCTATGATGGTTGATGGTAAAATAGCCGCATTAGATAGCCCAACTATTTTGAAACAGCAATTTAAAGCAGATACAATGGATGATGTATTTTATCAATTAGCACGTCAGGCTAAACGAAAATCAGATTAAAAATGAAACAGTTTTTCATCTTTGTCAAAAAAGAATTTTTACATGTTTTTAGAGATAACAAGACATTATTAATGCTCTTTGGACTCCCAGTGGCTCAAATTATTTTGTTTGGTTTTGCCTTAACTAATGAGATTAAAAATTCAAAGATCATCATTTGTGATTATGCGAAAGATAATGCCGCTCAACAAATTATAGAAAAAATCTCTACGTCCAAGAATTTTGATATACAAGAAATCATCATTGATCGAAATGAGATTGAATCCGTTTTTCGACAAGGAGACATAAAGTTGGTTATTATATTTCCAAATAAATTTGAGCAAAACTTATATCATTCCAATAAAGCTCAAATCCAAGTAATTGCAGATGCTTCGGATCCGAATACCGCTACCACTCTAACTGGATATATTACTTCTATTGTCTCAGATTATCAAAGAGGTCTTAATAAACAATCTGATGCCTCTGCCATTATTTCACCTGAAGTTAGATTGCTCTACAATCCAGAACTAAAAGGATCGACCAATTTTGTACCAGGAGTTATGGCACTGGTGCTATTATTGGTTTGTGTCTTGATGACCTCAGTGTCTATCGTTAAAGAAAAAGAGCGCGGAACGATGGAAATATTATTGGTCTCACCGATGAATCCCTTTACAGTAATAATTGCCAAGGCAACTCCTTATTTCTTTCTTTCTATTATCAATCTGACAGCAATATTATTTATGAGTGTCTTTCTATTAGACATGCCAATGAATGGAAGTTTGCTTTTACTATATGCCGTAAGCTGTATATTGATTCTCTGCGCCTTGTCTTTAGGCTTGCTAATATCAAATGTAACTGACACCCAACAAGCAGCCATGTTGATATCATTAATGGCTATGCTATTGCCAACCATTATGTTTTCAGGATTTATGTTTCCTTTAGAAAATATGCCTATTCCCCTGCAAGTCTTTGCGAATATTGTCCCATCCAAATGGTATTATATCATTGTCAAAAGTATTATGATAAAAGGCTTAGGGTTTATGAGTATTTGGAAAGAGACTTTAGTCTTATCAGGAATGACTGCTTTTCTTCTTTTAGTTAGTTTTAAAAAATTCAAACTCAGGCTACAATGAGACCATTAAAATTTTTATTAATAAAAGAGTTTAAGCAAATATTCAGAAACAAGACTTTGCTGCCGATGATATTTGTAATGCCTTTAGTCCAATTACTAATAATGCCATTGGCCGCAGACTATGAGGTGAAGAATATTAATATTTCTATAGTTGATAATGACCATTCTTCTTTTTCTAATCAATTGGTTGGAAAAATAGTCGCATCTAAGTATTTCCAACTAATTGAAAGTAAACACTCGTTTAATGAATCATACAAAAGCATAGAGTCTGATGAAGCAGATTTAATTTTGGAAATACCAAAAGACTTTGAAAAGAATATCTATCGAAATGGAACGGAAAAAGTATTCATAGCAGTAAATGCAATCAATGGTACAAAAGCTAGTTTGGGAGGTGCTTATCTTAGTTCTATTATCATGGATTATAGCAAAAGTATACAAACACAACTGAGTTCAAAACAACTAAATAATTCAATGAAACAAATTGAATTTTCGACAATCAATAGATTCAATCCATACCTCAATTATAAAGTTTTTATGGTACCAGCAATCCTGGTTATTTTAGTAACTATGGTCGGAGCTTATATGTGCGGATTAAATATTGTCAAAGAAAAGGAAATAGGTACGATTGAACAAATCAATGTTTCCCCTATCAAAAAGCATCACTATATTCTGGGAAAACTCATTCCGTTTTGGGTGATTGGTTTAGTAATCTTCAGTGTAGGATTCTTTGTAATTTCATGGGGTGTTTATGACATCATACCTCAAGGTAGTCTATTATTACTTTATGGGTATTTAGCATTGTATCTGATTGCGATATTAGGTTTTGGTTTGCTTGTTTCAACTTATTCTCAAACACAACAACAAGCGATGTCGGTTTCTTTTTTCTTTATGATGATTTTTATATTAATGAGTGGTTTGTTTACATCTATTGACTCTATGCCCGATTGGGCAAAAACGATAGCCTACAGTAATCCGGTAACTTATTTTATAGATGTAATGAGGATGGTCGTCTTAAAAGGCAGTTCCTTTCAACACATTACTAAACATATCATCATCATGCTAGGCTTTGCGGTTCTTTTTAATACTTGGGCCATTCTTAATTATCGTAAGACTACATGATTTTAGAATATATGAAATATGAATCAAAAAACAGCTATTCAGGGCACTGGCAGAATTGAGATATAAATAGTACCTAATCGAAAGTTCCCTGTATCGGTCTATTCCCTTAAGAAATCGATCGAAAGCAATATACCACGAATACCATCATAATTGTTAATAAAATATAATTCTGCATAAACCCAAATTAACAGTTAAATATATTATTATTTAATACGATTAAATAATATTAAATTAATATCGTGAACTTTATAGTATTTTTATTTGTTCCTCAACAAATTAAGCAAAGTTCTAATTAAAAGAGATTTAAAGCTAGCATATATCTTCACAAACTTTAATTTTTTCGAATTTAATTGAAAAAGCTGTTTTAACACAGATAGATAATTTTCTTGCATTCATTCTAGTGTTTATAATCAGGATACTTCAGCTAATTATTTTCACCGTAGCTAAGCAAACTGACCCTGAATGCATAGAAAATCCTGTATATCCTGTTAATCTTATCGAAAAAAATTGTTCTCAGTCAGCCTATAAGGCTATGAAATAATGGACTTCGTTCCTAACAATTATCGTCAGGACACTTACAATCAATCTCAGCTTCCATTTTAAATCAACTTCGAAGGAATAATACAAACAACAAAGTTTTGTACTTAAAAAAAGTCTTATTTTCTATAATTTAAAACTATTTCATCATGATTCCTTTTAACCAAAAGTTCAAAAGTTTTTTAACGCTGTTTGGAATTATACTCCTTGCTTTCTTTATTAGTTCTCAGCAACGAAATTCCCAAGTATCCCCACCTACGAAGAAGGATGAAAAACTTGGTCCCAAAGTGAGCGCAACACTCATTATGGCTTCTTCCGGAAAAAGCATTGCTGAAATGAAAGAAGCGGGATATTCAATTACTCCAGAAGGTCATCTTGATGTTTTTATATTAGGAGAAATCACTCGTTCTGAACTAGAAAGCAAAGGGGTAATTGTTCGCTCAGAATTATCAAATCTGTTTACTGCTTATGTTCCTATTTTATCAGTAGATGATGTTACAAACTTAGATGACGTTAAAAGCATCATCGGTGCATCTCAAATGGAAGCTGCTACAAACAAATCAGTTCCGGCTACGGGAGTTCATTTATTGCGCAACCCAGGGCCTGATTTTGAAGGGATGAATGGTGAAGGTGTTTTAGTCGCTATCATTGATAGTGGCATCGATTATGACCATGGTGATTTTAAAAATCAAGATGGAACTAGTCGTATAGTTTCCATTTGGGATCAAGATGATCCGCAAGGACCTTCTCCTTCAACAAGTAGCTATGGAACAGTATGGAGTATGGCCGATATTAATGGCGGACTTATTCCTCACGAAGATAATACCAGTCATGGAACGCATGTTGCAGGGGTTGCCGCTGGAAATGGAAGTTGTACAGACAATGGTATTCCCGCCTATACTTATGTTGGTATGGCACCAAAGTCAGATATACTTGTCGTTAAAACTGATTTTAATTCAACAACAACTATTATTGATGGAATTGTATACGCATTTCATATTGCAGACTCCTTGAATGTTCCTGCTGTCGTTAATTTATCATTAGGTTATCGATTTGGGCCTCATGATGGAACAAGTGTCTTTGAGCAAGCTATAGATATGCTGGCAGATACCAGTAAATTAATTTGTGTTGCAGCCCAAAATTGGCGAGGACTGCCTTATCATGCCGAGGCTTTTGCGGATTCTATGTCCAATAATATCATAACTTTTGATGTTTCTTCTTCTGCGCTAGATGGCAGAATATTTATTGATGGATATTATGACATTTCTGAAAATATGAATGTTTTTTTAACTACGCCTTCCGGAGTAGAAATAGGGCCCGTAATTTTGGGTTCAGAAAATGCACCATATCCAGGAATAGATTATGGTTCTGGACAAGTTTATATTTTTCACGATACATTAAATTCCTATTCAGTCACTCATCCAGAAGTATATATTGAAATACAAAATACGGTAGCAAACCAAAGTGATGGAGAATGGATGATTTCTTTTGTTCCGATAACAATTGATACATTTGGAGGCGAAATAGATTTTTGGCTTGGAAGCAGTAGAGCCAATGCTGGTTTTGTAATTGGAAATCAACCGGATGAAGAAATGATTTCTGAACCGGGAAATGCATTTGAAGTTATTACAGTAGGAGCTTATAGTACCAAAGAATTTTGGCAAAGTTGTACTTCAGATTCATTAACTTTTCCTGGGTTTGTTTCTCCTGAAGGTACAATCGCATATTTTTCTAATCCAGGTCCTACGCGAGATAATAGGATAAAACCAGATATAACAGCAGGCGGTATAGTTATAGTATCATCGCTTAGTTCAGATGTGATTATAGATTGCAATGTTGATACAATCGTTGCCAATGATTACAAACATGTTGCAGCTTATGGAACTAGTTTTGCGACGCCTCATGTAACAGGTTTTTGCGCTTTATTGCTTCAAGAGAATCCAATGCTAAACTCCTCGCAGGCAAAACAAATCATTACTGAGCATGCACTTGTAGATACCTTTACAGGCACAGTACCCAATAATGATTGGGGAGCAGGCAAACTATATTATGAAAGTTCTCCACTAGCAATAGATTTAGTATCTCTTGACATATATTGTAATAAAGATTCTGTCATCTTGAATTGGAACAGCAATATGGGTGAAACTAATATAGCGGGTTTTGATATTGAGGGATCAAATAATGGCGTCGATTTCGAATTTATAAAATTTGCACCTGGCAAAAATCAGCTTTCTAGTATAAACAAATATTCTGAAAATTTCATAAGTGATTTTAAATATTTTAGACTCAAACAAATTGAAATTGATCATTCCTATTCTTTTTCATCAATAGTTTATTTAGATCAAAATGAATGTATTATTGGTCCAGAACTTATTCTGGTCACTAATTTTGATGAAAGATTAAATTACTTAAAATGTGTATCTGAGTGTAATATAAAAGTCCCCATTGAAATAAGTATTTATTCTATAAATGGGACTCGCTTATTACAATACTCCGAATCTTTAGATAATGTAAATGAAAAGATTAATTCTATATTAAATGAAAATCCATTTGGTTTATACATTCTAAATGTGACTATAGATCAATTTAATAAACCATTTAAAATAATTAATTTTTAAACAGGCTCTAGCCTCGACTTTAGCATTTTGGGAAAGCACAAAATGAGAACTTGAGAATTTGTCTACTAATTCAAATAAAATAAAATATTGATAATTAGTCATTTGTGTTTTTTCCAAATTAATCTTGTATACTTCTTTTCAATTATTAAACTTTTGTATAGAAATATGATGTTTAAAAATAAATGCAGAATGACAAGGATTAGCAGAGTCCGCGGGTTGGGAATGTTCAAAAACGTGGGTGCGGGAGCCTGACTTGCGGGTTAGCATTTTTTTGAACTAGAATTTTGGATACTTTTTTTGTATCCCCTCAAAACCTAGTTGGTTTTGAGCCGGAGTAGTTCAGCCAGCGAAGGCATGAAATACTTTTTAGTGATTCTATCATGAAGATAGTCCAGAGCATTAACGCCAAGT
The DNA here is from genome assembly GCA_965277415.1 of Saprospiraceae bacterium. GTDB lineage: Bacteria > Bacteroidota > Bacteroidia > Chitinophagales > Saprospiraceae > JAHDHW01. The sequence goes on from CBDICS010000100.1 coordinate 10,165, forward strand.
TTAGCCGCTGTCTCAACAACAGACATAAACGCATCCTGAGATTTAGTCCCTATTGCAGACATAGTGTGCAAAGAGATATCTCTTTTACGAACTTTTCTTCTTATCGCTAATTCGGCTATGTTATTATGAAGCGGTAAATCTGGAAAATCTAAGACTCTAAGTAGTTTTTCTTTTCTGAAAAAAGTGTTATTAATTTTTTCATTTAAGGCTTTGTATTGAATTTGTTGAGTAAAAATAGTATCAAAGCCGTCTGCTAGACTTTGTTTTTGCTTTTGTTGTTCTTTAGTAGAAAGTTCTTTGAAATTCAGGAGTTTTTCGTAAAAATCCCAAATCTGTGATCTGAACAGCTCCAGTGCTTTTTGATGTACGCTGAATTTAGGTACCATCTTTTTGTAATGCCTTTCTTCATGCAACCAACACAAAGCTTGATGGGCTGTGATTTCTTTATATTCTAACCCAGCATCTGTCAATAGATTCTCTATTATAGGAAAACCACTTTGTGTTTTATAGTAACGTAAGGCTAGTATGGCCAAAACTTTACGATGAGAATCTTTAACCAATAAATGGGGCGCATTTTGTTGAAGTAATAATTCAAATTCTTTTAGGGTATATACTTTGGCTTCATCTAGCAACTCATTAATTATCCGCTGGTCTTTGACTGGCACCTTGGATTGTTTAAGTTTTTGAATGGCTTGTTTATCATAGCGCAAAGGTATATCACTAGCGATTCTACCTTGTAATGCACCAATCACATGGGCTCTGGATTTGGAATCCATTGTTTGGTAAACGGTATAATAAGGTGTACAAATTACCTGTGTTGCTTTTGCCTGGCCTGCTTCAAAAGTCTTTGTTCCATCCATTTGAGCAAAGTCTATTTGTTCTAAACCAGCTCGCAATATGTCTTCTGATTCTTGTTTCATCATATCGCTATTACACAGAAGCACATTGTTAATCGTACCTACAGATATTAAAATACCTTGACTCTTTAATAGTGCTTTTAAGCGTCCTTGAGTCGTATCGCAAAAATGATGAAGTAGCTGTATCCAACTTTTCAATTGGCTACCAAAATGGCCTTCGTACTCTAGGGGAAGTTTCCCACTGTAAGTTTTTTTAGCACTTTCCGAGTAGTAAACAGGGACTTCAAAAAGTGTGTTATTTCTTTGTATAATTAAATCTTGCTGTATCAACCTTCGGTAATGATGTAGCTTGGCATCGGCGGGAAGTGTGCTTTTGTCAATCTCACATCTCACCGTTTTATCAACTACCAGTTTTGCTTTTTTACTAGTTTTTTTACCTTTTTTTTCGTCTGGTTCTTTTTTTTGGAAGATCACTTGTCAACTTCGGATATCGGGGTTGATAACTACCATGTTCTCCCTTCATTCGATTTATTTCATCCTTTAACTCCTGAATCTCTTTGCTTTGTTTTTCCATAATAATAGCTTGGCTTTCTATTATATTCAAACATAGACTCAGTGCCTTTCTTATTTCAGAAAGGTCTGTTATTTTTTTAGGATCGATATTTTTTATGGTATCAAACATTTTTCAGACTAAAAAATAATATTTTTATTACACAATACCAACTGGCTTTTGAAGGCATACCTTTTTTTCAATGAAAAAGTATCAGTAAAAAAAAGTGTTGCCTTAGCAATGAAATGCTAAAGTCGAGCTAACACTGTCAAAGCAGATTAAATACTTTACCTCTTATTTTTATGGGATAGGGAATTAATAAATGTCCAGTTTAGACGACGTTATTTTTGTGCTAGATAAGTCAAAAAAACTGGAAATAGTGGTTCTATGGCTCGTTTTTTTGATGAAATATAGTGCAAAAAGAACTAGTGTAAATCGGACGATTATTGATACTCTATCCCTGTATCCTTTTAAAGAATACACACTTTATGAAAAAACAAATCAATCCAAAATAATCCGCTTAAAAACATATTCACTTCCCAATTGAATATTCGCCATATAAAAACCCTTTGGCAATTCGCTTAGATTTATTTCTAATTGATTAGAATTTATTGAAGTATATGTTTTTATCAATTTTCCAGTTAGATCAAACAATTGGATCGCATGCATTATTTCATTTTCAGCATTGATTGTTAAAAGACCATTTGTTGGATTCGGGAAAAGCTGAATTGTTTTGCCGCTGGTTTGTTCATTTATAGCAGTCGGAAATACATCACCATGACATTGTAAACCTAAAGTAATACATGCCCGAGGTGCAAAATAATTCATAATGGTGTCTATATTTGTTCTCGCTTTTTCGGCTGACATATTTTCATTTCTGAACAAACCAGCATCGTGAAAACTTAGATCTGGAACTCCTGGATAAGGAATCTCATCCCAGGACAATCCCATCCCTGGTCCCTCTATCGGTGAAGGTGCATTAGGATCCCACCAATCTATTACCACTCCTTCATCATAATCATATGAATTGCTTGGATTAACAATCGCATAGACACCTTCGTAATAAGGATGTCCAGCAATACCTGCATGCAACATGGCTTGTTGTGTATAAGGCTCCCCTTCTATAATCCCATCTTTCCATGCTTGATTATTGCCTAGATTTTCCTGTAATGCGCCAATTATTTCTGAACCCTGCATAGCAAAAATCGGTGTCCCTGGATGTACAACAAGAAGTTGATCTCCGTAGGGATAATCGAAATCAAAAATAGATTGAATAGAAATGATGGGAATGTTATTATCATCTAACCAACCAATATCCGCTACTGCCCCACCTACATTTACTGAAAGATGAAAATCAGAACTGTAGTTAGGATGATTTTCATAATTGCTTGTATCACCTTCTTCGTACCCCCAAAAGTCATAAGGAGCAATTGTCAAATTTTTGCCTTCAATATCTCCATGAATATCTTCGAGCACCATTGGTGTTTCTGGAGTTCCATTTCCATCAGCATCAAAGATGAATTTACCCGGACTATTCGTTGTTAAAACAATATCATTAATATGTGAAAGGGCTACCATATTTAATGCAAGTAAAGCTCCTGTTCCATTTCCCCAAACAGTTATTCGATTAGGGTCAATATGAAATTCATTATTTTCCTCTTCATAATTTTTTCTAAAAAAACGAATGGCAGTTCGACCATCTTGTACACCTCTGTATATTGCTTGAATCAGGCCGCCGGCTAATTCTATTTGAGAAGCAGCTAGAGGATTCCAGCCTAGTCGGTAAGTTATGGCTGCTGCAGTAAACCCACGCCTTGCCAACTGTGTGCAAATTTCAACGACTGAAGAATCATTTTTTGTTCCTATAATCCTCCCATTAGTCACAGGTGGTAAAAAACTACCATCATGCAAGACCAAAACTAATGGCCTTTCCTGAAATGTATCGCCAATCGGCTCATATACATCCATTTTGAGATCAATAGATTCAAATTCTGCTGTAAAGGGATATGTAAAAAAAGTTGAGTTTGCGCCATAAACAATATCCGGTGTAACGTTGACTTCTGCAAAGACTTCTTCAACGTATCGGTTTTGGGCAAAAAGTTGAAAAGCTAAAAAACAATGAAAAAGAAGAAGGTTAAGATTTTTCATAACTGAGTATATTGTAGGTTTTTATTTACCAAAATCTTTTGATTAACCATTTGTTGAAATAAATTTGTTCACAGTAGTAAATATATTTTCCTGAACCATCAAAAAATTGGAATCCTTTATCCGTTCCATTATGCCCGTTAAACATATTGCGATACAATGAACCGGTAGGTTTAAAAATTAAAAAAAAATTATTATCTGGATAGAATTCTTTTTCATTTAAATGCATCCCATATCCCACTTTACCACTCCAGTAAATCAAACTGTTTTCGTCAATAAATATAGATTTTCCTTCATCTTGAAATGCTTCACCCAATTGATAAGACCATTCCAAATGACCCTTTGCATTGACTTTATATAAAAAGGCATCTGCATAACCTTTAGACTTAAAATTGCCTCTAGAACTTTCACCATTAAATTGGATGGATGACTCAAACTCGCCAGAGATAAATATACTCCCTGTCCGATCAACAGCAATCTCTGCAATCTCTACTAGCTTATCGCTTTGAATTTCCTTAGACCATATGGACTGACCATTTTCATTTTTAATCTTATTTATAAAAACAGATCGAATCCCTGGTTTTTCTTTAAGCGTAGATTTATCTACACCAGCTAGGATCACATCTCCATTTGGGTCAACTTCTACCGCTGTAATTTCATCAAGCATTGTTTGTCCAATTTTTGTAGCCCATATAAAGTCACCTTGATTATCCAATTTGACAACAAAGCCATCTGATTGCTTTGGCGTATTAAATATAAATGAATCTACTCCAGGATTCAAATCCACCCAATTATAATAGTATCCTCCAATAAATATATTGGCCGCTTCATCTAATGCAAAATCATAGAACCTAGCATTAAATTGCTTTACCCAAATAAAATCCCCTTTCGTATCCAGTTTAACAATAAAATTTCCACCACCACCTTCCGGCAATAAAATGGCTTCACCTTTACCGGGATCAGCGTCAAATTTTTCGAAATTGAATGCACCAATGCAATAGGTATTTCCTGCTTCATCCGATTCAATGGCAATAATTTCAGAAACTGCTTTTCCAATAAATGCCCGTGTCCAGGCCACTGTTCCCAAAGAATCAATTTTACTTACAAAAGCATTTTTCCGACTACCTGCTTGGTAGACTTGATCTGAATCATTAGGGTGAAGCATCAATGTTTCTCCAAATGAACCACCAACAATTAAATGAGCCGATGGATCATTTTCAAATACAAGTTCCAGTAGGCCTCCAGAAGCCTCTACTTCAAGGTTTTTAAATACTTGTGCAAATAATGGATTAACATAAATCAATAAGAATATGATCGTCAACAATTTCATTTAATTCGTTTCATTCTTTTAAGGTCTCCCAACATGCTTTGGTCAATTCAAAGTTTAAACCATTAAATTCAAAAGTACAGTGGCACCTTTTTCTTATTGGATTATCTTCATCATCAATAGAATAATCCGCTCTGTCTTCTTCTAATATAGCGTAATTAGTACAATCACATTCAGCAGTTAAATCGTCAGTTGTATAATTAACGATTATCGTTTTCGTTTCTGAATTATATTCAGCGCCACCTTCCCAATCCCTTAAATTAACCGAATAAGCAAAATCTTCTTGAAAGATACCATCCTCAAATTTAACCAATATAATATTCGTTTCAAAACAATAGGAACATCCCCTTACATATCCTGTTAGGACGTATTTTGTTCCTTCTTTAGAATCAATCGAATATATCTCAGAAAATCCATCCCCTTCAAATATTGCATATGGATTGATTCGACTTCCATTATCCAAGTCTTTTTGAGATGAAAGACGATCTTGTTCTATTTCCGTATAATGCATGATAGAAATTCGACTCCGATAAGTTCCTCCAGTTTTTTCATCTAAGGAAAAATTGTACATTTTTCTATCATCTGAAGCGATTATACTTAGATCTGTTTCGTCTACTTCTAAGAGCTCAATAATATCGTTTTCCTTGAACTTATTATGAGCAATCAATCCGTTTATATCATCGAATATTCTGTCTTGAAAATAACCGATCATATGGTAGGCGGCTATTGAATCCTTATTATTAGAAAGCGTAGCATCATAGTCAGCTTCTTTGAGGAGGTCTTCTATTTCTTTTTTTGCTAATCCCAGATTCTTAATTGATATATATTCGTCATCAAAAGGACTGAGTTTTGAATATTGAACAAGGTGTTTATTTGTTTTTGATATTAGCTTATCAAAGGATTCTTGTGATTGTCCATGAACGAAGTTAGTTAATATTAAAATCGCATAAATTAAAATCAAGCTTTTCATATCATATTCAAAATTAGATGAAATTCAATACCGTTTTAATGCTTCTTTTCATTTGTCTCCTCCATCCCCAAAGCTCTTTTTGATTTTTCTAATTCGATTTCCTCTTTTAAATCAAGGTTTATAATAGCGGAACAGTCATCAAGTAATATGTTTCCATTTTTTATGAAATTCAAACTTTCACCTTCCTTTACCTCAAACTTTATAAACTTCACATTCTCTTTCGGTTCAAAGTAGAATTCAAAGTATTCCCATTTTTCATTTTTGATAACGGGACTTTCTGCAAGTAATTCTATGTTCTTACAATTTTTATTCGTCCCCCAAATCATTAAACTTACCGGATCATTAAAATGGACTAATTCCTTTGTTGTCCTGCTAATACTTAACAGCTCACGTGAACTAGCAAGAGCTATTGAAAACCAATATTTGTTACCCTTCAGTAATGGCTCGTCTAATTTTTGACCGATAAATTCATTCGTGTTATTATCTCTTGAGACAAGTGCAAGATAATAGTTGCCATCAACTGCACTTAAGGAAACTCCAAAATTACCTGGCTGGGAATCAGGTGTATTTACAACATTTTTTAAATTGATACAACGCTTCCACCCTTCAACGCTACTACAGCATAAAGGCATATTTCTTGTTGTTAATTTATTGGTTTCGAATGATGGATTATCTAGATAAATAATGTCTTGAACGTAAGTTGTATTTATGAAATACGAAAGGAAGAAAATAGAAAAAGTTAAAGTCTTCATATTTATATTTTTATACTTTAAATAAAAACTTAAGACTCCGGAGTTCTAGTATCCAAGAGCCTCGCCAATTCCTCACCATATTCAATAAATGCGATTGTTTCATCTGTTCTTGCTAATTTTATTTTATCAAAAATTACTATAGCTTCACCATTACTTTCCAAATGATAAATTTGGTGATTTTCAAAGAAACGAATAATTTCATCAGAGAAAAATGATCGGATTTCTTCTTCATTATTTCCCATGATTAGGAATTTATTAGAAAAATCTGAGTACATCTCAAAATCAATATCTCTGTATCCGGTAAAAGCCATAACTCGATCAAATATTTTATCGAATACGCCTTCTTTTTCCATAGTGAATACCGGAATTTCTTTATTTAATTTTAGAACCATTACGGTTGCATTAAAAACTTCAGCAGTAAAGGCAGCTCCTTCACTGAAGGTTACATCTGCAATTTCCCAAGTAATATTCAAATCCTTAAACGTTCCTTTGATACAATTTGATTTACGTTCAATAGGTCTAATTTCAAAAAAATGGAAATTCCTTAAATAGGATGTATTCCAATCTACTCTCTTAGTAAATTGGTATTCCTTCTCATTGGCTAAATTTTGCAATCGGATTTGTCTAGGCGATAATTTATCATTATAACTATTCAAAGAAATCTTCAAAGCCTTATTATAAACAGAAGATGAAACATGTGAATCTAGTCCACTTATCACGACATTCCCACCTGTGTCTTTTTGCATTTTCAGAAAGTCCACAAGGTATTCCATAAAAGTCATGCCCACTAATCTCGTTTTAGACAAGTCGATATTGACATTAGCTCCTGCAGGAATATTGCTGGTTAGTTTTCCTATACTTGGAATAGTTAAGAAACTTGCAACCCCTTCTATTTTTAAATTATGACTACCTTCTTTTGTAACAAATACATTCGTGTTTTTCGAATACATTTCTTTAAAAAATGCTCCAACGGGCATCCGAGACAATAATATATGAACCAACAAAGCAAATAGACTTCCTAAGAGTATTCCCCATAATAAATCCGAGTATAAAGTTATAGCAATAGTCACCACCATAAAAATAAGCTGTTCGATGCCCATCTCATAAATCTTCTTAAATACAGCAGGTGATGCCAATCTAAATCCGATATATACTAATATTGAAGCCAAAGCAGCAAGTGGAATTTTTTGTATCAGAGGCGAAAGGATAAAGAGAAAAACAATAATCAATATGCCATGATAAAAATTAGACCATTTAGTCTTTGCATTGTTATTTACATTGACTGTACTACGAACAATAACCGTAATAATAGGTAATCCACCTATCGCCCCTGATATAGTTGTTGCTAACCCAATACCGATCAAATCTTTATTCAGATCAGATTTCCGTTTATAGGGATCTAATTTATCGACGGCCTTAGCCATCGCCAGCGTCTGAATTGAAGCTATTAAACAAATAGATACAACTGCTATCCAGAATTTATAATCTCCGATTCTACTAAAATCGGGGAACATAAGTGCATCCCGCAAATCATCAGGAATCTCTATCAATTGCTGAGGGCCAATATCATAGCTTTTTCCTCCAATTAAGAGGCTATGAGGTTCAAAGAAATTAAATATATAAGCTGCAATAACCGAGAGAACTAAAACCCAGAGAGAAGCTGGAAAATAATGCAATAGCCTCGACTGTATTTTTGGTATAACCACTAAGAGAATGATTCCAATCAAAGAGATCCCCAATATTACAGGATGGATATTCGGGATTTGAGTGAAAATTTCCTTCAGGAGGTCTATCGTATTTTTCCCCACTGGATGCGTCCCCATCGCTACGTGGATCTGCGTAGAGAAAATGATAATTCCAATAGCTACCATAACACCCTGTATTACAGAAGAGGGTATTATTTCCGCTATACGTCCCAGTTTCAACAATCCCAAAAGGACTTGTAATCCTCCCGCCACACACACAGCTGCCAATACATAATTTAATGTTTGACCTGATCCATCATCCAGAGAATAGGTTGCTGAAAGAATAACAGCGATTAGTCCTGCTGCTGGGCCATTTATAGCAAGGTGGCTGCCCCGAAATGGTGTGGCAACTATGCCGCCAATAATTGCTGAGATTAAACCTGCTATTGGAGGTGCTCCGGAAGCAGCAGCAACTCCTAAACCTAATGGTAATGCTACTAGAGAAACACTAATTGCTGCTAAGAAATCTGACCGCCAATGTGCCACTATTCCTTTCCATCCTTTCTTAGGTAATTCATGCAAGTTCATCTTAGTCCTATGTATTTTGGTTCTTTGAAAAATCTCATGCTTGAGACAAAGTCATAACCAAGATCAAGCCTGCCTTTATTCGCTTTCGATCTTATTTACAGGATTTGTCAAAGAACGTGTATTTTTAAACAACTTCTTTGTTAAAAAGTCTAAAGTATAAATAATAAACTACTATCTGAAAATTAAATGAAATTACTGAGGTAATTTTATAGAACTTAACTGCGAAGTTATTAATAAGTGATTGGAGGGGCGTAAACTCAGATTAATAGATTGATTGATTTTAAAATAAAAGCAATATGATAAACAAAATAAATAAAGACGGCTATATCATAATCGAATCAATCTACTCAAAAGAAGCCATTACTCAAATTCTAGAAATCAATACTTCATGCAGCTTCTTTTTGCTCGCTGGACCACATTCGGCCAAATTGAATAGCCTGCTGCACGATTGGTGAATTAATATCAACTTTGCTCAAAGAGCTGAGTTGCTTAAATAAAAAGTTAACGAATCTGGTATTATAAGCCAGTCGTTTAAAAGTGTTCATTGAAATGATGGTTGGATTTAATTTCATTTTAAAATTAGCCATATTTATTGCTGCTAAACTGAGATTAAAATGAAAATTTAGTTTTTCTTCTGATCGTGCTTGACAATGATTTAATCCTGTAAATTGTTTTGCATCTCTAAAAAGAAATTCAATTTGGAATCTTAATCTGTAGTAGTCAATTATTTTTAGAGCATCTAGATTTAAATCGGTACAAGCTAATAACACATGCTTATCTTTTTTTGTATTTAAGAGCATTACGATTTTAAGGTTAATTCCAAAGCGAGGACTGTTAGCAATTACTGTGTATACTTCAAGATGCTCTTCAATATTACAAATGTATCCCCATGGAGTTAAATCACGGAAATTTACTTTATCTCCGTATGTTTTTTTACGACCTTTACCTTTCTTGTGTTTGCCTTTAAAAAGATTTCTCAAATTTGCATCAGGCCGCAGCTTAGTGATAAATTTTTTATTCATTTCGGCCATAGCTTTATAGACTTTTGTTTTTGCATAGAACCCATCTCCGACAAAATACTTGATACTCAGCAGCTTATCCTTACATTTTCGGATTTGATCAATGTAAAAATCGATTCGGGTTTGAGTGGCATCATTTTCTTTTTGACTCAATCCTGATGGTGTTTGAACCACATCTAAAGCCCAGGCTTTACCAGTACTAACATCAAGCAGACATAATAAACTAATCTCTAAACCTTTTGTAGCACGCCCCATACAACCAGACCAAAATTTATCAAGACCATAGGTTTTCTTACCCGATTTTGTAACGAAGCTACAATCCATGGCTGCAATTACTTCGTCTTCGAGATTCACTCCGGACATTTTTATTAGGTGAAGATTAAAATCCAACCAGTCAAAGAACTTTTGAAAATTTCTTCTAAACGTCGATTCGTTTAGGTTACTATAACGACACAGGTTCTGAAAATTAAACCGACCTTGTATCGAATAAATTAAATTAAAGATTTCTATGAAAAAATCTAACTGCCATTTTGTAGTTCCGGTTAATTTACCGAATATTTGTTCGAGTGCTTTTTTAGTGCTCATTAGGTCGTGTGGTTGTGTGTGGTAACTCAACATTACGACCTTTTTTATTTTTCACCAAATCCGCTCCATATTCCTGCACGAACTATTGGAAATAATAAATTCAAAAAATTTAAGCCAGCAATTTGGAATTCGAGCTTTTTTAAAGGCACATCCTGACTTAGTGGACATCTTAATTAATAAGCAATTGAAGCTTATAATCAACCAAATCTCAAAAGGAGCACAGATAATCAAATCCATTTATTTTGATAAGCCTCCACATGCTAACTGGCTTGTAAACTGGCATCAGGATCTAACTATTAATGTAGAAGGTAAAACAGATACAATTGGCTTTAAAAATTGGAGAATACTTAAAGATAGAACTATAGTTCAAGCACCATTATCAATGCTTGAAAATATCTTTACAATCAGAGTTCATTTAGATGATTGCACGATTCAAAATGGTGCTTTACGTGTTATTCCCGGATCTCATAAATCTGGAGTCTTTGACATAAGACATGGTATCGGCGAATTATCCATGCAAGAAGAAGTTTGTCAGGTAAAGAAAGGTGGCGTCTTAGTAATGAAACCTCTCCTACTCCATGCTTCGAGGCGCATCGAAAACAATCAAAACAGAAGGGTCATCCATATTGAATTTAGTAATATGTCTTTACCTCAGGGCTTAGAGTGGCAAGAAAGCATAACAATAGGGTAATCAATCATAGATTACTCCACAATCACCTCATCAATATATAGTTTGCTCTGTTGACCTTCCAGGTGGTGTCCGGGGTAAATTGAGCTTACCGTTTTCATTTTAATCTTTAATACTTTTATATTCGATTTAGGAAAATTGATCTCAGGTCTTTGAATATATCTTCCTTGCACTTTGGAATATTCCGTTAAAGAATGTTTTGTTAATTCTTGAAAATTTTCTCCATCTTTTGAGCCAAGCACAGAAATCTCTTCAGGCATATATATACCACTAATTGCAATTTGTAAAAAATTCATTCGCACGGATTGCACTTCAGTTAATTCATCAAAATACAGATCAAATTCTACTTCGGGCGCCTTAAAAGCCTGCCAGATAGAATCAATGCTCCAATTAATTCCATAATTATAATCTATCAATGCCAAGTCTCCTCCCCCATTCTTATTTTTTAAATAAGGTGTATGATATTGAACTTTCGCTTTTTTCGCTTTGTGTATGTAAAATTTCTTTTCTGAAACTTCACCTACCATGCGATCTTTATTAAAAGATGCTGCCTTTACAAGTGTTGTTTTATTTAAGTCAAAAGCTTGTGTGTAGGTCTCCGAATCCAAAGTCGGATCTGTTCCATCCAAAGTATATTTTATATCCAATCCATTTGCCTCCATGTGTAAATCAATGGTAATATTCTCTTCATTTCCACTATGGTCAATCCAAATATTGAAGGCAGACTTAGCATAACGAATTCCTTGAAGCTCCAATTTTTCAAGATTGGGATAGAGGCGATTGATAAAACCATTCCAGTCTTCATTATCTTGACTCGACCAGCCATTTTCAGCGATTGCAAATAGGCGGGGATAGATCATATAAGTCGCCATATCCCATTCTGGCAATGATTCTGTCCACAAATTTCCTTGAACACCCAATACCAAATGAGATTGATCTTTCAAGCTTTCAGGGATAGGATTATAATTGTAGCAATTAGAAAGCAGGCATTGTGAATATCCAAAATTAGGTTCATGATCCGTATGTCCTTGTTTCAAATCGAGGTAACAAAATTTACTTGGAGTCATAATAATTGGATGACCATCTTTTGCAGCTTTAATTCCACCAGCCTCACCTCGCCAAGTCATTACAGTAGCTTTAGGCGCTAAACCACCTTCTAAAATCTCATCCCAACCGATCAATATTCTTCCTCGATTGTTGAGGATTTTTTCCATTCGTTTTATAAAATAACTTTGCAATTCTTCTTCGTTTTTTCAAGCCCTCTATTTTCATTCTCTTTTGGCAATTTGGGTCTTTTTTCCAAGCAGATTTATTACATTCATCTCCCCCAATATGGATATATTTAGAGGGAAATAAATCCATAACTTCATTTAGTACATTTTCCATAAATTCAAAAGTGACCTCTTTTCCTGGACATAGTGTATTGTCTTTAAACGCACCACCTGTTGCCACATAATAAGGTCCCGGATGACAAGCAATCTCAGGATAAGCCGTAATAGCAGCCTGTGCATGTCCGGGGACATCTATTTCGGGAATGATGGTAATCTGTCGCTCTGCGGCATAAGCAATGATTTCTTTGATATCCGCTTGCGTATAAAATCCTCCGTAAGTTGCCTCCTCTCCTTCCTGCTGTTTAGGTCGCCCCCACCATCGATTATGAGTCCAGTCATTATCATTATAGTCTACACGCCAAGCTCCAAGCTCTGTGAGTTTAGGATACTTTTTAATTTCGATTC
>CBDICS010000101.1:0-155509 GCA_965277415.1 Saprospiraceae bacterium
TCCTTTTTTTACTGTTGTAATATCTTGTAAATAAACCAATTGGCTACCACCACCAACAGGAATTAACATGTTTTGAATATCTGAAAGCGCATTAAAGTTTCCAGTAGGTTCTAAAACAATACGTTCGTCTTCTACATTAATTTGTCCACCAGAACTTAATATATTTTGTGCTAGAAATAATTCCAGCTTAATTTTTGAGCAGATAAGCCCATATTCCTTGAGTCTTGAATCATCAAATTCCACAAACACACGTTCATCTTGTTCACCTCCGATTTCAACCTTGAGCTGCATTGTCTAAGTTTTATTAAATCATCTTTAATATCATCAACGTACTCCTTCATTTGGGCATAAGAAAACCCATCACTTGTAATGCCTAAAACAATACCATATACATCACCAATACCATCATCGTCTACAATTAGGCTTTACATTTGCATGGCAAGCCTTGAATCACCATTTAATTTACGCCGTAATCTGATCCCAAACACTTTGTAATTCTTTCTGGTTTCACTTCATCTTTAAGTGCTAACTTGTAATTATTGAGATAGCCTGTTCTAGAAGTACTCGTCACTTCCTTCAATTCTGGTAATTTCTTGAGCTACTTTTTCAATTTTATCGGTAACCAATTCCTCTACACGCTCTGGTGCCTGCACCCTGGAAACATGGAGATACTACTAGTCGCAACGTTTTGATTGTCATAGGTGGCATACTATCTCTTGGTAAAGATTGATATAAAGAAATACCCAAGATTATTATAGTAGCTATAAGTGTATAGGTGATTCTATTTTTTTCTATTGAGAACTTTGTTAGATTCATTGGTTTTGAGTTTTAAGACGGAAGATTGAAGTCAGAAGATAGAAGACGGAAGACCGGAGACGGAAGACCGGAGACGGGAAGTAACTTCTGTCTCCCGTCTTCCGTCTTCCGTCTTCCGTCTCCGGTCTTATCTAATATTTTTTCTAAAAGCAATCATCATATTCATAAGATTGAAAGCATTGTCATATAGTTTTTCGAATTCCCCTTCATTTATATACTTGCGCCTTTTTGCCTTATGCAAGCAAGTCACCACTTCCGCTAATGACCTAATGGAATAGCCCATAAACCTTTTAGCTTCTGGGTTGGTTTGTCCGATGGACCCCTCTGAAATATTTAAAGCAACAGAATCGACCGCACGTCGGATTTGAGATGACAAATTATAAATTTCCATTTTTGGAAACCCGTAGGCTAATGTATTAACCTCTTCACCAAAATCCATCGCTTTTTGCCAAATCGTTAGTTTTTCAAATTTGAATTTCATAGTTTTTTTTTAAGACTGAAGACTGAAAAGACGGAAGACGGAAGGTTGAAGACGGAAGACCGGAAGTAACTTCGGTCTCCCGTCTCCCGTCTCCTGTCTCCTTTCTTCCGTCTTCTCCCTACTGCAATTTCACCTCTTGTCCCTCTAATAAAGTTTGTAAACCAGCAACTGCTATTTTTTGGCCAACAGATAGTCCTTTTGTTACCTCAAAACCTTCAGATGTTAATTTGCCAACGGTTATCGGTTGTTTCTTGATAATTGTTTTATTGCCGGATTCATCAATTAAAAACACAAAGTTTCCTTTAGCATCTTCACCAACAGATACTGCTGGGATCATTAATGTTTTGGGTTTTGATTGTTGATCACCAAATAGGAAAGTAACATTTGCTGCCATACCCGGCCGTATTTGTGTGGTTGAATTGTCGATGCTTACTACAACGGGGTAAGTAGGAGAGTTACCCGCAGCAAAGGCTATCTTTTGTACTTGTCCCTTAAGTTCTTGCCCGGGGGCAGAAGGTACAGCTATAGTAACAGCTTGCCCTTTTTTAAATTCATTAATGAGTACTTCAGGGACGCCAACTTGAATTTCAGGATTTCCCTCGCTACTCAACATAGCAATGACTTGTCCAGTACCTACGGCTTCATTTGACTCAACGGTTAATGCCGTGATGATTCCATTCATTGGGGCGTATAGTCTAGTATAATTTGCTTGATTTCCAGCTACCTGAACCTGCTGGTCAGATGTGGTGACTTGAGTTATTGCTGAGGCAAGTTGTGCTTTTGCAGCATCATGTTGAGCTTCAGCGGAAGCTAAATTAGCTTTAGCTTGTTGGTATTCGCTCAGCGCTACACTATTGTTTTCGTATAATCTTTCTATTCTTTCAAAATTAGAACGGGCATTAATCAGAGCACTTTCAGCACTTTTAATATTGGCTTTAGAACTCTCTACATTTGCTTCTGAGCCTTTTTTCTGTGATTTGGCTTGATCCGTTTGAAGGGTATAATCTATGGGGTCGATACTTGCGATTAACTGACCTTTTTTCACTTTGTCTCCTAGCTCTACAAGTACAGCGTTTAATGTACCTCCAACTTTAAAACTTAAATTGGTTTCGTGTGCTGCTTTTACTACACCGGGGAAAGTATGAATTTGAGCACCCGTAGAGTAGTTAATTTCTTCGTACTTGACAGGCTTGATTATTTCGACTTGTTCTGCTGTTTCTTCATTACAGGCAAAGCAGGAAAATACCAATAGTAAAATGGGGAAATAGGTTTTCATCTTAAGTGTATTTTTCATTTTTAATAAACTTTTAGTACGTCGACCACACGATGACTAAACTACAAAAGTTTAATTAGCGTGATGCTGTAAAGATTACTTATTTTGGAATTGAATAAATTTTGCCATAAAACCGCCCAGTTGTTTTTCGGTAGCGAGCGTAATGTATTCTCCGGTGGATCGTTCTAGGATAAATAGGTCAATTATAAATTGATAGGCAGAATTGTTCGCATTTATTTGAGCGCCTAAAAACGCATTTTGTGCATCAATTAAAGTCGTTACATTCACTTGACCAGCATTGTATAAATCCTGAACAATGGAAACGTTTTTCTCCGCTGATTTAGCCGCCTCACCATTAAGTCTATAATTGCGATATGATGCTTTTAGTTGTTCGAGGTTTGCCCTTACCTGCAACTCCAGTTTATTTCTAAGGTCTTGTTGTTGGTCTTGTATTTGAAAAAGTTCAATTTTGCTTTTTTGCTTTTGATGCTTTCTCGAACCGCCTGTAAAAATTGGGAATGATGCTACAAGGGCTACATTCCAAGAACTATTTGAAGCGGTACCTTCAGAACCAGGTATAGCAGGTTCACTAGGATTGATCACCGTTATTGGCAGATCATAATTCGCAGCTAAAGCTAAAGAAGGAGTATATAGCGCTCTTTTACTGGATAGCAATGCTCTTTCTTGCGCTTTTACAGCCAATTCTATTTGTTGGATTTCCGGTAGATTGTTCATGGCTTCATCAACCAAAAAGTCAGCAAATACTTTAAATGCCCCCTCATTTGTAATTAAGGAAATAAAACCTTGTCCAAATGGCTGAGTAATAAAATTGGAATTATCGGATTCTTCTATTATAAAATCTTCACTAACCGGACGATTTAATATTTGATTTAATTGGAATTGAAGGGCTTTTAATTGTGCCTCTGTATCGTTGAAATCTACTTTGGCAGATGCTAATTCGGTTTCCCAACGATAAACATCACTCTTGCCGCTGTAACCTACTTTTTCTTTGTTGATGGCAATGTTGAGGTTTTGATTCTTAACCTTGATATTCTCATTTTGCAATTCAACTATCGACTGTACTTGTTGATAATTAAAATAAGCAGATACAACATCTAAGACCACATCTAATTCCGATTGTTTTTGAACTTTTTTCTGACTTTCCATCAATAATTTCTGAATCGAAATATTTGCTAGTGCAGGTTCTGAAAGAATCAGTTGAGAAAAGTCGGCACTGGCAGACCATTTAAAATCTGCTGCGCCACCAAAAGAATTCGATACTGTTTTCTCATCGAGAAAAAGACCAGTCGTAGCTACTTCAAGCTGTGGTAAATAATTACTTTTTGCAAGGGATACATCCTTCTCGGCAATTTCTGTTTGCTTTTGTTCTATACGGTAGTCCAAATTGTTTTCCAAACCTTCAGCAATAGCGGACTTCAAAGTAATTTTACGCTCCGTATCAATTTTATTAATATTAACCAGTAGGGCATTATCCATGACATTCCAGTTAGGATATACGCCAGTTTTATTGACGGACTCCATATTAATTAACAACTGATTCGTAAAGGACTCCATTTGCACCCGAAAATCTTTTGGATCTTTTCCCTCCGCAATTTTCGAAACATTCAATGCAACTCTTCTGGGTATCTTTTGTAAGTTTTCACGAGAAGAAAAAGCAGCGTAAGCGCCATAATCAAGCATCGGGTAATCAAAAAGAGAAAGGCAAGGAAGCTTCTTTTCAACAATTCCCTGAAATAATAATGTTGATTGGGCTGGGGAGTAATCATCAAGGGGCGTTAATACATATACGGCATCAATACTTGGATCAATAGCATCTAAAGTAATTTGGGGATTATCTTCGACCGTTATAAAATCCACATCAATATCCTTTAATATGGAAAAGCTTTTTTTGATATCATAATCCAGGGCATGAAGCACAGGGTCAATTAATATGGCTAATTGCTCTACATTATTAATTTGTGTAAGCACCTCCAAATCCATTTCAAGGTTGAAAGGCGATTGGATATATGTAAAATTATGAACGGAAGAGGTGACCTTAGTGGAATCTCTATTGTTAGGAAAGAGGTTGTCTATATTGATTGCGGCAATAGTTGGCAATGGGTAGTCGCCCCATTCTGAAAGTATTCGACTGGTGAGTAGCCCTGCGCCAATGAGTACATCCGCATTATTTGCTTTGTATACCGCTTCTATGTTTTGGCGTGTAGCATCAATATCATTATTTGTAAAGAACTCTGTGAAATTAATTTGATAATTAGCATCCAATAAAGCCTTTATTTCAGCTTTAATCATTGTCTGTAATAATAGCGTACCTTCTTCCGGGCTATCTGAAATAATAGTAATATTTAAAGGTTGTTGTGCCAAGAGACATTGGAAGGAAAGCAAAAGACTTACAAATAGTATGGTTTTTCGAAGCATAATAGCAATGGTTATTTTGAGAATCTATGCAATGATACAATAATGTACAGTTTTTTATTGAATAAATTATAATAGATGATTTTATCTAAACCAATCTAAGGTCGGTATATGAATAGTTTTTTTGAGTATGCGAAGAATAAAGAATCTAATCTAAAAGAGGAAACTTAGAGCACCTTTAAAAAAACACTATTCTTCGTTCTCTTTCTCTCTAGATAGTATTTCATAAGCCTCAAAACTCCCTTCAATTATACGCTTTTCTTTTGAAACAACATAGTGCTTCGAGACCCAATCCAGACCGTCTACCTTCCATGTTTTTAGTTGGTTTATCCAATCAGGAATATCTACTCCAGCTCCTTTTAGTTTTACATTATGGAGGATGGCATTATGGAGGTTGGCATTACGGAGGTTGGCATTATGGAGGATGGCATTACGGAGGTTGGCATTACTGAGGTCGGCATTACTGAGGTCGGCATTACTGAGGTTGGTATTATAGAGGTTGGCATTATAGAGGTTGGCATTATAGAGGTTGGTATTATAGAGGTTGGCATTATTGAGGTTGGCATTATAGAGGTTGGCATTATAGAGGTTGGCATTATAGAGGTTGGCACTATTGAGGTTGGCACTATTGAGATTAGCACTATTGAGGTTGGCATTATAGAGGTTGGCATTATAGAGGTTGGCACTACTGAGGTTGGCACTATTGAGGTTGGCACTATCGAGGTTGGCACTATTGAGGTTGGCGCTAATGAGATTGGCGTTAATGAGATTGGCGTTAATGAGATTGGCACTAATGAGATTGGCACTAATGAGATTGGCACTAATGAGATTGGCACTAATGAGGTTGACACTATAGAGGTCGGCACTACTGAGGTCGGCGCTACTGAGGTTAATACCGTTCCCTCTTATAAACGATAAATCTCCTTTTTTCAAAGGAGCATAAGACAATGAAAGATTCATAGGCATTCCGGATGCGCCGACTAGTTGTAATTGTTGTATAAATGCTTCTTTCTCCTTGGATAGCTGTTCATACAATGCCTTAAATACTAGGGCACCTTTTATCCGAATCAGAAAGCCGCGTACCCATTGTTCAGAATGAGTATTTTCAAGACCTTGACTAGTTTCTAAGCTATTTCTAAAGGTTTCTAATGCTGTTTCTACTACAATGTTGTTTGTTGCGATTGTAAATGGATTTCTCTTAGCAAGTTCTAGTTCTTCCTTAAACACCTCAATCATTTCTGTTTTTTTTTGCAAAAATAGTTCGTTTTTTTTCAGTACTGCCCATTCAGAATCAATAAGATCTGTTAGGTCTACCCGATGTTGATTTAGATTGCCGAGTATTAGCCAGTAATTATGAAAAGCATTCAAGGCCTGTTTCTCAGCCCTGAAGAATGGTAGCCCCCTATTATTTGTAGAAGCTTTATATTCATATATAAAACCATATTTAAGCAGGCGTGGTAAATAGTGAGCCATTCGTTTAGAAAGCGATTCATGAAAACTGGTATCACGCCTCACAATTTCTCTCATATATAGCATTGTCTCCCTAGTCATACTGGTACAAGAAAAAAGTTCTTGTATTTTTCTTTGTACTGCTTCTAGTGAATAGTCTTTACATTCGTCAGGGTCCTCAGGTTCAGGGGCTAGGAAAAACTTCTGAGTAGCATTCCACAGGTATTCGCAAGCAAGGTATTCATAGAGTGATTTATGTAAAAACTCAATAGCATAATCATAGCTTTCATCTCCTCGTTTACGGTCACTTGCCGGTTTAATCGATTCTTTTAAATAGAATGAAGTCAGAATATCTTTGAGCACCTCTTTTAGATTTCCGTCTTCGTTTTCAACACGGAGTCTTTTGCTTACAAAACGTCGAGTTTCATCAAATTCTTCAATCTCGCTTTTATTGAGGTATCCTTTATTATACTGAAATATCTTAAAGGCTAAAAAAGAAATATAGGCTCGGAGGTGTTCCTTTTTGAATTTCCCACCAGCCCAATATTTTTTTAGCCGTTTATCTTTATCCCACTTTCGGTCAAGGACTGTTGTAAATAGGGTGTCATATATGGTTGCTCTTGATCCTGTTTTTTCAATTGCTATATTTGATATTAAAATCATTTGCAACAAAATGGGTAGCTCTACCAGTTCTTTAATATGTTTAAGGTCTTGTTCTTTATTGATTTTTTCCAGCAATTCTGGAGAAAGGTTAGATGGCTCTGTTTCCCCGATGCGATTAGCATACTTTTGCACTAGATCACATTGCTGCTGTTCATCTAATACACCTAATGAAAAAAGTAAGCAGTCCTCATTATAGAGTTTACTGGTCTCTACATAATTAAAACGAGAAGTGATCAGGAAGTAAAGTTGTTCATTCTTTCTCAGTAGTGTTTTAAGATTGTTCAGAAAAAGCAATACATCGCTATCACTTAGACTTTTCGTCATAAAAAACTCATCAAGACCATCCAGAAAAACTATATTAGTTTGTCCATTATTGTTTTCTATTAGTTCGCGAAACCTAATATTATATTTTTTAATGCTATCCGTTTCTGCCATACCAGCGAGGGGGGTATTCAGAATACTTCGTTCTGCTTCTTGTAGGCGCACCAAAAAAGCGTTTCCATGAAAGTCAGGATCTTTTTGCAAATCATATATCGAACGATAACAAAACGAAGATTTTCCATGTCCGGGTTGCCCCATCAAAATCAGCATACGACTTTCCTCCACTTGTGCTCCAATTGCCTTTGATTGTTTGGTTTTCAAAAAATGCTTCGATATGTAGTCGTGTATTGATCCTTGAAATGGAGTAGATAGAAAATGATCTGTGCCACTTTCGTTTTTGGCCCGTATTTCCTTCCTTTTTTCTTCTGGCAAGATAGCATCATAGACTAAAAAACTGGGTTCAATATATACATCAGAAAGTGCAATGTTTGGTTCACCCAAGGCAGGATTATTATAAAGCTCTTTTAGCTGCATGCGGTATTGCTTACGAGCGAGCATTAGTGCCACCTTTTCATTAAAGGGATTATGATACACTTTTAAAATTTCCGTATAGCCATTCCCATGCCCCAACTCTACCTGAAATGCATATGCAAAATAGTCGGGAAAATCAGTTGTTAAATCATCAGCATGGGACTCAGATATTGGAAAACTATCCATAATCCAGCTTTTATAGAATGGCTTAAAATCTTCTAATAAGCTAAAAGAGCGTGGATTGTCAAAATGACGAAGATCTAAGGTGTATTCATTATCATTAATTCCCGCCTCAATCTCTCCGCCTATAGATCTGATCTCACGTTCTAGGTATACAAAAGTACCATCATCTTTATTTTCGTTGATGTCATCGATTCTAGGTCTAAGTTGTTCCCGACAAGCTCTAATGATACTCTTGACTAAAAGTACATGGGCTTCTCGTTCAATATCGCCACTAAAAGAGATTGCTTTTATCCACTCTGGTAGTGTACCAGCGCCCAATTGAGGTATTGGTTTGTTTAGATCAATGATTGTTCTAATCACCGCAGACAATGTACCAGTAAAACTGAATTTGATTCTGCTTAATATAGGTTTGCTTTTACCAGAGGGAGAGATCGAGTTTGGATCATTTAAATGTTTGTCCATTGTTGCGACTTTGAGGGTAATCTAATACACGGATTTTGTGTTACCCTCTAATATAGAAAACTCGATTCAGGTTTTTTGTAAAACTATTGTTTTTTTCTTAGACGTTAGAGATTGTTGAGCAGTCAGGAAGAGGCATTAATTACTTCTATTCGTACTTTCGGTGTAGCTTAAGTCTGTGAGAAACAAGCTCTAAATGAAGACGTTTATATACGCCACCGCTCTAAAAAGAAAAGATACCAAATGACTAAAAAATATTTCTAGGCTGACTAATAATAAAATTTACTTCATTATAATTATATTGTATACCTCAACATGTTCTAAACCCCACTAAAACCAAAGCTCATGGGCGAAAAAACCAAAGCACAATTACGGATAGAAGCTTTCAACCGAACAAGATTTTCTCAATTTGAAGAAACGCCGGGATATCTTAGAGAAGAACAATTCAATGCGATTAACAGTATAAATATAGAGGAAGAAGTCCCTACTAAAAGTCGGGCGAGGATTCCCGGTACTGAATTAATCCCAGAAGAAGAAATGTGTGGTTGGAGGCCGATTGGCCCAGCGCCCGTTGCACCGGGGAGTAAAGGTGTTGACCCATCCAATTCCGGTCGAATAAGAACACTGGCCATTTCAAAATCTAATTTGCATCGCAACTTACTGGCCGGATCGGCAGGAGGAGGAATCTGGTTGTCGAGGAATGAAGGAAAAAACTGGTCACCAAAAACAGATTTTAAAAAAAGCCTGGCCTTTGGTCATATAGCAGTAGATCCCAATAACCCCTTTATTCTCATAGCTGGATCAGGAGAATATTACCCAGGTAAAACAAGCATAGGGTATGCGGGATGTGGTATTTTTAAATCTATTGATGGTGGTTATACTTGGAAAAATTATGCCTCTACTACTTTTGGACAGGCATTGATTTCCAAAATATGTTTTATGCCATCCAATAGTCAGGAAGTATTCCTGTCTTGCGATAAGGGCGTGTATAGAAGTACTGATGGCGGTGTCAATTGGCGAATATTGAAATCAGGTTCCGCAAGTGATTTATTGATAATACCAGGTACGAGTTCTGGACAAGTATTGAGACTGGTCGCAGGTTTTTTTAAAGATGGAATCTACGAATGTAAATTTGAAAACGGCCAATGGAGTAAAAACTGGCTTGAGATCAGAAACAATGTAATACCATCAAGCCATGGCAGGATTGTTTTTTCTCAAATGAGTAGCAAACCTCAAGCTTTTTATGCCTTAATTGGCAGCTTTAATAGCAAAGATGTGGAAACCCTGCTCTATACCGGTAACGGTGGACAAACTTGGTTTTCCAGAACTTTTAACGATAAATTTAATAACAGAATACGTGCTCAAGCTACAGATTACAATCTCGTTGTTGCTGTACACCCTACGAATGAAGATATTGTTTTCATTGGCTTTCAGGAATTATTTATGACTGTCGATGGCGGAATTCTTTGGGAAAGATTATCTTTTGATAAGAATAAAAAAAAGCGTATTCATGCTGATATACATGCTATTTTAATTGATCCAGATACACCGGATATAGTCTATTTGGGCACAGACGGAGGCATTTACAAAAGTTTGGATTTGGGTGAAAACTGGATTCACTTGAATACAGATTTATCTTTAACCCAGCACTATGCTTTTAGTCCTCATCCTCATCATGCGGCAATTGCATTAACGGGTGCTCAGGATAATGGCGCTTTTTTTTATATAGGTAGTCCGGTTTGGACACGTTATCATGATAGAAGCGATGGATTAATGGTGGGCGATATAGTCAATGTGGCCTTTGATCCACATGAACCTAGCCGAATGTTCTATTCAAGGCCAGAACAGATTTATCGCTCGGAAGATTATGGTAAAACCTGGCAGGAAAATCAGAAAATTAACTACGATTTATGGCTTTTCCCTTTCCTCGCTCATTCAAAGGTGAAAAACCTGTTTTTTTATGGTGTAGAACAACTATTCTGTAGCATAGATAAAGGCGATAACTGGGCACCTATTACTGTAAATATAGGCATCGGAATTACAGCCATATGTGAAGATCCTCATGACACCCGAATGATTTATATCGGTACTTTTGAAGGAGATGTTTTTTCAATTTATAGAGTAGGTAGTTCATGGAAGCAGTCTAATGTAAGATTACGCAAGATCACTTTTAATCTCCCAACATTTAGGGCGGTATCATCTCTAACTGTTGATGATTCTGGTACGATTTGGGTAAGTTATTCTTCAATAGAGGACGCAAGAGGCCATGCTGATTTTATCCCGAATCACGTTTATAGAAAACCTTATGGTTATCCATCTAATTGGTTGCGTAGCTCCAATGGATTACCGCCTTCTGTGCCAATCAATACAATTGTTGCTGATCTAGATTCGAATAGAGTATTCTGTGGCGGTGATATGGGCGTTTATGAATGGATTCGATACAAGTGGCATCCCTGGCATCCCGATTTACCACTCTCTCCGGTTTATCAACTTTCAATCCATGAACCTAGTAGACTGATTAGAGCAGTAACTTTTGGAAGAGGAGTTTGGGAACGCTCTTTGGAGGAAAAGAAATGTAAAAGGGTTCATCTATACATCAGGGACAATATTTTGGATGTTGGAGAAAAGACGAAATCGAAAAATACCGATCATCCATTTGTCGATGGGGTAAAAGTTCAATTTTGGCAAAGCGAAGATATTAAGATTGAAAGCCATTCTTTTTCTACGCCTAAGCCTGTAGATAGTCCGGTAGAATTTCTTACTAAAGTTCGGGATGAAAATATTAAAGGAGGCAGTAAATACCGGGTATATACACAAGTACACAATCGAGGTGCTATATCCGTAAGTGGGGTGAAAGTTCGTGCCTATTATGCACTAAATGTTTCAAGTCCGCCGAGCCTTCGAGGGATTTGGGATCAGGGAGGGCCATTTGGTCAAAACCGAGTTCAAAAATGGAAACCAATTGGGCAAAGCATCGAATTATGTGAAGATTTGGAAGCGGGGAAAAGTGCTGTTGTTCATTGGGAATGGGAGCTAAAAGATTCTATCAAATCAGCTAATATTCTTGTGTTTACCAGTTGCAATGAACAGGCACTCAGTCGAGGTATAATTAATGTTTCAGATTTAATTGCCCATGATGAAAAAGTTGCGATGAAAAGCTATAAAGATTTGGGTTTCTTTTCTTTATCACAGCCTGGAGAAATTCTCCATGAACCTTTAAGAAGTGATGTTCAATTTATAGAATTATATAATCCATTGGATGAAGAGTCCATTTTCGATTTACAAATTGACTGGGGTAATCTTCCAGCTGAGGCTACTATATTATTAGCAGCTGATCATTCTGTAGCCTTTGCCGATTCTGATGATTTTATAGAGCATGTTGATCCTTTTTGGGAAATGCCGGAAGAAAGTGAAAGGTTATTTCAGTTTCACGAATTTGATGAAGAAAGAACATTAGAGTTTGCCCCGCACACGGCCAAAATACCTGTACGAGATGAATCCAATACGAGTAAAATTGAAGGTGTCTGGATATTTCCTGACCAGCCGGCCTATCTTGGTTTTATATTGAAAATACCTGCGGAGGTAGAAGTTGCAGATTATCAATTTGATCTTTTATTGTATCATGGGGAGAAGCTTATTGGCGGGACTACTTATTCGTCTTTAAAAAATCAAGTCTTAAGCCTGTAGCTAATCCACTAGCAGAACCTCAGAGAGCTTGCACTGGTGGGTAGACAAAAAATACGCTCGGAAAACAAAATTTTCGAGCGTATTATCAAATTTCTACTTTTATGCTTCTTGTGCTTGTGGTGTATAGAAGAATTCTTCTTTTACAATTTTGCCATCCGCAACTGTATAAACACAAATTTCATTCATATCTACAGGAACGGGAACTCCTTTCATATTGATATTCATCAACATAGCACAAGAGAAAATATTATCCGCAACGATAGGATCAGTTATTACGCTAGAATTTACACGCTCTATCCTAGCTTCAAAAGCTTTGCCTTTTTGAGCAATTGCTTCAAAGCCTGAAACAATTCTATTGGGAACACCTTCGGGCTCAATACTCACGATATTAGGTGAGTATAACTCTTTTACAGTCTGTTCATAATTGCCTGTTCGGCATAATTCTACTAATCTGTTTGCAATTTCTTGTGTTGTCATTTTGATAAAAATTTTATAAAGTTTGCTAATTACTAAGTACAACACAAATATAAATAGGACTAGTGACAACAGTCTGTCAGTATGTTTTTGAGATGGATTATTTTTTATTGAAGTTGTTTTAAAATGGAGGTTAAGATTGATTGTAAGTGCTTGATTTTCAAGACGAAGCTCCATTATTTTTCCGTAGCCTTAGCTACGGTGAAAATAATTAGCTGAAGTATTGGAGATCAATGACTTGCAAGAAAATTATCTATCTATTTTAAAACAACTTCATTATCAATAGAAGGTGGATGATAATGATTATATAATTCTTTGCTCAATTCTTGTATTCTATCTTGAAGGACTTTAGGTTGTAATATTCTGGCTTTATTAGTAAAGGGAATCAACCAGCGAGCCATAATCTCAATTGAAAAAGCCCAAAATTTCATTCGAATACCATCCACTTGTTGTTCTTCTTCAATTAAGCCGAAATAAAACTTTCGCCTATGAGCATGTTCAGCAACAGTAGAATCAAATAATACTTCCACAATTAGACCTTTTTGTTGCGCTGCCTGAGCTTTGGCTTGTTCTTCCAAATATTGTTGAAGATTGATATGAGGTCTGTCGAATGTCTTATCCAAAGGAATCAATTTTTGAATTCGATTCATTTTGAAGGTTCGGTAGTCATTTTGAAGTTGGCAATAAGCTACCAAATACCAGTTGTTGGATTGGTGATAACAACCAATGGGTTCTAGTACGCGTTCAGAAACAATACCATCTGCTTTGTCATATAAAATCTGAAGCAAGTGACGAGCCGCAATACTTTTAAATAATTCTTGTAAGTAAGGTTTGTGTTCTTCGAATTTGTATGGAGCAATAGAAATAGAGTCATCCAAAATGTCAAGTGCCTGTTTTTCTGAACTTCGAAGAACGGCTTTTATTTTAGTCATTGCAGCTGAATAATGTTCTTGCGTTTTATGATCGGTAATATTAGCCATGAATTTTTCAGCAGTCAATAAAGACGAGGCCTCCCCTTCGTTAAACATAATAGGCGGCAAGCGGTAACCTTCCATGATGGAGTAGCCTATACCGGGGTCACCGATAATTGGTATACCTGCATTCTTTAAGGTATGAATATCTCGATAAACTGTACGCAAACTGATATCAAATCGCTCTGCAATAGTAGCAGCTGTAATGATTTTTTTTGTTTGCAATAAAATGAGAATAGAAATAATTCTATCGAATTTATTCATGTTGGAAATACCGTTTAAAATTAAAGGCAAAGAATATTTAAATTGATTTAAACGTGATAAAATACAAATATAAAACAATTCTTATGGTATGTAGTACGGCAAAAATACGCCTTTCGACCTCTGATGAATTGGAATCCAACCTCCACCTTTAAACAACTTCTCAGAATAAACAAGCGATATTCCTAATTGGAATGGTTTTTTGAGGAAGGTGTAGAATGTGTAGAAGATGGATGCTGTGTAAGGCTAATAGAACTCCTTCTTAGGCACAATGTAATAAAACGACTTATAACAAATTAAAATAAACCTAATTAATGTATCTTGCCGGCCTATCTAAAGGTGAAGATTATGGAAGACAATAAAATACTAGATTATATTAAAGAAGTATTAGAGAATATACCAAATGATTGGTTGAGTCTAACAACCCATCGACTAGATATTTATAATGAAAGATTGGCCAAAGTTCAATTCTTAGAGCAGTTTGAAATCTTGTTTAAAGATAATAATTCTGAATCGTCGGCACTAAGTGAATTGCCCACTGCTTTCGACTATATTCGATTGGGGCATCCATTGTCTTGTTTATTAGAATGGGTAATTGCTAATTTAAATAGCCTAAAATCTCAAAATGTAATAAGCTTTTCATCAAAGACGATTCCTATTTTGGCAATTTTAAGAAAAAATTTATTTGATAATAAAAATACCCAAATCGTTTATACAGGGGAGTTGCCCCAATCTTTTAATGTTGAAGTACTGCGGCGTATTTATGGTTATAAATTTGAGTTAAAGCAGGTTGAGAATATAGAAGCCATTTCTGTGTTTGACGGCAGTACGATTTTTATTTCACAACAAGATGAAATTTGTAAATTTGATCTCTGTTCCAATATTGACTTTTTTATCTGTGTTTATGCTCAACTTGGGAGTGTTTTATTAGTAAATGGGGAACAAAATGTAAATTATATCTCAGATATTCAGCATGTTCGAAGAAGAGAGACAATCGCGATGACACCTGCTAATTGTCTTGCTGCTTTAAAGTTTCT
Source organism: Saprospiraceae bacterium (assembly GCA_965277415.1). Classification (GTDB taxonomy): domain Bacteria; phylum Bacteroidota; class Bacteroidia; order Chitinophagales; family Saprospiraceae; genus JAHDHW01. The sequence goes on from CBDICS010000101.1 coordinate 15,040, forward strand.
AATAGAGCGATCTCCTTTTGATAATAAAGAAATTAATGTCGAGGCCAATAAAACACTTGTCTTAGATTCAATTGCAGCCATTACCGGTACAAATACAAAGGCACTACTTGGTTCTAGTGGACTATCTATTCAATATGCGATTGTAATGGGCCTAATTCATGATGCACTAGAAAAACATAAAGGAAAGGCTATCAAAATTGTTGTTCCTCCAAATTGTTATGGTGGAACAAATGATCAAGCAAGACGAGTTGCTGCTTGCATTGATAATGTTGAAGTGGTGGATTTACCTGTTGATGGCGATAATGATATGGTTCAAAGTATTGAAATCGTTTTAGATAAAATTGCTAAGGAAGATGCTATCCCTTATATCATCGCTGAAATCCCAACAAACCCTAGAGTTGAAGTCCCGGATCTTCTAAAATTAAAAGATGTGTTAAGTGCAGCTCGTAAAACTAAAAATGGTGGGATTGCTATCGATCCTGTTTTTATTTTAGATCAAACATTTTGTCCTAATGTACATTTTTTAGGTGAAGGTGAAATACTCTCAACGATTAGGACCATTTCATATGCGAGTGGATCGAAATTTCCAAGTGGCGGACTATGTACTGCTGGCTACTGCGTAGGGAATAAAAAAACGGAGGCTTTGATGGAAAAAATAGAATTGCATCTAAGACTTTGCGATAATGAGGCGACAAATTTTCAGATTGAAATATTAGCAAAACAATTGCCTTCAATGAAACAAAGGATTCATGATGCTTATAAGAATACTCGTGATTTTGTAAACTTTATCAGGGATACTTTGCCAGTCGCGAAAATCAATTTTGTTTCAGAAGAATTGGCAAAGCAAGGATTTACTCCATCCGTATTTTCATTAGATCTTCCCACTAAAGGTACTACCATAGAACAAAAAGAATTTTATAAACGAGCGATAAATCATAGATTAATCAAATTAATGATTACAGAAATCCCCAATGAAAGTAAGTATTGTGTGAGCTATGGGCAGTTAAAAGGGTGTTATTGGACGATACCTGCAACCTCTACTCAAGGGACGACTAAAGAGGGCGACAAAGATTATATTGTTCGGGTAGCCCTTTCTCCGGATATGAATCTTGAACTTCATAAAAAAGTATTTTTAGATTTTGTTGGAAAAATTTGACTTAACTGGACTTTTGATAGACTCGGGATAGATAAAAAAACAGAATTGTTACCGATATTTGAAAATAACTACAAAATCAAATATTATGGTAGAACAATTCTGTAAATCAATATTACAAATAGAAACTCGAAATAGCAAAGCATTAGCGAATTTAGTGATGGGCTTATCAAGTCAACCCTTCGCGAGGTCAGTAGTAGAATTAAGTTTAAGTGGCTGCTATCATTATCAACACAGTAGTATCAATAAAGTGATAGATGGTTTAGACAAGAAATTAAAACATGAAAAGAGGAAGGGGTCTGATGGCAAAGTATTAGAGGAGGATATTTATTTAAGTCGATTAGAAGTCGAAAAAAAATTTAGGCATAAAGGTCGATCATTTTTCGAAACCCTTTGAGGATTTTTATTTATTAAATACCGATATAAGTTCTTTGTATCGTCCTCATTCTCCAAGTTTGCCTCAGCGGAGGCACGTGTATAAGGGCTTAGCCTATCATCATATAACTAATTTACTGGAAGAGACACAGCTTTTAGAAGAGGCAATCCCTTATTATCATAAAGTCTTAGATGTTTATTCTAGGCTTAGGAGAAGCCATTCCAACTGTTACCACTACCCACAAAAATCACCCACCGTCGTATCCGCGATGATTACATATAGAAGTAGGCCAACTTTTATAATGAAAAAGTAAAAGTAAAGATAATTCTCCTAGCTTTGCAGGCCGATCGAAAAATGTGTCTTTTGACAAGATTTACAGGATGTTTTTATATCCTTTTCCCATTTGTTTTCGGTCAGTTTTTTTAGTCCAAATTAAACTTTCTGCCCTTGAGGAAAGGGAATTAAAATAAATCAAAACAACTTACTAAGTTCAAAAGAAGATAACATGAATAAAAACAAACTCATACTCCTCTTCTCTATTATATTGTTCGCCTCTTCATGTGCAAATTATAAACTTAATTATAGCCATGAAGGAAAAAAGTGGACTACAAATACAGCTCCCACTGATCAGAAAGTAAAACATACAATGTATTTGATTGGGGATGCTGGCAATTCTTCTAAGGATGAGGTAGCCCCCGCAATAAAGTTATTAGAAACGAAACTTAAGACTGCTGATAAAAATAGCTCTGTTATCTTTTTGGGAGATAATATATACCCCAATGGAATGCCGCGAAAATCAGAAGGAAAAGAATATGATTTAGCCAAACATCGTATTGATGTACAATTAGATATTTTAAAAGATTATGATGGCCGCATCTTATTCCTACCGGGCAATCATGATTGGAAAGAGAATGGTTTGAAAGGCTTGAAACGTCAGGAAAAATATATTGAGAAGCATTTAAATAAAGGTATCTTAGAGAAAGACGACTGGAATAATTATTTTTTACCAGATAGAGGTTGCGGAGATCCTCAGGTGATAGAGATTAATGATCAGTTAGTGCTTGTCATCCTTGACTCTCAATGGTTTCTTACAGATTGGGACAAAGAACCAGAGATAAATGATGGCTGTGAAATCAAGAGTAGAAAGGAGTTTAAGTTCCATTTTGAAGAGATTGTCCGAAAATATAGAAATAAGAATGTCGTTATTGCTATGCATCATCCGCTCTTTTCTTATGGCCCTCATGCTGGATATGCTACCGCCAAAGAACATTTGTTTCCACTTACTCAGGTCAATAAAAATTTGTATATTCCATTACCAATAGTAGGTAGTTTTGCTACAATGCTACGAGGTACTATTGGAGTCAAAGGGGATTTGAACCACCTCAAATACAAGGAGTTTATTGCTTCCATTATGGCTGGTGCATCTAAAAATGGTTCTTACATTTTTGCATCGGGGCATGAGCATAACCTTCAATATATCTTCGAGAATAATCAACATCAGATTGTTAGTGGCAGTGGATCTAAATTGAGTCCAGTAGCAAAAGGTAAAGGGGCGGAGTTTGGCTATGGTCATGCTGGTATATCACAAATAGATTTTTATGAAGATGGTTCTGCATGGTTGAAATTTTGGATAACAGATGATAATGCACCTGATGGAAAATTGGTTTTTCAAAAAAAGATAAAAGACAAACTTCTAATTTCTGAGGATAATATACCTGAATCTTTCCCAGAGTATGAAAGCCAGCTTCAACAGGTTACCAAAAGTACAGTCAGTAATAAAATAGAGGAAAAAGGAAAAATGTATGAGTTCTTTCTCGGTTCTCATTATAGAAATGTTTATTCAGAGCAATACGAGTTCCCAGTACTTGATCTGGCAAAATATAAAGGTGGCTTGACTCCAATAAAAAGAGGTGGAGGGAATCAAACGAACTCTTTAAGGTTACAAGGCGGAGATGGTCATCAATATGTGATGCGGTCTCTTACTAAAGATGCTTCGAGGGTTGTCCCCTTTCCATTTAATAAGATGACTGCTGCGTCGACGATTGTCGGAGAAGTATTTTTGTCTTCGCATCCTTTTGCGGCTTTGGCTGTGGGACCAATGGCAGATGCCTCAAATGTATACCACACCAATCCTAAATTATTTTATATCCCAAAACAACCGCTCTTGGGTGTACATAATGATTTGTTTGGAGGAACGGTTTATTTGGTTGAAGAAAGGACAGGAGGCAATTGGGAAGACAATCCTGACCTTGGCAATGGAGACAAATTAATCAGTACAGCAGATCTTGCTGAAAAGATTTCCGAAAGCCATAAACATAAAGTTGATCAGCGTTGGTTATTAAGGTCTAGATTATTTGATCAAATCATTGGTGACTGGGATCGGCATGATGATCAATGGCGATGGGCCAGAATCAAAGTGAATAAGGACAGTACAACATACAGGGCTATCCCTAGGGACAGAGACCAACCCTTTAGCAAATACGATGGTTTATTGATGACATTCGCCAGGGGCTTTATGCCTTTTTTAAAGCAGTTGAAAGTCTATTCTCCTAAGATCAAAAATATGAAATGGTCTTCCTGGAGTCCTAAGTATGTGGACAATAGTTTTTTGAACGAAATGGAATGGTCTGATTGGGAAGCCGAAGCTAATTTTCTAAAAACGAACCTGACCGATGAGGTGATTGAAAAGGCTTTTGAATCCTGGCCTGAGAAGGCACAAGAATTGACAGCAGCGCAAATTATTGATATCACAAAAAAACGTAGAGATCAAATCGTGGAATTTGCAGAACGACATTATAAGCTGCTCGCCAAACGAGTAGATGTATATGGAACGGACAAACATGAACTATTCCAAATCGACCGATTGGATAATGAACAGACAAGAGTAAGGGTTTATCACAAAAAGAAAAAAGGAAATCGCCTGGTTTATGATCGAACATTCAATAGAGCAATTACTGATGAAATCGATATTTACGGACTGGACAATGATGATGAATTCCATGTTACTGGTAAGGTGAAAAAAGGAATCCTTTTAAGATTAATTGGTGGTTTGGGCAAAGATAAATTTGTAGATGAATCCAAAGTCGCTGGCTTATCGAAAAAAACAAAGGTCTATGATAACCTCCAAAAAAATGAATATGATTTAGGATCAGAGGCAAAGAATCTAAGTTCTAGTAATACAGACCTTAATGTTTATGATCGCAGACATATCCATTATGAATATGATGTTGTTTTACCAGCGCCTTCCTTTGGTTATAATTCAGATGATGGTTTATTTCTTGGAGCAGATTTATTATTTACAAAATATAAATTTAAAAAATCACCGTATTCTTCTATCCAACGTTTTGTCGGAAATGTATCGACTGCAACTGGAGGAATTGATGTATTGTATGAAGGAGAGTTTATTCAATTCTTCGGCAAACAAAGTTTGATCGTAGACGGGATCTATCGTACGGATCGCTCTGCTTTCAATTATTTTGGGCTTGGGAACAATACAGAATTGAGTACAGATGATTTTAACTTTAACAGGGTTAGACAAAGCTTAATCCATATTCATCCGGCTATTAAAAAACCATTTTCTTCTTTTGGTAGTGGTCTTTCTTTTGGGCCTATATTTGAAGTTAGTCAGATTGAAGAAACCGCTAATCGGTTTATTGTAAGTGATGCGACTGGTTTGCCATCTTCTATTTTTGATTCTAATTATTTTCTTGGAGCGAAAATTCAAATTGATTACGACAATAAAGACAATCTAAATATTCCTACCAGAGGTATTCATTTTATTGCGAATGCCAGTTGGATGACAGATTTGGAAGCAACAGAAAGGGATTTTAAGACTTTAAATTCTTCTCTTACTATATATCAAAACCTGGATCGTAATGCCAGGTTTGTAATAGCAACTAAAATTGGAGCGTCCCACCGAATTGGAGATTACCCCTTTTTTAAATCCGCGATTCTAGATGGAAATTCAAACCTTCGAGGATATCGAGCGGAGCGTTTTTATGGCAAAACCAGTTTCTATCACAATACGGATTTGAGAATTAAGGCATTCGGTTCTATCAATAAAATACTCCCCTTTACAATGGGATTATTAGGAGGCTATGATTATGGCCGTGTATGGCTTGATGGAGAGGACTCCGACCAATGGCACTCTTCTTATGGTGGAGGTATTTGGATCGCACCTGTGGATGTAATCATAGTTAATCTAGCCCTTTTCCATTCTAAAGAAGAAGATAGGTTTACAGTGAAGTTTAGTTTTGATTTTTAAAAATGAGATTCTGGGATTATGCCTATTTGGTAAAATGTTATAGGAGTTTGATAATCAGTTATTTAAGCCTTTTTCAAATAACCTTGTAGGCTTTTAATTAATTATTAAACATCACCCGGAGGCGGACTCACCGCCGTCCACCCTCCATCAACGACAATACTCTGTCCAGTAATCTGGCTTGCTGCATCTGATAGTAAGAACAAAGCAGTATGAGCAATATCGGAAGGAGAAGATACTTGGCCAGTTGGGGTTAATTTTTCCCAAATTTCCTGATAAGCAGGATCAAGCTTCCGAGTCCTTTCCGTCATAGTTGCCCCCGGAGCAATCGCATTTACAGTGATTCCAGCAGCAGCCAATTCTACACCTAAACTTTTCGCTAACATTTCAAGTGCTGCTTTGGTCATGCCATAGGCTGCTAGTTTAGGATGAGCCTGATGTCCGGTTACGGATGACATAAAAATAATTCGTCCCTTTGATTTCTGTTTGATAATTTGTCGAGCTGCTGCTTGCGCCAGAAAAAAAGAGCCTTGCAAATTCACCTTAGTCAATTTTTGAAAATCTTCTAAAGTATAGTTTAAAAAATCTCCAAATGTAGTAATCCCAGCATTAGCTATTGCAAAATCCAATCTGCCATATTTGGAAACCGCACAATCAATCATTTTATTTATTATTTCTAATTCGCCGGAATCCCCTACAACTGTGGTACAGTCCCCTACCCCATCTCGAATAGATTTTGCAGCTTTAGCAAGCACCACTTCATCAATATCGTTCAATATTACGGAGGCTCCTGCTGCTGCTAATTGTCTGGCGATTTCAAACCCAATACCTGTACCTGCGCCAGTAATTATTGCTACTTTATTTTCAAACGTAAATTGAATCATGCTTATGTATTTAGTACATCGTAAATTATTTTACGATGTATTAAGTCTTAAAAATCCACCATCAATCGGATAAAAACTTCCTGTAATAAAGGCTGCCTCATCCGAACAAAGATATAAGGCAAGGTGAGCGATTTCCTTGGCTTGCCCCATCCTACCTATAGGTTGACTTGCAGAAAGTTTATCAAACATTTCTTTTTCTTTATCAGGATAAGTGCTTTTCAAATAGTTATCAACAAAGGGAGTATGTACTCGACCAGGGCCTATAGCATTGCACCGAATATTGTCTGTCAAATAATCTTTGGCAATAGAAAAAGTCATCGTGTACACTGCTCCTTTGCTCATAGAATATCCAAACCTATCAGCCAATCCAACTACCGATGCGACCGAAGCCATATTAATGATAGCGCCTCCTCCGGATAATTTCATCAAGGGAATTCCAAGATGTAAACAATTATAAACCCCCAAAATATTAACCTGATAAATTCGATTCATATCTTCGACCGAAGTATTTTCTACATTTCCAATTTGGGCAATTCCTGCATTATTAATTAATATATTAAGGGCATTTGATTGAGCATATATTTTTTCAAAAACCGTCCCAGTTGTTTCATGATGACTTAAATCACATTCATGAAAAAAGGCTTGCCCACCTGCCGCCTTTATTGCTCTGACTACTCGACTACCATTTTCAGCATCAATATCTAAGAGATGAACAATTGCTCCATGCTGAGCAAAAACTTTACAAATACTTTCCCCTATTCCTTTTCCGCCTCCAGTGATTACAGCCACTTTATCTTTTAAACTGAATGCAGATTCCATCATTTTGAATAGGCTTTAAATAATTGTTTTTGTTTTCCTAAACCTTCAACTTCCAATTCCACTGTATCTCCATCTTGCAAGTATTGTGGCGGAGAAAACCCAAGTCCAACTCCTGGAGGTGTTCCTGTTGAAATCAAATCACCTGCTTCTAATTGCATAAATTGAGATAAATACCAAACAATATAAGTGGGACTAAAAACCATAGTACTGGTATTGCCATTTTGTTTTTGTTCTTGATTTACATTGAGTTTCATATTGAGATCTAAAACCTTGGAGATTTCGTCTTTTGTCACTAAGTAAGGACCAACAGGTGTAAAGCCCGGACAGGATTTCCCCTTTACCCATTGCCCACCTTTTTCTAATTGAAATGCCCTTTCTGAAATATCATTGACCACGCAATATCCAGCTATTGTTTTTTCGGCTTCGGCTTCATTGTCAAGATATAAAGCATCACTGCCCATAACAATTCCTAACTCTACTTCCCAATCCGTTTTTTCACTGCCTTTAGGAATACACACATCATCATAAGGACCAGAAATAGTATTTGTCGCTTTCATAAACAGAATGGGCTCTGTTGGAATATCCATCCCAGATTCTTTTGCATGGTCAGCATAATTTAAGCCAATGCACATGATCATTCCTGGACGAGCAATAGGATTGGCCCAACGTTCTTGTTCGATGACTTCAGGGAATTGAATATTTTCATTATTGATCAATTTTTCTAATTTAGTTAAACCATCACTTTGAAAAAATGCTTGATCCCAGTCATTAAAATAAGCAGTGCAATCGAAGCGCTTTCCATTAATAAAAACACCTGGTTTTTCTGTTCCTTTTTTTCCGAATCTTATGAGTTTCATCTTTTCTTTTTTTATGATGAAGTTGTTCAAAAATAGCAGCCATTTTTGAACAGCTTCAATATTCCAAAATAAACTTAGACAGGTTTTGCCCTTTTTCTAAATTCAGTTTTTTACGTAAACGATAGCGCGCCACTTCTACTCCTCGAAGAGAGATCCCCATGAGATTGGCAATATCTTTTGTATTCAAATTAAGCCGAAGAAACGCACAAAGTTTTTGTTCATTAGGTGTGAGGTCTAAAAATTCATTTCTCAGGCGGCTTAAAAAATCACCATGAACTTGATCAAAATGATGTTCAAATTGATCCCAATCTTCTTGCAACCTAGATGTTATATCAATCTCTTTTACGATTTGATCTAAGGCGACTATTGTTTCTTTATTTTTGCCCAAGCCTTTCACCTCTTTTAGTTTTTCTTTTATGTTTTCCATAAACTCATTCTTCACGACCAAGTTCATAGTAGAAGCGGCCAAGAGATTATTGAGGTGTCGCAATTCGGTTTTCATTTTATCTTCTTCCAACTGTCGCAGTTTCCGTTCTTTTTGTTCTGTTAAGGTATTAAACTCTTGTTGTTTTTTAGCTAATTCCAATTGCTTTGCTTCTTCTACCTTTTCCGTTTTCTTTGTATAATAGTTTTTTTGAAATCTTGTAAGCCAAAACAAACATAATAATCCCAAAAACACATAAACTATTTTAGCTGTAAAACTTTTATAGAATGGAGGTTCTACCTTTAAAAACAAGGATGGACTGGATTCAATTTCCCCCAAGTAATTCCGGGTTTGTACGATGAATTCATAATTCCCTTCTTTTAAGTTGGTATATTCTTTCATCGTCGCATTCGTCCAATCTTCATAAGCTTCATCAAAACCTTTCAGAACATATCGAAACTGCTGCTGCCCGACCTCATTAAAGCGAAAGGATTCTACAAAAAACTGTAAGGACTTTGTCTTATATGAAATCACCAATTTCACCTCTTTGTCTGACATCCCTTCAAAAGGCTTTCGCACATATAAAATACTGTCTTCTGAAACACTAAAGACTTTACTGATCACTGGTGGCTTTTTGTGTGTCACTTGGCCTTCTTGTTCTGGTCTGTACTGAATAAAGCCCTCATTTGCATTAAACAAAACTCCATCACGAGTATTCGATGAAACATTCAATAAATCATTATTAAAAGAAAACCGTAATTGATATAATGAAGAAGGAACAAAGACATAATTATTAGAACTGATTCGTTTAAAGAAACCGACTAAGTTTTCAGTAACTATGTGAATATTTTTTTGATCATCTTGTACCAATAAATTAACGGCTTGTTCTCCAATCTCCTGAAAAAAATTATCTACAGCTAGGATCTGATCCGTGTTTTGATCGATTTTGTATAAACCTGCTCTTGTACCTAAATAGAGTTCATTATCGACGCGACTCAAGATGATTTGTTCATTTATATGCAAACCATATTGATCTGAAACTTTAGTCACCTGGGCTTCTGTCAATTGCTCACTTAAGTTCAATTGGTATAAACCTTTATAAAACTGTCCTACCCAAATTCTTCCTTTTCGATCTTCTTCAAAAAAACGACTTGATTCGCTAAAACCATGTATTTTTTGAACTGCTTGTAAATCCAGCCTTTTATTAAGCTTAAAAAGATACAATCCAGAATACGTTCCTCCGATAGCGAATTCAGGATTAGAATTCAATTGTTTTACCTGCCATAAGCCATCTGTTTTTGCCAAAAGCCGAGCCTTAGCTTTTTCCAAAATAAACAAACCAGTATGATGTCCTGCATAAAGTTTTCCAGCGATTTTCTGTAGACTATAAGCCGGGCCTTCTGTTCCGGATAAGAATATACTTTGACTAGCATTTTTAGCTAAAAAATAAATGCCATTTGAAGTCGTAAAATAAGTACCTTCCTCCTCTTCGAAGGCACTATAACCACTACCTTGTATATTGAGGTTTTGATTGATAAACCGCATCGGAGAATTGATCTCTATCAATGCGATCCCATTTTGCATACCTACCCACAGGTTTCCGGAATAGTCTTGAAATCCGCGTAAGCAAGCATTAGTTTGCAAGCCATCTTCTGTTGTAATGTTTTCTAGGGATCGTTTTTGTAAATCATATAAAAACAGTCCCGCTGTTTGGGTAGAAATCACTAAGCGTGAATCCGAGAGTTGAAACACATGGTTTACATAAGTGCCTTGTAGCGCTCTTATCAGATTATCGTATGCTTCCTGATGACCAAAAGAAGAAGAAAACTCAATTTCTCCTGACCTATAAAATAACAACATGCCTCCATCTTGTGGAATTACTCCTGCAATAATGCGGTTCTTATGATTTTGTGGAAAAGTAGATTTGAGTGCTCCATCTTTTATTTCAAAAAGCCTTCCCTGCTGGTTTTGGGTAAACAATTGTCCTTTAACACAAAATGACCGATTAAAGCCTCCTTCCTCCTTTATCACTGATATGGATTGCCCGTCGTATATATAAATGCCTTGAAAAGTGCAGAAATAAACTTTAGAATTTAAAATAAAGACATCCCAAACTTCGTCAAAATCTTTAGCATCCTTTGGTATCTTATCTTCTAAAGATATATAATTCCACTCCTCTTCAAAATAACCAAAAGCGCCCTGTGAGCCTACATACAAACGCTTAGCTTGTTCATCAAAAGCTAAGGATCGTTCCTTCTTACCCGTTCTAGCAGCATGCACTTCCCAAGTGTTTCCATTATAAGCAAGCACACCTAAATTATTAGCTACAAAAAGAGTTTTGTCTCTATTCTGAGCAAAGTCAATGTTTTGAATACCTGCTTTATATTCAGTTGATGTAAAATTTCGAATAGGATACTTTCCAGAAAAAGCTTGGACTGGCTGTTTTAGGGCAAAGCAAATCAATAAACAATAAATGTATTTTATGTTACGACTATAAAAGTCCATGTGCAAGTTTGTGAAAGACAAATATAACTAATAATCAGGGACTTAGCCTAAGACAAGAGCACTTTTGATGTAGTCATTTTAAAAATTGATGAAATAATTGATGAGGTCATTTTTAAGGACTACTCTTAAATTAAGTATATCTTTAGCTTAACTATGATTTGTAAAAAAAACAATCCTAAAAATGAAAAACATCTTTCTAAATCTGTTTTTTTTCTTCATTACTTCGTTTTATTTATCGGCTCAGACTGATAGCATATCTATAATTCAAGGTAATGAAGGAATGAAATTATCTGTCAATGGAGATGATTTTATGATCAATGGCATGAATTGGGATTATTTTCCTATTGGCACCAATTATTCGTACAGCTTATGGAGTCAATCCGATGATTTTATACAATCTGCTCTGGATACTGAAATGTCCCTCCTAAAAGAGATCGGTGTAAATGCGGTTCGGCAATATACTGGTGTTCCAGCAAAATGGATCAAATACATTTATGAGAAATACGGCATTTATACAATGCTCAATCATTCTTTCGGTCGCTATGGTCTTACATTAGATGGAAATTGGGTTGCAAACACAGAATATGCCGACCCTCGAACGCGTGAATTATTACTTTCTGAAGTAAAAACTCTAGCAGAAGAATATAAAGATACCCCTGGCCTACTCCTATACCTATTAGGCAATGAAAACAATTATGGCCTTTATTGGGATGGTGCAGAAACAGAAGATATTCCAATAGAAGACAGAAAATCTACTGCTCGCGCTCGCGCCATGTATAAACTATTCAATGAGGCTACCGTACTGATGAAAGCGATCGACACTACTCATCCAATAGCCATTTGTAATGGAGATCTTCTTTTCTTAGATATCATTGTCGAAGAGTGTAAAGATGTAGACATCTTGGGTACCAATATGTATCGAGGTGTTTCTTTTGGAGATGCCTTTCAAAAAGTGAAAGATGATTTCAACAAACCGCTTCTCTTTACTGAGTTTGGCGCGGATGCATTTAATGCCATTCAAGATACGGAAGATCAGCAATCTCAGGCTTATTATGTAGTGGGAAACTGGAAGGAGATTTACGCAAATGCAGCCGGTTTGGGAAAAGCTGGAAATTCTATTGGAGGATTCACTTTCCAGTTTAGTGATGGCTGGTGGAAATTCGGTCAAACCAAAAACTTAGACATCCATGATCATAATGCGTCCTGGAACAATGGCGGTTATGCAGAAGATTTTGTCGATGGGAAAAATAATATGAATGAAGAATGGTTTGGCATCTGTGCAAAAGGTCCAACTGACCAAAAAGGTTTCTATCAATTATTCCCCAGAGCAGCTTATTATACTTTGAAAGAAGTGCATAAAATCAACCCTTATGATATTAACAGCAGCCTTGAATCTAATGAAAATCACTTTTCTAAAATTCAGATTATAGATGCTGTCATTAAGGCAAAATCAAATAAACCTTAAGACCCAAAATTTTGTGAGCGATCACAAGCGAAGCGATCACAAGCTCACCTATTAGGAAGTTAAATAAAATTTTTACCTTGTGCGAATTATCAATAAACATTAATGGAGGCAATAAAAACAACAAATAGTAGCGTATTAGATTTCGTTCAGATAGAAGAAGAACGTTTTTATAAAATTTCAAATAGCGACTCATTACGTCCCTTTTTCATGAGTATAGTTAGTGATTCCAATCACTGGATGTTCATTTCTAGTAATGGCGGATTGAGTGCAGGTCGAAAGGATGCAGAGAATGCTCTCTTTCCTTATTATACAGATGATAAGATCACTGAATTTGCCGAAATCACTGGCAGCAAATCTGTATTCTTAGTTCATAAAGCTGATCAATCTCATATTTGGGAACCTTTCTCTGATCGATTTGAAGGCCGCTATAAGATTAGTAGACATCTTTACAAAAATGTCTATGGCAATAAAGTACTTTTTGAAGAAGAAAACCACGACCTCAATCTGACTTTTAGATATCAGTGGAATTCAAGTAATCTTTATGGTTTTGTCAGAATATCTCATTTAATCAATCAGTCAGAAGAAGAAGTTGCGATAAGCATCCTGGATGGTATCCAAAATATTCTTCCTTATGGAGTTAACAGTGATTTACAAAACAGTTCCAGTAATCTCGTTGATGCTTATAAACGAAGTGAGCTTGAAAAATCAACTGGTCTAGGTATATATTCGCTTAGTGCTATTATTGTAGATAAAGCGGAACCAAGCGAAGCCTTAAAAGCAAATATAGTATGGTCTTTGGGTTTGGATAACTCTAAGCATCTCCTTTCTTCATTACAATTAAAAGACTTTAGAAAAGGTAATGCCATTCAGGAGGAAGTCGATGTTAAGGCTGAAAAAGGAGCTTATTTTATAAACAAGGATATTCTATTATCCTCTAAGTCAGAAAAAAAGTGGCTGATTGTTACCAATGTAAATCAAAGCCATGCAAGCATTGCCAAAATTTCCGAAGCGATCGCACAGGATAAAGAACTGGAGCAAAAAGTAAAACAAGACATCAATTCCGGAACGAAAGGCCTAATCGCATTGAATGCAGCAGCGGATGGCTTGCAACTTACTTCAGATCATCTAAGAGATACTCGACATTTCGCCAATACCTTATTCAATATTATGCGTGGTGGGATTTTCGATTTTAATTATAATATAGAAAAATGGGATTTCTCTATTTACCTATCAAAAGCGAATCATTCCCTTTTTGAAAAGGCTAGTTCTATTATTGATGGACTACCTGATGTTTTTTCACTGACAATGCTAAAAGACCTGGCAAAGAAAAGTGATGATCCTGATTTTAAAAGATTGTGTCTAGAATACATGCCACTTAAGTTCAGTCGACGACACGGCGACCCTAGCCGGCCTTGGAATAAGTTTTCGATCAATACCCGAAGCGAAATAGATGGCTCAAAAATACTCGATTATCAAGGAAACTGGCGAGATATATTTCAAAACTGGGAAGCGCTGGCCCATTCGTATCCTGAGTTTATAGAGAGCATGATCCATAAGTTTTTAAATGCGACAACATTCGACGGCTACAATCCTTATCGTGTGACCAAAGATGGATTTGATTGGGAAGCCATTGAGCCCGATGATCCCTGGTCGTATATCGGCTATTGGGGCGATCATCAAATCATCTATTTATTGAAGTTTTTGGAGTTCATTGAAAAACATCAGCCAGGTAAATTAAATCAATTATTCGATGAAGAATTATTTACTTATGCTAATGTCCCCTATAAAATAAAAAGCTATCAGGATATTCTTAAAAACCCTAAAGACACCATTAATTTTGATCATGAATTAGATCAAAAAATACGTTTGAGAAAAGAAAAAACTGGAGCAGATGCAGCCTTATTACAAAGTGAAAACAGAGCAATTTATACGGTCAATTTCATTGAGAAAATATTAGCAACTGTATTGGCGAAATTATCCAATTTTATTCCAGAAGGTGGAATCTGGATGAATACTCAACGTCCAGAATGGAATGATGCAAATAATGCATTGGTGGGCAACGGCGTTTCAATGGTTACCCTCTACTATTTGAGAAGGTTTCTCCACTTTTTCGACACCCTTTTAATAGATAAAGAGCAGGAGCAATTTAATATTTCCAATGAATTAATTGTCTTTTTCAACAGTGTTATCGAAGTATTTGAAAACCACCAAGCACTACTTTCCGGAAAGATAAATGATACAGAGCGTAAGCTAGTCCTAGATGGATTAGGCCAAGCAGGTAGTGATTATAGAAACCGAATCTATCAACAATCCTTTGCAGGCGATAAAGAAACAATATCCTCAAAAAAACTAAGGCAATTTATTGATTTAAGCCTTCAATTCTTAGATCACACGATCAAAGCCAATAAAAGACCGGATCACTTATACCATGCTTACAATTTAATGACTGTCGAAAGTCAAGATGCGATTTCTATAGCTTATTTAAGTGAAATGCTAGAAGGACAAGTGGCCGTTTTGAGTTCAGGATACTTATCCTCAAAAGAAGCAATTAATGTTTTAGATGCTATGAAAAATAGCGCTTTGTTCCGTGAAGATCAATACAGCTATATTCTCTATCCAAACAAGAATTTACCACGGTTCGGTCAAAAAAACATATTACCAGAAGAAGCTGTTATTGGATCAGCATTGCTTCAACAATTAGTAAAAGATGGTAATCTATCTATTATCGAAAAAGATATAAATGGGATTTACCATTTTAATGGTAATTTCAAAAATGCGAATGACTTAAAAATGGCTCTTCATAAACTTGCTTCGACAAATTATGAAGAAACCTTTATAAAAGACAATAGTGAACAGGTCTTAAATATTTTTGAAGAAGTATTCAATCACAAAGCTTTTACCGGACGGTCTGGTACTTTCTTTGGTTATGAAGGCTTGGGTTCTATCTACTGGCATATGGTTTCTAAATTACTACTTGCTGTACAAGAATGTTGTTTGAAAGCAGTTAAGGAAAAAACGGATGAAGAAACGCTTGGTAGATTGCTTGAACATTATTATGAAATCAATGAAGGTATAGGCGTACATAAACCACCTGCTCTTTACGGTGCCTTCCCTACTGATCCTTATTCCCATACACCCGCAGGCAAAGGAGCTCAGCAACCCGGAATGACTGGTCAAGTCAAAGAAGATGTTCTATGCAGATTTGGTGAATTGGGCGTTTTTGTTCAAGGTGGACAGTTGAATTTTAATCCTTGCTTATTGCGTAAAAGTGAATTCCTTAAAGCATCCAATGTTTTCGACTATATAAATGTCCATGGAGAAAACAAGCAGTTGCTATTGGATAAGGATACCCTCTGTTTTACTTATTGTCAAGTCCCAGTAGTCTATAAACTAGCTATAGAAAATCAATTGGAGGTTGTATTTAAAAACAATACATCCTCAAAGTCAAAAGAATGGAAATTGGATCAAAATACCAGTCAACAAATTTTTGAAAGAACAGGAGAAGTTCTACAATTAATAATCAATATTAAAGAATCAGTACTGAAATAACATGAAAGTAATAGCTTGGAGGACACTATTCTTTATGACAGCTATGTTGCTTGGCTTTTCCTGTAATACAGAGCAGTCATCAAAAGACGAAAAACAAGAAACGAAGAAAGAAATGTCAGCAAAGGACATCTTAGGTAATCCAAACTACCTCGCCATTTCTTATGGTGGATATCGAGCAGGATCTCGTGACATACAACCCAGCATAGCGCAGTTAAAAGAGGATATGAAAATCCTTGCTGCCATGAATATCAAAATACTTCGTACTTATAATACTAAATTAGATCAGGCTTCTAATTTGTTAAAGGCAATTCGTCAATTAAAGGATGAAAACCCAAATTTTGAAATGTATGTCATGCTAGGTGCATGGATCAATTGCAAAGATGCCTGGACAGATCATCCAAACCATGATGAGGAAGATGCTATAGCTAATGCGGAGGAGATTCAAGGTGCTGTAGATATGGCTAATCAATATCCCGATATTGTGAAAGTCATCGCTGTTGGTAATGAAGCTATGGTGAAATGGGCTGCCAGTTATTTTGTCCAAGCTGAGGTAATCCTTAAATGGGTAAATCACTTGCAAGCATTGAAGGCCAATGAAAAGTTACCTAAGGATTTATGGATCACAAGTTCAGATAATTTTGCTTCTTGGGGAGGCGGTGGTACAGAATACCATACGCCAGATTTAGAAAAATTAATCCGAGCCGTAGATTATGTTTCTCTCCATACTTATCCGATGCACGACACGCATTATAATCCTCAATTTTGGGGTATTTTAGAGACTGAAGGATCATTATCAAAAATGGATAAGATTACAGCAGCCATGAATCGTGCTGCGGATTATGCAAAATCACAATATCAAAACACCTCAAACTATATCAAAAGTCTAGGCATTTCCAAAGCTATTCATATAGGTGAAACAGGTTGGGCAAGTGCTTCAAATGGTTTCTATGGTCCTGAAGGTTCAAAAGCAACAGATGAGTATAAATCTGCCCTTTATTACAATCTGATGCGAACATGGACAGGAGAAGAAGGCATCGCTTGTTTTTATTTTGAAGCTTTTGACGAACCATGGAAAGATAGTCAGAATCCCGGAGGATCAGAAAATCACTTTGGACTCTTCACCGTAGATGGACAAGCTAAATACGCGGTATGGGAATTAGTAGATCAGGGTCTGTTTAATGGCTTAGTTCGAGATGGAAACGCTATTTCAAAAACCTATAAGGGTGATAAAGAAATACTGTTCCAAGAAATCTTAATTCCTGGTGTAAAAAAATAAATGCGACATTCCTGATAGAAATTGTTCCGAAATAGTGATATCGAGCGAGGAACACTTTATATTGAGAGTTTTAAAACGAAAAATTATGTCAGATCAAAAATCCGCAGTAGAAATAAACGCTCCAGGTGACAAAGTTGCTTTTGGACAAAAAGTAGCATTTGGCTTAGGGATGCTAGCCAATCAAATGTTTCCAGCTGCACTAGGTATCTTTATGGTGGTTTTGGTACAAGACCTTGGTTTTCCTCCTTACCTGTGGGGTATCCTATTTTTTCTACCTCGTATTTTTGATTCAGTTACTGATCTTATAATGGGTTTTATTTCAGATAATACCAGATCGAAATGGGGCAGGCGAAGGCATTATGTCTTCGTTGGTGCAATTATCATGGGTATCTCCTATGTTTTTATGTGGCAATTATATCAAGAGAGTAGCTTGACGTACAATTTTACCTATTTTCTTCTTTGGTCATTTCTTTTCTATTTAGGATTAACCATATTTAGTGTCCCATATGTAGCCATGGGTTATGAGATGAGTTCTGATTTTCATGAAAGAACCAATATCATGGCTGTAGCACAATGGATTGGCCAATGGGCATGGGTGATAGCACCTTGGTTTTGGGTTATTCTTTATGATCCAACGTGGTTTGAAAATGCTGCTGCAGGCTGTAGAGAACTTTCAATCTGGGTGGGCTTATCCTGTATGATTTTAGCAATGGTTCCGGCTATCTTTATAAAAAGTAAATCTACACTAGACGATACAAACCTAATTCCAATTAGTTTTAAAAACATACAAAATAGCATAAATGAGATTATAATGGGATTCAAAGATGCCTTTAATAATATCCCATTTAGAAAATTGTGTATTGCTACATTTTTAGTGTTTAATTCCTTTAATACCATTGCTGCATTTTCGTTTTTTATTATTGTTTATTACATGTTTAATGGTGACGCAAGTGCTGCTGGTTTATGGCCGACCTTACATGGCTGTTTAGGTGCACTCGCAACAACCTTTATCGTCATCCCAATTGTCACTAGAATTTCAAAAAAACTTGGGAAGAAGAAAACTTTTTTATTATCACAAGGCATATCAATAATTGGATATATCTTATTTTGGTTTTTATTTGTTCCAGGAAAACCATATCTATTTATAATTGCACTTCCATTCTTTGCTTTTGGTATTGGAGGGCTTTTCACCTTAATGATGTCCATGACGGCTGATGTATGCGATTTAGACGAATTGAATACTGGGAAAAGAAGAGAAGGCATCTTTGGTGCTATTTATTGGTGGATGGTGAAATTTGGTTTAGCATTTGCGGGCTTATTAAGTGGATTGATTATGTCAATCGTAGGATTTTCGCCTGATGCAGCATCACAACCCGATGGAGCAATAACTGGTTTGAGAATGTTCTATTCTATCCTACCCGTACTAGGAACACTAATCGCAATGTGGGTAATGAGAGATTATGATTTGACTGAGGAAAAAGCCAAGGCTATTCGAATACAGTTAGAAGACAGAAAGGAGAAAGGCGCTTTAAGCTAAGACTAAGCCATAAAGAGGTATACTGCTTCATCTTTGTGACTTTGTGGCGATAACCTTATAGGTAGTACACTGCCCGAAATTCGTAATTGGCCTTTAGTCTTCCAATTGCTTTGCATATGAAGCCTTCTCAGGGTTTATTTTGTATCTTTACACCGAAGTTGTTTAAAGAATAGTTGAAATAATAAAACATGGATACATCAATCTTTACCGCTAAGGATATTCTGGCCAATGTAATTCACTCTAATTATAGGGTCTTAATGGTGTTGGACAGGATGGGCATAAAATTGGGTTTTGATAATAAGACCATCGAGCAGGTTACAAAAGAATACAATATAAGCACAAGTGCATTTTTGATTATCCTTAATCTCTTTTGCAATAATAAATATATCCCCGAAGTAGGAAAACAATTTGAATTCATTCCTGATTTTTTGACCTATTTAAAAAATTCTCATCGCTATTTTCTAAGTGAAAAAATCCCTGACATTCAGCAAAACATAAAACAACTGGTGCATATACTCCACGACTCAAAAGCTGAAATGGTGGAATCCTTTTACAATAAATACATTGAAGAAGTCACTGAACACATTGACTATGAAAATGAAACGGTATTTCCATTCATTGAGGAAATGTACGATGCTTTCTTGAATAAAAGAGATCCAAGTCTGCTTTTAAAAGAATATGACATTAGTATCTATGGCGAACATCATGACGATATTGAAGACATTCTAAAAGACCTTAAAAATATTCTTATCCGTCATTTGCCGCAGAAAGAAAAGGGAAAAACCAGAAGGCTTGTACTCCAACAATTATTCGAACTGGAGTCTGATTTGTTTAGTCATACCCGTATTGAGGATGAGGTATTGATCCCCCTTGTAAAAGAACTTGAGAACAAGCTACGCCCTTTAGTAAAAACAGCTTAGTCTAAGCTCTAATGTTTAAAATAAAAAAGTAGCATGACAAAGTTTAGCAGAGTCAGCGGGTTGGGAATGTTCAAAAAGGTGGGTGCGGGTGACAGGTTTGCGGGTTAGCATTTTTTTGAACTAGAATTTTGGATACTTTTTTTCAATGAAAAAGTATCAATAAAGGAACAATTATTTTAGCAATAAAATGTTAAAACCTAGCTAATAATCTGGTTAAATTTTATTCGCTTAGGGATAGCAAATAATTTTTAACCAGGCTCTAATTATTTGATTTTGAAGAAAAAGAAAATTAAAATACTGATAATAGAAAAATCGGATATTATCCGAGCGGGCTTAGCTACCCTTTTAATAGATAAAAACAATACGCCACTTAGTATAGAGCAATGCAAAGCGGATGGTGATATTCAGCATTCCATTCATAGCATATCTCCTAAAATATTAATCTTAAGCCCTAGCCTTTTCGAACAAAATGAAAAGCAAATTGATATCCTAAAAAAGAAATATCAAATACTCTTGATCGGATTGATCTATTCCTACCAGCATCCCGATAGTTTGACTCATTATGATGGCTTAATCTACTTAAATGATAAGGCAGAACAAATCCAGGCTACTATTGACAAATTACTAAAATCACATCCTACCACAGAGAATACTGCTTCAAATGAGTCTTTAACCAGCAGAGAAAAAGAAATTCTAAAGCTATTGGTCAAAGGTAATACCACTAAACAAATAGCCACCACCCTCCATATCAGTGCTCATACCGTCAATGCCCATCGGAAAAACATTATGCGAAAGCTCGACATCAAAACAGTATCAGGATTGACCATTTATGCCGTTCTAAATAATATTATCACTTTAAAAGAAGCTTAGAGACAAGGCAGTAGCTACTTATAGCTATGTCAAAAAGTAAAATAACCAATTGCGGCTATTTTACAGTTTTGTGCTTTTACTCATCTTTGTATCTCAAACTTATTTAGACGAATTTAAAATAACTATGACTGATAATTTAAAATTCTTTGTGCTTTCTTTTATGATTTTCCTCGTGGCTGCTTGCAATGATGATGATATGAACACACAAATTGAGGCACCAGCGACTTATACATTCCAGCGTAATGGAGCGAATACAGTTGCTTTCGGTGGACAAACCACTCGAATCCAAATGGGGCAAGAATTGAGTACTGCTTTGCTAGACTTTAGTGTATCAGAAGTAACCCTTTTGGAAATGTACACCAATCAAACATCAAATGGTGAAGATGCAAATCCTTTTGGAGATCCATCTCTAAATGAATCCACTAAAAGCATTCGCTCAAAAGTAGCCGCTTCGGCTGATTTCTTTTCTGCTAACACGGTCGATGCCGCGAGTATTAAAGAAGATTTTAGTACTTGGATTTCTGCACAGGTAAATGAAGTTTTCTCGAATCAAAATGAATTAGCTGCTGCTGGTACGGCAGGGCAAATTGCGGATGGAACTTCTGTCAGGTATGTCAATGCAATGGGGCTTGAGTACAATCAAGCCTTTAATAAAGGTTTGATTGGCGCTCTAATGGTTGACCAAACCTTGAACAATTATCTTAGCACAGCAGTTTTGGATGCTGGCGAAAATCGTTCTTTAAATGATGCAGGAACAGTCGAAGATGGTGAGAACTACACCACAATGGAACACAAGTGGGATGAAGCATATGGCTATCTCTACGGAACATCTTCTGATCCTTCCGATCCTAATATGACGATTGGTGAAGACGATTCTTTTTTAAATAAATATATCGGACGAGTTGAAGATGACCCTGACTTTGTTGGTATCGCAGATGATATATGGAATGCATTCAAAATGGGTCGCGCAGCCATTGTAGCCGGTGATTATAATGTACGTGATGAGCAGGCAAATATCATCAAAGAAAAAATCTCAAGTATAATCGGTATTCGTGCTGTTTATTATTTGCAACAGGGTAAAAATGGAATTGCTAATGGAAATTTAGGTGGCGCATTTCATGATTTGAGTGAAGGTTTTGGTTTTGTTTATAGCCTCCAATTTACACGTCAATCAGATGCTGATTTACCCTATTTTTCCAAATCAGAAGTGGATGGCTTTCTTAATGATTTAGTAGATAGTGACTCAAATGGTTTCTGGGGACTAAGTGCCGAAACTTTAGATAATATCTCAACAGCTATCGCAGCTAAGTTTGATTTTACAGTTGCTCAAGCTGCGGAATAGACTGAGTTTTAGTATTTTGGAAAAGCATAGAATAAGAATCGGAGACTTTGTCTAATTGATCAAATGATGCAGAAAATTGATGATCAGCAATTTAAGCTTTTTACAAATCAACCTTATACTTTATATTAAATATCAATATAGATTATGATGTTTAAAATAAAAATTAGAGTGAAGAAGTTTAGCAGAGTCAGCGGGTTGGGAATGTTCAAAAATGTGGGTGCGGGTGACAGCTTGCGTGTTAGCATTTTTTTGAACTAGAATTTTGGATACTTTTTTTCAATGAAAAAGTATCAATAAAAAAAGGGTCTTATCTCAGTAATTAAATTACTAAAGTTGAGATAAGGACTTGTTCAAAATAAAAAAATATGAAAAGATTATTTTTATTCCTACTAATAGTTTCTGTTTCCGCCTGTGATGATGATGGCAATCAAAACACGACTCCAGAAGATAATTTTGATCGACAAGCCATGCTCATCAACTGGGCAGATAATATTATCATTCCTGCTTATACTTTTTTTATAGAAAAAACTGGTGAACTCAAAACTGCAAGTGAGGCTTTCACAGGAGATCCTACAACAGCCAATTATGAATCCCTAGTGACCACATGGGAATTGGCTTACACTGCATTTCAAGATGTTTCAATCTTCGAAATCGGTAAAGCAGAAGAATTAAGAATAACCAATAATCTAAACATCTATCCGACTGATATTAATGGCTTAACCGATAATGTTTTGAATGGGGGCTACAATTTGGAATTGCCTTCTCAAATTGCCATGCAAGGATTTCCTGCCTTAGATTATTTACTTTTCGGCATTGCTGAAAATCAGGATGCGGTTTTGGATTTTTATCAAAATGATGAAAACGCTGCTAAATATTTAAATTATTTGACTGCACTGACGAATCGAATTGATGATTTAAGTCAAGCCGTTTTAACAGATTGGAATGATAGTTATAGAAATGACTTTGTCGAAAACAGCAGCAATTCCGCTCTAGCTTCTGTAGACAAACTGGTCAATGATTATATCTTTTATTATGAAAGACACCTTCGAGCAGGTAAAATCGGTATCCCCGCAGGTGTATTTTCAGGAGATGCTTTGAGTGAAAATGTCGAAGCTTTTTATCGAAAAGATTTGAGCAAACTATTGTTCAATCGCGCTTTAGATGCGGTTCAAAATTTCTTCAATGGTGTTCATTATGAAAACGCTACCGAAGGAGAAAGTATGAAAACATATATAGAATATCTAAACGTGACAAAGGATAATGAAAGCTTAGCAAAAGTCATTAATGATCAATTTCAGGCAGTAAGGAATACTGCACAGGAACTCAATGATAATTTTGTTGAACAAGTCGAGACAGATAATGTAAAAATGCTGGCGACCTATGATCAATTGCAAATAAATGTTGTACATATCAAAGTGGATATGCTACAAGCCTTTAATATCAATATAGACTATGTGGATGCAGATGGAGATTGATTGAAAACAAATACTAATGAACACAGCCATTAAAAAATACCTGAATCAAAATACGGATGCCGCTCCTCTTGCGGCATTTCGCATTTTTTTTGGTGGCATCATGGTTTTTGGAATGCTGCGATTTCAGTATTATGGTTGGATTGAAAAATTGTATATCGAACCGAGTTTCCATTTTAAATATTTAGGATTTGAATGGGTCGGCCCTTTAGGTGAATACACCTATGGCTTATTTTTAATTTGCGGGTTAGCAGCATTCTTTGTGATGATTGGTTGGCAATATCGTATAGCGATTATTACTTTCTTTTTAAGTTTTACCTATATCGAATTGATGGATAAAACCAATTATCTCAATCATTACTACTTCGTTACTTGTGTCGCTTTCCTAATGTGTTTTTTACCTGCTAGTGCTTGTTTTTCAATTGATGCTATTCGAAAAAAGACTGCTTCCTTTATTCCAAAGTGGAATATAGATGCCCTTAAATTTATGCTTTGCATTGTATGGTTTTATGCAGGTTTGGCTAAGCTGAATTCCGATTGGTTATTAGAAGCGCAGCCACTAAAAATCTGGCTTAGAGCTAAATACGATATTCCAGTTTTAGGAGACTTCTTACAAAAAGAATCCGCTCATTATTTGTTCAGTTGGGCAGGCGCTTTATATGATATGATTATACCTTTTTTGCTCTGGTTTTCAAGAACTCGACCACTGGCTTTTATAGCTGTAATTATATTTCATGTTTTGACTTGGATTTTATTTCCAATAGGTATTTTTCCTTGGGTGATGATCGGGAGTGCTTTGATATTTTTTGAAGGGACATGGCTTAGAGCCTTAATAAAAAAAGACAAGATTGCTATACCTGACGCGAAGTGGTTTGGGGAAGTCCCAAACCACTTCGGTCAGTATATACTGTACTTGAAGCACATTTATTTTCCCAAACCACTTCAACGTCAGTATAATTCATTTTATTTAAACCAATCAAATCTTTTAAACCAAAAAATTACACTTTTTGTATTTTGTGTCTTCTTCTCATTCCAATTATTATTTCCATTTCGGCACTTGCTTTATGAAGAAGAATTATTTTGGACAGAAGAGGGCTATCGTTTTTCTTGGCGAGTGATGCTCATGGAAAAAGCTGGTTATGCAAATTTCAAGATTGTTGATCCTGATTCAGGCAAAAGGTTTTATATTCAAAATGGTGATTTTTTGACCCCTTTACAAGAAAAACAAATGGCAACGCAGCCTGATTTTATTTTAGAATTTGCACATTATTTAGAAAAATTTTATCGGGAAAACGGTATCCGTGATCCTGAAATTTATGTAGAAAGTTATGTCGCATTAAACGGGCGTAGCAGTCAGCCCTACATTAATCCCGAAATTGATTTGACGCGTATAAAATCTTCATGGAAGCCCAAAACATTCATACTACCATTCAATGATGAGATTAAAGGTTTTTAAAACGGTATTATTTTTTCTGTTGCTAGCAAGTGCCCTAAGCGCAGAATATTCCATCTCGGGCATTATCACCGATGAGGCTCAAAACCCATTGAATAATGTAGAGATTTATATACTACCGACAGCAGAAACCCATACAACAAATGCCAATGGCTTTTTTGAAATCCCTAATTTAAAATCAGGAGATTACCAACTCATCATTTTATTCGACAACTATGAAACCATTCAAAAGAATATATCACTTAACAAATCTATTGAACTCAAGATTGAACTCCACAAATTAGAAGTTAATCTGGATGAGGTGGTCATTGCAGCCGTAGCCGAAAAACAATTTGGCCTTCGAAAGCTAAGGGCAGTTGAAGGAACAGCAATTTATTCAGGTAAGAAAACTGAAGTTGTTTTAATGAATCAATTGACCGCCAATACCGCAGCCAATAAGGCTCGTCAAATTTATGCCCAAATCGCAGGGCTGAATATTTACGAAGCCAATGATGCTGGACTTCAACTCAATATAGGCGGGCGTGGTCTTGATCCGAATAGAAGCGCAAATTTTAACACGCGTCAAAATGGTTATGATATTTCCGCAGATGTTTTAGGTTATCCCGAAAGTTATTATTCGCCACCTGCGGAAGCCTTGAGTGAAATCCAGGTTATTCGTGGAGCTGCTTCATTACAATATGGTACACAGTTCGGAGGTTTAGTCAATTTCAAATTTAAGAAGCCTAATTTAAATAAAAAAGCTGAATGGGTTTCAAGACAAACCATTGGATCAAATGGACTATTCACCTCTTTTAATTCTTTAAGTGGCAAACTCAAAAAGTTTTCTTACTACAGCTATTTCAATTATAAACAAGGAGAAGGCTTTCGTCCTAATTCCGCATTCGATTCCAAGAACCTTTTTGCTCATCTCAATTATCAATTTTCTGAAAGAAGCAGTCTTAATATTGAGGTAACTTATTTAAAGTATCTAGCACAACAGGCTGGTGGTCTGACCGATGAGCAATTTTATAAAAACCCAGATTTCAGCAATCGAACCCGAAATTGGTTTGAAGTAGACTGGAAACTTTGGGCAATGCAATTCAAACATAGATTTTCACCTAAAACGGATTTTTCTCTTCAAGTTTTTGGATTAGATGCTAAAAGAAATGCCATTGGTTTTCGTACCAATCGAGTATCTCAAACCGATGACCTGAGCACACCACGAGATCTACTAAAAGGTAAATTTCAAAACTGGGGAAGCGAAGCCCGTCTTTTACATCGGTATAGGTTGGCGGGTAGAAATGCCATTTTTCTAATCGGGTCAAAGTTTTATAAATCAACAAATCAAGCACTTCAAGGTCCAGGTTCAAATGAGGCAAATGCTGATTTCTCTCTTCAGAACGAAGCCTTTCCAGCTTATCAAAATCAATCCAATTTTGATTTTCCAAATCTGAATTGGGCATTGTTTGGCGAACATATTTTTTATATTAATGATAAATTTTCAATTACACCAGGTTTCCGGTTTGATTATATTAAAACAGAAAGTAAAGGTACTTTTCGGGCAATTGATTTTGATCTTGCAGGCAATCCGATTCGAGATGAAGTGTTTGAGGACAATCGCGTATTCCAAAGAAACCGCATGCTTTTAGGTATTGGCTTAAGTTATAAACCATTGGAATCCGTCGAACTCTATGGAAATTTCTCTCAAAATTATCGTTCTGTTACCTTCAATGATATTCGAACTGTGAATCCTTCTTTTCAAGTTGATCCTAATATTACAGATGAAAACGGATTCAATATTGATCTCGGATTTCGTGGAAAAGTTAAAAATATTAGTTTCGACATCAATACCTTTGGCTTATTATATAATGATCGATTGGGGGAAGTATTGCGCCCTCAAACACGCATTAATGCTGAAGGAATAGAAATAGAAACAGGCCGCATTATTCGATTTAGAGGGAATATTGGGAAAGCCTTTATTTACGGTGTAGAAGGTTTGATTGATTGGAGTATTTTAAATCCAGATTCAGAAGAGAACAAATCGTATAAGCTTAATATCTTCACCAATATCGCTTTTACCAAATCCAATTACTTTGAATCCGAAATTGCGGGGATAAAAAACAATGAGGTTGAATTCATTCCTCGCATCAATCTAAAATCAGGGATTGGTTTCGGGTACAAAAATTTGCTGGGTAGCCTTCAATATACATTTCTCTCCACACAATTTACAGATGCTTCCAATGCGCCTCAAAATCAGAATGATAATCAAAGTGGTATCATTGGTAGTGTGCCTGCTTATGGCATCGCCGATTTATCGCTTTCTTATTCTTATAAGTTTTTGAAATTAGAAACAGGAATTAATAACCTCTTAGATAATACGTACTTTACCAGACGAGCAACTGGCTATCCCGGACCGGGGATCATTCCTTCTTCGCCGAGGACTTTTTATGTGACTTTGGAGATTATCTTGTAACCGACCTTACAGTTTTTGTGATCGCTTCGCTTGTGGTTGTTCCTTTGGAACTTGCGATCAGCCCATAAAGGGCTTTGTGAGGTATCCCTTCTGGTATTCTTATAAAATTTTGATCATTCGTTTTCTACTTGTTCAGATAAGAGCCAGGTGGAATTGTCATTTGTCAATAGCCATTGAGCAGAAAACTTCTAATGACTATTGACGTATGTAATTTTTGAGGTTATACAGGTGTAGTTTGTAGCACTTATCATTTTTGAGTGCTTATATGATCAGGTAAATGTAAATGTTTATAATTGATTTTATTTAACAATGTTCTGAATGGTAGCTTTCGTGTTCTGAACAGTCATTTTTGATTTTTATAATGATCGAAAATCGCCATTTCTGTCTCATTTCTGCCAGATCTTTTTTTAATCAATTCATTTCCGGAGCTAGATGATTTCATTTAGTCGAAAAAAATTAAGCAAGAAAAGGGGTTTACTAAACTAAACAAGATAAATGGCTCAGCAAGTTTAGTAAACCGCCACCAAACAATTTCATTTAGAACTTCATCTCTCCCCTATTCTCTCAATATACCCCAAAGGTGCCAAAAGTATGAGCATACTTCCAAAGACATTTTAGAGGAATCACCATATTTTAAAACTTGTGTGATAGTGATTGCTTCACTTGTGATTGACCTTCGGTCTTGTGATCAGCCCTAATGGGCTTTGTGAAGTCTTGCTTTCAGCATTCTTATAAAAATTTAATATTTCATCTCCACTATACTCAGAACTTGTCTATTTCTCATGGCAATTGCAAGATTGGTTTCAAACCTTGAATTATTGGCTGGTGATCGCTACACTTGTGATATGGTGATCGGCTACGCCTTGTGAAATCGCCCTGAAGCGACCTCACAAGGCGTAGCCGATCACATGGGCCTAGCCGATCACATGTGAAACGATCCTGATTAGAATCTTACGATTGCCATGATCTAGTTCTATAGAAGGTTTTTTTTTAATACAAAAAAAAGTAGCTTAGTACCAAAATCATAATCTTGCTCAATTCTGAAAATTTCATTTTAGGGATAATTGTAGTTGCTGTAAGTGTCATTATATACTTTTTGGCCTGGAGAAAATTTTCAAAACACAACTACTTTGTTTGTTTACTATTAATTGTAGTAGCAGGTTTTTTATTAAGAAGCTTTGTAGCTGCTGACGATTATTTACATGAGTGGGATGAGAGATACCATGCTTTGGTCGCAAAAAATTTAATTGATGCTCCATTAAAGCCAATGTTATATTCTGAACCTTTATTAGACTATGATTATAGAAATTGGTCAGAAAATCACATTTGGTTACATAAACAGCCTTTAGCCTTATGGACAATGGCAGGTAGTTTGAAGATATTTGGGCTATCTGTATATGCGTTTAGGTTTCCTTCTATCCTGCTTTCTACTTTAGCTATTTTGCTAACTTTTCTAATTGCAAAACACTTTTTTGATCATCGAATAGCATTATTGAGTGCATTTCTACACTCTATCCATGGCTATACTATTGAAATAACGGGAGGTAGAACGACTACAGACCATATTGATTTATTTTTTATGGTGCTTATTGAATTAGGCATCTATTGCGCTATTATTTCATCAAAACATTTTTCGAAAAAAAGATATGTTGTTTTAACTGGTGTTGTAATGGGACTTGCTATTTTGACAAAATGGCTTCCTGCTTTGATTATTATTGGTTTCTGGGGAATCTTGAATCTAACTAAACCTAATATTGAATGGCCTACATTAATTAGGGATGGTTGTATTCTACTATTTTGTTGCCTGGTGATTGCCCTACCCTGGCAATTATATATATACCAAGCATTTCCTTTAGAAGCAGTATATGAAAGTAATTATAATACAAGACATTTATTTGAAGGATTAGAGGGGCATGATCATCCATTTTTATATCATTTTAATAAAATCAGAATCACATATGGAGAACTTATTTATATTCCTCTTTTATGGTTTGTTATTATAATTTTTAAAAGGAAAAGATGGAAGCTTTTACCTTTATTTGCATGGTTATTTGTACCACTTATTTTCTTTTCATTCGCCCAAACAAAACTCGCTGCGTATACTTTATTTACTGCCCCGGTATTCTTTATTTTAACAGCATATTTTTGGCGTTTTCTATATATGAAGTTATTATTAGATAGAAAAAATCCATGGCTTATAAAATTGATGCTATTTTTATTAATAGCATTACCTATTAGATATTCCTTTGAAAGGATAAAACCATTTTCAGATAAAGAAAGGCATCCTCAGTGGGTAGCTGACATAGAAAAATTAGAAGAAGGAGAAAATATTGTCTATTTCGGAATAGATAGGCCAATAGAAGCAATGTTCTACAAAGACATCATTGCTTATCGAAGTATCCCTGATAATAGTATACTCAAAAGTTTAAATAAAAGAGGGTATCATATCTTTATTAAGAGACAAGGTAAAATAGAAAAATTTAGCTTCTCCGATTAGGTTAAAAATTCAACTAAAAGCTGCATCTTGATTAAGAATTTAATTTCGATTTTTTGTATTCTCATAGATAAGCAGGTGGTTGACTCTAAATAGTTTTTTCACTCGTTTTTCATCTTTTTAGTCTGCTATCCATAATGTTTCTGTAAACGTTTTCAATTGTTGATTAAATGTCTCTAATAAAGTTTCATCTGTAATTCCAGTTTCATCAGAAAAATTTTGATTAAAAGACGGAAGTGAGAAAGAGGTAATTGTATTTTTATTCATATGCTTGAAAGAATTGGTCGCTAAATCCAAAACCGTTTTTGCTCCTCTCCCACCTGGTGAAGTGGCCAATAAAAGCATTGGTTTATTTTCCCAAACACTTCCTTCCAATCTTGAGGTCCAATCCAAAATATTTTTAAAAGCAGTAGAATATGAACCATTATGCTCTGCAAAAGAAATAATGATACTATCCGCGTTTTTAATATGTGCTTTAAATGTTTTAGCAAGGTCTGGAATACCCGATGCCTCTTCACGATCAATGCTATAAATTGGCATTTCAAAATCGTTTAAATCTAATAATTGAACTTCCGCATTTTCAATTTTACTAGCAGCAAAGCTTGCCAATTTCTTATTGATAGATTTTTTGCTATTACTTGCTCCGAATGCAATAATTTTATTCTTCATTCTGATTTTAATTTTAGGTTCTTTGACAAATCCCGTGTTTGAGACAAAGCCATAAACAAGATCAAGGCTTCCTTTAGTCGCTTTTAATCTTATTTACAGCTTGTCCACGGGATTTGTCAAAGAACGTAATTTTATTATTAATTCTTTAAGTTTTTCTAATTCTTCCTGACTGAGTTTTTCCATAAATGGCTCATGGAATGCAAGCACTTTCTTATCTAATTTATTCAGTTGCTTTAAACCTTCCTTTGTAATTGTGATATCCATTTTTCTTCGATTGCTTGGACATTCTTTTCTCTCTGCAAATCCTTTTAATAAAAGTTTGTCCACTATCCTTGTTACATTACTGCTCCCTTGTACCATACAATCAAGGATCTTCTGAACACTAACAGGTTGGCCTTTCGCTCCTCTTAAAATCCTAAGTACATTATATTGTGGTTCCGTAATACCAAATTCTTTTAGCTCTTTACTTACTTGATCTGTTATCCAGTGGCCTGTTCTAATAATCTGATAAATTGTTTGAAAATATTCTGAATTCATGTTTTTACAATACTTGTATATACAAACATTGTTCTTTTAAACTTATAATCCAATTTTTTTTGAATATTTTTTCATATCCCAGTCAATTTAGTTTTGATAATGAGTCTACTCTATCGCACATCGACATACCATTTTGCCAATAATTCTGGTGAAATACCCCATTTAAATAATATTCGGATAAACACCCATTGGAATCGAGTTTTCCAAAATCC
The DNA here is from genome assembly GCA_965277415.1 of Saprospiraceae bacterium. Lineage (GTDB taxonomy): Bacteria > Bacteroidota > Bacteroidia > Chitinophagales > Saprospiraceae > JAHDHW01. Next base: position 46,567 of record CBDICS010000101.1, read on the forward strand.
TGCTTTAGTATGTCTTCGGGCAGAAACAGTTATAACAGGTTCTTTTATTTTTACAACCTTAAATCTATGGTTTATCCTTTTTGAAAAATCATAATCTTCCATAATTGGAATTTCTTTAAAACCACCCAATTCTTCAAAGACACTCTTTTTAACAAAAATTCCATTATCCCCATAGAAAACACCTTTATCAGATTGCTCGCGTTTATCTATGAATCGAAAATTCAACCAATTGCCAATCCTTTTGATTTTTTCATTATGCTCATCAAAAACATTGGCAAATCCGCCGCCATCAAAGCCTTTATCTATGCATTGCTGGATCGCTAGAAATGTCTTCTCTGAAAATTTCATATCTGCATGAACAAAGAATAAGATGTCCCCTTTCGCCATTTTAGCAGCATCATTCATTTGACAGGACTTACCTTTTCTGCAAGATATGATTTCAATACCTTGTTGATATGCAAGATCTATAGTTCGATCAGTACTTCCGCCATCAGCAAGCAGTATTTCATATTCAACTTCTGATTGTTTTTCCAATTCATTAATAATCGAAGAAATGTATTGTTCTTCATTTAAAGCTACGATGATTGCACTTATCATTTTTCTTATCCCTTGGTTCTTAAGTAGCGACTAAATGCTTTTTTGATAATCTCTGAATAACTTGGATAAGCAAAAATAGTATCCGCCATTTGTTGAGCAGAAATTTCATTTTTGATAACTACCGTCAATATTTGAATCCATTCTCCTGCATGTGCCCCGACGGCTTCTGCTCCTACTACAAGGTCTTTACTATTAAAAATCACCTTGAGCATACCTCCTGTTTTTCTATCTGTGATAAATCGATCTATAGAAGCATTAACTTTAAAAATACTGATATGCTCTTCGCCATATTTTACTATTGCTTCTTTTTCAGAAAGTCCTACATGCCCAATTTGCGGCTCTGTGAAAATCGCCCAGGGAAAAACGGACAAATCATTCTTCGACCGATTATTATTCAAAATATTATCCACACAAATATTCGCCTGATGAGAAGCGGTATGGGTAAATTTCAACGGCGTGGTCACATCACCACAAGCATAAATATGCGGTGTAGAAGTTTGCAAATATTCATTTGTCTGGATACCTCGGGAAGAAAACTCAATACCTGCTTTATCCAAATTCATTCCATTCACATGAGGCGCCCGTCCTGCTGCTACGAAAAAGAAATCTGCAGTTATCGTCGTTTCATTGCCATCTTTTGTATAAACCAAAGTCTTAGCATCCATAAAACGATTTGGAGTAGAATTGTTCAATAGTTGTACGCCTTCTTTTTCCATTTGCTCCGTTAGATAATTACCAATTTCTTCATCGGTCACCTTTAATATTCTAGGATTTTTGTCCATGATATACACCTCACTACCTAATCTAGCTAATGACTGCCCCAACTCCGCAGAAATAACCCCACCGCCTATGAATACTATCTTTTGAGGGAGCTCTCGCAGTTCCCAAAAGTTTTCATTATGTAAAACATCAACAGTTTCTATCCCTTCAAGGTCAAGCATTCGAGGAGCAGAACCTGTAGAAATAACAAAATTCTTAGCTTTCAAAACCTCCTCACCAATCGTTATTGTATGTGCATCTTGAAACTGTGCGCCACTTTTATCAACAAATACATCAATGCCTTGATTTTGAAAGATATCAGGCGTTTCATGTTGATAGATGCCTTGAACTATTTCATCTACCTGCTCCATAATTTTACCAAAATCAGGTTTTGACTGCTCTACAGTAAGGCCTAATTGTTCCATTTTTTGGAGGCTGTGAAATGCTTTTGCAGCATTAATCAAGGCTTTACTAGGTACGCAACCATAGTGGGTACACTCCCCACCTATTTTATTTTTTTCAATGAGCGCTGTCTTTAGCCCTTTGCGATGAGCTGTAGTAGCTGCTACAAGGCCTCCTGAGCCTGCACCAATAACAATGATATCGTATTCTTTCATATTTTATGTTTTTTAGAGTTTGTTTAAACAACGTCTATTATTCATTCAGATTCCAGTCATACTCTAAATATTCAATCTTTAATTCATCTGATAACTGGACAACAGAATAGGTTTGCAAATATAAGCTAAGTGATTGTTTTTTCGTAAAATCACTTTTAAACCAATCGAATATTTTAGATAATTTTATTGCTTTATCTGAGATTTCATTTTTACTAGGGTCAATAATAAATTGTTTGGCTTGATCATCTAGTTGAATATCCAATTGCGCTGCGGTAAATGCTTCATTTCTCAATTTTGGACAAGAAATAGAGGCACAATTGATTGCAAAATGTATCCGGGGTTCATTAAACTCTTTTCTTAATATCTCATGTTCTATAGTATTCAAATCAAAATCAACCTTTCCTATTTTAAAAAATTTCATATCCCAAGGTGAATTGATCATTGGCAATCCATCACTTATATCCTTAATACTTTTCAAAGGATAATGCTCAACTATTAATTTTACAGTAAACGCATTATAGGCATTTATCCAGTACGCTATTTTTTCTTCCTCATTCCAATTACTTCCTGTCGGATGCTCGCTTAAAATGGTCAAATATTCATCTAGAAGAATGCTATCCTTTATAAAGCCTTTATAATCCACTTCGCCAGCTTCACTTACATGTTTTTGCAAGAGTTCTGTCCATTTATGGTGTTCTATTATTGGTACTTCAGTATTATTAATGGCATTCAAATCCACAGCATTTCCTTTTAGTTTCTTGACCCAAGTCAGTACACTCAAGCCAATATCATTAATATTCATTTTGTAATATTTTACATACGCAATCGAAAGTAATGAAAAAACAATAAGGCCGATCAAAAATAGTCTACGTTTTTTCATGATCGCTAATTATCTTTTGAGTATTAAAATATTATTTGAGTATTATACTTTCTAAGATATTCAGACGTATAACCAGATTGCGATTTTTGTAATTCGAAAGGTGTTCCTTCAAAAATAATTTCTCCACCAGCAAGTCCGCCTTCCGGACCAATATCTATTAGCCAGTCTGCATTATTGATGACATCCAAATTGTGCTCTATAACGATAAGTGTATTTCCCTTATCAACTAGTTTATTCATTAAGTCAATAATTTTTGCAATATCAGACATATGCAGTCCTGTGGTCGGTTCATCAAGTACATAAATCAATCCTTCCTTATGCAATTCGCTGGCTAATTTTACCCTTTGACATTCACCACCAGATAAAGAAGAGAGCGATTGTCCTAATTTTAGATATCCCAATCCAACTTCCTGCATTACCGCCAATTTCTTTGTGATTGCTTTTTCTTCAAACAGTTTTGTGGCTTGATTAATCGTAAGATTGAGTACATCTATTATAGTATGATTTTTATATTTATAGCTAAGTACTTCCTCTTTATATCGACTTCCTTGACAGATTTCACATTTAGATTTGATAGGATCAAGAAATGCTAAATCCATTATTGTAAAACCCAAGCCTTTACAATTAGGGCAAGCCCCATCTGAGTTGAAACTAAACAAAGCCGCCTTAGTCTTATTGTTTTCTTTAGAAAAGACATTCCTGATTGAATCAAATACGCCCGTATAAGTAGCGGGATTGGAGCGAATGGACTTCCCGACCGGTTTTTGGTCAATGACGATAGCTTCTGGGTATTTTTTCAAAAAGGCACTATTGATTAAGGAACTCTTACCACTCCCTGCTACGCCTGTAATACAAGTCAGCACTTGCTTGGGAATTTTCACCGATACATTTTTCAAATTGTTCTCCTGAGCCTCTTTTATAAAAAAGTAATCATTATGGGTTCTGTAATTTTTCTTAGCAGGTATTTTATTTTTCAAAAACCTACCTGTAAGTGTGTTTGACTTTTTTAGTGCTTCAAAAGAGCCTTTGAAAACAATCTCGCCACCGTTTATTCCCGCTCCATGGCCAACATCAATGACACAATCAGCTATTTTTATTACATCAGGGTCATGCTCAACAACTAAGACCGTATTTCCTGCATCTTTCAATTTTATCAACAGATCATTTACTAAATGAACATCTCTTGGGTGTAGTCCTACAGAAGGTTCGTCTAATACGTATAACATTTCAGTCAAACTGTTTCCCAACTGTTTTGCTAATTGAACCCTCTGAGTTTCACCACCGGATAAGGATCTTGTCTCTCTTGACAAATTGAGGTATCCCAAGCCAATTTTAACCAGATTAGAGAGCCCCTGTTTTACTTGCTCAAGTACCGTTTTAACAGTATTATTTTCAATTTCATTAATAAAGGAAAGTAGTTGACTTAACTGAAGTTGTGATAATTCGTGAATATTCTTTCCATTGATTTTACAAGCCAATGCCTCTTTTTTAAGCCTTGCGCCTTTGCATTGGGGACAATCGTTTGAAGATATAAATTGTTCTATCGTTTTCTTTCTCTTTTCCGTCAGACTCGAAATGTCTTTATTCAAATAACCTTTTTTAATTTTCAGAATGATGCCATTAAAGTTTGCATTAAACCCTTTATCTCCTTCTCCCATCCGAAAACGCGCTCCATCTGCGTAAAAAAGCTTATTGATTTTTTTTTCTGAAAATTTGTTCAGCGGTTTATTTAGATCAAAGAAGTCTGACATAGCAATCAACTTCCACCCTAGCCCATCCACTTTGAAGTCAGGAAATAGAATGGCGCCTTCTTTTATAGACTTATCCCAATCCACAACCTTATCAATATCTATTTTATTTACTTTACCTATTCCACCACATTCTGGGCACATGCCTTCTGGCGAGTTGAAAGAAAAATTGTTAGAGTTTATTCCAGCTGAAGGTTGTCCAATACGAGAAAACAATAATCTTAGAAAGGTAGAGATTTCAGAAGCAGTACCAACAGTAGACCGCGAGTTTCCTATCATCCTTTTTTGCTCCAATAAGATTACTGGAGAGAGGTTTTGGATAGAATCATAGTCTGCTTGCTTATACTTAGGCAGGCGACTCCTCGCGAAAGTACTAAAGGTGTCATAAAGCTGTCGCTGGGCTTCCGCAGTGATTGTTTCAAAAACAAGGGAGGATTTTCCTGATCCAGAAACGCCTGTAAATAAAACAATTTTATTTCGTGGTATTTCTACATCAATGTTTTTAAGGTTGTTCTGGCGTGCCCCTTTTATAATTATACTGCTCATAAGTAATATCTATTCCAGGGCCTTTTCTTCCTATTGGTTTAAAAGCCCTAGCACAAAGTACGCAGAAAAATACAGAGAAAACTCCAGAATTCTTTCATCGTACTTAGAACCTGTTTAAATTTTATTCATCGGGCTACAAAAGCTCACTTTAAGAACCTGATTTCGCCTTTTTGTATTCCCATAGCTGGGCTATGAAAAGACAAAAACGCTTCTTCAGAACCTTAAATTGAACCTTTTCGCCTTCGACAATAATTTTTAAACAGGTTCTAAATCCAAGATATTACTCAGTAGACGTTTTTCTAAAATCTGGATTAAAGACCAGACCTACTTGCAGATAGCTTTTTCCAAAATTATTCACTCTTTGGTATAAATATCCCAACTGAACTTGAGTTATTTTATTGAATTGATACCCCAATGCAGCATATAATCTATTTCGGTCAAAAAAGACATTTTCTGTATTTAGAAAAACCTCATCATACACACCAAGGAATAAGGTACCTGCCTCTATAGTAGGTTTATTTAATGGGACAAATAACATTAAACGATAACGAATCCTGTTTCTATAATCATCATTCACCCATCGTTGTTCCAGTCGATAACGATGCTCAAATTTGATTCGATTGACTTTATTAGTTAAAATTAATTGCTGAAACAGCCTACTCTCTTGAGATTCTGGCGCCTTTTGTGGGCTTTCAAAATCATGTGATGCTACATAACCATAACCAAAAGTAAGTATCGCATGTTTAGCTAAATGATAATTCACTCCTGTCCGCAATAGCAATTGCTCAATATTTGTAGGTTCTATCGTATGATTTCGATATTGAATTTCAGAGTGAATACTCCAATCATCCGTAAGTCTATTCGTTCCAAAATACATCAGCCAATTACCAAATTCATCTTGTTGTGCAAGCAAAGGATTTGATAAAAAGGTTGAGATAAATACAAAGAGTACTAGGTAGTTTTTCTTATTCATTTTTTAAAGCTTATTCGAGAAAATACCCTGTTTCCTTTTTTCAAAGGAAACAGGTTTTGAATCTATATTACAATATTTCATTTGTCGTAAAACTTACTATTCCCGTTTTCACATCATACATTGCTCCTACAATATCAATCGTTCCATTCTGATACATCTCATTCAAAACAGGGCTTTGGGTTTTGATATTTTCAATAGTAATTGCTACGTTTTTACTAGCCACTTTGTTTACAAAGTCTATATTTGAAGAATTTCTTTCTTCGTTAGGAGGCGTAGTGACCGCATTAACAGCCGGCATTATTTTGTCTAACATTTGTGTGAGATTACCTAGTTTCGCATGATCACAAGCACCTTTTACCGCTCCACAAGAAGTATGTCCCATCACTACTATTACTTTTGACCCCGCTAATTTACAAGCAAATTCCAAACTTCCCAAAATATCTTCATTAACAAAATTACCTGCCACTCGGGCATTAAAAACATCTCCAATCCCTTGGTCAAAGATAATTTCAGTAGGAATTCGCGAATCAATACAACTCACAATAGCCGCAAAAGGGTATTGTCCAGTCGAGGTATCATTGATTTGTTCATGCAAATTTCGATGAATTGTTTCTTTATCAATAAACCTTTTATTACCCTCCGCTAACATCTTAACGGCTATAGAAGGGGTGATCATTGCTTGTGATTCTGCCGTCTGGGTCATTTCATTTGAAGGAATTAATGTTGCCATTTTCTATTTTTAAAGTTTTTAATAAATTTATATTATTAGTCTTTAGAGCGCTTATTAATTTAGAGACATCTCTTTTTTCTTAATCGGAAGTAAATGATTTACTGCATATTCTACCTCCTTAATTTGATTCGCCACTCCTTTTCGTTCTCTCTCAATGATCGTCAAATCAATATCTCGATATTTTGCATTAACCTTGAATTCCTCAACGATCTCTATTACATCAAAGTCAATATTTATAGACTTTGATGCATCAATGATGACTTTCGAACCATCAGGGATTTGGCTAAATGCTCGTTGAATGCTTGCTTTATTGATAAATGTAACATCTTCTGCTAATGCTAAGCGAATAACACCATCTTTAATATCTTTATCCTTTTCGAAAAGGAATGGTTTTTTGTAATTATTATACAGAACATAAAAGATTGCTACAGTTAAGCCCATACCTATTCCTATTAATAAATCTGTAAATACAATCCCTAGAATAGTCACCATGAAAGGCACAAAATGGCCTTGTCCCAGTCCATACATTTGTTTGAATAATACTGGTTTAGCTAATTTGTATCCAACTAAGAAAAGAATAGCTGCTAGACTAGCCAGGGGAATTAAATTTAAGAGAAAAGGGATACACATAGCCGATAATAATAAGATAACACCATGAGAAATAGCTGATGCCTTTGTTCGTCCTCCTGATTGAATATTTGTAGAACTTCGAACGATCACCTGAGTGATTGGTAAACCTCCAATCAATCCAGATACTATATTAGCTACGCCTTGAGCTTTTAGTTCCTGATTTGCAGGAGTAACACGCTTAAATGGATCTAATTTATCAGTTGCTTCAAGGCAAAGCAAAGTTTCTATACTTGCCACGACCGCTAAACTTATACCTGTAATCCAAACAGCAGGATTATTAATACTACTAAAATCTGGAAAAGTAAATTGATTAAGAAACCCGCCTATACTTTCTGGTACAGGAATCTTAACAACCTGCTCTCCTGTAAGTGCAAATCCTGGCATACTTTGAAATATTAAATTTAAGACAATACCTAAACCAACTACGATTAATGGAGCTTGAATAATTTGAAACAATTTTATTTTCTTTATGAAAGCTTGCTCCCATAAAATTAAGATTAGCAAAGATATTATAGTAATAAAAATAGCCCCCGGACTCAATGCTTCAAACATATAGAAAAGCTCTGAAAAGGTATTATGACCATCGGGTTGTGCAAAAGATAAGCTTCCTTCATAATCTTTATCATAGCCTACTGCATGAGGAATTTGTTTAAGAATAATAATAATTCCAATACCTGAGAGCATTCCTTTTATTACTGATGAAGGAAAGTAATAGCCAATTATTCCAGCCTTAGCAATTCCTAGCAATACTTGAAATACACCTCCAATGACCACTGCTAATAAAAAAACCTCAAATGCTCCTAATTCTTGGATTGCAGTCAGTACTATTACTGCTAAACCTGCCGCAGGGCCACTCACCCCTAATTGGGAGCCACTTAATGCACCTGCAATAATACCTCCTACAATACCAGCAATAATGCCTGAAAACAAAGGTGCTCCTGAGGCAAGTGCAATACCTAAACATAGTGGTACAGCGACTAAGAAGACAATTACAGAAGCTGGCAAATCATACTTTAGGTTCTTTAAAAAACTATTCTTTTCTGGATTCATTTTCTTTAATTTAAAACTTGATTCAATATTTTTTTCTGCTCTAAAAAAACTGTTTAAACAATAAACAGCAGGGGATACTATTTGCAATCAAACAGTATCACTTGCTGGATATACTTAAAAAATGGAGCTTATCTGATTCTTTAATAAGGAAGTTGTTTAAAGAAGTTGTTCAAAAATAGCTCACTAAACTACGAAACGATCTTTTGCCTCAATACTTCGTTATAAAAATCTCACGTAGCCCTGCTATGCAACGATTTTAAAGCCTCGTCTTGATGCAAAATATCTGTTTCTCGTAATAGCAGCCATTTTTGAACAACTTCAAAAACAACTTCGAGAATTTCAAATTCGCAGTGCAAACATAAAAACTATTTTCTATAATAGCAATACTATTATGTAAATAATTTCACTATTATAGATAAGTGCTTAACTTGTCGTAAAAAGTTATTATTTTTGTTAAAAAAGAAATACTCCTATGGCTATTGGGATAAAAATTAGTTTAAATGAAAAGCTCACTTTAAGAGATCCACAAGAAACCACCTTGGGGCAAAAGATCATTAAAGAAAGTATCATTCTGATTGACGAGATTGGTTTTGAAGCTTTTAATTTCAAAAAACTAGCGAAAGCAATGGGTTCAACAGAAGCTTCTGTATATCGCTATTTTGAGAACAAGCATTTTTTATTAATCTATTTGGTATCGTGGTACTGGGAGTGGGTTAGCTATCTTATTGATATACATGTAATGAATATCAAAGATCCAAAACAGCGATTGAAAATAATTATTCAAACGCTTGTTTATGCCTCTAAAGATAATCCATCAATAGACTATGTAAATGAAAGTATTTTGCATCGACTTATTATTGCAGAGGGCACAAAAGCTTATCATACTAAAGAGGTCGATAAAGAAAATACAGAAGGATTCTTTTTAAACTATAAAACCCTTTGTTCTAAAGTTGCAAATGTAATCAATGAAATCAACCCAAAATTTCCCTACCCTCATACATTAGCAAGCAATCTTTTCGAAATGGCAAACAATCATATTTATTTTGCACAACATCTGCCTAAGCTTACAGATGTTGTAGTAAAAGAAGATAATTTTGAAGAAGTAGAAAAGATGTTGGAATATTTTGCGTTCAAGCTATTAAAAGAATAGTGATTAAAATATTGAGCTCTTTTTAAAGTCAAATTTCATTATTTATTTGATTAAAAAAGCCAGTTTGCAGATAAAGTTTCCCATCAAAATATAAGATCAACATTATGCTTACCTTCACGCAGTGAAAACGCCACTTTATACTCGTCGCCAAATTCCTTTTTTCCACGATAAGACAGAAAAGGAAGTCCAACAAGATCCATATGAACGATTTGACCCTATGGTCATTCGGCAATCTGTTTTGCATCTGGCTGATGAACTTTGGGGAACTTACCCCATGCAAGGAATTCTGGATTTTTCTAAAATTATAGCTGATACAGCCTTATTAGATATTGTTGAAATAGGTTGTGGCCTTGGTCGTTGGATTGCCCATTGGGCACAAATGCATCCCAATGCAAATTGTTGGGGGATTGACTATAGTTATCAAATGCTTAAGCATGCTCATGAAGTTTGGATAGAGGGAAACCCTATACCGCTGAATTTATCTAGATATGGATTTGCTTCAGCTTATAATATAAAAGGACACCAGTTAGGTAATCTTCAATTTGCTTTGGCAAAAGCTGCTACCCTACCCTTTGGCAATCAAAGTCAGGATTTAGTATTGAGTAGCTTCTTATTTGATCGTTTGGATGATCCCATTCAGGGGCTTAAAGAAATGCGGCGAATCATGCGATCAGGTGCTGCGATGGTATTGATTTCTCCCCTTAATTTTAATCAGCAAAAACATTGGGAACAATTTCATCCGCCAATTAAAATTTATCAAATCCTGCTTCAATTGGGTTTTGAAATTTTAGATTGGCAAGAAGATATCATTATAGAAGAACCATTGGATATTCGCGGGAATGTAGTACGCTGGAAATGTATTGGATTAGCAGCTCGTTTAGTCTGAGAAATTTGAGGGTGTCTCATAAGCTTCAATGAAAAGAAGTCGTCATTTTTTTTTGCCACAAAGACTCAAAGACTCAAAACTAAATAAGTACTTAGAACCTGTTTAAATTTTATTCATCAAGCTGCAAAATCACACTTTAAGAATCTGATTTCGCCTTCGACAATAATTTTTAAACAGGTTCTAAAGAATCAAAATAGCTTCGTCTTTATCCTTTAATTATTTTCTTGACAAGCTCTTTATTATTCTGATTATCTTTTATTAAAAGAAAATAGAGTCCACTATCTAAATTTGAAAATTCAATGCTTCCCTTATCCTCCAATTCAATATATGCAACTACCCTACCCTGAGCATTTAGTACAGTAACACTATAATCGCCTTCAGGTGTTTCTACTTCCAAGAAGTTTACTACTGGATTTGGATAAACATTTATAGCAATTGCAGCAGCATCAATATATTGAGAAAGCGTTTGTGAATAGTCCACTCGTCCATCAAAGTCTATCTGTTTTAATCGATAATAATTGTTGCCAATCATAGGATCTTCATCTACAAAAGTGTAATCAGTCCTTGTATAAGAATCCCCTTCTCCTTCTACGAAGCCAATATTTCCCCAATTAACCGCATCAGCACTACGCTGTATTTCAAAACCTTCATTATTGTTTTCAAATGAGGTGCGCCAAGAAAGAACAACATCATTGAAATCTTTTCTGAGATTAAAATTCACCATTTCTACAGGAAGTGGCCCATTGAGGATTTCTAAATCTCCATTGATATCAAATGGATTAGACCATTGTTCGGCAGAATAAATTTCTGTTCCTGTCAAAGTCAGCAAAAAAGCCAATAGATTGTCTTTCTCTTCTTGAGTCAGATTTAATTCCTGGCCTGGATTTCCGGGGCCACCGTTTAGCCTATTATCAAGATTTGTATTAGCAGGATCAACAGTAATATCATTATACAAATCAATAACATCTTCCAAACTAGTAAAACTACCATCATGCATTAATGGTCCATTTAATGTTCCATCAGGGTTGACCATATCTCTTAGAGAAGGAGAGCGGGTATTGTTCACATCTATTCCACCAGGATCACCAGCTACTGTAATAACAGAATTATTTTTACTATTACTATCAATATCAAATTCAGGCGCATTATGACAAGTATGACAATTTGCTCCTCCATCCTGAGCATTACTCATAAACAAGTCCTTGCCTAGATTCTCTTCCGTTGTAAAGTTTGGAAAATCTGCATTATTTCCCCCCACTTGCTCCCTTCCTTCATCATATCTTGAATCGAATGACTGAATGCTTCTTATAAATTGAGCTAGTGCGTCTTGTATCTCTGCCTCAGTGATATCAAAATCACCATATACAAAAGAAAATAAATCTTGATAATAATCTATCGCCTCTAATTTCGAAATAAGTGAATCCATCCCAGGGTTTCCACTCACATTGCTAAAACCCATTTCAACATGATCTTGAATCGGCATTGTAGTTTGCGCTTCAAGACTATTCGCTCTCTCGTCCCAGAAGAAATTTGTCTCTTCACCAAAACGAGCATTAACTAATCGAGAAGAATGTCGACCAGTTGTTTCATTATTCCAACCTGTACTCACTACTTCCGAGTCTCCAAAAGCAAATTCTTGTTTATGACAAGTAGCACAGGAAATAGTATTATTAACCGATAGGTTTACATCATAAAACAATACCCTTCCAAGGGTCGCCCCTGCATCTGTAATGGGATTTCCATTGGGTGTATTATCTTCTGTAATGTATGATGGGATGGTTTGATTAGAATACTCAAATAAGTCGTTTAAATCAATCGTTCCAGAAATCAAAAATAAGCCACATATTACTGCGACTAAGAGGGTACCTTTTTTTTGCATGCTTCTGTCGTTTTAATTGTTATTATAGGGAATCTCTATATAAAGACAGATGAGTAGAAAAAAGACCTACTTTTAGAAAAAATTTAAATAAGTTTTTATTTTACATACATTTATTGAAGTTGTTCAAAAAATTAAAGACATGAAAAACTACATCAACCTAATACTCTTTTTCTCCATTTTGCCCATGATTGTTTCTGCGCAAAGAGGAAAGGAATCAAATGAGTCCTATATTTCAATTTCAACCTCATTCAACTATTACCCTAAGATACCTCCTTACAATTTTTTCGTTTCATTTAATAGTCGAACAGATGATGAATTAATTTTAGACTATATAACTTCAAACTCTGGTAATTTTACAATTGAAGAAGGAGAAAACATTGTAGTAGAACGAGAAAAGACCAGTGATTTTCCTTCACAGATAATTGGATTAGGAGCAGGCATACGTATTCAAAAGGAAAATAATTTGGTTCATGAAATAGCTATTACAAAACTATCAATTGTCAAATCATCTTATTTAGTTAAGTTTTTATTTTTTAAAGGTGATGAAATAATCAACCGAGTATTTGAAGGTTATAATCAAAAATCAGGTGCATTCGCATTTAGGTATGAAATAGGGAAAATATTTGGTAAAAAAAGAAGTAAGGTCAAATTTGGATTGGTTGGGGGAATAGAGCCAACGTATTACTTTTATGACAGAACTAATTTCACAATAAATGATTATCCAATCAAGGCCAATTTATTTACAGTAGATTTTTCATTAATTCCGACGCTAACGTGTAAAGTCGGGAAGAAATTTTTCCTTGATTTCAAAGTCGTTTCAAGTTTATTAGTTGCTGATTTCAGCAATTCGCCTACTGAGCAAATTCCATTTATTCCGACCTCTATGCTAAAAGGTGAAACGGATTTACAAGCAATCAATTGGGCATTTGTATGTCAGTTTAGATATACTATTAAAGAACCTAAAAGGAAAGGGAGGAGGTAAATCCTTGATGAGTTCTATCCAACAAAAAGACCTGTCTTCTCTTCATGAGAAAACAGGTCAATATGCAGATTAATAACGGTAATAGTATAGTTTAGAACTTGTTTAAAATTCTTAATACCTTCGTCCTTTCAATTTAAAGGTACGAACCATATTGAAACCAAAATGAATATCTCCATTCCCCCAGTCTCCGGTGGTTTCACCTATGAATTGTTTTTCAATCATACCTGCTGAATTAGTAAAGTGTAATTGAAAAACATGACTCCCTGTATTTAAGTCAAAGCCAACAGAAAAAGAATCTTTTATATTTGGAGAGAATTGATCGGGCAATGCATAATAATATTCTGAAGTCAATGCTATGTTTTTCGTCAATTGAAATTTCGCTGCTGCTCCAATCACAATTTTATCATTGGCTTCGCCTACTGTCTCAACTAGATTGAAGTGAACAAGGCTAGGCATTACTTGAATAGAAAACCGATCAGATAATTTTCTAGCAATAAAAATCTGGTAAGTATAAGCCAATCGATTTTGATATTCTAAAGGTCGCTGAGGATCACTTGCTTTCAAAGTCTTATAGGCTGCACTTGCAAAACCAGTAATAGAAACTGGCATTCCTCCCTCTCCTATCGCTCCTTGGCGCAGTAAGCGAAGTTTCAAAAACCCATCAAATTCTTTACCTAATGAACTACGTCCCAATCCAATAGTTAACCAATCTCGAAGGCCATAATCTAGTCCCATTCGTATACTAGCTTGATCCAATCCGAAAAGTTCGTATGCGCCGCCATTTATCCTTCCAAAGCGATGACCAATGATCATTTCCATTTCTCCAATTCGAAGTGTTTCTACTGAATGGCCGTTGACAATTCTTGTCCCTCTAAAAGTTTCATGGGAATATTTTGATGCTTTTGACTGAGCAAAACCAGTAGTGCTGATAAGACAAGCTAGTATAAAGAGTATATTTTTCATAATTAAAACATAGTTGATTTTGGACTAAAGTCCAGAAAGAAAACACTGTGTTGTTTGTTAATATTTATTTTTGGACTTTCTCTAATTATTAAGTGCACCAGCCTCTATCCAAAGTCGCATTTTTTCAATCTCACAGAATGGAATTTTGACACCACTGGTTGGCATTACAGAAAAACCAGCTTCATGATTGGTCGTACCATAGAGTGAATTATCATCTACATAGGGTTTTACATTATTATATCCTTCGAGGTTTACACCTCCATCCTCTCTTCCGTTCCGGTGGCATCTAATACAATGAGAAGTTAAAATAGGAGTTATATCAGCAGCAAACGTTGCACTAGTAGCGACACAGTTCTCTTGTTGAACATGTTGATACAACTCCTCTTGATTATCATAATAACAGCTTTGGGAAAGAAAGCCTATATATAAGAATAGAATGAATGCTATATTTTTCATAAAATTTTGATTATACGTTTTTAGAAGAAATTATTTTTACATTAATTATCCAAAGCTCCTTCATCTATCCATTTTTGTACTTGAGCAATTCGACAAGCACTCAGTATACTTCCACTTGGAGGCATAATTGCATAAAAAGGATCATGTTTCATAGAACCTATTAATGATCCATTCTCAACATAAGGCATAATATTACTGTGAGTAGAGATATCTATGCCTCCATCGGAACGGGCAGGATTATGGCAGCCTACACAATAGTTTTGTAATAAAGGAAAAATATCAGTAGCAAAAGAAGACGCTGTTGAGTCACAAGGTGCACCACAGTCTGTATTATTCGCACCTTGATTGATCCAATCTCTAATAATAGTAATCTGAGTGCTAGTCAATGGTGATGCTGGAGGAGGAGGCATAATATCATCTGGATCTGTCTCTACTATTGATTCATATAATTCACTATTATTGGGATCACCGGGTGTAACCTCTTTTATTACATTTTCATAACTATCTAGTACGATATCATCTTCTGCTGTAATAGCATCATGACATCCGCTATACGCACAAGCTGAAATCATGATCGGTAATACCTCATGCCGAAAAGAAATAATTCCAGTAGCGCAAGGGTTTTCATCACCAGGGTCTTGTACAGGTGGTTCTAGTGTGATCCCGCCAGAAGGAATAACCGGATCTGTTTTACAAGCTCCGAAAAATAATAATGAAAATACTATTAAAATAAAAAATTGTATCTTTTTCATGGACTAGGGATTAGTTTAATAATTTTTCAATGAAGTTGTTTTAAAATGGAGGTTGAGATTGATTAAAATAAGTTTATTTATTGCGCCATCTGCTCAACATAAGCTCTAAGGTCTTCTACTTGCTGTTTACTCATACGCTCTTCAGGATAATGTGGCATATAAGGTTTATGGCCTGGCAAGGCATAAGTCCCGTAAGCAATAATTTGATATAATGAAAAGTGAGAATCCTTGGTAATTTTTCGATCTAAGTGTCGAAAACTCAAGCTAGAATTATCAAGAATATAATGAGAAACACCTTCAGCATGATGACAATGCAGACAGCTTAATTCATATAAATCTTTTCCACGGGCAGGATCACCTGTAAGTCCTTCATATCCAATATTTTTATCTGCTGGTGCATCATAAAAGTTCGCTGGAGATTTAGTAATATAAAAAGACCTCAACCATTTTCGAAGCGCTTCCTTATTAGCAGGGTTTTTCTTTTCGCTATTCAATTTTTCTAAATCAGCAACATCAAAACCCAAATCTTCTAATGTAAATTCTAAGGTCCAGTAATACGCCAAAACGGCTTCTATTTCCCAATCCTCCATAGGCCGTCCTTGGGAACATTCTATAGCACAAAGTTGAATAGACTCTCTCAGGTCTTCATGTGCTATTTCTATTTTTTCATCGCCATATTTTTTAACGTAATCATCATTATACCAAGATTCTCGATTCACAATTCCTTTGAAAGTTGTTCCTTGTAGAAATGGTAAGCCTTTTTGTTTTACAAAGCTCAATCTGGTTTCTGGATCACTCACTCTTAAATCAGGGTCTTCTATTTCGAGATTATGGCAAGTTGTACAGACGTAATGTTTACTGATATATTTGGTTCGTTTTCCATCTGGCCCTATGGTACGCCCATCTTTCACCAACTCTTCTCCCATCCTTACCATTTCGGGATCAGGCTTGATATAGTGAGGTGGACGCTCCTCTCCTAATTCAAATTGAATTTCTTCGAGTGAACTTTGGTTAGTCCAGATATCTATGTCTTGACTTCTTTCAGCTATCCAGATTAAGCTGAGACAAATTAAAGAGATGAACGTTTTTAGCATAGTAGATAACAGGTCTTAAAAAATAAAGAAAACTTTAATATCTTTTATAGACCATACGGGAACTACTTGAAGGGGGGTTGCCTGATGCGTTTATTTTTTATTTTAAAAAGTAAACGCATCTTAGCATCTTGCAAAAAACTAAGGGTGGTGCATCAAGAATAAGGCTGCTCACTAGTTTCAATCTGCACCAATTCTTTTGCCACAAAGACACAAAGGTGCATACTGCTCCATATCTTTGTGACTTTGAGTCTTTGTGGCGAAAACCTTGCATGTGATACACTGCCGCCAAAAAAGGTATCTATTTGATCAAAAATCAGCAGCATTAATCGTGACAGAACGTGTACAAGCAGGATCACTATCATCTATTATCGTAAAACTGAGTATAGAACCTCCTGATAATAATGGTCCAAAATTATAACTTCTTTGATACGTTCCACTTATTAGTGTTCCATTCACATTAGCTGACCAGCCAGCACTTGTATTTTGGCCTAGTACTGTTAAGGTAAAACGCATCTCATCATCTGAGCTATCTCCTGGAGTGCCCTGATTATTATACGTCACCGCTGATATGGCATGCAAGATATCACAAGTACTGGTACTCCTCCAATTGGCATTTGGATGGTAGACCGTCACTTCTTGATAGGCTAATGTCGGACTGGTATCACAGCTATCTGCCACAGTTGGAGATGGTGCGACAGGAATATTATCACAATCTACTGTGATATCATCTACTATGGATATTGATGGCCCCTCTGTATCTAGTATACTTATGCTCGCCGTACTCATAGCTGTGTTACCACAACTATCTCTCGCTGTAAACTGGACACTTGTACTACCCGTCGTCCCACAGGCTGCACTCAAGGCCGTGTAATCATTTGTTATAATAAAGCTATTGCAATTATCCGATGCTGTACCACCTCCATGATTGCCTAACCATAAGGAAATCGAATCATTTAGGTTTTGAGAACTATTGCATTCTAATACTAAATTCGAGGGCGCTACATCCCATACTGGGTCCGTTGTATCTTGAATCGTAATGATACTATCTACTGTAATCGAACAGCTATTTCTTTGTACCGTCAAGGAGGCTGTTTTGCTTCCACAATTGGTATAAGATACATTATGTGGACCAATTCCGCTTGCTGTCGCGGGGCTGGCATTATTGCCAAAATTCCAGCTATAAGTTGTTCCTACACCTAGATCGGAGGAGGAAATCGTTATCACTTCATTGACACAGGCTGTAGTCAATGATAAATTAATCGTCGGACTCGTGATACAATCTGGATCATCACAGTCGATCAAGCCATCGCTATCATTATCCAAGCCATCTCCGCAGATTTCTACACAGGCCACACTGATACTCGCATCTTGAAAATCGTTTACACCAGTATTGGTCTGAATGATGTTATAATTCCCAGGATGTGTGCCTGATGTCGTCGCCGATCTCGTATCATTACTTTCTATGCTATTGTCCAATCCATTAATCCCTACCTCTGCTCCACTAGAAGCTGCCAGACTATCAGTAATCGAGCCATTTGTGGTAAATCCCGTTACGCCTGCCTCTGCTACATCAAAACAGCCATCTCCATCACTATCCAAATCTCGGTGATCCGGCATTCCATCTCCATCTGTTTCCTCTGATGCTGACACCACTTTGAAATAGGTGTAGATCGCACTCATCACCGAATTACTTCCTGTACTCGTATGAGGATTCAAACTCATCTGAGTGCCTATCGTCAAATCTTTATTCAATCCGAATTGGAGCGAATAAGAAAACCCATCCGCTTCCGAATTAGCCGTAAAGGCATTCGCAGGAATACTATTATTAATGACCTGACCATCAATTATAGTCTCAAAATTTGGAATCGTTTGTGCGCCATAACCAGAGCCATCTGTCAAGGATTCATTCGATAATAAACCCAGCATGATCACTCCATCAAAGTTCGAAACAGGTATGGCATTCGCATCTACCGTAGCCGTCAATACATCACTACTACTATCCACATCATAACTTCTTTCCCTCGCAAAGTTTTCAAAGGCGCCATTGGCACTTGGATCTTGTTTGACATTATCTAATACTATTGCACCAAGTAAGGTTTCATCCTGTAGACTCTTTGGCAATTGAACATCGGTCAA
Source organism: Saprospiraceae bacterium (assembly GCA_965277415.1). Taxonomy (GTDB): domain Bacteria; phylum Bacteroidota; class Bacteroidia; order Chitinophagales; family Saprospiraceae; genus JAHDHW01. The sequence continues at coordinate 65,395 of CBDICS010000101.1, forward strand.
ATCAAAATCTATGTTTAAGGTTCCTGATCCAGATGGCAGTAAATTATCTAACTGGCTTTCCAATAAATACACCACAGAATACTCTGTTGAAACCTCCGCATTATCTGGATTACTTACACTATTATAGTAATAGGAATACCTATCTGTAAGGCCATAATAAAAACTATTCAAGGTACCCCCCGGGCCAGCAATCGTCAATATATCACTCTGTGATAAGGGATTATAATCCCAGTTTAAACCCGGATCATTCACCATCCAGTTATCCCCAAAAGTTCCGGAACTTCCATCTGCTAGATGATCCCGTTCTCCCATAAAGTAGATCAATATAGCACGCGTCTCATTGCTGCCTTCCGGTACTTCAATACTCAAACTTGGTAAACCTCCAGTACCACTCCCTGTTGCCTGTGCTGTATTTTGGCTTAAGACCCGAACTGGATCAATGCCTCTTGCTGTTTCATTTAAATCCAATATCCCATCATTATCATCATCTATATCACAAAAATCATCTATACCATCTCCATCCAGATCTTCACCTCCAGTATTCGATACTAAATAACAATCTGGATCATCACAATCGATCAAGCCATCGCTGTCATTATCCAAGCCATCTCCACAGATTTCTACACAGCCTGTAGATATACTCGCATCCTGAAAATCGTTGACGCCTGTATTCGTTTGTACTACTGTATAATTTACCGTTGCATTTTGGGTATCGTCACTTTCTATATTATTGGCCAGACCATTCGCACCTACTTCCAATCCCGTAGAGGCAGCTAAACTATCTCTTATTGAACCATTCGTAGTATAACCAGTCACTCCTGCCTCCGCTATATCAAAACAGCCATCTCCATCTGAATCCAAATCTCGGTGATCTGGCAGACCATCTCCGTCCGTTTCTTCTACTGCGGATTGGATTTTTATAAAAGAAAATCCAGCATTGTCTATCAAAGTATTGCTCGTACTATTATAAAAAGAGAGGCTTGTCGAAGTACCTATCGTAATATCCTTTTTAAGACCAAATTGAAGTGAATAAGTAAATCCATCCCCTTCTGAGCTTACACCAGGATAAGTATAGGTGTTCGATGGTATGGCATTATTTAGAATTTGACCATCGGTCACCAAATTATATCCAGGAATGGATTCATAGCCATATCTTGATCCATTGGTCAAGTTTTCATTTGATGCATGTCCTAGCATCAACACACCATCAAAGTCCGATTTTGGAGAATGGTCAGCATCGACCAGAGCACTTAAGGTAGATGAAGTACTATTCAAACCTAAACCAACGCCGTCACTAAATTCAGTAAATATTTGTTCGCTTGCAAGACCTTGTTTGACGTTATCCAAGACGATTACTCCTAATAAGGTTTCATCTTGACCACTAGCTGGTAAATTAGTCCCTAATAAATCAAAATTGATATCAATATTTCCAAAACCACTTGGACATAATGCATCTAAATCACTTTCTAACAGATATACTATTGTATATTCTATTGAATACTTTGCATTTAGTTCACCTAATCCCAGGCTAGTTTTATATCTATAATTAAAATCATTGGTGACTGGATTATACGAAGCAGAGATCGAATGACTACTACTTGAAATAGTGAACATATTATCTTGAGTAAAAGGATCATAATTGGAAACTGAACCTGGAACATTTATCGCATAATTATCGCCATAACTATTTGGGGTTCCATCACCCGTATGGTCTCGTTCTGCAATAAAATATAGTAGTAATGCCCTGTTTTCATTACTCCCTTGTGGAATATCAATATTTATTGACGGCAAGCCTCCTATACCACTTCCAGAGGCTTGTGCTGTTTTTTGAGTCAAAACCGTTACGGGATCAAAACTATCTTCAGATTCATTAGCATCTAGGACGCCATCGTTATCATCATCAATATCACAAGCATCGCCTACTCCATCACCATCCAGATCATCCCCCCCAGTATTCGATACTAAATAACAATCCGGATCTTCACAATCTGTCAAGCCATCTCCATCATTGTCCAAGCCGTCACCACAGATCTCGGGGACCAAACACCCGATAGAGACCGAAGCATCCTGAAAATCATTCGTCCCCGAATTCGTTTGAATAATCGTATAAGTACCTGAGGTAGTAGCTGATTGAGAATCGTCACTTTCTATATCATCATCTAAGCCGTTTGTTCCTACTTCAACAGCAGTGGAAGCAGCCAAACTATCTGTGATTGATCCATTTGTCGTAAATCCGGTTACACCAGCCTCAATCTTGTCATAACAGCCATCGCCATCGGAGTCTAAATCCAAATGGTCATCTATTCCATCCATGTCTGTATCTACAGTTTGGCAACCATTGCCTACTGCCTCCACAGTGGAAGTTAATCCATAAACTTGATCTCCCCCAGTCAAATCATATAGGAGAGTAGTAGAAATTACACCAACTGAAGAAGTAGGGGGTACAAAGCTAAAGATATTGCCACTCCCTGTTCCTCCAAAAAGGACTCCTGAACCATCAGATGATAATCCAAAGGTGTTGTTTGGAAGTTTCCCAAGATCCTGATGACTTACATAATTGTTATCATCATCTATTACAACACCATATAGTCTAACATTCGAACTACTTGAGGTTGGCCTCCAAGCAATGTAAACTAATCCATTCAGGAAAATAAAGTCTCCCGCAGCGTTTCCAGAAAAAGTCTTCCAGATAGAAGAAGTACCATTCTCAGGATTGATTCTATGAATTTCAGAGGAACTTGAGCTTCCAACATAAGCTAAACCATTTTCATCAAATGAAACTGAATTCACATCCCAGTCTGTATCTGAAAAAGGAATAACAGCCACAGATGTAACTGATCCAGTTGATAAATTAACCCTATATAAATGATTTGAATTTTGGCGAACTTGATATAATTGTCCATTAGGAGCAAAGCCTATATCTCCAATCCAACCAGAGTGTGACGTAGTGACAACATTGGTTTGAGTTGGTGTTCCATTAATATTGCTAATTTCTATAATTTGATCATCTTCATTATTGACCCAAATAGCATTATTGAATGTAAGACAGATAAGCCCTTCATCCACATCTCGAATTCCATCATTATCATCATCTAAATCACAAGAATCCCCGATCCCATCCGCATCTGTATCTGTATCACCCGAATTAGAGGCAAGATAACAATCCGGATCTTCGCAATCGATCAAGCCATCGCCATCATCATCTAAACCATTTTCACAAATTTCTGGGGTATTGATTTCAATTTGATAATCTTCGACTTCTCCTGCATTTGCCGAACCTGTGATCGTATTACAATCTCCAGAACCATTACAAATACGCAGCCTTGCAAAGCTGTTTCCTAAAGACGCTCCAGCAGGTACTGTAAAAGTCAAAGTTGCAGAAGTCGCATTATTAGCAACTATCTGATCATTTAAAAGCTGTTCTCCGGAATCATAAAAATCGCCATCTCGATTATAATCGATCCAAACATTTAAATATACATTTCCCCCTGTTGTATTAATTAAATTGATTGATTTATTATAGGTCTCTCCTGGATTTAATATAGGGAAAAGTATTCCATCATCATCCATACCATCTCCATCTGCTAGTGTACTGGCTTTAGCACCTGATTCATAATCTACAGTCTTTCCTAATGAAAGGTCACTTGTATGATTAACATTATCATAGTTTGAAATTAAATGCCTTGGCCCATCACTTGCGAGACTAGTATTATAGCTATTAGGTGCATCACCGAAGTCAATAGGTAATTCAACTGAGGCACATCTTGCTCCATCATTTAAGTTCAAACCAGAAACTGAATTGGTGAAAAGAACTGTTTGACTACTGCTAAAATTAGAAACAACCGGAACTGTTGATAGATTTAATCGATATACATTCCCTGTACTATTACAATAAGCATAGAAAAAACCATCCGCATCAAAAAAGACTGCTCCATATCCAGACCACACTGAACAGGTCGCGCCAGATGAACCTAAAGACCTCACCTGCCCTGTAACTGGATTTACTTGTACTAAGTAATGAGGACTAGACACATCTGTTCTTCTTATACCATAAAGCATTCCATCAACTGGGTTAAATGCCCAATCTGCCGTTTGCATAGAAGTAAACGTACCAAAGAAGCTAGTACTTCCTAGGTATTGCAAATAGGTAGAAGAAGTAGGGTTTAAGTCTACTTTATAAAAGCCAGAAAGTGCATTAGCCGTTAAGAACAATACACCATTTTCATCTATATCTCCTGTATTATAAGTTAAAGTAGGTAAACCAGCTATTGGTCCAATGAGCTGAGTATTCCAGGTACCATCTGTTTTTTGCACTGAAACTGAAAGTGTGGCATCATTAGCTGCATCATTATAACCCCAGATCCGATTATCTATTAAGTTATAACCAATTGCATTTAGATTAGAAGAATGGGCATCATTACTTTGAGTATCATCACCAGTCAATAGGTTGATACTATTCCATTGCGAGCTAAGTCCTTGTACCTGAAAAGCTGTAGCTGGGCAATTCATAGGGTCAAAATCAGTTAAAAAATTATCCCCAACACAATCCGCAATGTCCAGCATGTTTTTAGGTGTCAATGCAATATTATAAATAGCCACATCATCAACCAAACCTGTATAGGCCCGTGTCCCAGAACCATTATCTGCTGCTGTACTAAATTGTGCCAGTAAACCACCACTATTACTTGCCCCTGATCTACTATTAAAACCAGTGACCGCATCAACTGGATAACCATCTAAATACAGCCAAGCAAGATTCGTCGATCCCCCATCATACACAAATCCGACATGGTGCCATTCTCCATCATTTGGAAATGCAATTGATGCCGTTCTACGAGTATTACTCTCGGTTACTGTTAGTTGTAGATTACCCGAACTATTTAATTTTAATAACATACCATTTGTCGAGCCACCTTCATCATATAATACCTGATTTGTATTGAGTACACTTGGTTTTATAAACATAGAAAGGGAACGATAAGTAAAACTATTATTTAAAAATGTCCCATCATTCAATTGGATACCTGATGTATTATATCCCGCAGAGATATTGCCTTCAACTGCATCTGAAGAATAAGTCAAACCAGGTGTATTCGAAGGATGATGGCCATTTCCACTTACATCTATTACTGTAGAAGTTTCAAAAGTATAAACTGCCTCAACATTAGAAACCGTATTTATATTACAACTTGTGGGAGGGCAAGCAATTTGAATGTTAATATCTTGAAAGTCATTAGTCCCTGAATTTGTTTGTGTAATCGTATAGTTTCCACTATGACTCCCAGCTGTAGTAGCAGATTGCGAATCATCACTTTCTATATCATCATCCAAGCCATTAGCGCCTACTTCCGCAGCAGTTGTAGCCGCCAAGCTATCAGTCACTGAACCATCTGTCGTAAATCCAGTTACACTAGCTTCTATTTTATCATAACAACCATCGCCGTCGGAGTCGAGGTCCAAATAATCAGGTGTCCCATCATTATCCGTATCACAATCTTCATTAAACACTTCTAATGCATACAATATCGGAGAACCAGTTCCTCCAAAACTGATATCCAAATTGCCATCGGATACAGTTGTTGTAAATATACGCGTACCTGCTACACAATCACCAAATTCACTTTTAGGATTATAGTTCGTTATGACATTAATTCCTTCCAATGCAATGTTTATTTTCCTCCCATTCCCATTAGGCCAGCAGTCTCTCCAATGAAATATAACTCTATAGTTTCCATTACTAATTGGAAGTGCATAAGTAAAAGTGCTCGATGAACCTGCACTTCTATAGGAAATATAAGGCGTATCATCTGTTGTAGACCCCGGAAGGTTTCCACTATCCAAATTAACCGTATCAGAACTATGAGTCCCTGCTCCATTACCTCCACTCAAACCAGTCTCTACTGACCATACTCGTCCACGCGTATCTGTATAAGCACCTCCTCCTACATTGAAACGATATATTGCAGGGCATTCATCCACATCCCGAATTCCATCATTATCATCATCAATATCATCTTCCTCACAAATATTATCGCCATCAATGTCTGCGCAAAATGCAAAAAGTATATCTTCTACCTCTCCTTGTGCAGCAGCTCCATAAGGTACTTCAATCGCACTAGCGTCTATACTTAATCGCAATCGCAAAAACACTGAATCTGGTATGGTAATATTGGGCACATCAAAAACAGGTGTATGGATACTGAGTCCGCTACTTGCAGGAATCGTAACTATGGTAGACCTTTCTAAAGTATCCAGAAAATCTCCATCTTCATTCCAATCTATAAATGCACTTAAATAAGCAGTGGAAACACTATTATTAGTTACTTCCACGGGGAGTGTAAAACCTACTGCACCAGATGAAGGTTGTAAAACACTTACACCATCCATGGCATCCTCGTCACTACCATCTCCTGTAGCATCTATATTCGCTTGAGCATTTGTCTCTGTATCAGGAGCAACTGTACCTAAGTATAAATCGGGTAGTAAGGTAGATGCTGCTGCGACAGGAATGACATTATATCCTAAATCATATGTCGTTGGTGCATCACCATAATCATAAGCCACCCCTGTTATATTTACCCGGCAAGTCTCAACTGTTTCGCAGCCACCTGCAGTCATTCCTTTGATAGAAACATCTACAAAGCCATTAGCAATATCAAAAACATTTACAGTATAATTTGTAGCCGCCGCATTTGGATTAGTAAAAATGCCACTCGTTCCTGAAGCCCATTGGATGGATGTTGCACCAGTTACGGTATAGTTGAAATTTATAGTTGTAGTTGCTGCTGAAATTGAAGCTGGACAAGTACCACTGATCGTTGGAGCAACTTCTCCGGTGATACCTGTAGCATCCGTCCCTATATTACTTTCGTTTGTAGCATTATAGCCTGTTGGAATATTAAGTAATTGAGCAGATAGGTTGGCTAATCCTGTACCTATTGCTAAATCTATTGTAAAAGTACTTATACCATTGGGAAGGGTGTAAATATCTAAAGTATCCGTACCACTTCCATTATAGAGGGCATTAGATACTGCCGGATAGCTTGGATGATAGGTATTGACGGAAGGTAAGACTAAACCATTGGTAAAGCCATATGGTTCAGAAGCATAAGTCGTATTTGTGCCTGTTAAATTTAAGGCCAAATCAATATTACTGAATGTTCCTCCTGAATTATTGGTAATAGTAATCCTTGCTGTGGTGTACCCCTGTTCACAAATTGTATTTTCGGGAATATCTATTGCTATAGACAATAAATCACCTGATGGACAAGAAGAAGTAGGCACTACTACTACATCATCTGAGGTATGTGCAGTCCCATCAAAGCCACCTAAATTGGTAGCAGATCCCGCATTGAAATTGATATCTGGTGCGATGCTTGGATTTTGGTGTATTACTGATACACTACTTGCTTCAAGCCCCACACTAAAATCATATGTCCCTGAGCTAGTCCCTGACACATCATATGTATATTGAAAAGATGCACATTCTCCGGCCTCTAATACCTGGAATTCTTTTAATCTAAATGTCCATGCATCATTTCCTCCATAGCTATTCACTGTTTTATCACCGCTAATTCCAGAAGAGGAGTATCCAAAGATTTGGTAACTATTGTCCTGAACATCATAGATAAAATCTCGACCTCCATCGCCACCAGTTCCCCCAATGGTTTTGTCCCACAACACATTCAAATCAGTATCTACTTCAAGTATCCAAACATCAGAACTACCTTTCGAACTTTCTGACTTTTCGCCACTAATATTAGAAGCACTTGTTCCTAATAACATAAAATTACCACTGGGTAATTCTTTGATAGATCCAGGAGCATCATAACCAGTCCCTCCTATTGTCTTCTCTTTGAGGAGCGCTCCTGTCGTTCCATCTAATTTTATCACCCACATGTCGGATGCCCCCCTTGAATTCTCCGATTTATCCCCTCCACTATTTGATGAAGAATAACCTTGTATTAGGATATTACCACTACTTGTTTCGTATGGTGTATTTCCGCGCGAAATTAAATCGATACCTGATCCCCCTATGTTTTTTTGCCAAACAATAGAACCTGTACTGTTTATTCTCACTGCCCAATAATCTGAAGAACCTATATTATTTTCTGTTTTGTTACCGCTGATACTTGAATAGGAATATCCAAACATAAAGTAATCACCATTCGCTAAACCTATAAGAATTGGTATTATATCTGGGTCGCTTCCCCCATAAATTCGCTGCCAAACGATATTTCCGCTAGCATTAAGCTTTAAAACCCAATAATCACTTTGTCCAAAGCTTGTCGATGTTTTATCACCAGAAATCCCAGAATAAGAGTGTCCAGATACTAGATATCCTCCATCGGAAGTTTGAATGATTCCTGTTAAATTATCATTTGACGTTCCTCCAAATGTTCGCTGCCATTGAATATTACCAGAGGAATTTAATTTGATAATCCAATAATCTTCTCCCCCCTTGGACGCTCCTGTCTTATCTCCACTTATTGACGATAATGAATAGCCCCCTATAATATACCCCCCATCAGTTGTATTGTCCATGCTAGTGGGAACATCATCGGCATCCCCACCATACCTTTTCTGCCAAAGTATATTACCGTCTTTATCGTGTTTGATAATCCAATAATCTATCCCCCCTCGTGAGGAAGAGGTTTTATTACCACTTATTCCGGAAGAACTACGGGATACATTTAGGTAGTTTCCATCGCTGGTCTCCAGAGCACCCGGAGAAGCATTAGCTAGCTCATCTAATGAACCTCCAAATACTTGTTGCTTATCAGCATTGAGTATTGAGGCTAGATTTGGTATTACGTTCAAGTCATTTAATGAAAATCCAGCCCCAACATAGGGAGTAGGGTTTATTTTTGCGTCAGCATTTCCATTATTACATACATTCACTTCATAGGTTAGTAAACCATCACATATGAGCCCCGTATTGGTCACATCCATAAAGAGTTTAGCTTGCGGGGCACATGTTCCGGCATCAACTCTTATTGTTCCTGAGCTAAAATTATTATTAGTATTTTTTTCCGTATTTTCATTTAACTGACTTGTTGTTAAGCCATAAGTCAATGGAACACTATTGATTCCTAAAGCCCCATCGATATTTACTACAGCATATAATAAATTAGTAGTTTCTAAATTCAAACTAGTGATCGTTCCATTATAACTGCCACCACCTGTAGTAATATTTTGAGTACCTGCATCTATCGTAATTAAATGATCAGCAGAGGGACTTGTCGGATCTCTGTTATAAAATGCTATTTTTAAATTGGCATTAAAATCAATTTCTCCAACATTAGTAACTGTAAAATCTGCAGAAAATGTACCCGGTGGCGTATTACAACCACTAGCCGTAAATGAAGTGATATTTACAGCTAAATCATAGAAATATTCAAATGGTGGAGCCCCACAAGCTGAGTTTATAATATTTTCAGTCAGGTTAATTACATCATTTTCCAGACTTTGATAGTCTACCGCTGAAAAATACCCGCCAGGACTCGCTATTGTATTCAAAGCAGTACAAGCTGTAGCAGGACCAATGGCCATGACAACAATGTAAAACCCATCATCTTTTAGTTCTTGTGCAATATTTAAGGCTGCCCCTTCAATTTGAAAACAATACGCATCAGTCATCAACACCACTACTTTTGGTGTTGTCCTCCCACTTACATAATTACTACTCACCGCTGTTCTGGCTTCTTGCATCGCTCTATAAATACTTGTCCCTCCGCTCAATGTTCTTGCAGCACTTTCATATAAAAGGACATCACTTAATGCTATAGTATAGTTTGCTCCAGCTGAAGCAAAAGCATATCGATACCAAGTATTCGTATGTGCAAATTCGCTAATAGAAAAACGACTTTCTGAATTGGCTATTCCCAAACCATTTACTCGGGTAGCTAAAGCTGAAATAAAAGCTCGACTTTGAATATTTTCAAGAGCATCAACCGAACCACTTTGATCATTGATCAGAAAAAGGTCTAAACCACAATCAGTAGAAGTCATGGGTGCTTCTATCGCTTTTGACTCTGGAGTAGTATTGTTAGTAATGATAGCAAGAAAAGTACTAAAGGCTTGTAATTCAAACAGTAATAAAAGTACTGTTGTTGCGACTAAAACAAACACGGACTTTCTATTAATAAAAGTTGATGCCTTTTTTAATCCCATTTTAATTAATTATGAGTTGATGGTTTTCCTTAACCATTTAGCTTTAATAAGGTGATTTACTTGAATTAATCTAGTATGTAAATCCTATAGTATTTCTTCTACAGAACTTAATACAGCAAAAGCATATCAAACCACTTAAATCAATGGATTAATATGTTTTATGCTATAAACTAGATTTAATTTATGATTATAGAGCAAAACAAATGCCAAGAAGCTTATTATCTATTTCTGATATACCATAGAGCATGTTGGGGATTTAAAAATCAGCTGCATCAATCGTGACAGAACGTGTACAAGCAGGATCACTATCATCTATTATCGTAAAACTGAGTACAGAACCTCCTGATAATAATGGTCCAAAATTATAGCTTCTTTGATATGTTCCACTTATCAGCGTTCCATTCACATTAGCTGACCAGCCAGCACTTGTATTTTGGCCTAGTACTGTTAAAGTAAAACGCATTTCATCATCTGAGCTATCTCCTGGAGTACCCTGATTGTTATACGTCACTGCTGATATGGCATGTAAGATATCACAAGTACTGGAACTCCTCCAATTGGTGTTTGGATGGTAGACCGTCACTTCTTGATAGACAAGTGTCGGATTGGTATCACAGCTATCTGCCACAGTTGGGGATGGTGCGATAGGGATATTATCACAATCTACTGTGATATCATTTACTATGGATATCGATGGTCCCTCTGTATCTAGTATACTTATACTTGCCGTACTTACCGCTGTGTTGCCACAACTATCTCTCGCTGTAAACTGGACACTTGTACTACCTGTCGTCCCACAGTTTGCACTCAAGGCCGTGTAATCATTTGTTATAATAAAGCTGTTATTACAATTATCCGATGCCGTACCGCCTCCATGATTGCCTAACCATAAGGAAATCGAATCATTTAGGTTTTGAGAACTATTGCATTCTAATACTAAATTCGAGGGCGCTACATCCCATACTGGGTCCGTTGTATCTTGAATCGTAATGATACTATCTACTGTAATCGAACAGCTATTTCTTTGTACCGTCAAGGAGGCTGTTTTGCTTCCACAATTGGTATAAGATACATTATGTGGACCAATTCCGCTTGCTGTCGCGGGGCTGGCATTATTGCCAAAATTCCAGCTATAAGTTGTTCCTACACCTAGATCGGAGGAGGAGATTGTTATCACCTCATTGACACAGGCTGTAGTCAATAATAAATTAAGCGTCGGACTCGTGATACAATCTGGATCATCACAATCGATCAAGCCATCGCTGTCATTATCCAAGCCATCTCCACAGATTTCTACACAGGCCACACTGATACTCGCATCCTGAAAATCGTTGACGCCTGTATTCGTTTGTACTACTGTATAATTTACCGTTGCATTTTGGGTATCGTCACTTTCTATATTATTGGCCAGACCATTCGCACCTACTTCCAATCCCGTAGAGGCAGCTAAACTATCTCTTATTGAACCATTCGTAGTATAACCAGTCACTCCTGCCTCCGCTATATCAAAACAGCCATCTCCATCTGAATCCAGATCTCGGTGATCTGGCAGACCATCTCCGTCCGTTTCTTCTACTGCGGATTGGATTTTTATAAAAGAAAATCCAGCATTGTCTATCAAAGTATTGCTCGTACTATTATAAAAAGAGAGGCTTGTCGAAGTATCTATCGTAATATCCTTTTTAAGACCAAATTGAAGTGAATAAGTAAATCCATCCGCTTCTGAGCTTACACCAGGATAAGTATAGGTATTCGATGGTATGGCATTATTTAGAATTTGACCATCAGTCACCAGGTTATATCCAGGAATGGATTCATAGCCATATCTTGATCCATTGGTCAAGTTTTCATTTGATGCATGTCCTAGCATCAACACACCATCAAAGTCCGATTTTGGAGAATAGTCGTCAGCATAGACCAGAGCACTTAAGGTAGATGAAGTACTATTCATACCTAAACCAAAGCCGCCACTAAATTCAGTAAATATTTGTTCGCTTGCAAGACCTTGTTTGACATTATCCAAGACGATTACTCCTAATAAGGTTTCATCTTGACCACTAGCTGGTAAATTAGTCCCTAATAAATCAAAATTGATATCAATATTTCCAAAACCACTTGGACATAATGCATCTAAATCACTTTCTAACAGATATACTATTGTATGTTCTATTGAATACTCTGCATTTAATTCACCTATTCCCAGGCTAATTTTATATCTATAATTTAAATCATTGGTGACTGGGTTATACGAAGCAGAGATCGAATGACTACTACTTGAAATAGTGAACATATTATCTTGAGTAAAAGGATCATAATTGGAAACTGAACCTGGAACATTTATCGCATAATTATCGCCGTAACTATTTGCGGTGCCATCACCCGTATGGTCTCGTTCTGCAATAAAATATAGTAGTAATGCCCTGTTTTCATTACTCCCTTGTGGAATATCAATATTTATTGACGGCAAGCCTCCTATACCACTTCCAGAGGCTTGTGCTGTTTTTTGAGTCAAAACCGTTACGGGGTCAAAACTATCTTCAGATTCATTAGCATCTAGGACGCCATCGTTATCATCATCAATATCACAAGCATCACCTATTCCATCGCCATCCAGATCATCCCCCCCAGTATTCGATACTAAATAACAATCCGGATCTTCACAATCCGTCAAGCCATCCCCATCATTATCTAAGCCGTCACCACAGATCTCGGGGACCAAACATCCGATAGAGACCGAAGCATCCTGAAAATCATTCGTCCCCGAATTCGTTTGAATAATCGTATAAGTACCTGAGGTAGTAGCTGATTGAGAATCATTATTTTCCAAACTATTCGCTAAACCATTATCACCATAAGGTCCTTGGGCTATAGCATTAGGAAGGTTTGTACTTGTATTTGGCCATCCATTTATTACGTCTCCAGCCAATAATACGCCTGGTACACCAGCCTCTACAGCATCGGGACAACCATCTCCATCAGAGTCCAAATCACAGGAGTCCGGAATTCCATCTCCATCGGTATCGACTAAACCATTTCCCTCTTCTGTATCAGGAATTCCATCATTATCATCATCCAAATCACCTAAACATTGTGGTTTTTCAAAAGGTCCTGTTAAGTCAGCAGGCGTAAAGCCAATCGCAATCGCTCCCCCAACTAAATTACCTGTCGCTTTTTCAATTTGATAAATATTACTTCCTGAATTACCATAAAAAACGCCATTGGCATCGGCCGCTACTTGACGAAAGCTTGGATTATTTTTAACTAGAGTAAAACTTTGAGTACTTATATCAAAAGTCCAATAAGTATTTGCAGGATTTCCTGGTCCTCCTGTTTGTCCATAAATGACTCCTGCGTCACCGTCGGGAATAACGATAATGTCTCCGAAGCCAGATTGTGAAGTTCTAAAATTGAAGCCAACAGAAAGTGCAGCAGTACGAATTCCGAGAGCCGTTACAGATAGGACACTCTTCCCATCATCAGACATCTCCACTTCAAAAACATCCTCAAAAGCCCCCAAATAAGATAAGTTTTCAGAACCTAAATAATAGGTTCCATTCAAATATGCCGCTCCTGAGCTTTGTAGATTAGAGCCTGAGAAGGCCGGATAGGCAGTCAAATCTGCGATTAAATGATGCGCATCAGACCCCGTACCTTCAGTCGGATCCCAATAATATATACTTGTTCCTGTACCATAATAAATGACATTATTATCGGGATTAGCTGCTAAAGAATTCAATCCACCAGCAACAAAGGGAGAGTTCGTTAAGAATGAACTTGCTCCTGTCTCTACATTTACTTCATAGATAATTCCTCCTGATAAACTTCCAGCAATGATAGTAGAAGCAGTAGGTATTTCAGAACAATTTGCATCACAGATACCGTCTCCATCTTTATCTTCACTTGGCGGACAAGAACAATAAGGAGATAAGACAGTAGCATCCTGAAAATCATTTGTTCCGATACTGGTTTGTACAATATTATAACTACCCGTATGACTACCTGATGTAATGGCAGATTCTGTATCATCACTTTCTATATCATCATCCAAACCATTGGCACCTACTTCAGCAGCCGTAGAAGCAGCGAGACTATCAGTAATCAATCCGTTTGTAGTATAACCAGTTACGCCAGCTTCTATTTTATCGTAGCAGCCATCGCCGTCGGAATCTAAATCTAAGTAATCATAGACCCCATCACCATCTGTGTCACAAGGATTAAAAGCAAACCAACTATGCGCGATATAATCACTAGGGTCACCGAAAAAATTAATGCTCAGACTACTTACCAATGCATCAGAATTGCTTACAAGTAACATATATTTATTTTCAATATTCCCTGAAAGATCAATCGCACCGGTACTAGAATCATAAGTACCTAAATTAAAACTGTTATCGCTAGTAATCGTTGATGCATAAAAATCATTAGTAGAAGCTGTTCCTGTTACTGTAAACGTTGCAGACTGGTTGGTCACATTAAAATTATCTACATCACCGAGTAAGTAAGCAATTTCTTTGGCAGGTATTGCAGGACTAAAAGAAATATTATAAGTGGCGTCTCCCAATTTAGCGTAGCGTTGATCACCACCATTATTATTTGTATAAAAATTAAATTGAGCATTTTCAAGAGTAGAATTAAATGTCTGAGTGGCTAGCCCTGTCCAATTGTAACTGACTGTTGAAGCAGTTGGTCCATTCCAAGTAGCACTCTGATTATTTGCCGTATATTTCACACATTCATCCGCATCCCGTATCCCATCATTATCATCATCAATATCACAAATATCATTTAATCCATCTCCATCGGTGTCCGTTCCTGAAGAATCGGTACAAGGACAATCCAATGTTCTAATCTCTGATTCTAAAGATTCGCAGCCACCTGCTGTGACCGCCCTAACTGTATAATCACCAGATTCTACTGGAGAGAAAATAGCTGAAGTTGCTCCTACAATAGCTATACCATCTAAATACCATTGATAAGCAGCAGGAATAGGCAGAACACTGGCTGTTAAGTCTCCTGAACAGTCTGTAGTACCTGCTATTATAATAGGCGAAACGCCTACGCTAAAATTATCAAATGCCAAAAATGAAGGTGCTCCACAAGATGGATGAAAAACAAAGCGATCATAATTATTAGTTGGGGCAATATATATAGTATACCGATCCCAACTATTATTTCCAGTAACCATAGCCGATTGTCCCAGAAAATCAACACCCGAAAGAATACTGGCATCACATTGATTAAAATCATAAGCAGAAACATCCACACCTGTTCGAATACCATAAACCCTTAAGGCAGATGGGTTTTGTAGAGCAAAAGCAAGTGCCGGTGCAGCGCCATTACCAAAATCCATATAATGAGCATCAAACTCTATGCTATAGGTCGTTCCTGACTGGACTTCAGTTGCAAGCGTATGGATTACAGTCTCAACAGGAGCACTACCAACCCCATCATTATGAACAGCAAAATAAACTTTGCCATCACTAGGAGGTACATTCGTTAAGCCCCATGAGGCTGGCCATAATCCATTAGAAGGCATTACTTCGCAATTGGGAGGGTCAAATATCATAGCTTCTCCAGTCCCAGAAACTAATTGCCAATATGGAATAGCTGAGGTCAGGTTACTCAAACCGGATTCACAGACATAATTTTCCATACTTGGATTAGAAAATATATTCCCATAAATACTACAATCTGTGTCTTCACAATCTATTGATCCATCTAAGTCATTATCCACTCCATCAGTACAATCCGTTTCTGAACAACCGCTTATCACTTGTGCATTTTGAAAATCATTAATATTTAGTTGTATTTGATTAATTGTATAGTTGATCGCTGTGCTAAAGGCATCACTGACTTCAACATCATTGTCTAAACCATTTGTCCCTACTTCGCCACTCGTTGTTGCAATAAATCCATTGATATCCACCAATTCATTATGTCCCGCTTCATTTGCATCAAAACAACCATCGTTATCGCTATCCAAATCATAATAATCAGGCGTGCCATCATTGTCGGTATCACAATCTTCATTAAATACTTCTAATGCATATAATATCGGGGAGCCTGTCCCTCCAAAGTTGATATTCAAATTGCCATCCAATACAGTTGTTGTAAATGTCCGCGTACCTGCTACACAAGCACCAAATTCATTTTGAGGATTATAATTTGTTATCACATTAAGTCCTTCAAGTGCAATATTTGTACTTCTTCCATTTCCATTACTCCAGCAATCTCGCCAATGGAATACTACTCTATACATTCCATTACTGATAGGGAGAGCATAAGTAAAAGTACCAGAATTCCCAGCATTTCTATATGAAATATACGGCGTATCATCTGTTGTGGATCCTGGAAGATTTCCATTATTTAAATTAACCGTACCAGAACTATGAGTCCCTGCTCCAATACCTCCACTCAAACCAGTCTCTACTGCCCATACTCGTCCACGCGCATCTGTATAAGCACCTCCTCCTACATTAAAACGATATATTGCAGGGCATTCATCAATGTCCCGGATTCCATCATTATCATCATCAATGTCATCTTTTGCACAAATATTATCGCCATCAATGTCTATGCAGAATGCAAAAAGTTTATCTTCTACCTCTCCTTGTGCAGAAACGCCATAAGGTACTTCAATCGCACTGGAATCTATACTTAGTCGCAATCGCAAAAACACTGAATCTGGTATGGTAATATTGGGCACATCAAAAACAGGTGTATGGATACTGACTCCGCTACTTGCAGGAATGGTAACTATGGTAGACCTTTCTAAAGTATCCAGAAAATCTCCATCTTCATTCCAATCTATAAATGCACTTAAATAAGCAGTGGAAACATTATTATTAGTTACTTCCACGGGGAGTGTAAAACCTACTGCACCAGATGAAGGTTGTAAAACACTTACACCATCCATAGCATCCTCATCACTACCATCTCCTGTAGCATCTATATTCGCTTGAGCATTTGTCTCTGTATCAGGAGCAACTGTTCCTAAGTATAAATCGGGTAGTAAGGTAGATGCTGCTGCAACAGGAATGACATTATATCCTAAATCATACGTCGTTGGTGCATCACCATAATCATAAGTCACCCCTGTTATATTTACTCGGCAAATTTCAACTGTTTCGCAGCCACCTGCAGTCATTCCCTTGATAGAAACATCTACAAAGCCATTGGCAATATCAAAAGCATTTACAGTATAATTTGTAGTCCCCGCATTTGGATTAGTAAAAATGCCACTCGTTCCTGAAGCCCATTGGATGGATGTTGCGCCAGTTACGGTATAGTTAAAATTTATAGTTGTGGTTGCTGCTGAAATTGAAGCTGGACAAGTACCACTGATCGTTGGAGCAACTTCTCCGGTGATACCTGTAGCATCCATCCCTATATTACTTTCGTTTGTGGCATTATAACCCGTTGGAATATTGAGTAATTGAGCAGATAAATTGGCAAGACCTGTTCCTATTTCTAAATCTATTTTAAAAGTACTTGTGCCATTAGGTAAAGTATAAATCGATAAACTATCCATTCCTGTGCTAGAAAACAAGGCGTTTGTAACAGCGGGATAGCTCGTATGATAAATATTAATGGAAGGCAAAACTAGACCATTCGTCAGGTCGTAAGGTTCGGATGCGTAGGTCGTTCCGGAGCCCGCTAAGTCAAGAGCCAAATCTATATTGCTAAAAGTCCCTCCTGTATTATTGGTAATGGTTACGGTCGCCGTCGTATAACCATTTTCACATATGGTATTATCGGGAATATCCACATCGACCGCTATTAAATCTCCCACAGGACATGAAGATGTCGGTGCTACTGTTAAATCATCAGCACTATTAGTTGCTCCATTAAATCCATTTAAACCAGTAAATGCTCCAAAGGCAAAATTATTATCTGGATAAATAATAGGACTGTTATCTGCTGTTCTTTGCTTTTCAGATGTTAAAGCTAAACTGAAATTATAGTTTCCTGCTACAACACTTGAAACATCATAAGTGTATTGCACGATCATACATTCTCCAGCATCCAGAAAAGCTCCTTCTTCAATGTTAACCACCCAATAGTCAGAACTACCTTGTGAAGGTTCCGATTTATCTCCACCAGCTCCAGAAGAAGATGTTCCTGCCAAAATTAAACTCCCATCTGTATTTTCTCCAATATCAAATAAATTTTCAGAATAAAAACCTCCTGAGCCTACCTGATTAATAAGGTTTCCAGAATTATCAATAGTAACAAGCCAATAATCATTAGCGCCTTGATTACCAACCGTTTTATTTCCACTTATTCCTGAGCCTGAACTTCCTCCAAGCGCATAATTACCATTAGCCAATACTTCAACAGCTGCCAAACGATCGTCATAGGTTCCTCCATAATTATTTTGCCAAATTATATTTCCTGAAGCATTTAATTTTAACACCCAATAATCCATGCCACCATAAGACGCTACTGTTTTATCACCACTAATCCCAGAATCAGAACTTCCTCCCAAGAGGTATCCTCCGTCACTCGTTTGAGCAATATCTCCAAAATATTCCAAGCCACTTCCACCTATAGTATTTTGCCACACGATGTTTCCTGAAGAATTAAGTTTTAATACCCAAAGGTCATCATTTCCCAAAGAAGGTTCTGTTTTATTTCCACCAACTCCTGACCTTGATAAGCCCGCCAATATATATCCACCATCAGATGTTTGCTTTATTTCTGGATAACTATCATAGTCCGTTCCTCCTATCGTATTATCCCATACTACGCTCCCGAAAGCGTTGATCTTTACAATCCAGTAATCAAAGTTTCCTATAGCATTATCACTCTTATCAGCACCAGCATCGGCGAATGCCATACCTGAAATAATGTAGCCTCCATCACTCGTTTGTGAAATTTTAGTTTGTGTATCTGTATTAATACTACCTATCGTATGTTGCCAAACGATACTTCCCGTTGCATTCAGTTTTACGATCCAATAATCATAACCGCCATTTGAATTCTCTGTTTTATTTCCACTTATACTTGAAGCTGCCGTTATACCAACAATATACCCGCCATCACTTGTTTGCTGGATGGAATTCAGGTGATCATCTGAATTGCCTCCTAAATCTATTTGCCAACTGATACTTCCACTAGCATCTAATTTTAATACCCATCCATCGTGGTATCCGCCAAAATGGGCTACTGTCTTATCGCCGCCTATATTTGAAGTCGTAGCCCCTCCAACAATATATCCGCCATCTGTTGTTGGTTCTATGTATACTTCATCATCTGTACCAACTCCTCCAATAGTGTTTTCCCAATTAATAAATGGCGCATTGATCGGTTGGTTGATCGAATCCGAATTAATTAAAGTAAAGCCAGTCCCAGCATAAGGAGTAAAATCTACACTTCCTCCCGAATTACCATTATTACAAATGGTAACATTATAAGTCACCCGATCATCACAAGTTATTCCAGTATTGGTTACCTCAATGTCTAATTTAGCTTGTGGTGAACAAGTCCCTGCATCAACACGAGTGAAGCCAGTACTAAAGTTATTCCCCGTTTCTTTTTCCGTATTTTCATTCAATTGAGCAGTTGATAAACTATATGCCAATGGAACTCCATTCACTGCCAAGTTCCCATCTATATTGACGGCAGCATATAAAAAATTGGTACTTGCCAAAGCCAAATTGCTTAGTGTACCCATATAGCTCCCACCCGCAGAAATATTCTGAACACCTTCGTCAATCGTAATTAAATGATTAGCTGTAGGCTTAGTAGGATCATCATCGTAAAAGGCTATTTTTAAATTAGCATTAAAACTTACATCTCCTGTATTATATACTGTATAACCTGTAGAATAAGTCCCAGGAGGCGTATTACAGCCGCTAGCCGTAAATGAAGTGATATTTACAGATAAATCATAGAAATATTCAAATGGTGGAGCCCCAGTACAAGCTGAGTTTATAATATTTTCAGTCAAGCTGATTACATCATTTTCCAGACTTTGATAATCCACCGCTGAAAAATACCCGCCAGGACTCGCTATTGTATTCAAAGCAGTACAAGCTGTAGCAGGGCCAATGGCCATGACAACAATGTAAAAACCATCATTTTTTAGCTCTTGGGCAATATTTAAGGCTGCCCCTTCAATTTGAAAACAATACGCATCAGTCATCAACACCACTACTTTTGGTACTGTTCTTCCATTCACATAATTACTACTCACCGCTGTTCTGGCTTCTTGCATCGCTCTGTAAATACTTGTCCCTCCGCTCAATGTTCTCGCAGCACTTTCATATAAAAGAATATCACTTAATTCAGTAGTATAGTTTGCTCCTGCTGAAGCAAAAGCATATCGATACCAAGTATTCGTATGTGCAAATTCACTAATAGAAAAACGACTTTCTGAATTGGCTATTCCCAAACCATTTACTCGGGTAGCTAAAGCCGAGATAAAAGCTCGACTTTGAACATTTTCAACAGCGTCAACTGAACCACTTTGATCATTGATTAGAAAAAGGTCTAAACCACAATCAGTAGAAGCCATGGGTGCTTCTATCATCTTTGGCTCAGGAGTAGAATTGTTGGTAATTATAGAAAGAAAAGAACTAAAGGCTTGGAATTTAAATTGGACTAAGAGTACTGTTGTTGCGAATAAAATAATTATGGACTTTCCATTAATAAAAGTCGATGCCTTTTTCAGTCCCGTTTTAATCAATATGAATTGATGGTTTTCTTTAACCATTTAGCTTTGATAAGGTGGTTTTCTTCAATTAATGGATTAACATATCTTGCACTATAAATTAGATTTCATCTATAGTTGTAAAGCAAAACAAATGCCAAGAAGTTTATTATCTATTTCTGATATACCATAGAGCATGTTGGGGATTTAAAAATCAGCTGCATCAATCGTGACAGAACGTGTACAAGCAGGATCACTATCATCTATTATCGTAAAACTGAGTATAGAACCTCCTGATAATAATGGTCCAAAATTATAACTTCTTTGATACGTTCCACTTATTAGTGTTCCATTCACATTAGCTGACCAGCCAGCACTTGTATTTTGGCCTAGTACTGTTAAGGTAAAGCGCATCTCATCATCTGAGCTATCTCCTGGAGTACCCTGATCGTTATACGTCACTGCTGATATGGCATGCAAGATATCACAAGTACTAGAACTCCTCCAATTGGCATTTGGATGGTAAACCGTCACTTCTTGATAGGCTAGTGTCGGACTCGTATCACAGCTATCTGCTACTGTTGGGGATGGTGCGACAGGGATATTATCACAATCTACTGTGATATCATCTACTATGGATATTGATGGTCCCTCTGTATCTAGTATACTTATACTTGCGGTACTTATCGCTGTGTTGCCACAACTATCTCTCGCTGTAAACCGGACACTCGTACTAGCTGTCGTACCACAATCTGCACTCAAGACCGTGTAATCATTTGTTATAATAAAACTATTGTTACAATTATCTGATACCGTACCACCTCCATGATTGCCCAACCATAAGGAAATCGAATCATTTAGGTTTTGAGAACTATTGCATTCTAATACTAAATTCGAGGGCGCTACATCCCATACTGGGTCCGTCGTATCTTGAATAGTAATGATACTATCTACTGTGATCGAACAGCTATTTCTTTGTACCGTCAAGGAGGCTGTTTTGCTTCCACAACTGGTATAGGATACATTATGTGGACCAATTCCGCTTGCCGTAGCGGGGCTGGCATTATTGCCAAAATTCCAACTATAAGTTGTTCCTACACCTAGATCGGAGGAAGAGATCGTTATCACTTCATTGACACAGGCTGTAGTCAATGATAAATTAATCGTTGGACTCGTGATACAATCTGGATCATCACAATCGATCAAGCCATCGCTGTCATTATCCAAGCCATCTCCGCAGATTTCTACACAGCCTGTAGATATACTCGCATCCTGAAAATCGTTGACGCCTGTATTCGTTTGTACTACTGTATAATTTACCGTTGCATTTTGGGTATCGTCACTTTCTATATTATTGGCCAGACCATTCGCACCTACTTCCAATCCCGTAGAGGCAGCTAAACTATCTCTTATTGAACCATTTGTAGTAAAACCAGATACACCTGCTTCTGCTATATCAAAACAGCCATCTCCATCTGAATCCAGATCTCGGTGATCTGGCAGACCATCTCCGTCCGTTTCTTCTACTGCGGATTGGATTTTTATAAAAGAAAATCCAGCATTGTCTATCAAAGTATTGCTCGTACTATTATAAAAAGAGAGGCTTGTCGAAGTACCTATCGTAATATCCTTTTTAAGACCAAATTGAAGTGAATAAGTAAATCCATCCGCTTCTGAGCTTACACCAGGATAAGTATAGGTATTCGATGGTATGGCATTATTTAGAATTTGACCATCAGTCACCAAATTATATCCAGGAATGGATTCATAGCCATATCTTGATCCATTGGTCAAGTTTTCATTTGATGCATGTCCTAGCATCAACACACCATCAAAGTCCGATTTTGGAGAATGGTCAGCATCGACCAGAGCACTTAAGGTAGATGAAGTACTATTCAAACCTAAACCAACGCCGTCACTAAATTCAGTAAATATTTGTTCGCTTGCAAGACCTTGTTTGACGTTATCCAAGACGATTACTCCTAATAAGGTTTCATCTTGACCACTAGCTGGTAAATTAGTCCCTAATAAATCAAAATTGATATCAATATTTCCAAAACCACTTGGACATAATGCATCTAAATCACTTTCTAACAGATATACTATTGTATATTCTATTGAATACTTTGCATTTAATTCACCTATTCCCAGGCTAGTTTTATATCTATAATTAAAATCATTGGTGACTGGATTATACGAAGCAGAGATCGAATGACTACTACTTGAAATAGTGAACATATTATCTTGAGTAAAAGGATCATAATTGGAAACTGAACCTGGAACATTTATCGCATAATTATCGCCATAACTATTTGGGGTTCCATCACCCGTATGGTCTCGTTCTGCAATAAAATATAGTAGTAATGCCCTGTTTTCATTACTCCCTTGTGGAATATCAATATTTATTGACGGCAAGCCTCCTATACCACTTCCAGAGGCTTGTGCTGTTTTTTGAGCCAAAACCATTACGGGGTCAAAACTATCTTCAGATTCATTAGCATCTAGGACGCCATCGTTATCATCATCAATATCACAAGCATCACCTATTCCATCGCCATCCAGATCATCACCTCCAGTATTGGATACTAAATAACAATCTGGATCTTCACAATCTGTCAAGCCATCCCCATCATTGTCAAAGCCATCTCCACAGATTTCTGCACAACCTAAGCTTATGCTAGAATCCTGAAAATCATTCGTCCCGGAATTCGTTTGAGTAACCGTATAGCTACCTGATGTAGTAGCAGATTGCGTATCATCGCTTTCTATATCATCATCTAATCCATTTGTTCCTACTTCAACAGCAGTGGAAGCAGCCAAACTATCTGTGATTGATCCATTTGTCGTAAAACCTGTTACACCTGCTTCAATTTTATCATAACAACCATCG
Organism: Saprospiraceae bacterium; assembly: GCA_965277415.1. Taxonomy (GTDB): domain Bacteria; phylum Bacteroidota; class Bacteroidia; order Chitinophagales; family Saprospiraceae; genus JAHDHW01. Next base: position 89,112 of record CBDICS010000101.1, read on the forward strand.
CCATCAGAATCCAGGTCGAGATAATCAGGCGTTCCATCCAAATCTGTATCTACATGCTCACAGCTTACACTTGCCCCTCGTACCCATAAACTCATGCTCTGCGTATTAGCAAGTTCCCCTAAACCATGTCTCAATCTTTGTTGGGAAAGAGATGGCATCCAATGAGTTCCGTTCGTCATACCACAAAGGTGAACAATACTTTGATGTAAGCTATTCCCCGCAGATGAAGAACAAGTGGCATCTATCGTTATATATGCTGCATTAGTACCCGTCCAGTTATTGTTTATTGTATTATCTGCCACACCTCGATGCAAGGTTGTATTAGATTGGATACGACCAATAATAGTTGAATTAGTAGTTGATACATCGAATTGACCACCAGAATGAGATAAACGAACCGTTTGAGTTTCAGTTAAGGTAGCTAAAACTGCTGGAGTCAGAATTCCTCTTGAGCTCTGATTAAGCGTTGTACCCTGAGGTAAATTACCTACTCCATTTCCAAAGTCAATAGCTATTTGTACATAACCATTTGCATCTACGTAAGTAGAAAATGTCTGTCCGCTTATATTAAAATAATAAACGCCTGCGGTCGTAATATTACGAGCATAGCCTATTGAAGTAAATGCAGTCAGCGATGTTAAACCATCTTCGATACATAATCCTTCATCCACATCTCGGATACCATCATTATCATCATCAATATCACATATATCAGAAATATTATCTCCGTCTGTATCTAAATTTCCCGACAGAAAAGGATTACAAGGATCATCACAAGCTATATTTATGGAGGCATCCTGAAAATCATTAGTTCCCGTATTCGTTTGAACAATGTCATAATTACCTGAATGGCTACCTGAAGTGGTTGCCGTTTGTGAATCATCGCTTTCAATATCATCATCCAGACCATTGGCTCCTACTTCCGCAGCAGTGCTTGCAGCAAGGCTGTCTGTAATAGAACCATTTGTAGTATAACCCGTTACTCCAGCTTCCATTTTATCGTAGCAACCATCGTCATCGGAATCGAGATCCAGGCGGTCAACAATACCATCGCTATCTGTATCTGCTTTACAGGATTCAAAAATCAACTCGATAGATTCTCTTTCTAAATCAGGACCAACACCTGTAACTGAAAAGGTTAAGGTATTAAAAGCTCCTAAGAATTGAATACTTCCTGCCGCTGCACTCAAAGCTGTATTATTTGCTTCGTTAGTTGGCGGCGAAATCCCCATGTCAACATTAGGCGTTCGATAAAATTTGTCTGACTCAACAATGAACTGACTATTTCCGGCTAGTTTGACCATTGTCACACCAGGCGTCAATAAAGTAAACTCATTAGTGGCAGAATAATAAGGTATTGTCCCTGTAGATGTTGTACTACTTCCTCCTAATCTATCCACATGAACGATTGGGTTTTCAACTAACTCACCAAAATCAAATGTAAATGTTGTTGTTCCTGCATCTACACTCGCCTGTTGGCCATTTTCATGTGTCGTATCCCAGGAGTGACCAACTCTTAAAGAAGGGGCGCCAACGACATTCGGGTTTGACCAAAGATTAGTTGTACCAAAAGTTTCATTTGTATAAAAATTAGCTGTATTTGCATCTAAGACATGTGACACCGTGATATTCATATCCCCCACCTGACCAGTAGCGTTATTGGTCGAAGATGTCCAGGTATTGGACAATGAAAGTGCACATTCATCCACATCCCGTATCCCATCATTATCATCATCTATATCATCTAAATCACAAATACCATCCCCATCGGTATCCCCAGCCGTAAAAAGGCAGTGACAATTTGGAGAATAAACTGCCGCATCTTGAAAATCATTCGTCCCCGAATTGGTCTGAGTAATCGTATAAGACCCTGAGGTAGTCGCGCTTTGTGTATCGTTATTTTCTATATCATCATCTAAACCATTAGCACCTACTTCTCCAGAAGTACTTGCAGCCAAGCTATCAGTAATAGTCCCATTAGTTGTAAAACCAGTTACCCCAGCTTCAATTTTGTCATAGCAACCATCGCCGTCAGAGTCGAGGTCAAGGTGGTCTTCAAGACCGTCAGCATCTGTATCAATTCCTACACAACCATTTCCGACCGCCTCGACTATCGAAGTCATACCATATATCTGATCGTTGCCACTCAAATCAAATACTACAGATGTAGAAATAGTCGCCACTGGGCTAGTCGGAGGTATAAAAGTATAGATATTACCATTTGCTCTTCCGCCATATAAAACATCTGAACCATCAGATGATAAACCATAAGTCTGGCTAGGTAAAATTCCCAAATCTTGATGACTGAGGTAATTATTATTTGCATCAATAGTGATCTCATATAGCCTTACATTTGAACTATGTCCTGTAGGCTCCCATGACACATAAACTCGTCCATTTAAGAAAATAAAATCTCCTGAAGAATCTCCAGCACCGAAGTCATGCCACAATGTTGAAGTACCTGTCTCTGGATCAACACGCCAGATGGCATCTGAATCAGATCCACCAACGTATGCAAAACCTCTTTCATCAAATGAAATCGAATTAGGGTCAGGATTAGCCTCTGTAAACGGAATACTTGCAATAGCTGTTAAGTTTCCAGTATTAAGATCAACAGCATACAATATTTTTGAATTAAACGTAACTACATACAAGGTGCCATCAGGAGCAAAACCAATATCACCAACAGTTTCTGTAGTATTAATCGTTACAATATTTACCTGAGTAGGCGTACCATTTATATTACTAATCTCAATAATCTGTCTATCCTCATCATTGACCCAAATTGATTCATCAAATGTAGGGCACATAAACCCTTCGTCTATATCACGAATCCCATCATTATCATCATCAATATCACAATAGTCTCCAATCCCATCATTATCATTATCTGTTCCTCCTGTATTAGAGAAAAGATAACAATCTGGGTCTTCACAATCTGTCAATCCATCTCCATCATCATCAATACCATTGCCACATTCTTCAGGTGGCAAGAAAGAAGCAAGACCAATATCAACTGATAAATCTTGCTCATTCGCGGCTAGCGTAATGATGGGAGAATATCCAGTAATCGAATCAATATCATTATCAAAATCTTCAACTACTACTGTTTCATTTCCACTTCCGCCACTATTGCCACTTCCGATAGGATTATTGGTATTTAGATCAAAATAATCACCTATATTTCCACAGTCTTCAGAAGAAGGCTCGTCGGAAGATGGAATATTATCAATAGAACCAGAGATACAATAATCCATAATAGGAGCATTCCAACTTCCACTATTTTGCAGGTTTCCATTTTTAGTCCATATCACTAAATCTTCTCCATCTATGTCTGCATTATTTTGAAAGTCTCCATTTTTGACATAAATCCTGGAATTGTTGGCTATGATATTTGATGAGCCATCATTTTGGAAATTTCCATTTAATACTTCCATGGTTACATTATCCAAATTATCATCCCCCGCATCGTTTTGATAATTTTCTGTAAGTTCAACTACAGCATTCTTAAAGTAACGAGCGCCTCCAGCCATTTTATAAGTTTTTTTGACTGTAACCGTACTATTATCTACAAAAAACTTAGCTTGATTATTATTTAATTCTAACTCTTTACCCGCTATCAATTCTGCATCGACCACATGAACTGTTCCTTTTTCAATATTCAATCTAACATCCTTAAGCTCCAAACTTCCATTATTGATAAAAAGTACACCATTGTTTTTAACAGTAACTTCATTGTTGACGGTAACAATGTGATTGATCACCACTTTGTCTCCACTTATATCTTCTGAGGGTTTATTTCCTCCTTCCCAGGTTGCTGATTTAGACCATTTCCCATCGCTAATCGTTCTAAAATCACCACAAGGCCCGCAGGTATCTCCATGCCCCTGATGCGTTGCCCATTCGCTTTCACTAATCTCCATAGTGGTCGTATCATTATGACAAATTGTGATTAGACCATCCCCATCCAAATCCGAACAAGTTGGAATAGCACTAGTATCATTTGCATCAGATCCGTCATCTCCTATTGCATCAGGTACACTTATCTTTTGCGTTGGACTTACTGTTACATTTACCTGATAACTTCCTGGTGGAACATCGAATTCATAAAATCCATGATAGTCAGTAGAAGTCGTATCGTAAACAGCTAAATTACTCGCTGATGTTCCTTCTAATCTAACTTCAAAATTCTTTATTCCTACTTCTGTTGAGTCTTGCCAGCCATCTCCATCTGCATCCAGCCATACAAAATCCCCTAATTTAGCACAATCAGAAATTGTAATCTGATTATTTGTTCCTGTGCCTGCTTTTTGTAAAAGAGCACAATCTCCCATAGCCGCGTCCACATTCGTAGTTGTTGTCACCCCCATAGTCATAGAGCCGCTATCAAAATAGGCTGTACTAAATGGGTTATTGGAATAAATCATTGTATAGACTGAATATATGCCGTTTTCAGTTGTACTAAATTCCAAATCAGTTCCATAATCAAGTATGGTCAGGTCACTATTTCTAACAAAAAGATAATTGAAAACATAGCCATCTGGAACAACCATTGTTCCATCTGAAGTTCCTATGATCATTTTTCCACTGGTCGTACTTGTACAAGCAGCGTTTCTGCTAAAACTAATTTCATCTCCAGAGGGAAAAGCACAATTTGGATCAGCACAGTCAATCAATCCATTACTGTCCTCATCAATCCCACTATGGCAATTTTCTACACAAGTAGGGGTATTGATAGTAACGTTAGATTGAGAAGCTTCACAAGCAGTAGAACTATTACGTACATAAACAGTATAAGACCCGATAGCAAGATCATTGAAAATCGAACTACTTTGCCAACTACCATTATCTAAACGGTATTCTAAATTTGAACCCGTCGCAGTAATTGCAATACTTCCTCCCCCCGATCCTATGGGACAGGGCGGATCATTTGAATTTACATTACTAATTACAGGTTTGCCGCAATTAGGGTCATTACAATCAATCAAACCATCTCCATCATCATCCGTTCCATTGGTACAATCTTCAACGCAAGAAGGACTACTTAAATATGCTGAAGAAGTTATTTGACACCCTGTTGAGCTATTTTGTACATATACCGTATAAGATCCGGAACTAAGTCCAGTAAAAGAAGGGCTAGTCTGCCAGCCAGTGGTATGTAACCTATACTGTTTATTTGAACCAGATGCATAGACATAGATAGTTCCATTATTAGTTCCTAATGGACAAGTAGGATTATTTGTACTGATACTGCTAATAGAAGGTTTGCCACAATCCGGATCATTACAATCTGCTAAACCATCTCCATCATCATCCGTTCCATTATTACAGATTTCAGCGCATAAACTTTGAAAAGCAGCAGGGATTGCATTACAACCTCCAGCAGGATAAGCAACACCACAATTTTCTCCTGTAGGCATTCCTACACCATCTCCACTAGAAGAACACCATTTTACCCCTGTACTAAAGTTTCCATAATTTTTATCTTCAATATTTCCATTTTGGGCATAGATATAACCATTCCCGTGTGTTCCCGCACTACTTTCATCAGTATAATTTCCATTACACAATTGTACACCACTCCAACCATTAAAATTGACTCGGCCGTATTTATTTTCCAAATTATCATTTTGGATAATAATTAGACCATTATTGAGGTTTATAACGCCTCCGTATGATTCCATTTTGATATTATGGTTGGGAATTATAAAGACACCACAGACATTTAATGTTCCATTCTGGATATATACATCATTTCCCTGATTCCATGTTACCTGATGATTGATATTTATCACATCTCCTGAGAAGTATTCATTTGGGACTGCTCCTCCTGCCCATGTTGAAGGACTTGACCAATACCCATTTCTAATAGTCGTATATGTATAAACTACAGCATTATCGTTTAATCCAGCGGCAATAGAAGCCGTATCGGAGGATGAATTATTAATATTAGAATTTCCTTCATTATGAGCACTAAAATAAAAAGAAGAAAAAATGTTAAATAGTATAAAGCTGGCTATAGAATACAGCCCAACTCGAGGTAGTCTTAATAGAGCCATATTTTTTTTTATTAGATGAGTCAAAAGTTAGTTCGTATTAAGTTGTATGTATGATTTATAAGTATCTGATTATCAATTTTCTATTATTTATAAAAAATCAACATATCTAATTAATTTTAAAACCCTGCTTTCTCAACTGTATTATTAGGCAATAATTATTCCATCATCCAAAGTTCTGACCTTGGTAGAAAGCGTACGGTTAGAAATGCATTGAGGATGCTATGGAACAAGAACATTCAATATGTCTTGATAGCATTGAAGTGAAATTTTTACATAGAAGTTGTTCAAAAAAAAACCTGCTTAAAACTTATCGTTTGTATCTACGATAAATTTTAAACAGGCCCAAAAAGTACTTTATGAACTTATTAAAATCTTGTTGAAGATTATTCTTTAAGAAAAGGAATGGCAGTATTTATTTTATTTTCATCCAAAACCCTAATAAAATATAGGCCTGCAGCCCAATCTCCTATATTTAATTGTTCTTGTAGAACCGTCTTTGATAATAATCGTCTTCCAAGATTATCATAGATTTCAATATCCTGAACTTGATCAAAATCAATATTTATATAATCCGTAGTAGGATTCGGATAAATTTTATAGGAAAGTTTTTGAATTGGATTATCTGCACTTAATATAAGCCCTCTTTGAACAATTGCTCCAGATTCACCAACGGCAAAACAATTACTTGAAGTACAATATACATCATTCAGGTTATCTGTTTGATCATTCACCATCTCCCAAGTAATACCTCCATCAACAGTTTGATAGATTTTATGAGTACTTGTAGAACTTTCTGTTGTATTTCCAACAATAATATAATCTGTTGTTGACCTACAAAATATTCCTCGACTAAGAAAAAAGGCATCTCCAGTGGATGGATAAATTGAACTCCAAGTATCACCACCATCTATTGTTTTTACAATTTGCGCTGGAGCGGCAGCTACTATCCCTATGTCCTCTGATGGGAAATCAAGACCATAGATATCATCAATTAAATCTAAAATAGCAGTATTCTCTGTCCAAGAAGCCCCACCATCAATTGTTTTTATCAAATGCCCGCTATACCATGATGAAAGATAAGCTGTATTGGAATTGGTAAAAAAAACATCCGTATAAAATCCTGCAGCTATAGGTGAACCAATTGAATTCCATGCGCCTCCCTGATCAGTTGATTGATAAATATCACCTGAAAAAGAAGAATTGGAACCTGCGAGCAAATTATCTATTGAAAAAGCCGCTATCAGTCCATAATCTGTAGAAGCACTTTGTGGCGTCCAAGTAATGCCACCATCTGTAGTGATTAATCCATTTATAAAACCATTGAGATCATCAGCGAAAGTGATCGTTTTCAAATCATGAGTAACATTAGTATTTATAAGTTCCCAATTCATGCCACCATTTTCGGTCATTAACAGGATCCCATTATCCCCAACAATAAAACCTTTTTCATCATCTATAAATAAGATTTTGTTCAATTTTTCCGAAGTACCACTTTCTACGATTGCCCAATCTTCTTGGCCGAAAAGAGGTATGCTAAAAATCAAAATTGCAAAAAGTAAAGTAATATTTTTCATATTTAAGTTATTATAATTAGATGCATTAAGAGCATTGTTTTGAATATCTGCTCTTAAACGTGAAGCATCCAAAACATGTTTTAATAGGACAATACTCAATGGAAAATTGTCTTCAATCTTTCATTCTTCTTCTTCTTCTTCAAATTGATAAGTCTCGAAGAATTCTTTTCTTGCAATACGATATATTTCAGAAAAGTCGGGTGGGCAAACTAAGAAATCATCTTTTCTAACAATCATTTTCTCTTGCCATGGGCTTATAAAATAAAATACTTCTTCAAAATCATTGGCTGTCAAAAACGCCGAAGTCATTTCAATCGCAATAACTTTGCCTCTGGGGCTATATAAAGAGAATTCATTTTTAGCTTTTTTCAAATATTTATAGCGTTCTTTAAATTTACGCTTACCAACTATATACATTTCACCTGCCTCAGTTTGATTCTTAATGATGTAATCGCCCTTATTAGCTGTATTTTCTGTTTCGACCCCATCTGATGTTATCGTATAAATATGTTCTCCCTCTTTAGCCTTTTTAGCAAATATTTTTTTAGATTTTTTATATAAAACACCTTTAGATTTTAAGATTGGCAAAAGTATGTCTTTCAGTTCTTCCTGAGGATAAGTTTTCTCTTTCATATTATTCTTTCAATATTTCTATTTCTTTGATTTAGCTTCTAGATTAGTCTAATACTAAATCTCTACAAAGGTAATGGTTCTCTATCAAAAATCACTTCGTTTTAATGTATGATCGCATCGCTTGTGAGATGGTGATTATTCCTACGAGATTTGTGATCAGCCTTAAGTCGGTTTAGTGATCGATTTGCCTGTGAGGCACTGCTTTTGGTATTTTTCCAATATTTGATGGTTTACCTCCATCTCATTCAAACGATTAGGTAAACTTGCTGTTGCTAAGCTCATTTTTATTAGGTTCAACAATATATTCAAAAATATTTCTATTTTTAAGGCCATATCAGCTATATTATGATAGAAGTTGTTTAAAATTAATTGATGATTTATTTACATTGAAGTTGTTTTAAAATCTTCTTATAAGTCATTGATTTCCAATACCTCAGAAAAAATGGATCAAAATGATTATTTAGTCAATAGAATTGACAATCAAATCGAATGGTATAATACGAAAAGTAAATACAATCAAAATCGTTATAAATTTTTAAAAACCATTGTGATTATTGTTTCTGTTACAATTCCTTTCTTGGCTGGTTTGATAAACGGAGCAGATGATATTTTGAAGATTATTGTTGGAGTCGGTGGCATCTTAATCGCTATGTTTGAAGGCATAATTGCCTTATATAAATATCAAGACCTCTGGCTTCAATATCGGCTTACAGCTGAAATGCTAGAAAGGGAAAAGGTATTATTTCTCACAGAATCCGGTTCATATGAAAATAATGCTGCTGCATTCAAACATTTTGTCAGTCGTGCAGAAGCTATTATGAGTAGTGAGAATAACGCTTGGATTGCTAGTCAGAAAAAAGAAGAGGAAGATAAATCGTAAACAGAAGTTGAACTTGTATTAAGCCTAATAAAAACAATATTACATGTCAGAAAAAGTAAAGGTATTCACTTCTTATGCTAGAAAAGATGCAGACTTAAAGGAAGAATTAGATGTTCATTTAGCAATGGTCAAACGCGACCCCAATGTTGATATTTGGAGCGATGAAGATATTGAAGTTGGTTCAGAATGGGACGATAGCATTAAAAAGAATTTGAATGAAGCGGATGTCATTCTTCTACTTATTAGTCCAAGATTTTTAGCTTCTTCCTATATTTTCGATGTAGAAATAAAAGAAGCCATGGAGAAACATGCCAACAAGGAAGCCTTCGTTGTTCCAATTATTATGAAGCCTTGTGATTGGCACTTGGCTAGCTTTGCAAAATTGCAAGCTTTACCTCGGAATGCTACTCCTATCACAAAATGGGAAGAAGGCATCGATGATGCATTTGTAAATGTCGTCAAGGGAATAAGACAGGTGATTGCAGCAGCTTTGAAGCGGAAAGGAGCTTAGTGTAATGTAAGAAGTATTTATTTTTTAAATGGGAAAAAAATTAACTATCGAATCATAAAGATTCTACTGATTATTTGAGTTTTCTATTCAACATTTTTAGAGTAACCGTTGTCCACAGTTATTACAAAATGGTAAGGTTGGTGGCACCCTCAATTTACAACTTTGACAGAATTTGATTGGAGGTAGACGTGGGGGTGGCTTCGGTAAATCTTTTTGTCGATCGAGTATCATTTTATACTTTCCAGAATCAATCCATTTAAATAACTCATTCCCTCGACCTACACTCCAGTTCTGTTCCCCGAACATAAGGCTTAAATATTTAATTACTTTATTATAACTACCTTCATCATATCCTTGAAAAGCTCTAGCTTGCTCAACAAAATCATCGCCATTAAAAGAGTCAAAATATTTATCTGGTAATCCTGATATCTTAGCTAAAGCAGACGTTGCAACACGTTCATCTTGACAGGCTAAAAGTCCAGCTCGATCTGCTGTATATTCTGACATTTTTTTCCAATGCAAAAGTGCTACTTGCAAGCCCATAGAAACCAGAGACCCTAGGCCTAATGTGATCGCTCCAAGTATTTCATTCAACAGCGGAAGGATTGTTCCAATCTCATAATACAAAACATGCTGTGATTTTATATGCCCCATCTCACGACCAATAATAAATAATAATTCTTCATCGCTGTAAGAGTCCACTGCCGCGCTACTTAGAGCAATGATTGGATTGTCAACACCAGTCGTAAACCCTTGTAGTTCATCACTCCTAATTAAATATAAGGATGGGAGGGTTGGAACATCTAATGTTTTTTGTGCTTCTTCAAACAGGCTATATAATTTAGGAAAACTGTTTTGAGTAACTCTAAGGTTGCTACTAGTTAGCTGAATATGAAATATCTTTTCAACGCCATATTCATAAAATTTTTTGACAAGGGTATCCAAGCCTTTCGTACTTTGCAAAGCATCCAAAGCTTTTTTGTCAAAAGGATGCTCGTATTCTCGAGGATCTAGATTTGGGATTCGTTTCATGTGGTTTTTGTAGTTTTGTGATGATCCTTCGAACTTGTAGTCAACTCGTTTTTAATAGCTGCAAAAATATGTAAGCGAGAATATCGATTGTTACATGGGAGAAATGGTTTTGAGTATTAATACTCTTAAAATCATCTTAGCAAGGTCAGATCACCTTTGAATATTTCTACCCGTCCATCGATAAATTCAATTTCAGCATAATAAACAAAAACTGCTTGTTGGAGATATTGCCCTTTGAATTTCCCATCCCAGCCTTGGTTTGGAATATTAGGTAGTATATTTTCAGTTCTAAATACTAGTTCTCCCCAGCGGTCAAAAACTTGAAATGTATTAATATTTATCACAGACTGATCACTAAAAATACTAAAATAATCATTGAAGCCATCGTCATTTGGAGAGAAGGTATTTGGTATAAAAACATTTCGGTCCTTGCGAACGATAATCGTAAGATAATCTTCTGCTTCACACCCTGAAGAATTGGTTACTTGAATAAGATAAGACGTTTGATCTATAGGTCGAACAAAAGGAGATAGTGTAAGTAATTCAGGAAAATTCCAAATAAACGTATCAATTGCCTGATTAACCAATGCATTTAATTGAATACTATCGCCTAGATCAAGCGTAATATTAGCCCCAAGATCAACGACAAGTTCAGGTGGCATTTGAAGTTCTACTGAGGTACCCCACTCACAACCATTTGCATCTTGAATGGCCACCGTATATATTCCAGCACTTAGGTTCGCAAATTGATCAGTAGCATAAAAATGTTCACCATCAATAGAATAAGTAAATGGCGCCGTCCCTCCAGTAATATTAAAAACAGATATAACCCCATTTTCATCCCCAAAGCATTCAGGGTTAATCGTCATTAATTCTGCATGCTCCGGTGGGTTTTGATCAGCAGTGATCATAACCATCGCTTCGCCTGTACAGCCATTTTCTAAATTAGTGACTTCTAATACATAAGTCCCACTAGCATCAATGCTAGGAGTCAATGTATTTTCTCCGGAACTAATATTTCCAGGGTTTGCAAACCATTGAATCGAAACATTATTCGTAGGAGCATTATAGTCTCCATTCAAGGTGATTTCAGTTTGGATACAATCTAATAGGTCATTAGCCATTACAGTAACAAGGGGTGGATCAGTATCAGAAGCAACAAATATCTGTGCGGTATTGGTGCATCCATTAGCGGCATCTATTACTTCTAAAGTATACATGCCAGAAAGGCTTACTGTTGGAGTCAAAGATTGTCCACCATTCTCAATCAAGCCTCCAGTCCATTGATAGGTAAAGTCAGTGCCTGTTGAAGAACCTGTCGCATCCAATTGAACAGTCATATCGTTACAAGTCAGTGGTGAAGGTTCTGCTATCACAGCAATGGGCAGGGTCTCATTAGCTGAAATAATCATAGAGGTTGATGCGGTACAAGCCGTCCCTAAGTCCGTAATGATTAATACATAATCGCCTGCTTCATCTATTTCTATTAAGTCTGTACTTGTTCCTGAGATGATATTTCCTTGACCATTAATCGACCATTCGAAATTAATACCGCCTTGTGTTTGAGAATTATTTCCATTCAAAAAAAGACTAGTCTCAATACAATCCAACTCAGTGTCTGTCATTGGTGTAATTACTGCAATTGGAGGTTCATGAAATACAATAGGCACACCAATGGATTCAGAATAACAAGCATCAATATTAGTAACGTTTCCATTTCCATCGTCTGTACTGGCGACTACAGTTACAAAATAAGTAACACCATGGATCATCCCCGATTGGAGATTAAATGCTGGTGTATTTGTAGTATAAAAAATAGTTGTTCCAATATTATTTGCATCGCCATCATGAACAATAAATTCAAGGATATCATTTTCATCTAATACCATTCCTTGCAATGTAGTTGTTATTGTTTCTCCTCCACAAGCAAGCAATTCTGTTTCTTGAATAGTTCCAGTCTCGGTGATACATTGACAATTAAAAGAACCTGATACCTCAACAGGTCCACATCCATTACTATCATCTATATAAAACAAATAAGAAGAGTCTTTTGGAATTGAAAAACTCGTAAATTCATTTCCGCTTAATAAACCTCCATCTCCAGTAATGGTATAAGTCCCCGGATTGCCTCCAGTAATTTCAAAAGTAACAATGTATTCTGTACTTAATACATCACAAGTTTCAATAACATTAATGCCTTCTGGGGCTTGGTTGACAATTACCTCAGCAGTGCTACCTATCGTTCCTTCACAGTCCGGTCTGGAGGCGTCAACTATAGAAAGAATGGAGTAAATCGTAGATTCCGTTGGCATCAGTTCGACAATATCTCCATCAGCAATTCCATTTAGGCTATAATTAAAATCATTATCTGTATAGACAACATTATAAACATCTGTACCACCAGATAGATTAAAAGTGATTTCTACCAATTCGCCAGAACATATTTCAGTATCTCCGGTCAAGAAAGCCGAAGGAGGTGTAAATTCCTGAGTAATGACTTGGCTCTGTTCAGTCATATTACCACATTCATCAATCAATGTCCAAGTCCTGACAATCACATCTGAACAATTAGAAACAGAAACAACATCCGAAAATTCAGCGGATCTTGGTCCCAGATTATCTACACCTCCATCACAATTATCTGCCTCATCTATAACATCCCCAGTCAATACTAAATCCACTGGATCATCATTGGGGCCTATTGTTATATCCGATGGAACGGTGAACGTTGGAGCTTGAGTATCTTGTATCGTAAAACTAGCCTCAGTGAAAACTGAATTCCCGCTAGAATCTGTTGCTACAAAAGTTACGGTAACAGTACCCGTCTCACCACAGTCATCTGACAGGATAGGGTTTACTGGAATAGTAGACCAAGTCAAGGCACTACAAACATCAAAAGCCGTTGCACCACCATTATTATTAAGCCAGTTATTAAAAGCAACTGTATTGCCCGCACCATCACATTCTACTATTTCATTTACAGCTGGGGTACTTACTAATGGTTGAGTCAGATCAATCACTTCCACATCAAAATTACAAGATGCGGAGTTATCAAAACTATCAATGGCTGTATATAAGACAGTCGTCAAACCCACATTAAATGGTAAACCGCTCGCATCATTAATTCCTGCTAAAGGAGAAGCTATATTTGTTGCTCCAGTCAGCGTATAGAGTACAGATTTAATTCCGCAATTATCTGCAATCATTACCGGAGCAGCTATCGAAAGAACAGGATCACAATTGCCGCCTTCTATATTCATTATCGTGTCCGTACGACAAGTAATTGTTGGAGCTTCTATATCTCCAATATTAGCTACTGTCGATGCAGATAAAGTATCTGAACATAGTCCGGCAAGTGTAGCCACAATATTAAATGAAGTAGTCACAAATACTGTATCCGTTGCTATACTTATTACTCCACCCGTTCCAATTTCTGAAGCACTCGAAATATTATTACCATCAAATAATTCATAAAGCACACCAGGTTCAGAGTTTAAAATAGAAATGTCAAAAACTGTCCCCGGACAATGTGGCCCTGGTGCGAGTGAAGCTAAATTTACAGGTTGTGGCCATGCATCGAAACTCAGGGATACGACATCTTCTGAAGAACAATTATTAATATCTGTAACCGTTACACTATAGACGCCGCTCGAATTAGCAACAACGGTTTGATTGGATCCTCCACCCATTGACCATTCATAGGAAGCACCAGGATTTCCCGCATTTAAAACATAAGTGCTCCCATTGCACAGAGCGGTATCTACACCTAAATCAACTATTGGCAAAGGATTAATACTAATAAGAATAGAATCTTCTACTACACAATTATTCGCATTTGTAACAGTAACCGAATAAGTAGCTGCAGTATCCACACTTATTGTTTGAATGGTATCACCAGTACTCCACAAAAATTCCGTCCCATCTGTTCCTGCATCAAGTCCCAATGTACTTCCCTCACATAAACCTGTATCCGATCCCAGATCAACACTAGGAGCTGATGCAACGGTAATGTTTATTTCATCTGATCGCTGACACCCTACCCCATCTGTCAAGGTAACCGTATAAGTCAAATCAGTGAGCGTAGAAATCAATCGAACAGAGTCCGTTATGCTAGCATCATCAGACCAAGTGTAAACACAATCAACACAATTTGGGTCAAAAGCACTAATCAATATCGAATCTCCAGGACAAACAATCGTATCATTTAGTTCCACGCTAATATTGCAAAGTGTTTTGACAATCCAAAAATCATTAGCGCCATTTGATGGATCAGTCTTATCCTGATTAACATCAGTACGAGAATGCCCCGCCAGTAAATACCCTCCATCATCTGTTTGGAAAAGTTGTTCCATTGATTCAGATTCATCTCCTCCATACCGCTCATCCCATAATACATTTCCATCAGGGTCTAAATACATAATCCAATAATCGTTGTTTCCTTTAGTTGGATTGTCACTTAGTGTTCCATCAATTGATCGGGAATAACCGCCCAGCATATAATGATCCACCGTATTTTGAGTTAAACTATAAATATTTTCAATATCACTTCCTCCAAAAGTGTGCTGCCATTGAATGACCCCCGCAGTATCAATCTTCAACACCCACCAATCAAAAATACCAAAGCCGGGTTCGGTCTTATCTCCTGAAGGATTCATGGTATAAGAACTTCCTGCTAATACATAACCTGAATCACTAGTAACGATTACTCTATTCAGGTCATCAAAATCTTGACCTCCATAGCGGTATTCCCTTAGTTTGTTTCCATCTGAATCAATATGCAAAAGCCAAAAGTCACGAGATCCTCTGGACATAGAGTCTACTTCGCCAGAGATAGTAGAATCTGTTCCGCCAGCAATGAGATAGGTTCCATCTTCTTTTTGAACAATATCTGCTAATTGTTCCGTATCATTCCCACCATAACTTCTCTCCCATTCTATTATCCCCATTGGATCTGTCTTTACAATCCACCAATCATAGTCACCTCTAAGCGTATCAGACTTTTCTCCTGTTGAATCGCTTGCTGTCCAACCAGAGGATAAGGACCATCCACCCAGCATAAATCCGCCATCCTGAGTTTGGATAATTACATTTAAAATATCAGTAGAATCGCCTCCATAAGCTCTGTCCCATTCTTTATTACCTAAATCATCAATCTTTATTATCCAATAATCTGCATGTCCCCGAGAGGTATCTGTCCGCGCTCCCTGAGCATCAGAATAAGAAACGCCACCTAAAATATATCCGCCTTCAACGGTTTGTTCAAGCCCCCATAGACGATCTTCTTTATTTCCTCCAAAGCGAGCTTCCCAGAGTTTATCACCATTTTCATCTGTACGAAGCACCCAATAATCTCCTCTAACATTTTGAAACCACCAGGGAAGGCTCAAATCATCACTAGTAGCCTGAGTAATATCTCCACTCACATCAGAGGTGGTCACACCACCTAAAAGATAACCTAAATCAGAAGTCTGTATAGCCGCATTACAATCATCATAACCTTCTCCACCAAAGCCTTTATCCCAATCTTTGATAGGCTGTGCCAGGCTAGTGGAACTAATGTTCAAAAAGCATAAAATAGGGAGTATCCTAAAGAAAGTAGTAAGAATGTCCTTTAAAAAGGTGTTATGCACAGTTTTTACTTCTTTGTTTTAAGCACCTTATACCTTGTCCTATTTATATTCTTATATAAGGCTCAAAAAATTGTGGTTGATTTGTTGTTTGTTTCTAACTAATATCAAAACTCAAAAACCAAAATGAACTAATCAGATTTAGATTAGATTAATGGCATAATTCTAGACTATTAAATATCAGTTTGGGATGTTCAAAACCGGTTTAACGAGTTTGAAATTGAAGATTTCAGCAAATTTTACATTGAAGTTATTTTAAAATAGATAGATAATTCTCTTGCATTCATCTTGATGTTTATCATCAATCTCAACCTTCATTTTAAAACAACTTCATTAAGAAATGTCAGGCTTATTTTTTTCACAGTTCTAAACTGTCATAAAATTACAATAATTCTCCAATAATTCTGAGAGAATAGGTTTTAAAATATGATATAAAAAACTTTTTTAACAACTATACAAAATATTGATTATCAATAATTTAGATAATATATGCAATTTACACCATCAGATAAATACCCTTTTTCTGGTATTAGAGAAGTATCAATTTTCCGTATATTGTGAATACTACTCCAAAAACTATTATTCAAATGTATTTTTGAAATCTGAAAAAAATAAAATAGGCACTCCCCCTCCACTGCCTTTGCTTTTTGCTACATATTATTTTCTTCTTTGACAATTTCTGTGTGTATACAGAATTAGAACGAAACCTCGTACAGGAAATTCAAATTCTATTTTCCTTGTTTTAAGGGCGGAATTTGTCAAAGTAACTTAAAGCTAGATATGGGTGGAATTCCTCAATATAATAAGGACTTTTCAAAGGACAGTAATGTCCTAAATGTTTTTGAGCATTGTGCTCAGAGATATGCTCATGATATTGCTTTATCTTTTAAGGTAAACAAAATATCTTATCAGGAACTCAATGAAAACGCTAATCAACTAGCACACTTTCTTTCTATACAAAATATTGAACGGCAATCTCTTATAGTCATCTCTATGGATCGTTCTATAGAAATGATTGTGGCTATTTTAGCAACAATTAAAATAGGTTGTGCTTATGTACCTGTTGATCCCAAAACGCCTGTTAATCGTATCAAATTCATATTAAATGATACTAAATCCCCGATTTTACTTACTCAATTACATTTAAGTTCCTTTTTTAAAACAAATTATAATTTAAATATTATTGAGGTTGATGGCGATTGGAATTCTCAAGGTGCTTTCTCTAAGGTAAATCCGCAAAATAAAATTAAGTCTAAGGATTTAGTTTACTGTATTTATACTTCAGGGTCAACAGGAAATCCAAAAGGAGTTTTAGTAGAACATCGAAATTTAATTAACCTTATCAGTAGCCATCAAAAGTATTTTATACAGCCTGTCAAAAACTTTTTATTTACTTATTCATTTGCCTTTGACGGTTCAGTTATTTTAATTTTCAAATCTTTATTGGCTGGCGCTACTATAAGTATAGCAGAGGAAGGTTTAGAAAAAGATATTCATAAGATCGCAGAAAAGATAAGTACAGATTCTATTAGCCATTTGCTTACTTTTCCATCTCTATATTCTATTTTATTAGAAAATGTAAATACCCAATTATTGACAAGCTTAGAATCTGTAAGCGTGGCAGGTGAAACTTGTCCTGGATCTTTGGTTAAGCTTCATCATAAAGTTATTCCCGACACCAATTTATTTAACGAATATGGTCCAACAGAAGCTACTGTAGGTACTACGATATATAAAACTGCTAAAACTCATCATGATAATAAAACACCCATTGGGCTTTGTATTAATAATACATTTATTCTTTTGTTGGATGAAAATTTAGCGGAGGTAAAACAAGGAACAATAGGAGAAATTTATATCGGGGGGAAAGGAGTGGCAAGAGGATACCTGAATCGTCCTGAATTAACGGCCCAAAAGTTTATTAAAAACCCACTGAGCTCCGGACGTCTATTTAAAACAGGAGATTTAGCTCGCATGCTACCAGATGGTAATCTTGATTTTATTGGCCGAAAAGATTTTCAGGTTAAATTACGTGGCTATCGAATTGAACTTGGTGAGATAGAATCCATTCTTTTAAAACATAAAGCGATAAGAGAAAGTGTCGTCATCATTCATGGTGAAAAATCTGAAGACCAAAAACTCATTGCTTATCTTGTACCATCGAATTCACAAAAAATCTCAAGCACTGAAATTCGCTTATATACTGAAGGAGAATTGCCAGCATATATGATTCCTTCTACATTTATTTTCTTAGATAAGATGCCCTTATCGCTCAATGGAAAAGTAGATCGAAAAGCCTTAGCGCAACACTTGAGCACTCGTCCAAAACTAAAAGAAGCCTATCTTGAACCTAGTACAGAATTAGAATTGCTCATTTTAAAAAAATGGTCTGCATTATTAAACATTGATCAAATAGGTCTCCATGATAAATTTTTTGAACTTGGTGGAAACTCTCTTCTTGCCGCAAGATTTATTACAGAAATTCAAACCATATTAGAAGAAAACATTTTTATCACTAGTATTTTTGAAAATCCCACAATTGCTTCTTTTGCTAAGATGCTTGAACGAGAATACGCTTCCGCCCTTGGTCAAGTATTTTCTAAGGAAATTTCTTTAGACCAAATTTCTAAATCAGAGCTAAGTGATCAAGATTTCCAAAGTTTTCAAAAAATAATCCCCAAACATCCAAAAGGTAAACCTGCAAAAAATAAAAATAAACCTGCGATTTTTATCCTAGCACCGCCACGTTCCGGTACTACATTATTAAGCCTTATGCTAGCTGGGCATCCAAATATCTTTGCAGCAAATGAATTGCAGTTATTGCATTTTGATGATTTAGGAGAAAGAGCAAAAGCATACCAAGGCAAATTTAGTCTATGGAAAGAGGGCGCTATTCGAGCATTAATGGATTTAAAAAACATTGATGCAAATGAAGCAAAAACACTAATCCAATTAGAAGAAAAACAATCAAATAGTACTCAAGCGTTTTATGCTAAAATTCAAGCCTTATTAGAAGGGAAGATTCTAGTAGATAAATCGCCATCCTACTTACTTGATAAATATGCACTAGGAAGAGCAGAAGATATTTTTGAAGATGCTTTATACATCCATTTATATCGTCACCCGTATTCAATGATCAAGTCTTTTGAAAAGATGCGCATGAATCAAGTGATGTATTTGGAACAACATCAGTATACCGCTCGACAAACCGGAGAACTAATCTGGCAACAAAGCCATCAAAATGCGCTTCAATTTTTAGAGGATATTCCTAAACATCGGCAATTCAATATCTCTTATGAAGCATTAATTGTTGATCCGGAAACGGTCATGAGAAACCTTTGCACACAATTTGGTCTACCATATCACCCTGGTTTAATTTCTCCATATGAAGGAATTGAACAAAAAATGGTAGATGGTATTTATAAAGAGTCCAAAGCAATGGGCGACCCCCATTTATTAAAGCACGGAGCTATAAAAGCATCGCATGCCGATATTTGGAAGGGCGTATTCGATGACAATTTCCTACATGAACAAACTTGGAAAACAGCAAAGTCTTTAGGTTATTTAAATTTAGAAGAAAGCCAGAAGACCAAAATATTAGAGGAACAACAATCTAAAAATCCACTTCCTATTCCCGATAATTCTTCCGAAAACGACATCGCAATTATTGGTATGTCTGCACGTTTTCCGGGAGCTAAAGATTTAGATGAGTTTTGGAATAATTTAATTACAAAAAAAGATATCAGCAAAATCTTTTCAGAAGCTGAATTAAAAGAAGCAGGTATCAATCCGAAATTAATCAATGATGAGAATTATATTCGTCGTGGGATGTATTTAGAGGATGCGGACTGTTTTGATGCAGACTTTTTTGGTTACCTTCCTAAAGAAGCAGCACTGATGGATCCACAACATCGGGTTTTTCTTGAATGCGCTTATTCTGCTTTAGAAGACGCTGGATATAATACTGATCAAACAGGCTTAAATATTGGCGTGTTCGGGGGCGTTGCCCGAAATACCTACCTCATTAATAATGTTCTGAAACACCCAAATTATTTTAACTCTCTTGATGATTTCCAAATAGGGATCACATTAGAAAAAGATTTTCCTGCTACAAGAGTAGCTTATAAACTAAACCTCAAAGGACCAGCCGTTAATGTCCAAACAGCTTGTTCGACTTCAGGTGTTGCAGTACATCTTGCTTGCCAAAGCATTAGAACTGGAGACGCTGATATCGTCCTGGTTGGTGGTGGACGAATTCAGCCACCCATCGCTTCTGGGCATATACACAAAGAGGGGCATGCCCTTTCTCCAGATGGTTTTTGCCGAACCTTTGATGCAGATGCGAATGGTATGGTACGCGGTCATGGCATGGCTTTTATAGTATTAAAAAACTTAAAAAGAGCCAAAGCAGATGGAGATCACATACATGCAGTCATCAAAGGAACCGCTATTAATAATGATGGATCAGATAAGGTAGGATTTACAGCACCCAGCATTCAAGGACAATCAACTGCGATCCTAAAAGCTTATAAAAATGCAGGTATCAATCCTGAAACAATTAGCTATATAGAAGCTCATGGAACGGGAACAGCAATAGGTGATCCAATAGAAATTGCAGGCTTAAACAAAGCATTTAGCGTCCATACCGATAAAAAACAGTTTTGCCATATTGGCTCTGTCAAACCCAATATTGGTCATCTCGATGCAGGAGCAAGTATTGCCGGAATCATCAAAAT
The DNA here is from genome assembly GCA_965277415.1 of Saprospiraceae bacterium. Classification (GTDB taxonomy): domain Bacteria; phylum Bacteroidota; class Bacteroidia; order Chitinophagales; family Saprospiraceae; genus JAHDHW01. The sequence continues at coordinate 110,164 of CBDICS010000101.1, forward strand.
AATTCTGGCTCTGAAGCATGAAACATTACCACCACTCATGCATTTCAAAAAAGCCAATCCTCAAATTGATCTGGAAAATTCACCTTTTAAAATTAATCAAAATCAAGTTGAATGGAAAAGTGGCCACCAACTAAGAAGAGCAGGTATTAGTTCTTTCGGCTTAGGGGGAACGAATGCACATATTGTGCTCGAAGAAGCACCAAGCATTATACAATCGAATCACAAAAAATCATATGAGCTTATATTATTTTCAGCTAAAAAAGCAGAAGCACTAGAAAAGATAAAAACTCAATACGCAAAATATTTAAGTACAACAAAAGCACCTTTAAATGCAATCGCCCAAACCTTACAAATGGGTCGAAAGCATTTTCAACATCGAGCATTTTTTATAGCTAATAGTCCAGAAGAAGGAGTAAACATACTTCAAGATACGGAACAGAGCAAAGTACATTCTAGAGCCAATACATCCGTAAAAAATAAAATCGTATTCATGTTTCCTGGTGGAGGGGCTCAATATTCCAATATGGGCTTTGACCTTTTCAAAGCTGAACCAGTTTTTAGAAATGCAATTTATGAATGTTTAGAGATCTTAAAAAAGGACCATCAAGTCGATCTTTTCGAAGTGCTCTATCCACAGTCTGTTTACGATCCTTATATTGAAAAGAATAAACCACTTACCGATCCTTTGCAGGGTATTACACTTTTATTTACAATTGAGTATGCCACAGCAAAACTTTGGGATGCCTGGGGCATCAAAGCAACAGAATTAATCGGACATAGCTTAGGTGAATATACTGCTGCTTGTATCAGCGGTGTGTTTTCACTTCGTGATGCATTGGCCTTAGTCACCAAACGCGGTAAACTTTTCTTAAAGCTCGAATCCGGTAAAATGCTAAGTGCCGCGCTTTCTCCAGAAGATGCTGCAAAGTATCTTTCTGATGACCTGAGTCTCGCTGCTATCAATAAACCAGATAATTGTGTTTTTTCAGGGCATTCTGCTGCTATAGACTCGATCCATCAGCAATTAGAAGCTAAAGGTATCCAATGTGCTCCACTTCATATTTCTGTTGCCGCTCATTCTATTATGATTGAGCCCATCCTTAAGGAGTTCGAGCTTTTATTAAACGATATAAAATTCTCCGCACCTCAAATACCTATTATATCCAATGTAACTGGTAAATTTGCAGATGATCAAGAAATTCAAAGCCCTGCATACTGGTTAAAACATCTTCGGCAGACCGTTCGTTTCAGTGAGGGAATAGAAACACTATTAAAGCTTGATCATAGATTATTTTTAGAAGTCGGCCCGGGGCAAACTTTGAGTACATTTGCCAGGCAACATCCAGCTAGGAATACCGATCAAATCATTCTGGCTTCATTGCGACATCCTAAAGAAATCAAACATGACTATGCATTCATTCTAAAAACTATTGGCCAACTTTGGTTATCAAATGTCAAAATAAATTGGGAAGTAATTCACCAAAATCAGCCTACTAGAAAAACTGCTTTACCCACTTATCCTTTCGACCGAAATCGATATTGGATAAACCCTAAGCACGAAAATAAAGAATCAGATATAAACATGAAACAAGTCAATAAGCATAAATCTGAACATCCGAAAATTACCAGAAAAGTATTAGTATTAAATGATTTAAAAGAAATTTTTCACAAACTCAGTGGGATCAATAAAAGTGAATTAAATAAACAGGCAAGCTTTTTAGAATTGGGTTTTGATAGTTTGTTCCTTACTCAAGTCGTTGCAAAAATCAAGAAGAAATTTCCTGTAAAAATTAATTTTAGACAGTTATTCGAAGAAACACCAAATCTCCATATTCTTGCTAATTATGTTGATCAACAATTAGTAGAATCTTATTATAAAGAAGATCTGGAACGACTCAATAATTCCCTTAGTACAAACCAAGAAGAACATCCAATTAATGATGTAAACGCTAATCATTCAGAGTCAATCATTCAACATTCAAAATCTCAGGACGTTTCTGCTCCTGCTCCTGCTCCTGTAGATGGTACGATCCAAAGTATTATCCAGCAACAACTACAATTGATGCAACAGCAGTTAATCTTGTTAGGTGGACAAGCTCCTCAAAATAAAGCAGAACAGCAAATTACTACACCTATCTCAAATCCTTTACCAGAAATAGAAAAAGAAGCACAAGCACAAAAGCAAGAAAATAAAACCGACAAACTATCTCAAGCTAAGGCTACACAAAATGGGGTCAGTTCAAAGGTTTCGAAAAACGAAGCGAATCACGGTCCCTGGCAAGCAATAAATAAACAGAATAATAATGGCTTAACAGATCAACAAGAAAACTATCTCGCTGATCTTATCAAAAGATATACGACACGGACTAAAGGTTCACAAGCATTGACACAAAGTCAAAGAAAGCATCTGGCTGACCCCAGGTCTATTACCGGATTTAATCGACAGTGGAAAGATATGATTTATCAAATTGCTGTAGAAAGATCTAAAGGTTCTAAAATATGGGATGTTGATGGCAATGAATACATTGATTATCGAAACGCTTTTGGAATTAGTCTTTTCGGTCATACACCAAGTTTTATTCAAGAAGCGGTAAGAGCGCAATTAGACAAAGGTATTGAGCTAGGTGTTTTAACGCCTTTAGCCAAAAAGGTTGCTGATCTACTATGTGAGCTTAGCGCTTGTGAAAGGGTAACTTTAGTCAATACCGGATCTGAGGCATTAGTCGCAGCCCTGCGTGCAGCACGTACAGTCACCATGAAAGATAAGGTGATTGTCTTCGAAGGGAATTACCATGGTATTGCGGATGAAATGTTGGCTCGTCCTGTTAAAATAAATGGTCGAACAAAAGCAATGCCTGTTGCGCCTGGCATTCCAGATACAGCCCTTCAAAATGTAATCATTCTCAATTATGAAGATCCACAGGTTTTAGAAAAAATAAAAGCCCATGTGCATGAAGTCGCAGCTATAATCATTGAACCGATTCAGCCTAATAATCCTTGTCAACAGCCAAAAGAATTGTTTCATAATATTCGAAAGATCACCTTGCAAAATGAGGTCGCATTAATCTTTGATGAAATGATAACAGGTTTTCGAATCGCAATGAGAGGGGCACAGGAATGGTATGGCATCGAAGCAGATCTAATCGCTTATGGAAAAATAATATCAGGTGGTTTGCCTATGGCTGCAGTAGCTGGCAAAGCAAAATATATGGATGCCTTCGATGGTGGACAATGGAATTTTGGAGACGACAGTTATCCAGAGGTTGGACTTACTTTCTTTGGTGGAACATTTGTAAAACATCCACTCAGTCTTGCCGCTGCTTATGCGGCACTGAATGAAATTAAAAATCGAGGTCCGAAACTTTATGAAGCATTAAATGAGAAGACAGCATATTTTGCTGAAAAATTAAAAACATTATTCTTAAAAACAAAAGCACCATTATGCGTTCATTCATCTGCCTCTATTGTTGCAATAAAAATAACGGATAATAATCCTTTATCCTATTTAATATTCTTTTACTTAAGACTCAAAGGAATTCATATAAAAGAGAAAGCAGCTTTGATATCTACTGAGCATTCTATGGAAGATTTAGATCACACCGTAGATATGTTTGAGGAAAGTATCAAGGAAATGCAAACAGCGGGTTTCTTTAAGATAACAGTCGCGGAGGTCGACGATCACAATTTGATCACACTACCCCCTTCTCAGCAAACCCTCACGGCTTCCGCGACACCGCTGGTTACAAAAAAAAAATTAGCCCTCACTGAAGGGCAGAAAGAAATCTGGGTAGAGCAACAATTAAGTAAAGGCGCAGCAGCAGCCTATAATTTGAGTACGGAGTTCCGTTTCTTCGAAGGTTTAAAAATTGAAAAGCTACAAAATGCTTTTCAAAAATTAATCAATCGACACGAAGCACTTCGAACTTCCTTTTTCAATAACTGAGCCGGTACAATTTGTTCACGAACAACGAATAGTGAATATCCCACTTATAGATATCTCCGATCTTTCTAATGAACAACAAAAGCAGCAGATCGAAAGCAGTAGATTTAATGAAGGGGAAATTCCTATCGATATTTTTAATGAGGTACCATTTCGAATAAAGTTAATCAAAGTATCTGAGCAGGAATTTTATTTTTATTTTACGACTCATCATATTATTGCAGATGGCTGGTCAATGGGGGTCTTAATAAATGACCTCGCTGCTCTATTCACAAATGAATGTGGAGGGCATGTTGAAATACCAGAGCCTCGACAAATTAGTAGTTTTGTTAAAGAACAGGAGACCATAAAAGGAAGCGATGCCATTCAGGCAGCTACTGAATATTGGAAAAATCAATTTAAAGATGGTATTCCTGTATTGGAATTCCCGACGGATTTGTCTCGTCCTACATCAAAAACTTACACTGCAAAAGTAGAAAAACTAAGTATATCAAAAACACTTTATACAGACCTAAAAGCAGTTGCCTTACAGGAGAAAATGACCTTTTTTAATTTGATCTATACTGCTTTTCAAGTTTTTGTTCATCGCTTATCTCATCAAGATGATTTTGTGATAGGCATTACTTCCGCTACTCAAGCTAATGGAGATAATCCTTACTTAGTTGCTCACGGAGTCAATTTACTGCCTATACGTTTACAAACAAATGCCACTGATACTTTTTCAAAAGTTTTAAGTGAGACGCGTCACAAAATACTCCATGCTTATAAACATCAGGATTTAGCATTTGGGACACTTCTAAAAGCATTAAGAGTTCCCCGAAGCCCCGATCGAACGCCAATCATATCCATCTTATTTAACATGGATTCGCCAATAAAGCCATTAAAATTTCACGATGTTGAAGTTGATCTAAATCCAATTCAAAGAAATTATGAAACTTTTGATGTCTTTGTAAACATCAAACCCTCGAAAGAGGGTTGTATTATTGAATGGATTTATAATACAGATTTGTTATTTCCTGAAACTGCCCAACGTAGATTAAAAGAATTCGAAACGCTTCTACAAAGTATTGTTCAGGATCCACAGCAAACAGTAGGTCAGCTTAATATTTTACCTGAAGCAGAAAAGAAAATTATAGTCGAAGCGTGGAATAATAATATTGTAAAACGACCCGATCATGTAATACATCAATACCTTGAAGAACAAGCGGTAAGTACACCTGACCGAATCGCTGTATCTGATGCACATCAGTCCATGACTTATCATCAGTTGAATCAACGAGCGAATCAAGTTGCTCATTATTTCGTTGCTCAAGGTGTACACACCGGAAATTTTATTGGTGTATGTTTTGAAAGAAGCGTAGATATGATCGTAGCGCTGATGGCTTGTATGAAAATTGGAGCTATCTATGTGCCCCTTGATCCAGTCAATCCAACTAATCGGCTTAAAGTCATCATTGACGATGCGCAGGCTAATTTTCTAATCACAGTTGAAAACCTTATAGATACTTTACCGAGTGATTTCAATAATGTCATTTGCCTTGATAGAGATGAAACAAGAATCCGTGCATGTTCCACGAGTAATCTATTTAAAAAAATTGACCCTGATCAATTAGTATACGTCAATTATACTTCAGGATCAACTGGAAAACCTAAAGGCGTTTTAATTCCTCATTATGCAGTGGTCGATCATCATCTTGCTATTATTAAAGCATTAAACTTAGGTGCTGATGAAAAGATATTTAGTGTTGCCAGTATTGCTTTTGATCCTTCTGTTCAAGATTTTTTCTTGCCCTTGATGATTGGAGCGCAGGTATACATTGCGAGCCATCAAGAAAAAACGGATGGTTTTCAACTCAAGGCAGCACTCGACAAAGTAAAGCCAACCTTAATGCAAGCGACGCCATCGACATGGCGATTACTTTTAATGGCAAATTGGGAAGGTCATGAGCACCTAAGTATTCTCTGCGGAGGGGAAGGACTGAGCAAAGAACTTTCTAATAAACTGATCAGTCGTAGTCGACGATTATACAATATTTATGGTCCAACTGAAACGACCATTTGGTCGACCCTTAAACGCTTAGAGGGTGATCGCGCTTTGACTCATGCAGAATCATCCTATGAACCAATAGGCCGACCTATCGAAAATGTACAGATCTATCTCTTAGATAATTATCAAAAACCTGTACCCATTGGTGTAGCTGGAGAAGTGTACATAGGAGGTATTGGTGTAGCTCCGCATGGTTATTTTAAACGAGATGATCTGAATGCAGAAAAGTTTATAGCTAATCCATTTTCTAATACGCCTGGTGATAAGTTATATCGTACAGGTGATATGGCACGCTATCTCGTCAATGGAGATTTAGAATATTTAAATCGCGCTGATACGCAAGTGAAGATTAGAGGGTTTAGGATAGAGTTGGGTGAAATTGAATCTGCAATTGATCAATTTGAAGGTGTTCAGGAAAATATCGTAATCATTCGTGAGGATAAAAAAGACGATAAACGACTCGTTGCCTATTGTATTCCAAAGCAGGGTCTTTCAATTGATTTTGATGAATTAAAAAAACATTTAAAATCAAGACTTCCAGACTATATGATTCCGCTTGCTTTTGTAAAAATGGATCAATTTCCATTAACAGCAACGATGAAAGTAAACCGGAATAAACTTCCATTGCCAGAGGCAACAGAGTCAGCACTCAAAAGATCTTTCGTTCCTGCTGAAAGTGATCTGGAAAAAGTAGTAGAAAAAATCTGGTCAGCCTTATTAGATATTCCTAAAATAAGTATTGACGATGATTTCTTTGAACTAGGAGGGCATTCTCTTATCGCAGTCAATATGATTACTTTGCTTGAAAAAGAGACTGGTAAAAAACTGCCATTGGCAACACTTTTAGAAAACTCAAGTATAAAAAAATTAGCTCGACTATTAGAGGATGATCAAAAAATTGAACAGACCAAAAATTCTTCATTAGTACCAATAAGACCAAGCGGAAGTAAAACACCTCTTTATATTGTACATGGTGCAGGCTTACATGTTTTAATGTTTCAAATGTTGGCTTCTCATATGGATTCCGAGCAACCAATATTTGCACTCCAAGCAAGGGGACTCAATGGTGAAGCAGAGCCATTAAATCGGATGGAAGATATTGCAGCACATTATATTAATGAAATTCTAGAGCAAAACCCAGATGGTCCATACGCATTAGCGGGGTATTCATTTGGCGGTTTGATTGCCTTTGAGATGGCCAAACAGCTAAAAGCAATGGGCAAAGAGGTAAAGATGTTGGCTATGTTTGACACCATTGTTCGAAAAGACATCACAAATGAAAAAGAAGCAGAAAGTTATTATAAAAAGTTAGCGACATTAGGTAAAAAAGTAGCTTGGAATATATCAAGTCTAGCTAAAAACCCTATCCCCAATTTTAAATATAAATCATATATTTTAAAGAGAAAATATCAAAGATGGGCGGGAAAAGACAATGTCAATAATAATTTTCAGGAAGCAGATGCTATCTATGGCGGAAAGGTTGATCTTGCAAACAAAGAAGCATTCGATCATTATTCTATCACACCATATGCCGGGAAAATAGACTTATTTAAAGCTGAACAACATCGGTTTTATCTTGATGATTTCAAATACCTAGGATGGAAACCTTATGCATTAGGTGGCATAGAGATCCATACTGTACCTGGAGATCATTTGACTTTATTTGATCCTAATCATGGAAAGCAATTTGCAGAAATATTACAAAATTGTCTGAATGAATCTGAAGTTTCAAATTTAGTTTAATATTAGAAACAAGCAATCTTTTCCTCCACTCTCCCACTTTTTTCAATCGGAATAACTATAGACTATTTCAATTATGAGAATCAATTTTATTTTATTTTTTATAATATCGTTTAATTATGCTTTTGGTCAAACCGCTCGGGAGCGGTCTGTAGAAATTAGTGCAACAGTTCAGGAAAGTCCTCCGCAAATCAATTTTAATTGGACAATCGATCCTAATGCAAATTTTTATAATGTTTACAAAAAAACAACAGATTCAGAAGATTGGGGCGAGCCTATAGCAACACTTTCCGGAACAGATACTGCTTATATTGATACAGACATTCAGGTTGGGGAAGCTTTCGAATATGCTTTCTTTAAAAAAGAATTTGATCTGGTCAGAGATACCTTTTGTATTCCTCCAGATACAGAGGTGAAGTTTTCAATTACCGATATGTATGGAATTGGTTTATGCTGCAATTTTAATTTTGGATTTTACAGAATTGAGGCATGTGGAGATATTATTGCAGAAGGTTCGGATTTTGAATGGTCAGACGAGCATTACTTTACAGTATGCAATTCCGGTTCGGCATGCACAGACGTCGTGATTACAATTGCACCAGATATTTTTCCAAATAGTACTTCATGGGTACTGACAGATAATCAAACCAATGTTGAAATAGGCACTTCAGGTAATGTCGGAGATTTTATAGACGAAAGACCAAAGTATGGTTTTATTTATGCTGGTATAAAAGTACCCGCCATTGAAAACCAGGGAAAAATCCTCTTACTTATTGACGATGAATATAGCGCCCCACTAGCTATGGAGATCGACCGATTGAAAAATGATCTGATTGCAGATGGCTGGCAGGTCATCATTCAGGAAGCCAATAAAAATGATCTCGTTACCGATGTAAAATCAAGTATCTTAGATGTTTATAATCAGAATCCGGACCTTACCAGTCTGTTTATCCTCGGTCATGTACCTGTCCCCTATTCTGGAGATATTTTCCCAGATACACATAATGAAAATCATCAAGGTGCTTGGTCTGCAGATTCTTATTATGCCGAACTTGATGGAATTTGGACAGATGAAGTTGTAAATATTACAACTGGTTTTTTTGAAAGAAACCACAATATCCCCGGCGATGGAAAATTTGATCAGGACTCTATCCCAACAGGCAAACTTGAACTACAATACGGTAGAGTTGACCTTTATGATATGAACGTTTTTGCATTAGATGAAATAGAACTTACCCGACGCTATCTCAATAAAGACCACCTTTGGAGATCGGGGGAAATCGAAGTAGAACGTAGGGCTTTAATTGATGATAATTTTAACCAGCAGTTTGCAGCGCCCGCTGCTTCTGGTTGGCGAAACTTTGCACCTATGTTTGGCGCTAGTAATATTGATGATGACCTTGACTATTTTAGCACGCTCTCTGATCATACTTATCTTTGGTCTTATGGTTGTGGAGGTGGATCACATGTGAGTGCAGACGGAATAGGGACAAGTACAGATTTTGCTAATGATAGTTTACTGACCATCTTCACGATGCTCTTTGGCAGCCAGTTTGGTGACTATGATAATGATAATAATTTTTTAAAGGCTCCTTTAGCCTCTGGTCTAACCCTAAGTAATTGTTGGGCAGGAAATCCTCCCTGGACTTTTCACCATATGGCGATGGGATATCCTATCGGTTATGCTGCACGCGCTACACAAAACTCGAATGGCCTATATCATCCTGGTCCACAATTGGTTCATTCCAGTCTGATGGGTGATCCTACTTTAAAAATGCATATCGTAAAACCACCGCTAGCATTTGAAGCATTTCAAACTTCTGATAATTTAGTACATTTCAACTTTCAAGCATCGCTTGATCCTGAAGTTCTTGGTTATTACTTTTATAGACGTAGTGATTTGAATGATCCATTTGAAAGAATTAGTTCAAATATTGTAGAAGCCCCGGAAACTTTTACAGATCTACCTCCTTTCAATGGGGATTTTTATTATATGCTTCGAGCAGTAAAATTAGAAACTTCTGGAAGTGGTACTTATTATAATTTAAGTCCGGGAATTATAGACACCTCCAATTTTTTTGTTGATGTAGAAAATCTAAGCATAAACAATACCATAGAGATTGCTCCAAACCCTAATAAAGGGATTTTCGAATTGTCTTTTAATAAAGGGCTTTCATATGATTGGTATATTGAAATCTTAAATACTGAGGGATCGCAACTTATTGAACAATCCATTTTACAAAAGCAATCCACGCTTATCAATTTGAGTGATTTTCCAAACGGCCTTTATTTAGTAAAAATTAGGACAGCGGAAGGAATAATCGTGAGGAAGATTATAAAACAGTAGTAGCCATTTGTCATTAATTCGCTCAAAATGACAAACGGCTATTAACTATTCTAACAATCACTGCAAGTCTGCAATAGCAGCTTCTATTACTTCATCCTTTGTTGTATCCATTAAGTCAAGGGCAACCGGAATATCTGGTTCTACGCCATCATCCAAATGTCTTCCTTTTGCATCTATAAATTCACTCGTAGAAAGTGACCATTGCCAACCATTCGCCAAAAAGCCATCGGCTACTGCTCCACTTCCTCCTCCTGATCTTTGCCCCATTGTTTTCACCGTTTCAATTGGATCAACTGAGTATAAAAAAGTAGTCGAAGCACTATACACATGTCTATCTGTAATGACTCTTACCTCTTTTAAGAATTTATTGCTACTAGAAGTAGGTTTTAAGATGAAAGGACTATCCGAAAAATCATTTATCCCAGGACCAGTTTTAAATCGTTCAAAGCCAGTGTCTAGTTCTTTATCCGTCAAATATGAGGCAAACTTTATGGCTAAGGAAGGGTCCCCTCCAGTATTTAATCGCATATCGAATATAAGCCCTTTAGCATCTTTTAAGTCCGTAAAAATTTGTTCAATCTCATCATCTGTAATTTGCTCATTCCAAGAAGGAATCCATAAATATCCAATCTCTGTATCCTGAGTCAAAGTCCCCCACACTGCTCTTATCCCTAATTCGCCCCCTTCCAATTCTTTTATTGTTGGGTTTATATCTTTACTTATATAGTTATTGTTTAAAATATCTCTATCAAAACCTGGAGGGAATCCTTCTAAGATATCGAATCCAGCAAAGAAAGTACTGTCATTATTCATAAAAAACAAACCAGAATGAGCATCTCGCAAACGACTTGTAATAATTCCTAATTTACTGAATAATTCACCTTCGCTGATGCCTTCTTGTATTGTTCCTCGAATAGAATCTGTCAACATATCTATGTCTATTCCTTTGAATTCAAGCATGGAGTATTTCTCTGTAACTAGAACATCATATTCATCGAAAATACTCAGCGCATCTGTTTTAGGTTTGCTATCCATTAATATCTTTTCACAAGAATTAAAGGCAACAAGCATAATTAAAAGAGATAATATTTTTAATATTTTCATAATATCTTAAGTTTATTTGTTTAATCAATTTTAGAATTAGGTATTGGATTTGAATCTCGAAATTTCCAATAAACAGTCAGGTAATGTGCTCCAATAGTTACTGGATAATTTTTAACCTCTGCAAAACGCCTTAAATCCCAGTTGTATTTAATTGAAAAATGATCATTCAAATGATAACTTATATTTGTTCTTAAGTTCAAGTGATTAAAAACACTTCTTAACACAAAGTAATCTAATGAAAAAGGAGAATTTATTTTCTCATCTTGTAAATTAAAAACACCATCTTCCAAAACACTTTGAGGTGCAGAAAAAGCAAACCCTGTGCTTTCTCTTATAAAAGAAGCAATACCTAGATCCATCCCAAAATTGAATTTTTTATACTTATAATCTGCAGCTACCAAGAGATCACTACTACTTAAAATATAAGAACTATTATTTCCTAGGCCAGAGGTACTTCTAAAGTATAAACCAAAAATATCCCATTGACCACCAAGTGATAATTGGTCGTTTATTTTTTTCAAATACCTTGTATAAACTTTAGGATTGACAACTAAACTATTTCCATTACTATGTACAGAATTTTGTTCATTACCTATATTTAAAAAGAAGCCTAATTCTAAAGAAGATTGAACACCCTGCATACTTAATCCAAGATCAAATAATCCACCTATACCGGAGTAAGAAGTTTGGGAATATTTTAAATCTTGAAAACTAGTGAAACTCCCGCCAGGTTTTAAATAAAAGGAAGAAATGGATTGTGAAAGCATTATGGAATAGCTTGCACAAATAAACAGCAAGCTGAAAAATATTTTTTTCATAATTAATGGTTTTATTTGTTGAAGTAATTTCGAATACTATAATCATATATAGAAGTTGATCAAGCATTATTAAGTACTAAGCAATAAAATTGCCATATTTAAAAATTAACGATATCTAATGATTAAGAAATGAGCGAGTAGGCAAAGGGGTCTCTCTAACCCCTGAGCCACTCTAAGAGCTGTAAGCAAACCTCCCCGGTTCTACAGCTCTTTCTCATTTAATAATAAATTATTGAATTTTAATACACTGTATTTAGAACCTCTTTAAATTTTATTTATCGGGTTGCGAAAGCTCACTTTAAGAATCTAATTTCGCCTTCGACAATAATTTTTAAACCCGTTCTTAATCTGTCAGCATTTTATATTTTACGATTTCTGATTCTGTCATCCAATGTATACTGTCAGCCGGTGCAGCATTAATAGTAAAATAATAAAAGTCCTCTGCTTCTTTTTGGCTAAAGCCTATCGACTGGTAATAGTCGATATAGGGTTGGTGTTTCTTATCTCCAACAGGATAATCTGTTGCTCTACTTAAACTAAAGAAAAGAATTCCAGAGGCCCATGAATGCACCCCAATTTTTACGTTTTCGCCAATTGATCTTTTTTTACCTGCTAAGAAGAAATCCGTACCACCAGAAGCAACTAAACCATTATCCTGGATATGAATTGCTAATCCTTTATCATATACGCGCTTTGATAATTTCAAATTGGTTACATCATCACTAGATCCTTCACATTCAACAATATTAATTTTATTAACGTTAGGATTTTGCATACACAATTCATCAAACTCTTCTAGAGATTTACTATTGATAACACCTTTCATCTCTATTGTTGTTTTGTCTTCTAACACTTTGAAGATCATTTTTGATGAACAATTGGTCAAGGAAATACAAATTAGAAAAAACAAAAAGAATGGAACATTTGATTTCATCATAATGCTGTATAATTTTAATTTTTAAATAACTAGATTTTAAATAACGCACAATAAAAAAGCACATACTTTAGCAAGTACCCAAGGAGTACTTACTGAAGTATGTGCTTAGTACAAGGTAAAAGAATTTAACTTACATTGTACTCTGGTTATAAATTAAAAAAGCACATACTTCAGCATACTCACTACGAGTTTTTTTGCTGAAGTATGTGCTTTTTACACAAGCCAACTGTCTAATTATGTTCCCAATTTCTTCTTCAGTGTTAGAACATAATTAATTATTAAAAGACACTTTTGACAGTAACAAACTTAACGAATATTTTTATAATTGCAAAGTTGCTTTTAAATCTTTATTCAAAAATAAATAAACTAGTCTTTTTTACGACACAGCACAAATACAATACCAGTATTATTGACAACCTAAATCATTCTGCGAGAAGATATCATTATTAGGAAAACAATTTCCGGATAATACTGCATCAGGAACATAACGATCTAGGTTAGGATCACGCAAACCGTCACGTAAGAAAATAAGTAAATCGCTTTTCTCCTCTTCACTTAGATTTAATGGTACAAAACCCGGAGAGATTTGGCTAGGCGGCACATCAAAGTTTTCTGGTATAGCCTCATTGAAATACTCCACTACTTCTTCTAGTGTTTTTTTACTTGATCCATGAAAATAAAAAGGTGCATCTCCAAGATTATATAATTGAGGCACTTTGAATTTGTACATATCTTCTGCCCGTCCGGTAAACTCTCCACGGCCTAAGTTTTTTGGATCATCCCGACTGGTATTTATAGCCCCTTTTTTATACAAATCATCCACTCCTAAAGCATAAAAATTATTTCCATTCAAAGAAGTTCCTCTATGACATGTAGAGCAATTCGCCTTTCCAAAAAACAAATTTGCTCCTTTTTTCTCTGACTCTGTCATGGCCACTTTATCGCCTCTAAGCCAATTTTGAAAAGGTGCTTCATTTGATAATAAAGTTCGGAGATAAGCAGAGATTGCAAAACTTGCAGATTGAGGTGTATAGCGTTCTACCTCCGATACATCACTAAATGCTGCATCAAATAAATCTGTATAACCATATCCATCTAATACTTCTTTATTGATAACCATTCGATGTAGATGCAAGCCCTCTATATTTTGACTTTCTAGTCCTTTAAAACCAAGATGGTTGATTTCTGCACCTGATTCTGCTGTCCATAAATTTTCTGTACCTTCATTTAGGCCTCCACTGCCAAAACGACCATTCCAGGTGGTATTCGTCACAAAAGCTACATTTAATACACTTAAAGGTCGAACGCCTTGTACATCGGGTTCGCTATAATTCGTATTAAATACCCTACCTTCTCCATTATCACCAAATCCAAGTCCACCATCTGCGATTCCCTGTGGTCTACCTGGTCTAAAACCAGCAGATGGAATATGACAACTCGCACAGCTATAAGTACCTTCTCCAGCAGGCTGCATTGGTGCAAGAGCAAGGCCAGTCTCATAAAACAGTAATTTTCCTAATTCAACTTTTTCTTTGGATAATGGATTATGTGGATCTTGTGGAATAAGGCCATAGTCATCAGAATCAGGCAATATAAAGTTTTCCAACCCTCCATGTTCATTAAGAAGGTTCTCCAATCGATAGTCGTTTTCAGAAGCGACATATGTTTGATCCTTGGCACAAGAAGTGAATAGTATTGCCAAGACAATTATTAATTGTAAGTTTTTATACATGCTTAAAACATTCATGGAATTAGAAAAAACCTAATTAAACACCGCTTAGAATCAATAATTTTGATTTTGAGCGTTCTAATATCAATGCTTAAATCGGTTTACCTATACTACAAAATTAAATATATAAGATCGTTTTTCAAACAGTTTAGGGGCTGAAATTTGTCATAATGACATTTTATGGGAAATAATGGAGACTTAGGCGGAAGATTTTACTTTTTTTCTATTCCTCAAATAGGAAAAAGGTTCTACAAAAGTAATGTATATTTTAGGAGCTAGCAATACTATTAATAGGGTATTTTACCTTGAAAACAGGTCAAAAACTCCAATTTCGTTTCCAGGTATCAATAATATCCAGAGAAAATTTATAACCTGTTTTAGGTCCGCTAATATTAGAATTTGCCAATACGCCATATACGCCTAACCTTAGTCTTCGACGAGGGCCAATTTTAAAAACCCGCTCTAGCCCCGCGAATACTTCTTCATGTCGGAATTGATTTTCGTTTACCCATAAAAAGCCCGCACCTGCGACGACTTGCACCCTGGTTTTTCTAATAAGTGGGATATTATTAATCAATGCGCCGTTAAAATGATGGATATGATGCAATTCTACAAATAATTTAGACCCTGTCAAGGACGTATCCAGTAGTTGAAAAGAATGCAAAGGATCTGAATATAACCAAGGGTCTGATTCTCTAAACCTTTTAAGATCGACGAATCTTAGTTTTTTTGTATTTAGAAATTTCCCTGTTTGAATGGAATATTTTGAATTGCCTAAAATACCAAGAATAAGATCTTGTTCTACCGTAAAATCAACAAAGTCATAATCTATATCGGAGGAGAGGACTTGATGCCAACCTTTTTCATGACGTAAGCTAAAAGTTGGCCATTTACTCCCTAATACAATTTTTCGATTTGGTTCCGTCATAAACTTCTGTCCTGGCGTATATCTCAAGCTAATACTACTGATCAATGCTTCATACGGAGCAAAGGCAATCGCAGCTTCATCTTCAATTATTTCACTAATAAAAGTATCACTTATATAATCTTCGACAGACTGTCGATCATTAATCGAGATATCTGTTTTTAAAAATAAGCCATTAAAAAGTTCAATCTGCTGTCCAAAAGCTATATAATCATGGAGAAAATAATTGGATGTTCGAAGTTGATTAATATAAGCATCGAAGCTATTTATTGGTTCAAATGAACGGCCACCTGAGACATAAACATCTCCTAAACGATGTGGGTGATAGCGAAAATAAAAACTCAAATCTCCCTGTGGGTCTCGATTCTTTATACCTATATTAAAATGACCAAAAGTACTGATCCATTTTCCATCTTCCCACCTTTTGAAAAAAGAAGCATATGGCCCCAAGCGAAACCCTCCAACAATTTCAAAGTCTAGCAAACCTGGGAGCGAACCAATATAAATTGCTCTTTTTTTAGTGTGGTCTCTAAAACCAACCCCATCCCAAACAATATCTAAAAAAGTCACCTTATTATAAAGTGCCTGAATAGAATCTTTATAGACAGTACTACTTAATACTGCTGTTACACTATCTTTGTACGCGACTAGTTTTTGTTGTTTTATAGTCAATGGTTCTGGTCGAGCGCTATTCCAATAAGTCGTATCTCTCTTATATGCTTCACTTGTAGTCACTGAAATTTCATTTCCGAAAAATTTTGGAGGGAAGCTAAAATTGTTTTCATAATCAGTATAATGAATCAAAGTATTGCCACTAAAGGTTTTACGTTTTCCTTGTTTGGTTTGATAAATAAATTCAATCCGATAAGGCAACCAAGTATGATCAGGTAATTGCTGAAAATCTTGTTTTATTCTAAAAGCATCAAAAAACTTCAAAGCGCCTTTCGCTAAGGAAAAATCTAATCGATTAATGTTCCAGCGTCCTTCATTAATATAAATATATCCGCTACAAGTCGCATGACCCTTTTTACGAGGAATCACTTTTATTTTATAAACTAAATTGTCATTTTCGAATGTACTTCCAATCAATTTATATTTATAAGAAAGTATCGCCGTTTTACTAAGTGGAGAGATGATAGGGACTTCCGATACGGCTCTGATGCTAACAAGATTTCGATAAAAATTAAATTCACTTTCACCAAATCGTGGAATAAACAATCCTGCCTCATCACCATACACTTTATGAGCAATCCGTTCCTCTTTATATTTTTTTGGATACTTAAAATTCAATACCAATTCTGTCTCTATCATACTCAATCCATCAATTGCCTGCAATTTCTTTTTTTCTGCATCTGCAAAAGGGTCGATAGGAGCTGCGGAAATTAACTCCTGATTTGTTTTTGAATCATTAGATTCTTCCTTTTTTTTACGTTTACGTTTTTTCTTTTTATCGATTTCTTCAGTTGCTTTTATATATACATTTGTTCGATAACTTTCCACTTGTTTCAAGAAATCACCTTTCGCATCTATTGCTTTTTGAATAATAGCATAAGCAGAGTCTCTTCTCGAAGCTTGAACTAAAATTTGTTCAAGTTCAAGTCCAGAAGATTCCATCCATAAATCTTTTCTAAATGGTTCATCCTCTATTATAACTTCTAATGTTTTTGTAGTGTAGCCAAGAACAGAGTAAATCAATTCATATTCCCCAACATCTAGCGTCAGGTAATAGTAGCCCTTTTCATCTGTTGTTGTCCCACTTCCTAATTCCTTCACAAAAATGTTAACATAAGGTATAGGTTCATTATTCTCATTTTGAATATACCCACTAATACTTTGAGCAGATAGACTTATACTACTTAAAAACACAAGACATAGAAGAAAAGAAAAAGTAATTTTTGATTTCAGAAACATAATCGTTTTGCTTGGATTTACATAGAAGTTGTTTTAAAATAGATAGATAATTTTCTTGCATTCATTGATCTCCAATACTTCAGTTAATTATTTCCACCGTAGCTAAGGCTACGAAAAAATAATGAAACTTCGTCTTATAAATTTCAATAAGTAACAAGTCACTATTTTTTATTTTGCCACAAAGTCACAAAAATTAAATAAAACCTTAGAGTCTTTTATATTATAGATATGAAGTCCCATCCCCTTAGTTAAAACTTTGAAATGGTAAAAATATTTTAGCTTTAACGTATTACTCCTAGGATCTAGATGATTTCGTTTGGTTAAAATTCCTTATTGATTCAAAAATAAATTTTTTAGCTCAATACATCATCCTAAAAAAACCAACCCCTTGAAATAATATTTCAAGAGGCCGATTATTTATTGAGAGAAGTTTTTACGAATCCTTTGTATAAGGATTTGGTAAAAGATTAATTAAAATTTTGGAATTGATAAATATCAGAAGGAACGTTGAATTCCACCTTTTCATTTAGGCTATTACTTACCGCTACATAAACTTGGTCTCCTATTTTAAAAGGCGAAGTTTCTGTACCACCATAAGTCATATATTCTTCAGCTACTTCAAACTGACCATTCTCCCATTTATACAATTGAGATTTCAGAGCGGTCACAGGAGTATCTTTAGTTCCTGTTATAAAATTAGTTCTAAATAAGTAAGTAGCATCAGCTTGCTCTAAGAGATGAAAGTTTCTTCCTCCTTTACCCGCTAGTGTTTGGAATGGAACATATACACCATTTTCACGGCGATATATTTGTGAATCCTCTGTAAGAATGGCAAAAGCCAAATAGTCTTCTCCATCTTTATGAAAGCCAAGGAAATGCCTTCCGCCTCCGTTTGTAGCAAACTCTTGAGCATTTACAAATGTCTCATTCTCCCATTTATATAAAATCGAACTGCCCAAATGATCTGCAAAACCTAAGTATGTTTGATCAGCAGTCTCAATTAGTGTCCATCCATATCCCCATTTACTGGGAAAAGATTGGAACAATTCGAACTTCCCATTTTTCCATTCATAAATATGAGAAGAAGTATCAATAGAAGGATCTTGATCTGGTAAAGTCACCGCTTCTGCGAATGCGAGAAAATGTCGATTCTCTATTTCAAAAGAATAACAATGCTTGCAAGCAAAAGTCTTGAATTGTTGAAAAGGATACCATTTCTTTCCATCCCATGTATAAATTTGGGAATAGGCATTATAATTATAATTAGGATAATCTCCTGTTCGAATATTAGATAATGCTAAAAAAGCCTGTCCATTTATCTTAAAAAAATTCATACTCTCTCCTCCATGGCATGGCAATTCTTGATATAGTTCAAATCCATCCTTTGTCCATTGATATATTTTTGAATAAATATCACTATTGCCTCCATTCATATCTGGGTCCTGACCTGGATTATCTTCTGCTAATTCTGGAATAGCCAAATAAGTCTTGCCATCTAATTCAAATGGTACGACACTTCGTGCCCCTGAAGTGGGAAGTTGTTGAAATGGTTTTAATAATTTATTTTCTGTAGATATCATTATTTTTAATTTAAAAAATTTGAATAGCCTCTAATCTCTTAGAATACAGCGTATCTTAGAGATTTGGTCTTTGATTAATCCCTTGTCCCTTAAACCAATACACTTACTGGATAAGTCAATCCTAAACCAGGTAGGTTTACCTTAGTCAAATCATATCCTGTATTCTTCCATAATTCACAAACACAAGATGTTACACAATCCGAAAGTGTATCTCGGTAATCTTCCATACAGAAAGCCATCCGTCTAGTCAAACCATCAATTAATGCCATTTCAGAAGGATTATTAGAAGTATCAACCGTGACCATTGATTCTATAGATGGCGTGTTCGCATATAATGTATCTATTCGTTCTTCTACAGTTGCTCCATCAATCCGAATATTATTAAACATTAAAGCACTAATTTCTACACGATTATTAAGGTTATTAAACTGAGATTTGAAATAGCTTAAAGCATCTTCCATCGTATTATCAGTCGTCAAAGTCCAGGAACTAGGATCAACATAAGGTGCAAAAAAGCAATTATGTCTATTGAACCCAGTATAGCTTGTATCTGGTGTCTCAGAAATAGAATTAAAATATTGAGCTATAGCACTTACTGCTTTGTAAGTTGAGTTAGTGGTCATATCCAGACCAGATGAAACAGCTCCTATCTGACCACAAAATAATGCTTCAGCCTTTGGCCAGTTAATAGCTGATAAAAATTCTCTATAAGTGCAATCTACTGTTTCACTGACCTTAGAATCACTAGTCAAAGTATCAATCCCATCTGCTACGATCAGGCTAAAAGTTCCTACCATAATTCCTTTCCACAAATTTGACCTAGAATCATTTTCATCATATTCATTCGTTAGACCAAACCAGTTGATAACATCTGCCTGATCGAAACTATATGTTCCATTCTCAAGACAACTTTCCAAAAACGCCATACAATCAGTTGTAGCAAAATTGAACATTTCCTTGATCTTGTCGGCATGATTATAATATACCCCTGAAGTAAGAGAATCCAACCATCCAAAGTCATCTCTTACACTTTCCAGTGAGGAGTAGAAATTAGCAATTTGTGTTTGAATTCGAGTATCCGTTGGATAACGTAAAAGTGCATTAGCAAAATAAGCCATGCAAGGTGGGATATGCGATATACTAGTTAATTCTGTGAAACCAGGAACATCTGACTTTCTAAATGGAATAAGAGCATTTCCATATTGCGCACTTTTCACCATCATATCCGTTCCACCTACAGCAATAAAATCACTGGTATCTGCCGAATTAGCATTCTCTTGTATAATACAAGCCGCTGAAGGATTATTTTCATCATTATAATCCGTAAATCCACGATAAAGCGCTAAGTAATTCGCTGAAGGAAATTGAGAGACTGATTCTGTACTTGTGGTACTAGAACTTGCGGAAGTATTCTGCATTGGGCAACCGCTACCGGAGGAAGTATCCATAATGTATAATTTTGAGGTTTAAAAATCTTCTTTTAAACTTAGGAAATTCTTTAACACAAATCAGGGCTGAAGTGTCTATATTGATATATATTAACAATACATAAAGGATAGAAGGCCATTATCTGTTAACAAACTGACCAATATATTAGAACGGAAGTTTAATTATATATTCCTACGATGATCAAAACGAAAGGTTGCTTATTTCTTCAATCAAAAAATATATTCGATATTGCAGTCAATTTAGTAAAGAAAGGTTTGTTTTTGATCAAGTTTAAAAATACAATATGAAAATTTCAGCATTTTTCTTTTTACTCTTTTTCTCTATTACAGCAAATGCACAAGATGCACCCAAATGGATGAGGTATTCTAGTATCTCTCCTGATGGCACTCAAATCGTCTTCACCTATAAAGGAGACCTTTACAAGGTTCCAAGTAAAGGTGGTGATGCCATTCAATTAACTTTTCATGATGCGCATGATTATATGGCAGTGTGGAGTAAGGATGGTTCAAAGCTTGCTTTCTCCTCCAATAGATATGGCAATTTTGATGTTTTTATTATGGATGCAATAGGTGGTAGTGCCGATCGATTGACTTTTCATTCTAATAATGAAGTCCCTTATTCATTCACATCCAAAGATAAAAAAGTCTTATTCGGAGCATTACGACAGGATGATGTAAAACATCGGCAGTATCCACATCGATCACAATCAGAGCTATATTCTGTGCCTGCATCTGGTGGAAAAGTAAATCAAATATTGACGATTCCTGCTGAATATGTTCAAGTATCAAAAGATGAAGGAATAATGATTTATCAAGATAAAAAAGGAGGTGAAGATGAATGGAGAAAACATCATAAATCTTCTATCACCAGAGATATTTGGACTTATGATTTTAAAACTAAAACTCATAAAATGATCAGCTCTTTTGAAGGAGAAGATAGACAAGCGGTTTTTAGTCAAGATGAAAAGAGTATATATTATCTCAGTGAAGAAAGTGGTACTTTCAATGTCTATAAGATGTCTCTTTCAGATCCGAATCAAAAACAACAATTGACCAACTTCACTTTACATCCTGTTCGATTCTTAAGTTTTGGGAACTCTATTCTGTCCTTTAGTTATGACGGAGAGTTGTATACAATGAAAGAAGGAGAAGCAGCTAAAAAGGTGAAAGTTAATATTCGAACACAGAATAAAAACAATAATGATAAATTTATTTCCATCAATGGAGGCGTCAATGAAATGGCTGTTTCTCCAAATGGAAAAGAGATCGCTTTTATATCACGAGGAGAAGTTTTTGTAACCTCAGTTGACGAATCCTTTACCAAAAGAATCACAAATACTCCAGAGCGGGAACGGTTTGTGACTTGGGGCCCAAAAGGAGAATCCGTTGTTTATAGTAGCGAACGAAATGGTAATTGGTCTATTTATAAGACTGAAAAAACTAGGAAAGAAGAACCTTTTTTCTTCGCTTCTACCCTTCTTAAAGAATCTGTGGTACTCAGTAATCAAGTAGACAACTATTTACCTAAGTATTCTCCAGATGGTAAAAAATTAGCTTTTATTGAAGGGAGACGTACATTAAAAGTTATTGATCTTGCAAGCAATGCTGCAATAACACTACTCACTCCTGATGATCTTTTCCATATGCGAGATGGTGATAAATATTTTACCTGGAGCCCTGATAGTAAATGGCTTTTGGTTGAATGGGATTTATCACTAAATAATAGTGAAGTACTACTCATGAAAGCTGACGGATCAAAAAGAGTTAACCTCAATGAGAGTGGATACTATGATTTTAAGCCTAAATGGGTCAATGGAGGAAAACAAATGCTTTGGTTTAGTAATAGAAATGGACTTAAATCCTATGCAACAAGTGGTCGTTCTGAATCAGATGTCTATAGCATGTTTTTCACTCAAAAGGCTTGGGACAAATTCAATCTGAATGAAGAAGATCATAAATTAATGCAAGCTGTAGAAGCAGAGATGAAAAAAGGGAAAGATAAAAAAGAGGGCAAAAAGGACGGTAAAGATAAGGATAAGGACAAAGACAAAAAGAAAGCTGTAGAAGCCTTGACTTTCGATTGGAAGAATATGAATGAAAGAACCAATCGTCTTACGATTCACTCTTCTTTATTAGGGGATGCCGTTTTATCTAAAAAAGGAGACAAATTATATTACCTCTCCCGATTTGAAAACAAAATGAACTTGTGGAGTACTAATCTGCGTACCAAGGAGACTAAAATGGCATTGAAACTAAATGCTAATTCAGGTAGCCTGGAATGGGATGCAGAAATGAAAAATTTGTTTTTATTGAGTGGTGGGAAAATTTCTAAGCTTGATGTAGAAAAAGGAAAGAAAGAAGGCGTAAAAATCAAAGGAGAAATGGAATACGATGCACAGGCTGAGCGAGCATCGATGTTCGACCATGTATGGATTAGAACCAATGCCATTTTTTATCATCCGGATTTTCACGGTATTGACTGGAATCAGATGAAAACAGAGTATCAAAAATTTCTCCCACATCTAGGCAATTCATTTGAGTTTACTGAAATGCTTTCGGAAATGTTGGGAGAACTTAATGTTTCTCATGCTGGAGCGAGGTATAGAGGTGGACGAATTCCGAATGGCGATGCTACTGCTTCTCTAGGGATATTTATGAATTATGCTCACACCAGTGATGGAATATTGATCGATGAAGTCATTAATGGCGGCCCTTTAGACAAAGCTGAATTCAATGTACAAGCAGGGATGGTTATTGAAAAGATCAATGGTGAATTAATTAGCCGAAATCAAGACATTGCAAAATACTTAAATAGAAAATCTGGGCAATTCACTTTATTAGAAATTGTAGACCCATCTACGAATAAAAGAGATACGATCACCGTAAAACCTATTTCTCTAGGACAGGAAAATCGATTGCTATATAAAAGGTGGGTGAAACAAAATGAGCAAGAAGTGACAGAAAAAAGTAATGGCGAACTTGGTTATGTTCATATCCCTGGCATGGGTGATGGCCCTTACCGAAGTATCTATCAGGATATGATGGGAAAATATTTTAATCGAAAAGGAATGATTGTAGACACTAGATTCAATGGCGGAGGAGATTTGGTAGCAGATCTAGCTATGTTTTTTACAGGAATCCCTTTTATTTCCTATGAAACTGAAGCCAAAGTCGTTGGAGGAGAACCTACTTCCCGTTGGACAAAACCAACGCTTGCATTGATCAATGAAAGTCAATATTCTGATGGACATTGTTTCGCTTGCGGCTATACAGATCTTAAAATTGGAAAGACCGTGGGCATGCCCGTACCGGGAACTTGTAGTTTCGCAGGATGGGAAAGATTGCCAGATGGTTCAGTATGGGGTGTTGTCCCTGTAAGTGCCAAAGATATAAATGGTAAATGGATGGAAAATAGTCAAACAGAACCTAATATTAAAGTTAAGAATATGCCAGGTGTTATTGATCAAGGTAGAGATCAACAATTAGAACGGGCAATTGAAGAGATGATGAAGGATGTGAATAAATAAGATAAAACCTAAATTAACAAAATATAGTATACTGTTCTTTAAGTTAAATCTTTAAAAAAACGCTTCAGAATGTTTACTTTTATGTAAACTTTTGTTATATTTGAATTACGATGTTTTCTCATCATTATAGAATAATTAAAACATGAAGTTTTCAAAAAGACAAATGGCTCTTATAGCCAAGCCCAACAAATTCTTTAATATTCTAATTTATGGACGTAAAATTTAGAACTGTAATCCTTGAAGAAGCAAAAACTTTCATTGGAATACAAGATGAAAAAGTTCAAAAAAAATCCTTTTTAATTTTCGAAAAGCTGAGTTAAGTAAAGACCCTAAGATTTTTAAAAAATTAAAAGGGGAAATTTGGGAATTCCGAATTCGTTATTCAAAAAGTCAATACCGTTTTTTCGCTTTCTGGGACAAAAAAGATAAACAAGATACTTTAGTTATTGCCACTCATGGTATCATTAAAAAAACAAGCAGAACCCCTAAAAATGATATTGAAAAAGCAGAAAAAATAAGAATACAGTACTTTGATGAAAATTAACTTATTTCATAATGCCAGATTTTTTTAGAAAATGAACCAGAATAAAGGTGAATCTAAACTTAAAACTTATTCATTAGATGAAGTTATCGATGAACACATAGGTAAAAAAGGAACTAATAAACGTGATCTCTTTGAATTAGAATTGGAGATATATTCTATTGGAGAAATGATTAAAGAGGTTCGTAAAAGTAAAAAACTTTCTCAAGAAGAATTAGGTAATTTAATTGGTGTAAAAAAAGCACAAATATCCAGGATAGAAAGTGGTAGCTCAAACCTGACTATACATACTATGATGAAAGTATTCAAAGCTTTAAATACAAAAGTAAAGTTACAAATAGATGCAGGCAATAAGAGACTTGCAATTTAATTTACAAAAAAAGCCTAAGTAATTACAAATCAATTACTTAGGCTTTATACATTTGTGGAGCTGCAGGGAGTTGAACCCTGGTCCAGACAAAGCATCTGAGAGCTTTCTACATGCTTAGTTTATTATTAAATTTTCGAGAATAAGAAAGGATAACAAACCCTCCCATACTTATTCCTTATCCTTTTAATTTCGCGTTGTGGTCAAGGCGGTCCACGCGGCTAGCCAGAAGCCCTTTCGGGCGGGTTGGTACGCGGCACGTTGTGTATCAGGCGTCAAACGCACGGCGCAAAGGCTGTTAATTCCTAGAATTAAGCAGCCATGGCAAAATTACGATTGCCATGTAAAAAGGTTTCGAATACCGATTTTAACGAGTTGAGTATTCTTAGCTCGGCATGCTTACTAACGGAAATTCTTTCCTGTCGATTCCAGTCAGCCCCATATTTTAAAGAACTTTTCTTTAGGAATAAGGCATAAATAATAGTTCGTTTTGTGCTTCATCCCTTAACTATAACTACAAACAATAGTATAGAGTTCCAAAGATAGAGAAATATAATGAAGGGAGAAAGGTAAGGTGATTGAAAAGCATGGCGATTGCAAGAACGATATTTTAAACTGGTGTTGTAGTGATCAGTCCTATGGACTGTGTGATTTGGTGATCGCTTCGCTTGTGGGTGGCTTTGCTTCCGGCATTCTTATAAAAATTTGAGATTTCATTTCCACTGTATTTAAATTTTCAGTGAATCTTGCGATTGCCATAGATTGAAAAGCGCTCAACTTAGGCTTGGCTTTATTTTTGACTATTCTGAGATTAATACTTGGTAGTGATTACGACGCCAAGCTCACACAAAAGACACAAAGCTCATAAGATATTGAATTTCACTATACATAGCTTTATTTAAAGCTGTTCGAAATAGCTATTTATAAAATCAAATTATTATTAATGATGACACGTTATTTGTGCTTGTGCTTGTTTGTAAGCATTTTCTGTTCTTTTAACACTGCTTATACCCAAAAAACAATACAGAGAGATACGGGAATGAATTTGGTACCTAATCCTAGTTTTGAAAAATTGCGCCGACCAATGCCCGATGTAAGTGTAGAACCTTATTTAGCTTTTCGGAATTTTATAGAAAATTGGACCAGTCCAACTGAAACGACACCTGACTTATTATTCAATATCAATTCAGAATCTGCAAATATAGCAAGGACAGGAGATCAGATGATTGGGATTTTAACTCATAATCCAAATTCTAAACGATCTGGTGTTTGGCGGGAATATCTCCAAATTAAGCTCGACCGTAAGATGAAATTCGGAGAAACTTATTTATTGGAATTCTGGGTCAAAAGACATCTTCAAGCTACCATGTCATCTAATAATATCGGCGCACTTTTGTCTAGAGTACCAATCATCAATAAAGACATTCGTCCAATCACGGACCTTCAATTGGTCGTAAATGAATCCAATATTATCAATCCTAATCAATCAGAATGGCATAAGATATCGACCAGTTTTACAGCTAATGGTGATGAACAATTTTTAATCATTGGAAATTTTTTCGATAATGAGCATACTACTTTTAAAAAAGTGGAGCAGTTTAATGAACCAGCCTGGCATAATCCATATTATTTATTAGATGATGTAAGCCTGCGCCAAATTAGTATTATCGAACCAAGTTTGGAAGATGTAGCCATAGAAAAAGGAGCCGTAATACGATTAGATCGGATATACTTTGAATTCGACAAATGGAATTTACTTCCTGAGTCATTTGTACAATTGGATCAATTGGTTAAATTGCTCAATAAATACCCCAATATGCAAATTGCAATCAATGGACATACAGATAGCAAAGGATCTTTAAATTATAATAAATTGCTTTCCGATAATAGGGCTCAGGCAGTTTACAGTTATTTGATTAGTCAATTCATAGACAATACCAGGCTCGAATTTAAAGGATATGGAGAGGCCTACCCTATCGCTTCTAATAAAACTGATGAAGGTCGACAGAATAATCGACGAGTAGAATTTGTTGTTTTAGAATTGGGAGAAGAAAATGTAGAAATTATTAATGATTAAATTTTACGTTCTTTGACAAATCCTGTGGACAAGTCCTAAATAAGATCAGAAGCGACTAAAGGAAGCCTTGATCTTGTTTATGGCTTTGTCTCAAACGCGGGATTTGTCAAAGAACCAAATTTTAAAACCTTGTCTTGAGACAAAGCATCTGTTTCTCGAAATATTTGGACAGGTTCTTACCTTACAAAAAAGCCTACTCTAAAACTAAATAAGAAATCTCTCTCATCTGATTTAGCAACTGTAAAGGTCAAATTAAAATTATTGTCATAAGGAATAATATAAACGCCGCCGCCATAGGCAGTGTGAAATGCATCAGAGTCTTCAGTCTCAACCCACACTCGACCTACATCATATAAGCCAAATATTCCATATTTTAGCGGTACGAGTGGTGTTACTAAAGTTCCAAAATGAAACCGAAGATCTGAATTTATATAAGCGCTTGTATTTCCTCCAAATCGATTTCTTAAAAATCCTCTATGATTATTTTGTTGACCTAAATAACTTTTATAATAAAAAGGTGATTCGCCATACGCAGTAGTCAGGCCTCCTCTTAGAGAAAGCGTAATGGGCAATTTTATTCCTTTTGTAATAAATCCTGAAATTTCCGATTCGAGGCGACCACCCATCTCTCCTTCCGTATCAACATTAAAAAATGTAAAGTTATTTACCTTTATTTGCATCCCTTTCGTTGGAAAAGCATTATCATTTCTTAGATCTATATTTAAATTTAATTTTGGTCCTAGTAGTCTAATTTCGCCAAGTCCTCCATTATCAGGAAGTACATCATAAATTGATTCTTCCAGCCCATCTCTTGTATCTCTACGAACATCTCTAAAATCATATACTCCTGAAAAGCTAAATGAGGATTTCCTCCAAAACGTTTGATTCAAACCTATTTCAAATCCAACAGAGCTGGTTTCGTTTTCATAAAATCCGAAAGATCTTAAGTCTTCGTCAATCACTGTTTCATTTCCCAAACCATAGAATTGTCGGAATGATTTATCATTACTTGCGATGCTTATATTAGTCATTAAATTCCATTTATTCCATACATGTCTAAACATCGCATCCATACTAAAATTGTAATTTTGATTTGTCGTCACTGACCCTCGAATATTATATTTTCTACTAAAGTCAGGTTTGTTAAACCTACGTTTGACAATATTAGCGGTCATGCCTAGCGTCAATCCATCATCCTGATTGAAGGACAAGGCAGGCAACACTTTGAAAGCATCATTATCAAAAATAGCATCTGATTTGAAAGTGATTACTTCAAGTGTTTTTACTTTCTTTGCTTCGCTATTTAAGGTCAATTTATCTTTATTACGTTTATCATAAACCCGAGTCATTTTTCGGCTGCCTTTTACTTTTGATTCATCAATAATGGTATCCTCGCCAGTGCCGCCAATTATTCTGATCAAAATGCTTTTGGATGATTCTCCCTTAATAACAAAGCGATCTTTTTTTCCTAATCCATGCAAACGAATCTCTTTCGTTTCTGCTCTTTTTATCAGTCGGTCGAATAATAGTCTTCCCGTATCGCCATTCTTTTTCAGATTAAAAATCTTCACCTGAACATCTCCGTTTTCCAATCGGTCCAGCTCAAATAACTCTCTGGAATTACTTCCTATCAAGTCTATATACTTTGCAAGCATTTTATAATAAGAGTCGATAGCCTCAGGCAATTTATCTCGACGTGCTTTAAGTTTTTTTGCAATTGATGCGCCTTCAATGGCTACAATTTCCGGAGGCATTTTCAAGATCGCTGCATCAATGACTTCATCCGTCATTATGCTTTGTATTTCTTTTGCTTCTGCTTTCCAATCCTCTTCTGTAAAGGAAGTCAGTAGCCATCTGTCCATACTTTTGTTTTTATAATTAAGTCGCTGAATACCTTTATATTTTTTAGAAAAAGAAACCCTATCAGGATAAATCCTAAAGACATTCATAATGGCATGTGCACCATGCAAAACAGAAAATGCTTTATCTCTATCTTTAGCAAAAGGTGTATAAACAAAGCCCTCTTCTCCTTTATATCCCAGCCATTTCCAATTTTTAATATGTCGATCCCGATCAGAAAGCAACATATCAAAAATCCTCGCCCTAGCAAACGTTTTAACATCTATTGTATGATCATTATCGTCAATTAGTTTTCGATACATTTGCATAGTACTGACTACTTTGTCTGCACCTCTATAACCTTTCTTTTTTTTCTTTTTCCCTTTAGGTTTTAATTCAAACGTTCCAAATTTTCCCGCAAAAGTTTCTCTGAATACACCTAGTTTAGGTGAATCGGGCATTAGATATAAGGTTGGCATCGAATGCGGCAAGTCCAGGTGATCCATCAATGCCGTAGCAATGATAGATCCATATGGAAGTTGATGAGAAGTAAAATCCTGAGATAATTTTCCATAGATGCCGACCGTCAATTCCCGATCCATTCTTTGAGTAGCATTTTTGTCAAGTACCCGAAAAGCAAAACGGTTTCCATTAGCCGCTTTAAATTTTACAGACATCGTTTGTGCCCCGCCACCTCTGGCATAAGGTATCAATCCTCCGTGAACAGTGTCTAAGTCAAGGTAAGGAATATCAGCTACAGGTGTGATCCAAGCAGATCGGTAATGCTTCCCTAAAACCAACTGTTTTAATATTCCTGCTGCATATTGATCTCCTGCTATTGCAGTCCCAGATTCATGAGGATTTTTAAATGCCTCTACACTTTTTTCCACCTTACATGGGTTGTATAAAATATTCGTAGGGTTTAATCCATCTCTTTCTACACAAGGAGAAGTGAAGAGTGTTCTTTCATATCCGGCCTGAAATTTATTTTGATCAGATTCATTATAAACTTGAAAGGTAATCTGTCCATCCCCTTCAAAAAGCAATTTTGTAAATCCTCGTTTTTTCTGTTTATAAATCGTTTCTTTTCCCCTTGCGACTGGTCGACTTTTAGCAAAGGCGCCACTATTAATATGGTAATTGCCATCTTTATATAAAAGCTGTGTATCATATTCATGCCCTGACACAAAAATCACTCCTGGATGTCCTTCTGCAATTGTTAAGAGTTTGTTTGAAAAATGTTTTAAACCCGAATTATTTAAATCTTTAAGCCCTCCAATATTTTGATGATAGGAGGCAATAGCCGAACCAATAATCGGAGGAACAAAATGTTTTCCCAATAATTTATATCCAGCATATTGGCCATAAGATAGTGCAGGGTGATGATAAGCAACTATTATATTTCGATTTTCAGCGTCTTCTAATACATCTTCTAATTCTCCCCAGAATTCGTTTTCATTGAGTAAGCCACAATCCGCATCTTCTTCATTTGGTCGTTTATCTCCTTGTACAAACCACTGACTATTGACAGCAATGATTCTTAAATGTTTTCCAATGTCAATAATTTCTGGTCCAAGACAGCCTTTCTGAGGAAAGATTATTTCACCTTTTCCCATTTTGGATTCCAGGTATTTTTCTAATGCCTTAACTTTCTTTAAGCCTTTTTTCCCACTATTATCCCATTCACGATCTCCCGGAATAAAGATAATCTCTCCTTTGTCCTTCACCAATGCAATCAAACGATCTAATTTATCAATGTCTTTTTGATCTGAAGAAGTGCCCAAGCCATTATCGTCTACAAAATCTCCATTAATTAAGATGGTAAACCCATCCTTTTCCTGATTTACAAAGTCTTGAACCGCATCAAACATGGGTGAGTTTGCAGAAAGGCTTTCTAAATTGCTCAATAGAAATAGGCTATGGTTCGCTTCCTTTTCTTGAGCGTATAAGTTTGCAGAAAAAAAGAGGAAACTTAAAATTAAGGATAGACTATTGAACTTTGCTTTATGTATCAAAATATTATGTTTTGGATGTTAAGAGACAGCGTATCAATAAGTATCCCTAAAAATATCAAATAAATCAATACTTGTGAAGATAATGAAGATTTCGTTCTTGAAAATTCGGCGGATTGTAGATTTTCAACACAACATAATGGTGAAGGCGGAGTAGATGAGGCCCTACCTACATATGAGAACAATTGTTTTTAGCATCCTAATCTAATATCGTTGTTAGCACTTATGTAGATTAGATAGTTATCTAAAATATATACCTATCTAACCTACATAAATGTATTTACAAATCAAGCGCTTCGTCCAGGTAAATACCAACCCAGCCATGCTCCGACCAGTCCCCAGGAAACGACCGTATCGATCAGATAACCTATCGTACTTCCTTCAAACCAAATATGATTCATATAAACAATAGTAAAATAACCAATAAAGCCAACTGCAAGAGCAGACATTAATGCGGTGGTAAAATTAAGTTCAGCAAACTTCAGCAATATCCAGCACAAGAAAAAGCCAGATAGGAAGTTGACAATAAAACCTCTGAGCATATTCAGCCCCATATTTACTTCAAAGGCAGGATGGTAATTAATGGTTGCCCAAGGTTTACCATTTAATAATTCTCCATCAGGTGCCATCATTTGCTCTTCAGTTGTTCCCTCAGGAACGCCTGCCACATAGTACTGTCCTTCCTTAAGATTGTTGTCAGTCATGGAAGCGATGATCTTAGTTTGATGTTCTGTGAACTGCGTTTCAGCTCCATGAACATTTGCAGCGGTCCAAGATACTGTTTGCCAAATTTGTAAAATTACTGCAGCGACGAGTGCGCCAATGATCAGTTTTTTCATTTGTTTTGTAGTTTGATTAGTGTATTAAGGTAAGGACTTTTTTGCAAAGTTAGATTTTCTATTTATTTTTTTTGTTCGGGGTGCTTTTAGGACACAGTGCTCGCTGAGAAAAACACAGTGGGCACAGAGGATGTTAATAAGTAATTGAATGAATCGCTAAAGGGCAAAGTATTAACAAATCTCTAATTATAAATCTTTTTATTTTTTATGAAAATAAAAAGTGGCCGAAGTCTAAAACAAGTTATTTTTTTTGTTCCTTTATGTTGAAGTTATTTAAGAATGGCTGCTATTTTTGAACAACTTCATTACTAATCTCAAAAAAATGAAGACAGCGAAATATCCCTTTCAGTTAATCCCTCTACCTAATTTTGTTGAGTTTCTAAAGGCAGAAGGTGCTATTATGCCCCATGAAATCCAACAGATCAACAAACAATGGGATGAAGACAAAAGTGCCGAAGCAGAATTGGAAGGCGGCAAGCTTACAGATGACACAATTCGAAAATCTTCTGTCATGCCCATCTATCCTGATACAAGTCTGGATTGGATTTTTGAAAGAATGACAGGGATTATTCAACAAGTCAATCAGTATTATCGTTTTGACCTCAACGGCTTTTATGAACCTTTACAATTAGCACAATATGGTCTTGGTGATTTTTTTGACTGGCACCTCGACTTTGGTGCAGGAGCTGCTTCCAATCGCAAACTTAGTTTGACGATCCAGCTTTCTAATTCCGAAGATTATGAAGGTGGAGATCTTGAGTTTCAGATCAACAATAAAGTAGTCAAAGCTCCTCGAACTCAAGGTACTGCAATCATTTTTCCATCATTTATTATGCATCGGGTGACTAAGATTACGAAGGGGCATCGACGATCTATTGTGGGTTGGGTTTCGGGTCCTCCTTATCGCTAGGTTTATGGTAGACAGAGAAGGTGGAAAGGACAGAGGGCGTTTTAAAATTACGAATTGCTGTTAGGTTATTATACCACATATATACGGTAGTCGTAGTATCACCCATAGATAAAGAAAAATTTAGTAAAGAATCTATTATTCGTTCTTCATCATAGTTATAATCATTTTCTAAAGTTTGTAAGTCTTTATTACTCAAATAATCTAGCATTGTCTGAGACTTCCCGTTTGTCATAATAAACATCAAAAATATAAATACTTTGATTTTAAACATTTGCTAAATATTTTTGGAGTAGGATATTATTTGTGTTTTATACCTGACGCGAAGTGGTTTGGGATTCTCCCAAGCCATTTCGGTCAGTATATATTGTAATGAAGTACATTTATTTCCCCAAACCACTTCAACGTCAGTATAAGTAATTTTTCAGAGGAACCCAATAAATCAATTGCATTTACTGGTTGCTTTTTCTTCTAGGAGTTTTTCTCCGCCAACGGTGTAATCAATCTTCATTGAGCCATCATCGCCAGCGACAGTCTTAGGTAAATTTAGTGAAAATTCCTTTAAAGCTATTCAAGACAGAATTAGTTTTCTTAGAGTTCTTGACGGGTTTATTTTATCTATTAGATTTAAACATATTGCTGGACTATAATATAGCAGAAGCCCCGTCCTGACATTCACTGTCTGGACGAGGCTTCTATTTTTCTTTTTATTCTAGCGTATACAGTCGAAGTTTGAGACGTTTGACCAATTGGCAGTACGAAAGACTTCAGCTATCAGAGTTAACAGTATTCTTTTTTATTATAAAACCTTCTCTACTTAGTAGAGAACTACAATTTGGACAGTCCTCCATCTTATCTTTTATCTCTTTTAGAGCCATTTGTCTTAGTTCTTTATCAACACCAATCCAATTATCAATTACAAATGGGTTTCCAATAAAAATTATAATCTTACAATTTGAGCAAATTATTTCTTCTAAATGAATCCTTATAAAAGAGCCATCTAATTCATATAAGGTATATGGTAATACTCTATTGCCCAATCGCCCAATCGCGAATTTCACCTTTTCACTTCCTCTAGATTTTAATATTTTATGTTTCAAAATATCTACTATTGATTGAGACAGCCCCTTAATATTATCTAATTCAGGTATATATTTTATAGGATCTATAATTAAATCTAAGTCTTGACCATCTACTGTTATTCTTTCTAGCATAATATTAATTATTAGTTTTTGTCGCCTTTACTCCATGAAGTAGTGTTACTTCAGCTTCACTACCAAGCCCTTGTTTATAATAATTGGAATATGGATGTATTCTTGTTTTGAATACAGAACCTCCTCTGGCATACTCTTTTGCTTTAGCAAGTTTATATGTCCAAGAAATAGTTGTTCGACTAAGGCCAATTTCATTATTAAAACTTGTTTTACCAGAATGAGCCTTAAAAAGTGCATCTCGTCCTCCAAACTTATACAACAATTGTGCATGAGTTCTTGCTGAATTTTGTAAACCAAGACCTAAGTTCCCCGTTTGATAAGCTATATCTAATGCAGCATCACTTAAAACATATCCAGTCTCATTAAAGACTATGTTTTCCGCATACCTATCTGAACCTCTATATAGAGTTATTTTAGAATCAGAAAAATTTGGAGAAAATCTTCTAGGCAATAGACTCTTGGGACCAATTCTATCTGAAAGTAAAAATGTCTCTAAAGTACTCTTTATTAAGCCTCCCGTTTCTTTGATGATTTCGGCATCTCTTTCGTTACCATAGTTAGCATCAACATTGCCAAGTCCCGGGACAAAATTATTCTCATTATTATAATCCTCTTGTCTTGCCTCCAAATCAAGGTGATAAGGTTTATAATCCCAAATATGTTTTTTAAACCATACAGCTCCATTTACTAATTGTTGAAATACCAACGGATTCTCATGAGGGAGTGCCTGTAAACCCCAAAGGTCAATATTCGCAATCGGACTATTCTCCGCATAATTAAAAGGAGATACAAAAGCAAACTGATCCGCAATCGGATCAACACTAGGAAATCGCCCAATAGCCGGATCATATTCCCTAAAGCCAAAACTCAACCAATTCAAATCCAACTCCTCATTCAGCTCCTTTCCATTATACAAATAATCCATCCTCGGCGAAGTCAAATCATTCCACGCTCCATCCATTGCCATTCCAAATGGGTAGTATAGGTTTCTTTGTAAAACCTCATCATTATTGGGATCCGTATCATTGGATAAATCTGGTGTGATATAGCCATCTCCATCCTTATCTTCAAAGAGGACAACTGTATTCCCTAAATGGTCAGATAATTTAAACTGCCAGTGTTGTTCGTCATTATCGTCTATTAGGACACGGCCTTCTTGATGATTAAAGGATTCGACGGAGAGTCCAGTGCCATCATCTACTATTTCAAAGCCACCTATATAGTGGCGCTTTCCAGATACTCCTTCTTTTAGGAGTTTTTCTCCGCCAACGGTATAGTCAATCTTCATTGATCCATCATCGCCAGCGACGACCTTAGGTAAATTTAATAAATTATATCCAATTATAAGTCCTTTCCCTGAATCATTTGTAAGGTTACCATTTCCATCATAGGAATAGATTGATTCCTCAGGAATAAAACCTTTGGCTCTAGCAATCGGGTCGACTATATCTATTTCAGTCACAGATAAAAGACGCTGATTTTCATAAGCATATTCTAGTTGATCTATCAATCCATAGACCGGTTGATTATTATTTATACCAATCAAACCTCTTCTGCTTAAATCTGTAATATTTCCTGCCAAATCGTATTTATAGCTTGTATTATAGGCATCCTGAGTCAGTCCGGGGTTAAATATCTTATTGGTCATTGTTGTTATTCGATGATCGCCATCATAGGTGTAATCATTCCGAATAAAGCCTGTGTTACAATCTGAAGCCATTTCTATCCTACTGATATCAATACCTGTATATTCATTATATTGATAGTATAAATCTGTACTAGGATTTCCATTGGGATTGCTGCCACTCCCTGAAGTCGCCTCATTCGTACAACATTCCTCTACTGTAAAATTGGTCACTACATCACAAGCATCATATAATAATTGTATATTTTGAGTATTGACACCTGTAATCAAAATATTGTATAAAACGCCAATATCCGTATAGCTATTATCTTCTGTTACTTCTCCAGAATATCCGAAGTATTCTAATGCTTCTTCTATCAAATTGCTTACAGAAGTATTATAATCCAGCAAATCTACTGGAGCAGGTAACTGATAAACTTGATTGTCAATCACAATTGCACTTAAGTACCTGCATGCAAACGGAGAAGGTAAATAAGTCACATAAAACTTAGCCGATAATGCACAATACTCTTCTTCTTGATAACATTCCATTTCAGCAGGAGAATTAATATGCGTCAAACGTCCAATATTATCGTATCTATAATCGACTTTTTGGAGAGGTAAGGATTCATCGCCACCAATATATTTGGTCACTACCTGATCATTACCATTATAAAATAATGTATTCAACATTTTTTCTTGTCCCAATTGTCCATCCAAACTCAGACTTAGTGTTGACTTTCTAGGTCGTAAAACATTGTCAAAATAGGATATGTGCGTATAATCATACTCAATAGGGTCTTGATCCGTTTGGAAGGTAAAATCAAAAACAGAATTTTTAATTGGTCCAAATGAGGTATAGGTATGTTCTGCAATGATCTCAGCCTCTGGATAGGTCATCTCTACATGAGTAGGCCGTCCAATAGCATCAAACACTTGATTATGTGTTATTTTTTGATCAGCATACTCATTCTCATTGATGATTGCTACTGTAGATTTTTCCAGCCAGGTATGCATGTCCTTATATTCATTTTTAATGAGTAAGGTACCATTGGCTATTTCTGTATCGAAAGCATCTTCTTCAAAAATCTGTCCGAGTGCTGCAAGGTTAAAGCCATCTTCCGGACGTACGACTTTTGTGACTCTATTATAGAGGTCATATTCCATGATTTCATAATTCCCATTCGCATCTACGGATACAATCGGTCTAAAAGATTTATCCCACCAAGTTACTTTAGCACCTGCACCTGGTATTTTCTTGGACCATAGCTGTCCTATTTCATTATACTTATAGCCATAATTTTCACCGATAGGATTGCTTATTCCTTTCAGTCTACTTAGTGGATCATAGATATAATTTGTCGTTCCACCTTCTTCTGTGGTATATGATAGGGTTCTTCCCATACCATCAATATAGGTAGAGGTAGTGTGTCCATTTGGATCTATGACATGAGTAGCGCCAAATAGATTTCCAGTCGCACCAGTTACCGTAGTTGTTACTACATTATTTTCAGCATCTGTAACCGTAGTAATTTTTGATAAAGGAGAAGCCTCATACTCAATAGATCGAAGTCCGCCTCCCATCGCATAAGAAGTCTTGGTTCTAAAGAAATTATCATAAGTCATTGCACTTATCGTAGCGCCATCATTGTTTCGTATTAGAGAGAGGGCTCTTCCTAAACCATCTAAATGTTGTGTACTCAATTGAGCAGGAGCACCATCATAATTGGTCGTAGAAGCAATAGCATTTGATCCACTCTCATCAAATATAGCATAGCCATATTTTGTAGTCTGAAGGCCACTTTGAGCAGTATGCATATCTAAGCGACCTCTATCATCATAGACAAAGTCATCAAAGATACCATCTGGGTCTGTTACATTAAGTAGTTCGAAAGTTTGACCATCATAGCTATAAGTGCTAACAAAACCCTGATACTTTCTTTCAGTAAGTTGTATCTGATTATTCCATTTCATTTCAATAGGTGGATAGTAATTGCCTACATCAATTGGATCATCATATTCAATGTCATGTCTTGCTAAATGGTATTTTTCGGGTTTGCCATTCGTCGGATCATGTTCTGATATTTTACCATTTAGAGATAGGACACCATCTCGTAAGCCCCATATAGATTTGGATACTATCCTATCATTTCCAAGTCTTCCAAGTGCTGAAAAACTTTCGTCTATGAGTGTTAAACTCTCTGCGCCAGTAGATAAATACTGCTTGGATAAAATGGGAAGGATATACTTTACATCATCTTTTAGATAATCAATGACTCCATCTTCAAAATAGCTAAATTCATCTACTACTCCAAAATCAGCAGGATCATCCGTTGCGAAAAAGCGCTCACTGAATGTTGTATTCACAGGATTATCTCCTGTACCTGGGTTTTCAATATTCCAGTACTTGGTTTCTACTGAACGTGGAACTTTAGAATAATAAAAACCTGGTGCAGCACTATACTCATATACATTATCTACTCTAGCAACCGTCGCATCACTAAAATAGTCGATAGTTGTACTATTTTGTAGTCGTATATTCCCTGTTGTAATACAGCCATTATTTACATAATAAAACCGAGTAACAGATTTACATGGCGCAATTACATCTTGGACTAGAATATTCACTAAATGATTTAATAAATCCAATATCACATCCGGACTTTGATCTTTTCTGCTGAAAGGCTTAAAGTTTGGTAACTTTCTATAGATAAAATTGCATAAAAAATTACCCGGATAATTATATTGGAACATTTCGGATTTAAAAGCGAATAAATTATTGTTACCTAAATTTTGGTGGTTGCATAAATCTGTTACATGTTCAAAGTCATTTTCAGTTTTCCTAATGAGTTTAGATGAAGCATCAAAAACCAAGTTTTGATATTCTACACCATAGAGAAAACTTTTATGTTCTGAGGAAAAAGGCAAATTAAGCGCAGGTGGTAATATTGAAGGATCAATAGTCAATTCATCCGATTCAGCTGATATTGGATTATCCTTTACTGCTCTTAATCGACTAGAGTTCAAATCATTAAGGACATCAGGGCCTATTGTTTCCAAATGATTATCAGGTGTTGAAAAATAATGCTCCGAGCGACCAATACCTCCCCATACTTCTGTCACCTTTTCGTAGCCAACGTGATTGGATTTATTTGAAAAGAGGTCATTTTGAATATTTGAAGTACTGACGATTTTACCTTCTTTAGCAAATGAATAATTATTTGCTACCACTGCATTTACCCTTATAGGTTGATTGATAATAGAAGGTGTTTCGTAATAATAGTTTGTTACTTTATCAGGAGATCCCTGAGGAGATTCCGTCAATTTCCTTA
Organism: Saprospiraceae bacterium; assembly: GCA_965277415.1. Lineage (GTDB taxonomy): Bacteria > Bacteroidota > Bacteroidia > Chitinophagales > Saprospiraceae > JAHDHW01. Next base: position 148,969 of record CBDICS010000101.1, read on the forward strand.
CCCTAAGACCAGCACCTAAATATACATCATTTTCTCCAGGTGCTATCGGGACTGTATTTAATTCATAGTCATACTTAAGGTATGCGCCTGTTGAAAATCGAATGGTTTGGAGTGCTCCGGTCTTAGAAAGGTCTAAGTCCCCAATTTGAGTTTGGCCTTCAAAAAAATTGCCTGAGTTAATGACATTTGAAAAAGCAAAATGTTTTTGGAAAACATTAGTTTCAGGAGTCAACACATTTCCAGCATTAGAAATGTATTCCACTCTAGGAAGTGGCGATCCTGAAGGGTTCTCATTAAAATAACCATATAAATCCTGTTTTAGGCTAAATCGCTTAGGCAGGATAGTTGATCTTAAATAATAAAAAAGATCAACAAAGGGATAATTATTATCAACTCTGTCTATTTCTTTTAAAGCTTTTAAATAAGTACGTTTGCCCTCTGCATTAAAGATTGCAGTTTCTTTATCGAGATTATCCTCAGACAATTCTAATTTGACTTCCATCAATGAACCGAATTCTGACATAGAAGTACGATGTCCGTAATCTTTTCTAGGAATTAAAAAATCAAAATGAGCTCTGAATGGAAATTTAAAACAAGTACCTATATTAAGGTCAAAAAATAAATAGTTGTAATGCTGTAATTCACTGGCATTTGGGTGATAATTATCGCCTAAATCAAATTCAAATTCCTCTTGAATACTAACATTAGGGCCAGAAGGATCAGGTGACCAAGGCGTACACTCCGCTGTTCCTTCATCATTAGAACTTATATCATATTCTAGTTCCCAGCCTTTGAACAGTTGATCACTTCGATATACTTTGATTTTATCAAGGGCTTTATCATCAACAATCTCAACACGATCATCATTTTCATACGAAAAGACAACTTTCTCTCCCCTATTATTATCAATTTCCTGAATATCCCACCTCACTAAATTGGTTTGAGTTGCTGAGTAAGTAAACTCTGCTCTTCCATTTTTCCATTTCGATGGGAGTTCATGTTCAGGGTTTAATTCATCATTTGAAATCGTAGTAAAGTTATCTCCGAAATAATCAAAATTAGGAAACGAATGTGAAAAACTTTTGTCTGAATAATAATCCAGTCCTTTAGGTTTTAAGTTTACATAAGAGAGGCTCAATTCGTCTGTACTAAGCATAGATTTTTTAGAGACCAGGTGCCATGCGGAGCGGTATTTAGGCCCTTTCATTTTTTTATAGTTTCTTTCATAAGTCTCCCCATAAGTAACCGCCTTACGTGGTCCGAACCAAGATCGCCGAGTCAATACTGCCTCATCTATTTTAGCTTTATCAAAATAAGCTCTAGGTTCTATATTCAGTAACTCTGGATAAGTATAAAAATTAGGCAGAAAATAATTTGTGTTTTCATTGATATCAACTGCATAATTAGGATCACCATTAGCGGCTCCTGCGCCAAAAGTATATATCATACCTGTTGGTGTCGTAATCACAAATGACTTAAAGACATGTTGAGCAATTCCATCGTCATCTGTAAAATCGTAATAATTCACATCTATTTCCAAATCTTTATGATGAGGAATCAAAGCAATTTCTCCCAGAGGATTAATATAGAACTTTCCTGAATACCCATCTACCGCATAATAAAACTCATCTGGTTCTGTATCTATTCTTGAGGTCTCATAAGTATTGTCACCAAATACAGCTTCCCACCAATTGTCAAATCCAGCATAAAAGTCACTAAAAAACCTAGCATCATCCTTCCATCTTTGAGGATGTACTTTTTTTAAAAAATCATTTTTATCTGGATTGCTTAAGCTTTCATAATTGATTAATTTCTGTAAATCATCATTACTTAAATTTCTCAAACCTGTTAATTCTTCTTCATAATTAACGATATCTATAGCATCATTTAGATCTATTCCAATATTTATTGAAAAATGAACGTAAACCGTAATTCCCCAAAAGTTAAATACCGGGATACTCAAGGTCATCGTAATTAGATTAGGCCTCATTATCGTATAAGATATTTCCAAACGCACGGGTAATGCCTCGTTGGTTTGACTATCCTCTGTTGTTGATCCTCCAAGATTTATTGAAGCAACATTTCCATGCCTTATATAATCTGAAGGATCTAGATCATTACAACCTAGTGAATTTAAACCAGGCGCAAAAATATCGACACCAACACGTGAAGGAATCTCTACAAAAAACTGAGGTTCATGCGTTCTTCCTTTTCCTTGCCCCCTTACAATTCCTGCGAAATCATCTGGAATGCCTTTCACTACTCTAGTGATCATGCCTCCGGCATTTAAATTCCAATTTTGCCCAACTACTGAACCTAAATCATTTACTTTCAGGCCATTATTATTGCTAGTCAATGAAACCGGAATAGAAACATCATTATTATTTATACTATGAAGAGGAATAACAGAGCTTTGAGTTCCATTATATAAATCTACTCCAGCCTGAATATTTTTTATCATTTCCATTGCTGATGGAGATGGGTTACTTACATCTCCTCCTTCCAAACCTAAACCTGCTAAGTCTTCTTTGAAGTAATCTAAATCAGCATCAGTCGGAATCTCTACATCAGGTAGCAGAAAAGCTTTACTTTGAACACCATTCGATTTAGAAGTATTCGTATTCGGACTAAGCATCCCTCCACTACAAGCATCGTCTGGAATATTTAAGCCTAGATTTTCATTAATCAACTGGGCTAAATTTAAATTCATCAATACATCATGTATTTCTGATTCTATAGCTTCAGACCAATCACCATAATCATTTGGCAAGGGTTCATCCGGATCAATATTATCATTAATATAATCTTCAATAGAAGAATAGTTTTCATCAAAGAGTCCAACTAAGTCAATACAATTAATTTCCGTACAACTTGCTCCGGATTGAAGAATACCGCTTTCGACCATAACATTTATCATATTACCTATCGAATTGGTAGAGGGGCCAGTATAAGGGACTCCATCTTCTACAAATACTCCACTGGTAATATCACTGGTCGTAAAAACTTCTCCATCATCCATTTCAAATACTGCTAAATCTTCAGGTGTACCTGCATTGGGTCCAAAGTCTTCATAATCTATATCTGTAAGTAAATCTTCACAACTTACAGCAATCATAGTCGTTTCAATTAATGGTTGAATAATCTCGGTTGTCGTATTGCCATTGATCGTAACGTCCAAGATCATTTGCCCAAAATCATCATCTCCAACATCCACTGCACAAACTCTATTAGTGCCTGTATAATATTGGAAAGTTGCATCAACATCATTTGGAATGATGTTATTTAATATTGCAGGTAATTCACTAAATGAATTAAAACTTATATTGCCTGTCCATTGTCCACCTGGATAATTAAATTCTGTCAAAGCATAAGTTGTCAATCCATTCGGGAATCCAAAAGTACCCGTTAATGAGGTATAGCATACCCTTGTTTGTTCTTGCTGTACTTCACAAGGGCAATCTTCATCCGAATATTCATAAATAGGATCTGTACCAATTAAACAGTCTTGTGCTTGCACATTTGTAAAAAAGAAAAATAATAATATAAATATTGTGCTTTTATTAAATATAGTTTTCATATAAAATATTTTTGTAGGTATAAATAAAAAACAGCTTTCATAGCTTTAAAATATAAAGTTGTCTAGAGTCTATTTAAATGAGTAATTCTTAAATTTTCCATTTGCCCAGAAGGAAATTTAAACTGTAACAACAGCAATCCTGGAGGAAGCGATTCATTTATTGCTAGTTCATGCAAATTATTTCCAATTACTGTTGCAATTTCTTTTTGATAAATTAGTTTTCCATCTACCGTAAACAATTGCAAAGTTGCCATGCCTTCAAGATCAGAATTGAATTCTAAATTTATTTTATTGGTAAAAGGATTAGGAAAAGCTCTTATTACTTCATGGCTATGAATAGTTGTTTGTTTATCTTCCAATTGTTTCCTTGTTTGAGATTCTTGATTCAATCCAAATACTGGGACGTAATCGCAATCCTTCAATGAAGTAATGAGCTCATTATTTTTATTGGAATTTGCTTGTCCGGGTGTATGTAAAAACAAATTCGATTCATAGCAAATAAAGTCTTCGGTATTCCAGTGATCAAGACCTGTCAATTGACAGTTCTCATTAGCTGTTGTAAACTCTGAAAGCCACATAGAAAATGAATTAGGTTCAGAAAATGATGTTTCTCCTATACTAATACCATGGTGAAATTCTCCTTCATTATTTCTTATTTGAAATCCATCTGCGGGAGTATTAATGTTTATTTTTGACCATTCAGAATTAATGATACTTCCAGAATAATCCATGGTTTTTTCATTTTCATTCCACATTCCTGTTTTTGCATAAAAGTATTCAGGATCATTTACCTGTAATACATATACGCCATCATTATTGCTATCCGTTGGATCATCTACCGGGAGGTTTGGTACTGTATTATCTCTTTCATCATAAATAACAATCAGGCTTCCTGTTGGTACTTCTTTCCAATTATCGCTTTGTGAAAAGACAAGATATCCCGGACTAAGGCCTATGGTTTGTTCTATCGTTGGAAAATTAGTTAAATCGTTTCCTTGTATTAAGTCTCCATTATTATCATCCAAAATAAATCCTCTTATATCTGTTTTCTTTTCACATTCGCATTTTCCAACAACTAATAACTCTACGTACTGGCCACTTCCATCCGTATTTTTATTAATTTCATTTACTAACATATCATCATCACAGTATTCTCCACAATTAGGGTTTGCCTGGACATGAATACATTCGGAGAGCGTACAACAAGATTCATTATCTCCAGTTAATGCAATTGTGACACAATAATTTCCATTAGTTCCCAAATGAACTTCTCTGTTTAAGCCCGCATTACTTCCATCTGCCCATTGGATATCCAGCGCAGCTTCATCAATAATATCACCACTACTCGTAAAGACAGCAATTTTAATAATACCAAGACATGGATCAAATGTATTAAAGAATTGAGCACTCATTTGACATCCTCCTACTGGAAGTATCTCTATATCATACTTTTCAATACATCCATAAAAATTAGTAACAAACAAAGTATATGTTCCAGGAGAAAGGTTTGTTAATGAAAGGTCAGTAGGACCATGTTCCCAATAATAAGTGTAAGAATCTGGGTCACCATTTAGCACAAATTCAACAGAACCTCCTTCGCCGCAGTCATGCGTCAAAGAGACTAATTCTGCAAAAGCAGCACTTGCAATTAAAGAAAAACTACTAAATATGACCGTTAGAAAAAGTTGATAAATAAACAAAGGTATTTTCATGCTTTTAATTTTAGTTTTTGAAAAAATATTCTTTCACCAATGATTATTTCAAGATCATTGATATTTACTAGACAACTCCTACGCCTTATAGAAGCTTGTAGTTTTTTTAAAAAAGGCATAGCAAGCCCATCTTAAAATGGATAGTTTTAAAATCATTTTAATTAATTTTAATTGTTAAAAAATAGAATACATGCCTGGCGATGAGTGATTCAAGGATTCCCAAGAACTACCGCAATCAGTATATACCGTATTTGAAAGTCTTTGAAATTCCTAACATCGGTATACCTCTATACATCAGCATAAAGCATGTAATCAATAAAAAAATCGTCTCTACGTTTTTAATAAACAATTGTGCGAATCGCACAGGGCGTTTTAGTTTTAGTTTTAGTTTTAGTTTTAGTTTTAGTTTTAGTTTTAGTTTTAGTTTTAGTTTTAGTTTTAGTTTTTAAATGTAAATCAAATATTACCGCATTGTTAAGTTTTTATTTGTTTTTTCTGTTGAACGCGTCGAATTATCTTCCCAACGCGTCATGAAATATTTGTTTTATAAAAATCAAGACTTAAAGTCTGTCTATTACTATAATAAGAATAATATCGTCTCATAGTAAGGGACGAGATTTATAGCATGTAAAAATTCAATGAATATTATTCCTAATAAAATAAATCTGAATTTCAAAAATTTTATTTAATGTGCAATATGCACCATTCGACTGTTGAAATTTTGCGTTTCTCAAACGCTAGTGTGGGTAGTTTTAGTCAGAGGAAATTCCTCTTTTTAAATTTGATGAATACAAAAATACGAAACATTTACCATTGAAACAAATTATTTTTTAATTTTTATTAATAAAACAATTTATTTAATTCTAAATAATCTCATTTGGTCGAAAAAAATTAAGCAAGAAAAGGTTTACTAAAAAAACAAGATAAAATGGCTCAGCAAGTTTAGTAAACCGCCAATTTATTTTAAATACTGGAAAAATCCAAAGTCAAGAACTGGAAAAAGAATTGTTTAATTCAAATTTTTCAAGAATTGAAGGCTTATTGAATTAAAGCGGTCTGCTTTTTCTAGGTTTACAATATGACCGCATTTTTCAACGATGCTGAGTTGGACATTTTTATGTAGTGCTACATATTTTTTAGCTTGGTACAAAAAGAAATGATCTTGCGCGCCCATGATCAATAAGGTTGGAATGTCGGAAATAGCTTCATAAATTTGAACTAATGTATCATTGAGGCATTTCCCATACATGCC
>CBDICS010000102.1:0-59063 GCA_965277415.1 Saprospiraceae bacterium
GTTAAAGATAAAGCAGGGGATGCAGTTGATACAGCTAAAGATATGGCTAGTAGTGCAATGGACAAAGCGGGAGATGTAGTCGATGTAGTTAAAGATAAAGCAGGAGATGCAGTTGATACAGCTAAAGATATGGCTAGTAGTGCAATGGATAAAGCGGGAGATGTAGTCGATGCGGTTAAAGATAAAGCAGGAGATGCAGTTGATACAGCTAAAGATGTCGCTAGTAGTGCAGCTGACAAAGCGGGAGATGTAGTCGATGCGGTTAAAGATAAAGCAGGAGATGCAGTTGATACAGCTAAAGATGTCGCTAGTAATGCAGCTGACAAAGCGGGAGATGTAGTCGATGTAGTTAAAGATAAAGCAGGAGATGCAGTTGATACAGCTAAAGATGTCGCTAGTAGTGCAGCTGATAAAGCGGGAGATGTAGTCGATGCGGTTAAAGATAAAGCAGGAGATGCAGTTGATACAGCTAAAGATGTCGCTAGTAATGCAGCTGACAAAGCGGGAGATGTAGTCGATGCGGTTAAAGATAAAGCAGGAGATGCAGTTGATACAGCTAAAGATGTCGCTAGTAATGCAGCTGACAAAGCGGGAGATGTAGTCGATACTGGAAAAGAATCTTTCTCTGATTTAGTTGACCAAGCAAAAGATGCTTTTGATGGTATAAAAAAATCGGGTAAAGATGTTGTTGATGCAGTTGACGATGCTACAGATTCTTAATAAAATAACTAACATCAACTTCTACAAAGAGGCTATCTGAATATTCAGGTAGCCTCTTTGATTTAAATAAGCTTTTTTTAATTATATTAGTGGATATAAACTTGTAATCTAAGGGACAGTACAACGATAACATCGGCTAATCTAGACACTTATTAGTACCCTGTCCCTAAATAATGAAATAAAATGAAAACCAAGCTTTCTATTCTATTCCTGTTGTTTTCTCTAAATACTTTTGCGCAATTACCGGATGGTTCTATTGCACCTAATATTACCTTCACAGATATTGATGGTAATACGCATACCCTTTATGATATTCTTGATGAAGGTAAAAGCGTTGTTTTCGATGTGATGGCTACTTGGTGTGGTCCCTGTTGGACTTATCACAACAACAATATATTAGAGTCCCTTTATGAGGAATATGGTCCAAATGGTACAGATGAAATTGAGATATTCATGATCGAATCCAGTAGTAGTACAAATGAAGCTTGTCTTTATGGACCTTCTGGATGTAGCGGTGGTACTTATGGTGATTGGACAGCGGGTACTTTATATCCCATCGTTCACATCACCGGAAGCAATGGAGGAAGTTTTAATAGCGATTTCAATATTAATTATTTTCCTACATTATATAAGATCTGCCCAAACAGAAAAATCTATGAAGTTGGCCAACCACCTTTAAGTGTTTGGGGAAACTGGGTAAGTAGTTGTAACCTTGATGCAAGCGAAGAAGTAAATAATGTTATTTGTTATGGCGAAGGAACAACAGGAATTGACTTAACGATTGAAGGGGGCCATGGAAGTATTTCCTATGCTTGGAGTAATGGCATGACGACTCAAGACCTAATTGGAGTTGCAGCGGGGGATTATAGTTGTACTATTACCGAAGGACAAGGACATGCTATTGAAATTGGGCCATTCACAGTTGAAGGGCCTACTAGCCCATTAACAGTAAATATTTCAAATCAGAATAATGTTAATTGTGCTGGAAATAATGATGGGAATATATTTACTTCTTCTTCAGGAGGAGGAAGTAATTATTCTTTCCAATGGAATAATGGTGCGAATACTCCAGATTTAATAAATGTCTCTGGGGGTTTATATACCCTGTCTGTTACAGATTCATATGGATGTACTGAAACTGTTTCTACATTTATTACTGAACCTCCAATACTAGTATTAAATACAGAAGGTATTAATGAAAATTGCGATCAAAATGATGGTTCAATTTTATTATTTGCCAATGGCGGACAAGGGCCTTATCTTTTTGATATAGGACAAGGACAAACTTCAGAAAATATAATTACGGATCTTTCTTCGGGAACTTATACTGCTACAGTTACAGATGATAACAACTGTACTTCTTTATCTTTTGTAACGATTGAAAACGAAGCAGGGCCTATTGCGGAAGCGGGAGATTCAGAATCTTTAAATTGCAATGAGGCATCTATTAATTTGGACGGTTCGGGTTCAAGTACTGGAAATGATATTACTTATTTTTGGGAAACAATTGATGGAAACATTGTCAGTGGTGCAAATACACTAAGTCCTGTTGTTGATGAAGTCGGAACTTACACACTTACTGCTATCAATTTAGTAACAGGATGTCAATCGAGTGATGAAGTAATAGTTGAAGGAGATTTAAATACTCCTGAAGCAGAAGCCGGAGAAGATACCAGTTTAACTTGTATTATTGAATCTATTTCACTTGACGGGAGCAGTTCTTCTCAAGGTGCTAATATCGAATATCAATGGCTAAATGAAATGGGTGTAGAAATTAGTAATGAGCTCATAGTCGATACAGATCAAGCTGGTATTTATGAACTTATCGTGACCAATACAGATAATGGTTGTACGGCAAATTCTTTTGTAGAAGTTGCACAAGATATCGAATCTCCAAATGCCGAAATAGATGAAACGGATGTACTTACTTGTATTACTACTTCTATAAACCTCAATGGAAGTGCCTCCTCTCAGGGTACTCAATTTGAATACCAATGGTTAAATGAAGCCAATGAAGAAATCAGTAATGATATTTCTACGGACGTAGATCAAGCAGGTATTTACGAATTAATTGTTACGAATACAGATAATGGCTGTACTCAAAGTACCACTGTAGAAGTCACTCAAGATATTGAAGCACCTAATGCCAATGCAGGAGAGGCTGGTATCCTTAACTGTATTTCAACTTCTGTAAATTTAGACGGAAGTGCTTCTTCTCAAGGTAGCCAGTTCGAATATGAATGGATCAATCAAAATGGAGTAAGCATCAGTAATGATATCTCTACGGATGTAAGTGAAGCGGGAACTTATGAAATCATCGTGACCAATACAGATAATGGTTGTACCCAATCCAGTGCTGTAGATATTGATCAAGACGTTCAAGAACCTAATGCAAACGCAGGAGAGGCTAGCATCCTTAATTGTATTTCAACTTCTGTAAATTTAGATGGAAGTGCTTCTTCTCAAGGTAGCCAATTCGCATATGAATGGATTAATCAAAGTGGCCTAAACATCAGTAATGATATTTCTACGGATGTAAGTGAAGCGGGAACTTATGAAATCATTGTGACCAATACAGATAATGGTTGTACTCAATCCAGTTCTGTAGATATTGATCAAGACATTCAAGAACCTAATGCAAACGCAGGAGAGGCTAACATCCTTAACTGTATCTCAACTTCTGTAAATTTAGACGGAAGCGCTTCTTCTCAAGGTAGCCAGTTCGAATATGAATGGATCAATCAAAATGGTCTAAACATCAGTAATGATATCTCTACGGATGTAAGTGAAGCGGGAACTTATGAAATCATCGTGACCAATACAGATAATGGTTGTACTCAATCCAGTTCTGTAGATATTGATCAAGACATTCAAGAACCTAATGCAAACGCAGGAGAGGCTAGTATCCTTAATTGTATCTCAACTTCTGTAAATTTAGACGGAAGTGCTTCTTCTCAAGGTAGCCAATTCGAATATGAATGGATCAATCAAAATGGCCTAAACATCAGTAATGATATTTCTACGGATGTAAGTGAAGCGGGAACTTATGAAATCATCGTGACCAATACAGATAATGGTTGTACGCAATCCAGTGCTGTAGATATTGATCAAGACATTCAAGAACCTAATGCAAATGCCGGAGAGGCTAGTATCCTTAATTGTATCTCAACTTCTGTAAACTTAGACGGAAGCGCTTCTTCTCAAGGTAGTCAATTCGAATATGAATGGATCAATGAAAATGGAGTAAACATCAGTAATGATATTTCTACAAACGTAAATCAAGCGGGAACTTATGAAATCATTGTGACCAATACGGATAATGGATGTACGCAATCCAGTGCTGTAAATATTGATCAAGACATTCAAGAACCTAATGCAAATGCGGGGGAAGCTAGCATCCTTAATTGTATCTCAACTTCTGTAAATTTAGACGGAAGTGCTTCTTCTCAAGGTAGCCAATTCGCATACGAATGGATCAATCAAAATGGTCTAAACATCAGTAATGATATCTCTACGGATGTAAGTGAAGCGGGAACTTATGAAATCATCGTGACCAATACGGATAATGGATGTACGCAATCCAGTGCTGTAAATATTGATCAAGACATTCAAGAACCAATAGCAGATGCCGGCGAAAATGGTCAATTAGATTGTCTAGCATCATCAATTGAATTAGATGGTTCTAATTCTTCGACGGGACCAGAATTTGAATATGCTTGGTATAATTCTAATAATACTAATATTGGAAATAATGTTTCAATTGAAGTTTCAGCAGCAGAGAATTACACGCTAGTTGTCACCAATGTTCAAAACGGATGTACTGCATATTCCGAAACAACAGTTACAGCTAGCACTGACTTTCCTAATATTGAAGTTGAAACTAATGGTATACTTAATTGTTTAAATGGAGCAGTAATCGTAGATGGAGCTGGATCATCCGAAGGTAATAATTTTAATTATCAATGGCTTGATACTTCTAATGATGAAATCGGCAATGGCCTTTCTATAGAAGTCCACACGCCTGGCTCTTATACTTTTATTGTCTCTAACCAAGATAATGGATGTAGCGCTTCGTCAACTGTAATTATTGAAGAAGACATTAATCCCCCACTTGTTAATATTACTGATCCAGATATTCTAGACTGTGTGAATACAACTATAAATCTTGATGCTAATAATTCTTCATCTAATGGTACTTTAACTTTCGAATGGTTTAATAGTAATGGCAACAATATTGGTTCTGGTGAATTTATCAGTGTTTCAAATGCTGACGTGTACACAGTTATCGTAACTGATACTAATAATGGTTGTAGTGTTACCTCTGAAGTTCAGGTCGAAGCAAGTAACGATATTCCTACGGCTGTGGTAGAATACAGTGGAATGTTGACCTGTACAAATCAATTGTTGGATATCTCAGGTACTGGTTCTACATCTAATGGAACAATTAATTATAACTGGCAAGACGTTAATCAAAATGAAATAGGCACAACAGAGACCCTCCAAGTTTCTAATCCCGGAACCTATCACTTAATAGTGACTGATCAAGACAATGGGTGTTTCGCACAGACAACTTTTGAAATCACACAAGATATCGAAAGTCCTATTGCCCAGGCAAACGTTAACACCCAATTACATTGTAATCTTTCTGAATTAAATCTTGACGGATCAGGGTCTGCCGCCGGAGCGAATATTACTTACTTTTGGTCGACACAAGACGGGAATATTTTAGGAGATGTGAGTATACAAAACCCTTTGGTCAATACTGCTGGCGAGTATAATCTTATCGTCACCAATACAACAAATGGCTGTACGAATACAGCTTCGGTCGAAGTACTTCAACTAAATGAGCCTACCTTAAGTTTAAATTTACTAAATAATGTTTCTTGTTTTGCTGGTATTGATGGTAGTGCGAGTATAAATATTAATGGTGGCGCTGCCCCCATTAGTTATCTGTGGTCAAATGGTGCGACAAGTCTTGAAAACAATAACCTCAGTGCAGGAATTTATTCCCTTACAGCTACTGATGCTGTAGGTTGTGAAGATCAATTTGAAATTATAATTTCCCAACCTGAAGATATTAGCATCCAAATAAACGGAGTAGATCATAATATTTGTCCTAATGATACTCAGGGAGCTGTTGATATTTCAGTATCTGGAGGCTCAGGAGCTTATACTTACTTATGGTCCAATGGTGTGACTACACCGAATATTGAAAATCTAGAAAGTGGAATATATACTCTATTGGTTACAGATCAAGCTGCTTGCGAAAAAATGGAAATAATAGAAGTGACGGCCTCTGATCTCATTGCTCCTATTCTCATTACTCAGGACATTATAATTGCCCTTGATCAAGATGGAATAGCAAATATCAATTCGTCAATGATAGATAATGGAAGTACTGACAATTGTGGCATCGCTACTTTAACATTAGATAATGAATCCTTTGACTGTTCAAACCTTGGTCAAAATCAAGTGAATCTTAGCCTTACCGATTTAGCAGGAAATACAACAGAAGGTATCGCAACGGTAACTATTGTCGACGATATCGCTCCTACAATCAATTGTCTTGATAATATCGTAAGTAATAGTTGTCAAGCAATTGAATATGAACTTCCACAGGCTTCTGATAATTGTGGGCTAATGGATCTAATCCTCCTTGAAGGGCTAGAAAGTGGTTCTATATTCCCAGAAGGAGAAACGATGATCACCTATTTAGCAGAAGATCAATCTGGAAATACGGCCACTTGTAGTTTTATTATTACTGTTGAAAATACACTTGAGGGTTCATTTGACCTTGAAAACACCTCTTGTTTTGAAGAGAGTGATGGGATGATTACTGCATTACCTACAGGCGGCACACCGGGATATAGTTTCTTGTGGGATAATGGCGAAACTACCCAAACCATTTCTGGTCTATCTGCCGGTGCGTATTCTGTAATCATTACGGATGAACTAGGTTGCCAGTTTGAAGAATCACTTATAATAGAAGAACCAGATCCGATAGTCATTTCAACAGAAAGTGTTAGCAATGAAATGGAAAATGGTAGCAATGGCTCTATTCAAGTAACCGTATCTGGCGGAACACCTGGGTATTTTTATCAATGGACTGACATCGATGGACAAATCATCTCAAATGAGGAAGACTTAATCAATGTTCCAGCTGGAACATATACATTGACTGTTTCCGATATAAATGCTTGTGTTTTGAATTCTGAAGCCTATGTAATTGATAATATCGTTGCGGTAAGTAATCTTGATTTCGAAAAATATATCCAGATCAGTCCCAACCCAACATCAGGTGAAGCATCTGTCAATATCCAATTGGAAGATGTATTTTCTATTGGTTTATCTGTATTAGATATTACGGGTAAGGTACTTATAAAATGGAGTCCAGAAGATGTTTCAACTAAAACTTATCAAATGGATTTAGCGGACTTACCAAACGGTATTTACCTCGTGAGGATAATGATTGATGGTGAAGCTTATGTTCAAAAATTAGTTTTAGTGAAACCGTAGAAGTTAGTTCGACTTTAGCATTTGAGGAAAGCACGAAATGAGAATTTGAGATCTTTTCAACTTTTCGAATGAAATAGAAGGATGGTAATCAGTTGTTTATTTTTATCAAGTTGAGTTTGTACACTTTCTATTAATTATATTATCTCACTATAGAAGTAAGATATTTTAAAATAAAAAAGCAGTGTGATATGCTTTAGCAGAGTCAGCGGGTTGGGAATGTTCAAAAAGGTGGGAGCGGGTGTCTGCCTGCGTGTATAGCATTTTTTTGAACTAGAGTTTTGGATACTTTTTTTTCAATGAAAAAGTATCAATAAAAGAAAATATTATGTTAGAACTAAAATTAAGCTTAGTAGCCACTAGTCATTAATTGGAACGAAAAATGACTAGTGGCAAATGCCTAATGATATTAGACTATATCCGCTTAATACCAACCTCCACCTAAATTAGCCCTAAACGGCCAAGGTATTGCTGCCAAAATGATCACTAAAGCAATTAAATAGTAAATCGCAGTTGTCTTAAACTTTGCTAAGTCAACCGTTCTTCTTTTTGAAACAGAATATCCAATGGTGATTAGAACAACGGCAATAAGCATCATAACAAAATGCTCTACCGTATAAAATCTATAAAGTGCATCTTTCATGATCCCAGATTCATGCTTTACATAAGGGCTTATAAAATAAAGAATCAATCCAAGAAGGAATTGAATATGAGTGAAGATCAAGGTAAATAAAGCTTTTTTACGATCCCCTTCTGTGTATGTTTTTTTACCAAACCATCCTTGAAATGCAGTAATAATGGCAAGAAGTAAAAAAACAAGTACCAACCAGCGGTTTACAGAGTGTAAATGTTGAAGTGTGTTTAGCATGACTTTGGATTTGTTTTGATGAAAAATTTTATCCAAAGTTAACAATCCTCTTTAGACCAACAAGTCAAAAAGCATTGGATTATTATTCAAAGTTTGAAATTTGATGCTTTGAGCCTCCATACGTTCGATCAGATTTGGATAGTCTGATTTATTTTTTAGTTCTATTCCAACCATGGCGGGTCCAGATTCCCGATTATGCTTTTTGGTATATTCAAAGTGAGTAATATCATCATTTTCTCCGAGTACATTTAGAAATTCACGGAGTGCTCCTGCTCGTTGAGGAAATTTTATGATGAAATAATGCTTTAAGCCTTCATATAGTAAGGATCGCTCTTTTATTTCTTCCGTACGGGTAATATCATTATTTCCACCACTGATAATACAAACGACATTTTTCCCTTTTATTTCTTTTTTATAAAAATCCAAAGCAGCAATGGTTAAGGCACCAGCAGGCTCCGCAACGATGGCTTCTTCATTATACAATTTTAAAATTGTTGAACAGACTTTCCCTTCTGGAATACTTACAAAATCATCAATGACCATATTACATAGCCTAAACGTATGATCTCCTACCCGTTTTACCGCCGCACCATCTACAAAAGAATCAATTTGTCCCAAAGTAACTACTTCGCCTTTATCAACAGATGCCTTCATGGAAGCAGCTCCACTTGGTTCAACTCCGATGATTTTGGTCTTTGGGCTTAATTGTTTAAAATAACTCCCAAGGCCAGAAGCTAATCCACCACCACCAATCGCCACAAAAACATAGTCAATACTTTCAGAAAAGTCTTCAAGGATTTCAAGACCGACGGTAGCCTGCCCTTCGATCACTTTTTGATCATCAAATGGATGGATAAAGATTCTATTATTCTCACTAGCATCCTTTCTCGCTAATTCAGAAGATACATCAAAGGTATCTCCTTCTAAAATGATAGACACCTTGTCTTTACCGAAGAGCTTGACCTTATCAATCTTTTGCTTTGGTGTAGTCGATGGCATATAGATAGTGCCCTGAACGCCCAATTTCTGGCAAGCAAAAGCCACCCCTTGAGCATGATTGCCTGCGCTTGCACAAACGATCCCTCTTTGCAAATCAGCAGCGGGGATACTCGACATCTTATTATAAGCGCCACGAATTTTATAAGACCGTACTATCTGCAAATCTTCTCTTTTGAGATATAAATTGCAATTATACTCTTCCGACAAATTATAGTTCGACATTAAGGGCGTATGCTGTGCGATACCTTTAAGTCGAACTTTAGCCTTATATACATTTTCGATACTTATCAATGGAGCATCTTTCGCAGCTTGTGCCATCTATTTACATTTTGTAGCATTAATTCATTTGCCATTCATCACTGGAAAGGTTTCCAAATGACAAATGGCAAATGATAGTACATCGCAACTATATATTAAGCTTCTACTTTTTCATTCTCTGGTCTCAAAGCTCTTACTGCACGTCCAGTCTCCCACATTTCAGACTCCCTCAATTCCTTAAGTTCAGCACTTAATTTCACTCGATAATCTTCCTGGCTATTTGCATCTATTGAAAATTGTGCTTCATTACCAGAAGCAACACTATCATACAATTCTTCAAAAACAGGAGCAACAGCATCTCTGAATTTTTTCCACCAATCTAAAGCACCACGTTGAGCCGTAGTAGAACAATTGGCATACATCCAGTCCATTCCGTTTTCTGCAACCAGTGGATAAAGTGATTGAGTCGCTTCTTCAACAGTTTCATTAAATGCTTCTGAAGGGGAATGCCCTCTTTTTCGAAGTAAATCATATTGAGCAGCAAACAAGCCTTGGATCGCCCCCATTAATGAACCTCTTTCTCCTGTCAGGTCACTATAAACCTCTTTTTGAAAAGTGGTCTCAAATAAATATCCAGATCCGATACCAATACCCAATGCTACAACACGTTCTTTAGCTCGTCCGGTAGCATCTTGAAAGATTGCATAGCTCGAGTTCAGACCTCGACCAGCGACGAACATTCGACGCAAGCTAGTTCCACTTCCCTTTGGTGCTACAAGGATTACATCAACATCTGGCGGAGGAATGATCCCTGTTCGCTCTTTGTATGTAATTCCAAAACCATGTGAAAAATATAATGCTTTACCCGCTGTTAAATGCGGTTTGATTTTTTCCCATTGAGAAATCTGAGCTGCATCAGACAATAGATACTGGACTACAGTACCACGCTTCACTGCTTCTTCTATACTAAAAAGTGTCTCACCAGGAACAAATCCATCATCAATCGCTTTATCCCATGATTGAGAAGGTTGACGTTGACCAACGATTACATTAAAGCCATTATCTCTAAGATTAAGCGCTTGCCCTGGTCCTTGTACGCCATAACCAATAATTGCTATTGTTTCATCTTTTAAAATTGTTCTTGCTTTCTCTAATGGAAATTCTTCTCTTGTGGCTACATTTTCTTCCGTGCCACCAAAATTAATTTTTGCCATGATATTGTAAATTTTCGTTTTCGGAATTCATTATTCGAAATTCAATTTTCCAATCATTGATTCCTGCTACCTTTTTATAAAATAATTTTAAACAAATTCTAATCAAATCTAATACGCTCCTCCTAATCATCCCTTTCTGTCGAAGACAGAACTACAACTTCCCGAAGGGACCATCACTTTCCGATAACAAATCGGAACAATAACCTCCCAAAGGAACCATCACTCCAAAAAAAGCTACCCCACATCAGCCCCCTCCAAAGTCTTCAAATAAGTATTCAACTGTTCCATAGGTTTCACAATCGCCACACGTCCAGAACGAACAAACTCATAAATGCCGATTTCTTCAAATTCCTTAAGTAAAGCATTCGTCTCCGAAGCATGTCCTGTCTTTTCAACAACGATGTACTCCGGTTCTATCGAAAGAATTCTTGCATTATGTGCTCTAATCAATTGTTCTACTTTATCGCCATCCGAAAATGCTTCCGTAGGAACTTTATATAATGCGATCTCTTGATATACCACTTCATTAGGATGATAATAAAAAGCTTTGATGACATCGACTTGTTTTTCTATCTGAGCGACTACCTTTCTAACTTGCTCTTCATCCAGTTTCACAACAATCGTAAATCGATGTATCCCTTTAATCGAAGAATTAGAAGTTGTCAAGCTTTCGATATTGATATGTCTTCTCGTAAAAACGGAAACGACCCTCGTCAATAAGCCTGTTTTGTTTTCCGAAAAAACGGAGATTGTAAATTCTTTCATAATCCTTAATTAATAAATGTTCAGTTAATGATCCCCTATCTCATAAGGGTCTCTTACTCTAATCTGATCTCTGAAACAGAGCAACCCGTAGGAATCATTGGAAAAATATTACCTTCCTTTTCTACACGAACATGTAATAGGTAGGGACCATCATAATCCAACATTTCCTGAATAGCACTGCCTAATTCTGTAGAATCTTCAACAACTTTTCCTGCTACACCAAAACCTTCCGCTATCTTTACGAAGTCTGGGTTTTGAAGCGCTACAGAAGAATATCTTTTATCAAAAAATAATTGCTGCCATTGTCTAACCATCCCCAAGAATTCATTATCAAGTAATACTATTTTCACCCCTACATTCCATTGACTACACATGCCTAATTCTTGGATGGTCATTTGAAAGCCACCATCACCAATAAAGGCAACTACTTCTTTTTCTGGTTTTGCTAATTTTGCACCAAAGGCAGCAGGAAGGCCATAGCCCATCGTACCAGCACCACCTGAAGAGACCCATTGATTAGTAGATTTATAATTATAATATCTTGCCGCAATCATTTGATGTTGCCCTACATCTGTCACAACAATGGCTTCGCCTTTGGTCATCTCACTAACCATATTAACAACTTGTCCCATTTTAATTTTCCCTTCTGCATTGGCCTGAAGGTCACCTTGGATAACTTTCTTTTCCTCTTCCTTTCTACAAGCTTCAAATTCTGCAAGCCAGTCCGGATAAGTTTTTTCATTAACCAAAGGAATTAAACTTTCTAAAGCTAGTTTCGCATCCGATAAGATCGGAACATGAGCATATACATTTTTATTAATCTCCGAAGGATCGATTTCAATATGAATTACTTTTGCTTGTTTAGCATAACGACTAAGGTCGCCTGTCACCCGGTCATCAAAACGCATTCCAATAGCAATCAAGACATCACATTCATTTGTTTTTATATTTGGACCATAATTTCCATGCATGCCCAACATGCCCATATGCAATGAATGGTCAGAAGGGATAGAAGACAATCCATGAATAGTACAAGCAACTGGAATGCCCGTTTTTTCAACAAATTCTTTAAAAGCTTCTTGAGCATGTGCTATCTGAATCCCGTGCCCAGCAAGAATCAATGGTTTTTTTGCTTGATTCATCAAATTTGCAGCCTCTTCAAGAGCAGCCTTTCCAGGTTTCGGGTTTGGATGATAACTCCTAATTTCCGGATTCTTTCGATACGAAAACTCTAGTTCTCCAAATTGAGCATCTTTTGTAATATCAATAACTACTGCACCGGGTTTTCCAGAATTAGCGATATAAAAAGCTTTAGCAAAAACAGTAGGAATCTCTTCTGCTTTTGTAATTTGATAATTCCATTTAGTAATCGAAGTTGTACACCCTACTACATCGACTTCCTGAAAAGCATCAGAGCCCAAGACTTTACTATATACTTGTCCTGTAATACAAACCAATGGCGTAGAATCCATCGTAGCATCCGCTATTCCAGTAATCAAATTAGTTGCTCCTGGGCCAGAAGTAGCCATACAAACCCCCGTCTTCCGAGTGACCCGAGCATAACCTTGAGCAGCATGAATAGCTCCTTGCTCATGCCTGGGAAGAATATGTTGGAGTCTATCCTGATAATGATATAAAGAATCATATACAGGCATAATTGCTCCACCAGGGTATCCAAAAATGGTATCCACACCTTCTTCAAGTAAGCAAAGCAAAACGGCTTCAGCACCAGTCACTACTTTTTTTTCAGTAGTCAAAGATGCTCCTCCTGCTTTTTCTGTATGAAATGCTCTTTTTGTCATGATATATTTAGTTAAGTTCTTTTAAGTAGCCGTAAAGAATTATGTCAATAATATTTAGGCCAATTACTTATTAGGCTTTATTCATCTGTAACACACCCTTCGCTTGCAGAAGCGACACACTTCGCATATTTTCGAAGTATTCCACTTTTAGCAGAAATAGCTGGTGCTTTCCATTCCGTTCTTCTACGCTCTATTTCTGATTGATCCAGATGAGCATTTATTTTATTATTAATGGCATCAATTGTTATTCGATCTCCATCTTTCAGTAATCCTAGGAGTCCTCCTACTTGAGCTTCAGGTGTAATGTGCCCAACGACAAAACCATGTGTTCCGCCTGAAAACCGCCCATCTGTTATTAATGCCACTTTATTTCCCAATCCAGCACCCATAATGGCAGAAGTAGGTTTTAGCATTTCTGGCATACCCGGAGCGCCTTTAGGACCGATATAACGAATGACAATTACCTCTCCTTCGTTAATTTTACCATTTTTAATCGCTTCATTAGCCAAAGCTTCACTATCAAATACTTTAGCTATTCCTTCAAAAACTTCGCCTTCTTTTCCTGTGATCTTTGCAACTGCCCCACCTTCCGCTATATTTCCATAAAGAATCTGTATATGGCCACTACTTTTTATTGGTTGATCGAAAGGTTTAATGACCGTTTGGTCTGGGGGAAGGCTTGGGACATGGGTCAGATTTTCAGCAAGTGTTTTTCCAGTGACCGTTAAGCAATCTCCATGGAGGTATCCATTTTCTAATAGTAATTTCAATACTGCGGGGACACCACCAACCAGATGTAAGTCCTTCATCAAATATTTTCCACTAGGCTTTAAATCCGCTAAGAAAGGAGTCTTATCACCTATCTTTTGAATATCATCAATCGTAAGTGGAACATTTACTGATTTTGCCATTGCAATCAAATGCAATACAGCATTAGTAGAACCACCAAGTACAGTTATAAGTGTAATTGCATTTTCAAAAGCTTCACGAGTCATTATATCTCGTGGTTTGATATCATTCTCGAGCAAATGCTTTATAGCATTTCCTATATTCTTACACTCTGACTGTTTTTCATTACTTACTGCTGGGTTTGAAGAATTATAGGGCAGGCTCATTCCCATTGCTTCAATGGCTGAGGCCATTGTATTGGCAGTATACATCCCTCCACATGCTCCGGGGCCGGGGCAAGCATTTTGAACAACTCCTTTAAAGTCTTCATCTGAAATGTTTCCTGCTATCTTTTGTCCCAATGCCTCAAAAGCAGAAACAATATCTAAGTCCTGATCCATATAACAGCCAGGATTGATCGTTCCACCATAAACAAGAATAGCCGGACGATTCAACCGTCCTAATGCCATCATTGCTCCAGGCATATTTTTATCACAGCCCACTACTGCAACAATAGCATCATACCATTGAGCACCCGCCACTGTTTCTATTGAATCCGCAATAATATCCCTAGAAGGCAAAGAGTAACGCATCCCCGTAGTCCCCATTGAAATACCATCACTTACACCTATTGTATTAAAAATCAAACCTACTAACTCTTCTTCTTGTACACCTTCTTTGACAGATTTAGCCAAATCATTTAGGTGCATATTACAAGGGTTACCTTCCCAACCTGTACTCACTATTCCTACTTGTGGTTTTTTTAAATCTTCTGTACTCAATCCAATTGCATGCAACATGGCCTGAGCTGCAGGTTGAGTCTCATCCTGGGTAACGGTTCTCGAATATTTATTTAATTTACTCATTCTATCTTGTTCATTTAAAATTGTTGGTTCAGGTTATCCCTTAGTCATGGCTAAATAAGGAATCAAATTTATTTTCGATTCCTCCTTTTATAAAGTCAAATAATTCATTTTCTACAATTTCTAAAAATATAAACATAAACTAATCCACTGGTTATCAACTCTATATACAGCATTTTGTTACGAAAGTCAGTTAGTAATTAAGTATCATTCCAAATTCTATAAACTTTACAGAATGCTTTAACTAAGGATAGATGCAAGCATTTCACTAAAACTCCACTTTCTATTTTTTTAAAATCAGGTATATTTCAATACTCTATGATTCTAAAATTGTTCAAAAATGACTGCTATTCCTGAACAACTTCTCTAATAAAAAAAGCCGCGCTTCCTAGGAAGAACGGCTTTGAAAATTTTTATACTTAATTTCAATAGACATCCTTCCTGAATCGCTCAATAATAATGACGATAACAGAAATAATAATGCCGCTAATAATATTATTGAAAATCATTCTATAGTTTTTAAATAACTTCTAAATCAAAAAAGCCACTTCCGATGGAAAGTGGCTTTTTTAAAATTTATTTTTCAAATACCATTTCCATCGACGTTACGGAATTATAACGCTAATAATAATGACAGAAATAATATTAAAATTTGTATTCATTTTTAAATAATTTCACACTAAAGGTGAGATTAAAAATTCAAACTTGCAAGTATATAAGTATTATATTTTAAGTTCTTTGATTAAATCAACAGAATAGCTATTACCTATACCAGCTCTTTAGCTTGTCCAACCCAATCATCTCTATCAATTCTTCCAGGGAAAAATTGAATAGCATCCGTTACTTGCTGTACTAAATCGCTATCAAATTGACTTATTTGTTTAAAAGTGTAAATCCCAATATCGTTTAGCTTTTGTTCTATAAATGGTCCAATACCATTGATTTTTTTCAGGTCATCTTTATCCTCCACTGTAGCAGCAATAATACGACTCCCTAATGCTGCTTTCAATCGTTGTTTTGCAATGGCTGCTCGTTCATCAGCATCTGAAGTATCTTCATTTTCTAATACTTCACTGATATCCTCTACGATCAATTCTTCTTCTTCATCGATAGGATCATCATCAACAAATGCAATAGAACTCGTATCTTTCAGTGAAGAAATTTCAGATTTTAGCGAATAGTTTTCTGTTTCTAATTTCAGTAGTTTTTCCTCGATTGCTGCAAGTCGTAAATTAGCGCTATCATAATTATTTTGAACCTGAGAGAGATCGACATCAGAAACGACATTAGCTGCTGCTGTTTCGATCAATTCTTCTTGTTGTGCATAACTGGTTTCTAATTTGACTACTTGTGTATTCAATTCTTCAATATGGGAAAGATTATTGAGGTTTTCTGCTTTCATCTTTTCCAACTCCGTATTTGTCTCGTACAACGAACCACGCATTTGAGCTTTTTCATGTTCAATTTTTGAAATCTCCGTCTTAAGCTCTTCTATAGTTAAATTCGCTTTAGTAAGATCCGCTTCTTTGAGTTCTAATTGCTCTTGAGTAGAAGTATGTGTTGCTTGCAATGTGATTAGTTCTCCCTCTTTTTCTTTTAACAACTTTCTCAGCTTTCTTTTCCCTCGTCGTCCTTGCCACCATCCAAACAACAAGCCTATCAAAAAAGAACCGAGTAAAAAGGTTATAATAACTATACTGTGCTCATTAGACAACTCCGTAAATAGTTGACTAATAAAACTCTTAAATTTTTCCATATCCATAGTAAGTAATTTTGGTCAGTTTTCTTATAGTTTTTCTTATTCAATTACAAAGTTCACCCTTCGGTTCTTTTGTTTATTTAATTCTATATCATTAGGAGCGACTGGTTCAGTTTCTCCTTTACTAATTGTTTTAATCGTTGAAGATACGCCTAGGTCAACAAAATACGCTTTTGCATTTTCTGCTCGATCTGCCCCTAACTTCATATTTAATGTCTCCGTCCCATCTTCATCACAATGCCCAATGATTGTTAAGATTTTATCAGGATTTAATTCAAGATAGGTTTTTACAGAATCTGCATATAGTATAAGTGCATCTCCTGGTTTAAAATCTGCTTTACCTTTTTCGAAGTTAGCGTCCGAAAAAGTCATGTTTGTAAACGTATAAGAAACTTTTGCATATTCTTCAGGCGTTCCTCCTCGATCGCTATAGACTCGGAAATCCAATAGGTTGGATTAGGTTTTTTCATCCGTTTCCTGCTTTATAGTCTAAGGAAGTTTTTTTTCTTCTGTAATGCCTCTTTGAAGTAATAACTTCCTAAGTTTCTTCTGCTCTTGCTAAACCGAGGTTTTTCCCAGTTTCCCAGATCGCTTTTCCAACTTCACTAGGGCGATAAAAATCCAGTAATGGTTACAAAAATAGCCGAGTCATTTTTCACAATACTAGCCAGACTATCCAGATAAGCTTTATTATTATCATTCAATTCCGGTTCGATTAATCCATTTTTAAAAAGAAACTGATCTTGGTTTTTTCAGATAAGCAATTGAATCGTCCAAAAATCAAGTCAAGTGTTTTTAGCTCGAATATCTTCTATTGGTGGTTCAGGAGGGTTGCAGAGTTGTTTAATCTCGCATACGTAAGCATATCTTCCAAGGGAAGCCCATATGACGAAGACAATGATTCCCAGAAATAATCTCATAGATTAGGGGTTTTTATTCTAAATTAAATTTTAGCCGTAATACGTTTAAAAAGTAATCAAAAAATTTAAAATTTAGGAAAAAATCAATTCTCTTTTTTTCATTAAAAAAGGAAGCTCAAGTTTCTATATAAATGCGAAATTTAGAGTTTCGAGCGTCTTGAGCGTTTGATAATAAATAGAATACACCTTGGGACTGGAAAATCATTAATAAAAAGGCTTCAATTCATATCTTATGTTAGAAAGATCACTTTCAAAACAATTCTGTTTGATGGCCTATATACGTGATATTTCTAAGTTTACAGATTTTTTTAGATATTAAAGGATATGCTCTTACTGCACTCCAAATAGAATTAAAAAACATCTCGAAGAATTTATCTTTTGGATCAACGAAATAGGATTAGGAGAAAGGACTCAAGCAAGAATAATTAGCGGACTTAAAGCCTTTTTATAAAATATTTATTGGTTGAAGACCTCACCGATTTTGCACCGACTGATTTATTAGAAGGGACCAAGGTTGGAAAGAAAAAATTCCTGAGGTTTTTAAGTATTGATGAAAATAAAACAAGCTCTTAGCAGTAATTGATCTTAGTGAAGCTCATGGTACACGTAATAGAGCAATGTTAGAAACCCTATACGCTTGTGGCCTTCGTGTAAGTGAATTAATCAATTTAAAGATGGACCAATCTATATCAAGACATTGGTTTTGTAAAAAGTAATCGGTAAAAATAACAAAGAGCGAATTGTTCCTATCGGAGAAAATGCAATTAAGCATATCAATTTTTTATATTGAAGGTGTAAGAAAAAAAAGCAAATGAATATCTATAAGGATGATGAAAAATATTCTATTCCTCAATCGCAGAGGTAAAAGACTGAGTAGAGTAATGGTATTTTATGATCGTTAAAGAAGCCGCAAAATTAGCAGGTATCGAAAAAATCGTGAGCCCTCATACCTTTAGACACTCCTTTGCCACACATCTTGTCGAAGGTGGTGCCGATCTAAAAGCAGTTCAGGATATGCTTGGTCATGAATCTATTACCACTACAGAAATATATACCCATCTTGATCGAGAATATTTGAGAGAGGGACTATCTTAAGTTTTTCACCCAAGAGGTTAAAGGGTAAAACATCGGCTTAACTGGTCAACTAATAATCCTCTATCTTAGATTAAAAACCAAAAGCCATCTAAACTACTCTCTTCTAAACATTTTTGTCAAAAAACCTTGTTAATTTAATCCTTCCTCATATACGATGCTAGAATGAAACGTTTACTTTTGCAATGGGTAAAATAAAGTCTGAATTTATGTTAAAGCATCAAATCCTTATTATTTTTATAATTATTACATCCATTGGATGTGCAAACATAGGTAGCGCGCCTAAAGGTGGCCCAAAAGATGAAACCCCACCAGTCCTTGATCTAAAGGAGTCGACCAAAAACTTTCAAACCAATTTTCAAAAACAAGATATCGTTCTGGAATTCAATGAATATGTTGAATTAAAAGATGTCTTTAATCAAATTATTATCTCTCCACCTTTAGAAAAACGCTGGAAGCTCACCAAAAAATTAAAAACAGTATTATTTGAATTTCATGAGGATGAAGTATTAAGAACAGACGCAACTTATACGATCAATTTTGGTGAATCAGTTAGGGACTATACAGAAGGAAACCCTGTTCCCGATTTACGATTTGTTTTTTCAACTGGCGATCTAATTGACTCTATGGAAGTCTCTGGAAATATAGTTGATGCAGTAACCGGAGAAGCAGTAGATGGAGCTTTACTCATGATCTATGATAATCTTTCAGATACGGTAGTTCGAACAGAGCGACCTTTTTACTTTGCTAGAACAGATAAACAAGGAAATTATAAAATTCAAAACGTAAAAACGGATACGTTTAAAATCTTTGCACTCAAGGATAATGATCTCAATTATCTTTTCAATCAGGAATCTGAGTCGATTGGTTTTCCAGATAGCCTCTTTTATCTTTCAAAAGAGAAAGAAACTTTGCCAACAGTCAGTATGTTTCTTGAACGTCCATTACTGCAATTGATCTCTCCCAAGAAGGATCAGTTTGGAAAAGTGAACCTAAGTTTTAACCAGGAGCCATTTGATGTAAAGGTCACACATGAGGACATAGGTCAAACTGTATTTTACGAAAATGAACAAGATTCTATAAATGTCTGGTACAATCAATCTGATACTACTTCCTGGAATATCTACATAGAACAAGGAGATGATTTTAGAGATACTATTCTAGTTGAGCCTTTGAATCGTACAGCTTTTTTAGAAAGCAAAAAATTAATTAGAGACAATGCTCGAAAAGCAGCATCTATCTACCTCAATCCAAAAAAAGATATCCACATTTTATTTAATCATCCTCTTGGTGAAGTCGACAGTACACTTGTTTTGTTATTGGAAGATTCAATACAAAAACCTGTCATCCCAAACTTAAACATAGAAGGAAAAGAATTGATCATTTCTTATAATTGGAAAGAGAAGAACACCTATGACTTACAGTTATTACCCAATGCAGTTTCTGACATATTTCAATTACAAAACCTCGATACCATTCAGCAGAACTATGGTGTGAAAGAAACTAAAAATTTTGGCGACATCAAAATAAAGGTTACAGATCTCTCTCCTGACAAAAGCTATGTAATCAATTTATATCTTAAAAATAATACTAACTTAGTTGAATCAATGCCAGTGAGTGGATTGACAACTTTCGAAAAAGATTTTAAAACTATTCCTGCTGGAGACTACTTAGTGGAAATCGTGACAGATTTAAATAATAATGGCAAATGGGATACTGGTAACTATGATTTAAAAACTCAACCGGAGCCTTTCTTTTCAAAAAAACTAGAAAGTCTTCGAGAGAATTGGGAAGTAGAAGCTGAAATTTCTATAAAAGAATGAATTTATTAAGATATTAAGCAACGTTTAATAGCCTCTTTCGTTTTTTGGAATATAAGTATATAATATGGTATTAAGAGCAGAAAAACTGGTTAAAATCTATGGAAAACGAAAAGTAGTGAAAGAGATTTCCATATATGTTAATCAAGGTGAAATTGTAGGTTTACTGGGACCAAATGGAGCTGGTAAGACGACTACATTTTATATGGTTGTAGGATTTATTAAACCATTTGATGGGCAAGTGTTTTTGGATAAAGCGGATATCACGGAGCTTCCCATGTATAAAAGAGCTCAACTTGGCATCGGATACCTGCCACAAGAACCTTCGGTTTTTAGAAAGCTTAGTGTTGAAGACAATATCAAAGCTGTTCTTGAAATGACTAAATTAACTAAGGCGGAGCAACAAACAAAGCTTGAAGTTTTGATTGAAGAGTTTAGCCTGGATCATGTTCGAAAAAGTAGTGGCGATACCTTATCTGGAGGAGAACGACGACGAACAGAAATTGCAAGAGCTCTGGCAACGAATCCGAATTTCATATTATTGGATGAACCTTTTGCGGGTATTGACCCAATTGCTGTAGAAGATATTCAAAATATTATCGCCAAGCTTAAAACAAAGAATATAGGAATTTTGATCACTGACCATAATGTACAAGAAACTTTGTCAATCACTGATCGTGCTTATCTGATGTTTGAAGGCAATATATTAAAAGCTGGTACTGCTGAAGAATTAGCTGCTGATGAAATGGTTCGTAAAGTTTATCTTGGCAAAAATTTTGAGCTGCGTAAAAAAGTGATTAATAACGATGATTAAAGTTAAAATTATTCCGTTCATTCTACTTTGCTTTTTATGCACAATATTCTCTTGCGAAAAAGAATACCCTAAGCTTACCCGAGCGCATAATAGTTTACTTGACAGTTTGACAAAAGAGGGAAAGACAGGATTGCGCTTAGAAATGGATAGTTTGTGTGATCTCAGATTTGCAAAAGAACTCAATCAATTAACAGATTCAATAGTGGAGGATAGAATGAACGAAATTAGAAGAAAAATAGAAGCCGATGCGAAAAAAAAATAGCATATTATTGCTCTTTGGCATTTTAGCTTTCTCTGGAATATTTATAAGTTCCCAGGACTCATCAGCTCCTTTATCCATTCAACAATTGATAGATAAAGAAGTGAACAAACGGATTGAAAAATACAAAAGCATCCGAATCAAAAGATGTAATGAAAAAATTATGGAAGCAGCAGGAGCTCAAGCTGATTCTATCATTATTGCTAGAGCAAAAGCGCTAAAAGTCTTACAAGATACCCTTCCTCGTCCATTCGCTCCTGATCGACCAATTCGACCAGAATTATTAAAACCTATAGATAGCACCTTTGCTGCACCAATATTGGATACCATTTAGGGATATAGGATTTAGAAGTTAACCAACTCTGCATATCTATTAAGTTTTCGTTCTAACTTTTGAACAATAGCTGTTGAATCTTTTCTAACTAGATTTCGATGGTTAAAAATTCGAGTAAATAATCGACTAATACTATTTATTCTTACATAATATGGAAACGGAGGTGCCAAATCCATAAATTTCTCATCCATTAGGACAAGAGCCTCTACTCCAGTTGTTGTTGAAGAATCCGTTGTCCCAATTTTAATTACAAAGAACTTTCCACTAGGTATTTTAATTGAAGGGTCAAGTTCTAGGTTTTTATTTAAGAAAATCCCGCTCCTTTGCCCATCTTTCAAATCGACACTCGCCGTATCATACATATAAAATACATTCGAAAAATTATAATACGTTTCAAATGCTTCAATAAGAGAACTATTAAAGCGATCTTTTTCATCAATAGTCGTTTTCAAATTATTGTTAAGTCTATCCTTAGTCGCATCTTTCAAGTTTGGATTTGCTAATAACTCTTTCAGTTTAGAAATCTTATTGTGCTTACTTTTCAATCGAAGGATCAATGTTCCTCCCTTTAAATCTTCAATCGCTTGTTCAGCTATTTTTTTTCTTTCCACCTTAGAATAAGGCTGACTCAAAGCTATATTAGAAAATAAAATGCTTAATAATGTTAAAATTAAAACCTGTATTTGAACCTTTTTCATTATTCTATTTATATAATTTCGTCCATTAATTTAATAATCGCATAATAATATTGAAGTTATTCAAAAATGGCTGCATAGCAGGGCTACGTGAGATTTTTATAAGGAAGTATTGAAGCAAAAGATCGTTTCGTAGTTTAGTGAGCTATTTTTGAACAACTTCATTTTTAAAATTTATCTTTTTTTAAGAAATTAGCGCTTTTAAGGAAGACCTATATATATTTGTTTATTTTTTACGCGATTTTTAAAAACAAAGAAACATAAGGCTTTCCTTCTCGTTTTCGAATAAGTACAAATTTAGTGTAATATGCAACAATCAGTAGATATTGAAGCGATCAATCAACAAATATACATCGAAAGTGCATTTGTTGAAAAGTTAAATGAGCAAACAGCTCAAGTTATTGTAGGACAACACCATATGATTGAGCGATTGCTCCTTGGTTTGTTGGCTGAAGGACATGTTTTATTAGAAGGATTACCTGGATTAGCAAAAACACTAGCTATCAAGACTTTAGCATCCACTATTGATGCTCAATTTAATAGAATTCAGTTCACTCCTGATCTCTTGCCCGCTGATATTATTGGTACAATGATTTATAATCCCAATAAAAATGAGTTTACGGTACGGCAAGGGCCTATTTTTGCTAACTTTATTCTAGCAGATGAAATCAATCGAGCTCCAGCCAAAGTACAAAGTGCCCTACTAGAAGCGATGCAGGAACGACAAGTAACGATTGGCAAGGAGACCTATAAACTTGAGGAACCATTTCTTGTCTTGGCTACCCAAAATCCTATAGAACAAGAAGGAACCTATCCCTTGCCTGAAGCACAAGTGGATCGTTTTATGTTGAAAGTCAAAATTGATTACCCAACTAAAGATGAAGAACGACAGATCATCCGTCTGAATTTATTGGGGGAAGCTTTTAAAAAGATTGAAGCGATTGTAAGTCCTCAGACTATTTTAAAAGCGAGAGAAGTAATCAAAAAAATATACATGGATGAAAAGATCGAGCAGTATATTATTGATATCGTATTTGCTACTCGTCATCCAGAGGAATATGGCCTCAAAGAGTTAGCCCCACTTATTAATTATGGAGGTTCGCCAAGAGCAAGTATAAATCTAGCAAGAGCTGCTAAAGCTTATGCGTTTTTAAAGAGACGAGGATACGTTATTCCGGAAGATATCAGAAATGTTTGTCATGATATTATGCGGCATCGAATCGGCCTTACCTATGAGGCAGAAGCAGAAAATATCACTCAAGAAGATATCATCAATAAAATACTAAATACTGTAGAAGTTCCTTAAATATTCACAAGGTCACATAAAGACTTGATCAGAAACCCAATGGGCGATCATAATATCATAAGATAATCAATAATGGAAACCAGTGACTTATTAAAAAAAGTACGGAAGATAGAGATTAAGACTAGAGGATTGAGCAAACATATCTTTTCTGGCGAGTACCACAGTGCTTTCAAAGGAAGGGGAATGTCTTTTAGCGAAGTCCGTGATTATCATTATGGGGACGATGTCCGTAATATTGATTGGAATGTAACTGCACGAACTGGTGATCCGCACATCAAAGTTTTTGAAGAAGAAAGAGAACTTACAGTAATGTTGTTAATCGATATCAGCCAATCTTCTTTTTTTGGTACAGCCAATCAGATGAAGAATGAGATATTAACTGAGATTTGTGCCGTTCTCGCTTTTTCAGCCATTAATAATAATGATAAAGTAGGTGTCCTTTTCTTTTCGGATAAGCCAGAAAAATTTATTCCTCCTAAAAAAGGGAAACAACACATTTTAAGAATTATCCGAGAATTACTCAATTTCGAACCAACTAGTAAAGGAACGGATATTGGTAATGCCTTAGAGTATTTTAATAATGTTATAAAGAAAAGAAGTATCTGTTTTATATTATCTGATTTTCTAGCAAAAGACTACGAAACGCCTTTAAGGATTGCTGCCAGAAGACATGATATAGTCGGTTTGCATATTGTCGATCCAAGAGAAGAATCTTTGCCTGATGTAGGTCTCGTTCGGGCCATAGATGCTGAAACGGGAGAAAATCATTGGATAGATACTTCTTTTGCCTCTGTACGTAAAAAATATTCAAAATGGTATGAAGATCATTTTCAATACTTTAGAAGTACTTTTTTAAAAAGTGGATCAGATACCGTAAGTATAAGAACCAACGAACCATATATCAATGCTTTGTTGAAGTTTTTTAAGAAAAGATCAAAATGACATTACGTTTATTATTTTTATTATGCTGCTTTTCTTTAGGTCACTTGACATTGCTATCGCAAGTAACTGTAACGGCTGCATTGAACAATAGTAAAATATTAATTGGTGATCAGGCTAGCCTCCGAGTCGAAGGGAATTTCCCTTCAGACTATACCGTAAAAAATGTAGATCTTTCTGTCTTAGATTCTATTTCTTCAGAAGCCGACCCTTCTAATCCAGATGCTGAACCAGGCACACTCGAAATCCTTAATCAAACAGAATGGGAAACTTTGACTAATGGAGGAACCATTACTTATCGAAAAGATATTACATTTACTTGTTGGAAAGCTGGTGTTTATTTTATTCCTCAAATTCGATTTGAACTTGAAAGAAAAGGCACTGACTTTAAGCGTGCTACAAATAAGCTTACCCTTCTTGTCAGTTCACCTATTGGACAAGAAGCAGCTATAGATACTGTTCAGATTGCACCAATCAAAGAAATTATAGAAGAAAAATGGCGTTTTTCTGACTTTTTACCAGTCATCTATATCGTAGGTGCGTGTATACTTCTTATCCTTGGTATAGTCTTTTTAATACGTTATCTAATGGATAAAAAACAAGACCCACCGCCAGTTATAGAAGTCAAACGTCCGGCTCATGAAGTAGCCTTTCAGAAACTAAACCAACTCAGAGAAGATCAATTATGGCAAAAAGGAGAAGTAAAAGCCTATCAAAGTCAATTGACTTACATCTGTAGAGAATATATTGAAAATCGTTATCATGTTCCAGCCCTTGAATCTACTACCAGTGAAATTTTAATAGATTTAAAGAAAACAGATTTTCCAGAGGGCCTTGTGGAAAAAATGCGCGAAATGTTACAACTCGCAGATATGGTTAAATTTGCAAAAGCAAAGCCGCCAGAAGAAATGCATAGCCGTTTGATGATCTATGCTCAAGATATTGTTGAAACCACCAAACCTGACATCTTAGAGTCGTAAGAAAGATTAGATAATGTTAAGTATATTCGAAAATATAAATTTTGTGAATCCGGAGTTACTAATACTCTTGATTCTATTGCCTATCCTTGGTTTGTGGTATTTCTTTCAATATAAAAACCGATATCCGACCATTAAGATGTCTAGTCTTGAGGCAGTCAAAGGAACAAATACCTGGCGAGGAAAATTAAGGGCTATTTTACCAGTCTTTCGAGCTTTAGCCTTTGTATTTTTTATTATAGCTTTAGCCCGACCTCAACTGACCTTAAAAGAACAAGAAATTAAAGCAGAGGGGATTGACATTGCATTGGTTATGGATTTATCGAGTTCTATGCTGGCTCAAGATTTCAAGCCTGATCGATTAGAAGTGAGTAAGCAAGTAGCGGCTGATTTTATTGATAAACGCCAATATGATCGAATCAGCCTGGCAGTATTTGCCGGAGAAGCATTTACTCAATGTCCCTTGACCACTGATCACAAAGTACTCAAAGAGTTTCTGGCCGGATTAAAATGTGGCGTCCTCGAAGATGGGACAGCTATAGGGATGGGACTTGCTACCGCAGTCAACCGACTTAAAGATAGTGAGGCGCAGAGCAAAGTTGTTATTCTTTTGACTGATGGAGACAATAATGCTGGTTATATTAAACCCATGACTGCTGCCGAAATAGCTAAAGAATTTAAT
Organism: Saprospiraceae bacterium; assembly: GCA_965277415.1. GTDB lineage: Bacteria > Bacteroidota > Bacteroidia > Chitinophagales > Saprospiraceae > JAHDHW01. Next base: position 26,488 of record CBDICS010000102.1, read on the forward strand.
GTAAAGGTCTATACTATCGGCGTAGGATCGAGGGGGCAAGCCTTGACTCCTGTTCGTCGAAATAGCAATGGGCAATATATTTTTGGCTTAGCCAATGTTCAAATTGATGAACAACTTTTGAATAAAATTGCAACGTTTACAAATGGGAAATATTTCAGGGCAACTGATGAAGAAAGCCTGTTACAAATTTATAGAGATATTGATCAATTGGAAAAAACAGAAATAGAAGTAACTAGTATCAAAAGATATAGTGAAGAATTTCATCGTTTTGTGATTTTAGGATTACTATTTTTATTATTAGAATTCCTATTGAGGTATACCTTGCTTAGGTCTATCCCCTAGAGAATCATGTTAAGAAGACGTAAAGAATTAATTTTATGTTCCGATTCGAAAATATAAATTACCTAAACCTCTTGGCAATCATACCCCTGCTGGTATTGATCTTTGTCATTGTTGGATATTTTCGAAAGCGTGCTTTCCGAAAGTTTGGTGAATTGTCTCTCCTTCAACAGCTCACGCCTCAGATGTCAAAATATAAGCACACCCTTAAGTTTATATTGTTGATGCTGGCAATGACTTTGTTTATTGTATCGCTTTCAAACCCTCAATGGGGAACAAAAAAAGAAAAAATAAAACGTAAAAGTATTGATGTTTTCATTGCTTTGGATATTTCCCAGAGTATGCTTGCACAGGATATTAGTCCAAGTCGCTTAGAGCGAGCAAAGAATTTTTGTCAAAACCTAGTAGAAGGGCTTAAGGGTGAACGCATGGGCGTCATTATTTTTGCAGGAAATGCCTACTTGCAAATGCCCCTTACTACAGATTATGCTGCCGCTCAATTATTCTTAAAGAGTGCCAATACAAATCAGGCTCCTACACAAGGAACAGCTATAAGTGAGGCTATTGATCTTGCTGAGCAATCTTTTGAAGAAGACAATAAACATCATAAAGCACTGATCATTATTACAGATGGCGAAAACCATGATGAAGAAACTTTAAATAGAGCAAAGAAAGCTAAAGACAATGGGCTAATGATCTTTACAGTAGGCGTAGGAACTCAAGGAGGTGCTTATATACCTATGTATTTTGCTGGGCAAGCAGGCTTCAAAATGGATAAAACTGGCAATCCTGTAAAAACGAGCTTGAATCCACAAATGTTATCAGATATTGCGGAAGCGGGCAATGGCGTATATTATAACCTAGTAGATGGAGAACAAGTAATCAATGCCTTAAAAGACAGAATTGAAAAAATTGAAAAAAGAGAGTTCGAATCTCGTTCTTTCTCAGAATTTGAAAGTTATTTTCAATACTTTCTTGCTTTCGGTTTATTATTTTTACTCATTGAATTTATAATCTCTTACCGAAAAAATCGTTGGTTTGGTGATAAAGACATTTTCAAAGCTTAAAAATTTAATTTTTGAAAATAAGTCAAAGGATTCAAAGTAAAGAAAATCATTCATTAATAAGTCTTGCGAATAAATACAGGATTTGTCAAAAACTAATGGAAATTGTTTAAAATTTATGAAGCTAATAATTAAATCTCTAATAAGCCCTTTCTTCTTGATTATGCCCTTTGTAGTTTTGGCTCAAACTGGCCATCAACACCGAATGGAAGCGGATGAAAAATACAAAGAAAAAAGTTTTACGGAAGCAGAAGAAAGCTATAGAAAAGCACAAATTGAAGAATCCACTGTTAATGGAATTTTTAATCTAGGAAATTCTATTTATCAGCAAAGCAGATACGAAGAAGCTATCACACAATATCTCGAAGCAGCTGATAAAGCATCCTCAGACGAAATTAAATCTAATGCTTTCCATAATTTAGGAAATGCTTATTACAATAATCAAGATTTCAAAAACAGTATTGAGTCCTATAAAAATGCACTTCGTCTAAACCCTAAAGATGTTGGAACCAAGCAAAACTTAGCATTAGCTCAACGTAAACTAGTCCAACAGCAGCAACAACAACAGCAGCAGCAACAAGACCAGGAACAAAATGAGAGTAATGAAGAACAGGAACAACAACAGCAGCAGCAAGAACAACAACAAGAGCAGCAAGAACAAGATCAACAACAACAAAATCAAGAATCAGAGGAGGAACAACAAGAACAGCAGGAGTTAGAAGAGAAAGATTTAACGAAAGAAGAGGCGGAGAAGCTCTTGAAGATAATGGAAGGAGAAGAACAGAAGGTACAGGAAAAGATGAGAAAAGGTAAAAAACAAAAAACGAAATCTTCTAAAGATTGGTAGTTAGAGCATGTTTACAATTCGTTTTTTAAACATACTCTAAGCACAAATAGGAGTTGTTCAAAAATGGCTGCTATTTCGAGAAATAGATATTTTGTCTCAAGACGAGGCTTTAAAATCGCTGCATAGCAGGGCTACGTGAGATTTTTATAAGGAAGTATTGAGGCAAAAGATCGTTTCGTAGTTTAGTGAGCTATTTTTGAACAACTCTATAGTGAAAAATCATAAAATTTTTATCATGAGAATTTTCATCATCACACTTTTCAGCTTAATGAGCATTTGCGTCCTCAAAGCACAGGATGTGAAATTCAGTGTTGAAACAAGCTCAGACTCAATTTTATTTGGAAATTATTTCAAGGTCACTTTTTCAATCGAAAATGCAAGTGCAAATAATTTTGAAGCACCTAGTTTTCAACATTTTTCTATTATTGGTGGCCCCAATCAATCTTCCAGTTTTAGTATGGTAAATGGTGTCACTTCACAAAGTATGACTTACTCTTACTATTTAGAACCAAAAGAAGAAGGTGTATTTTTTATTGAACCAGCTAGTGTAGAGGTTGAAGATAAAATTATTGAGACAGCACCTTTAGAGATTAAAGTAGCTCCCAATCCAGAAGGAATCATTCAATCGCCGGATGAGCAAAAAAATCGTACTTTTGATTCAATTTTTGGAAAACCCTTCTTTCACAAAGAAGAAGTACAACCAAAGAAAAAGCCCAAAAAGAAAAAAAAGATTTACAAAATTTAGCGAGGACAGCTCCTCCCCTAGTTTGTTTTTGTAGAAATGCTGAATACTGGTAAACTATATCTGCTATTAATTATACTGCTTCTTCCAATAATTGGATTTGCGCAAAGTCCAGTTACCTTTAAAGCTGGTAGTGATGCACGGCAAGTTGTTCTGGGAGGCTCGTTCACTGTAGAATTCACCCTATCTAATGCCGATGCCAATAATTTTACGGCGCCCAATTTCAAAGACTTTAATGTGCTTAGTGGACCCAATGAGAGTCGAAGGGTGTCTATCTCTAATGGCCATAGAAGCCAATCTTATGGCCTGTCTTATACCTTGCAACCAAAAAAAATCGGGAAATTTATCATTGGCGCTGCAACAGTTCAAGTCGATGGAAAAACACTGCGAACAAATCCATTTCAAATTGAAGTGTTAAAAGGTAAAGATTCGAACGCCTCTACTAAAAAAGAGCTTGATCAAGAGTTGAGTGAAGGCGTTTTTGTCAAAGCCATATTCAATAAAGAGGAATCTAAAGTCGGCGAACAAATCATCATTGATTACAAATTATTTACTTCTCGAAATATTGACTCTTATAATGTAGGCTTTGAGTCTGATTACCCAGGATTCTTCGTTCATGAAATCAGAAGGTTCAATGGTCGCCCCATTCAAGAAGTCTACGATGGTGTCCAGTATACAACTAAAGTGATAAAAAAAGTAGCCTTATTTCCTCAGCAATCTGGCCTTTTTAATATTGATCCTCTATCAATGAATATATCCATAGCTGTAGGAAATCAACAACGAAGCATCTTCTCTGTTCCCAAAGTAACTACGTTTAGCATTTCAACCGAGCCTATACAAATAAAAGTCAATAGACTTCCAAACCCAGCTCCTTCCACCTTTACAGGCGCAGTTGGAAAATTTGATATGCGCACCAGCATTAATAGAGATCGCCTCACTACTGATGATGCTATATCTATCAGGATGATTATCACTGGTGATGGTGATATCAAACAAGTACAAGCGCCTAATCTTGAATTATCTGATAAATTCAAAGTCTATGAACCTAGACTTATAGATGAGTCAAGTTTTGAAGACAATGGCCAGCTAATAGGTAAAAAAGAATTTGTGTATCAGGTCATACCACTCGAACCTGGAAACTATACCATCTCCTCTGCCTTTAGTTATTTTGATTCTGATAGCTTGGAATATATTACCTTAAAATCTTCAGATTTTCCTATTTCTGTTCGAAAAGGAGAATTGGATCGAACTCAAATTATAAAAGAAGAAGCAACTAACCTTAAGAAAGAAGACATCCGTTTTATTAAGCTTAGCCCTGAATTAAGTAAAAACAATGACTTATTCATAGGTTCTTATTTATTCTGGATTTTATTTATTCTTCCTTTTCTTATACTTGCAGCGGTAATTGTCAAGCGGCAAATTGAGATTAGCAAAGGTAATATTGACGCCACCCTTCTCCGCAAAAGAAAAGCAGTAAAACTCGCACAAAAACGACTAGCTCAGTCCAAAGCATTCATGGATGATAATAATAGTAAAGATTTTTATGATGAAGTTTCCCGAGCTTCCTTTGGTTATGTTTGTGATAAACTCAATATTCCTTATTCTGAATTGACTAAAAACAATGTCAATACCAAAATGCAATCTCTTGAAATCTCTGAAAGTAGCATCGATAAGTTTATGCAAATTGTAAAAACTTGCGAAATGGCACTCTTCGCAGGAAAGGATAATGCGGATGCTATGAAAGCGACTTACGCACAAGCAATCGAAGTAATTGCTGAAATCGAAGGGCAAATCACACCGGAATAAATGAATAGCCATTTTATACCTCATTCCTAAAGTCAAAAAGGTCATCCATAGAAAGGTGGTTCTGCGCTATATGAGTATACTTATTCTGAGCGACTCCATAAGTAGTAATCATCGTGAGGAAAATATTTTTTCTTGTCTTAGTTACTCCTCGAAATATTGCAATTTTATTTCTAAGGTTTTCTACATATTTTTTTGTAATGATAAAAGGAGTAATTGAAAATTTCATTTCACAAAGGTTAATTACTTGGTCTTTTCTGTCAATTACCAAATCTATTTGAGCATTTTCAGAATACCAAGCAAATACAGAAGTTTGTATTCCATGTATCCCTAATGCTTTTTTTATTTGTGACACATGATGTAAGCAGACCATTTCGAATGCATAACCACTCCATGCATTATGAATTGAAGTATTATGAGCATTAATCCAAAAAAATTCATCATCAGGGTTTGACCTCTTAATGAAATTTAAGTAGAATAGTGTATAAGGATCAATCAATTGATAAAGAGTGTTTTTTTCTTTTTTCCCATATGATCGATAAGTTCTAATAAAGCTACTTTCTTCCAATTCTTTTAAAATACGAGTTAGCCCTCCTCCATTGGATATGTTAGTGGTTTTAGAAATTTCACCTCTAGTTAGACCTTTCTTTTTTTTTGCCAGTGCCTCTACTATCTCTGTATGTCTTTCTGAGTGATTAAATAAAGAACTATACAAATTATCATACTCATTTCTCAATAATGCATTTTTTTCAAAGCATAAGTTATTTATATTTTGAGTAGCGCTTAGCCCTGCTTCAATATTATCCAAATAATAGGGTATCCCTCCAAAAACCATATAAAACATAATCATTTGATACCTATTAAAGTTTGTTTGTTTATACTTCAAAAATGCTTCTATTTCGGTAAGATTGAAAGGTTCTAGTTTGATTCTTCCAGTTGTTCTATTATGTAATCCTCCACGATTATTTAAGAGGTTTTTGATCATCCATGAAGCTGCTGAACCGCAAACTATAAGTAAAATATCTTTACGAGCACTTGCCCAGCTATTCCAAAAGTGTTCTAGTCCAGTAAGAAATTTTGATCTTCGAGTATCGAACCAAGGCAATTCATCTAGAAATATTATTTTTTTACTATTGCTTTTCTTGCGTTCCAACATTTCTATTAATTGGCGAAATGCCATCATCCAATCTCTTGCAAGTTTTATTTCTACGTCTTGGGAGTTATGTTGAACCAGTGCAGCATGGAATTGACTCAATTGGTCTTTCATCGTTACATTTGCTAGTCCTGTCATCTGGAACGCAAATTGCCCTTCAAAAACTTCTCTAACTAAATATGTTTTTCCTACTCTTCTCCTACCATAAATTGCAATAAATTCAGATTTTAGAGAATTAGCATAAGATTTTAGCTTTTTCACTTCCTTTCGTCTTCCAATTAGATGCTTCATATATAATTATATTTGGCTACAAGTATACATAAAAACAACAATGTAGCCAAATATAAACCTATATCTGGTTAGGCATTGTATTTTCCACTAAATTATAGTGAAATAAAACAGGCTAAATCCTCTCCTAATTTGGGGTTAAGTTTAAGTTTATTTATTTTCATCGTAAAATTAAAAGCATTCAAACTCACTAAAAGAATCCTATCCTTATCCATAAAATGAAAAAAGAAACATCTCTGGTTAATGGCCAATACTTACTACAAAAGATTCCTGGAAAAGGAGGTTGGACATATGCTGCTATTCCAGAAGTACTTCAAAACAAAAACAATCCATTTGGTTGGGTAAAAGTAAAAGGATCCATTGATGATTTTGAACTAAAGCAATACAAACTTATGCCTATGGGAAATGGAAAATTATTCCTACCGGTGAAAGCAAAAATCCGAAAAGAAATCAAAAAAGAAGCGGGTGATTATGTTCAAATCGTTTTATTTTCTGATGAATCTTCCCTACTTATTCCCGACGAGATCAAAGCATGTTTTCAAAACGAATCAAAAAAAATATACGAGACCTTTTCTTCATTTACAGAAGGGGAACAAAAGGCTTATCTAGATTGGATTTATAATGCTAAAACCGAAGAAACAAAAGTGAATAGAATTGTAAAAATGATGAATAGGCTTCAAAAAAAATTGACTTTCTATGATAAAGATGTCAGTTCTTAACTTAAAAGCCAGGACATAAATCCCAGCTCATAATTTTAGCAAACTACTAAAAGTATCAGCCTCACAAGTTCCGTAGGAACGATCACCTTCTCACAAGCGAAGTGATCACAAAATCCATAAGACTAATCCCTATCAATCATCCAACAACTCTCCATCCTTATCAGAAAAAGACAGTCGCGAAGCATTTAAGTCCACAAAGCCACACCAATTACAACTGGCTTCCCCACAACCTTCATAAAAATCATGGGCTTTAATTTTTTGATAGGTTTGACGGATCAGTGATTTGACAAATTCCACATCTTCAATTGAAAAATCGAGTGATTTTTTTAGATAAACCCCTTTCCTATCTGGCTCAAGGTATGAAATCTCGGCAGAAGTTGCTTTCCGAGTAGTCTGATGAAGTTCAAATAGAATTTTATAAAAAACCAACTGTCGCCAGTACAAGCCACCAAGTGGATCTTTCTCAGAAGGTCGTCGTATTTTCTTATCGCTGGTATTTCCTGTTTTATAATCTACAATATGGGCCCTGTCTTTATCAATCAAATCCAGGCGATCGACTGTCCCAACTAAAGGAACGCCATCGAGTTCTATATTTTTAATACTGTATTCGGTTAGCACCATTCTAGACCAAGAAGTGAGATTTTGTTTATAATAATTACTGAGGTGCAGCTTCCCAAGTTTTACTCGGCGGTCAAACTCAGTCTCACTAAAATAAGCTCCAAGCCCTTGCATCTCTTCTTCAAAAAAAGTCAAAAAATCCTTTAATCCAGGAAATTGCCTTGTCTCTGACAAACGCATTTTATCAAACAGCCTTCGTAGCGCATCATGCATTGCAATCCCAAAGCTTGCCGCACCACTTTGTACCGATGGTATCTTTAGAACATCTTCATAATAAAAACTCAAAGGACATTTCAAATAGCGATTGAGACTTGAGACACTTAGAACAAAATTTTCTAGCAAAGCATCAACAATCGCTTTTTCATGCGCCGGAATTTTTGGTTGAGTAATCGTTTGAAGTTGTAATAATTGAGCTTCCAAAACCAAATCTACAGATGTATTTTTAGATGCTATTGATACAGCCTCCTCTTTCAAAATCTCATCAACAAAGATCGCTCGACTAAGTGCTTTCCCAGCCAAATTGTTTTTACTATAAGAAATATTTAAAAACGACTTTGCTCGTGTCATCGCAACATAGAATAATCTCCGTCGAGCTTCCAACATATCTTCCTCCCCTGACAAAGTCAATGTGTCTGGATAACTAAATCGATTTCTGCCTCGTCCTTTTCCTTCCCAAAAATCTTTCACTGCATCTATAATAAAAACGTATTCAAACTCCAAACCTTTAGAACTATGCGCAGTGATAAGATTCACCCCCTTATTGGCAATGATAGATTTTTGAATTCCGATTGACAAGCGATTCGCATCCATACTTTTGAATGTCTCCAATAACTGCGACAAAGTCAATCGCGGATTTTTATCCCCTTCCTTTTTAATAAATTCAAAAAAGGTATTCAAGGCTTGTAATTGCCAAGTCTTATCTTCTTGACCAATAATATAATGCAATAATCTGCTCTGATTGATTACCCTTTCGATTAATTGCAAAATAGATAAGTTGACACTGCCACGAATCAGTTCATTGATCAATTTTGAAAAATCATAAAATGCTTCTGGATTTTCTACCCCAATCTTTTGTAATAATATAGGCTTCCCAATTACCTCTCGCCAGTATTGCTTATCCTGATACCGATGCTTTGCCATATATAAACTCAATCGTCCTAAATCATCCAGTGGAAGGTTTAAAAAATCAAAATGCATGATTTTATACAATTCCGATTCCCCGCTAAAAGGTTTTTGTTGCTCATCATTAATATATACCAGTAACTGAATAAGCTTTTGTGTATTCGGTAAGTCCAGGATATTTACGGCTCGTTTGGTATTATAAGGAATACCTTTTTTATCAAGTAAAGTGAGCAAATTAGCAACTTGTCGATGTTGTGCATAAATAACAGCAATATGATCAAGATCAACTCCTTGAGTTTGTAAAGTTTCTATCTGAGATACGATATCGACGATTTCCTGAATGCGATTAGGATATTCTGCTATACTTGGCCAAAGAGGCTTGACAGCAAGAGATTCTCTTTTAGATACTAATGTCTTTTCTATGCCTCCAATCTTTTTGATAATTCGATATTGATTTTGATCAATAAGTGTTTTTGAGACATCTAATACCTGCTGACTTGAACGATAGTTATCTTGAAGCAAGATCAAGCGCCTATCTTGATGTTGCTCATAAAAGTCCAAAAGATTTTGTAATCGTGCACCCTGAAATTCAAATATAGATTGGTCATCATCTCCAACGATAAAGATATTAGGGTTTTCCCAATAACTGATCAATTCTTGGACGATATTATTTTGACTTCCATTAGTATCCTGATATTCATCTACTAAAAAATAAAGATAGCGCTCCTGATAAGTTCTAAGCAATGCTTCATTTTTTTTAAATGCTTTAAGTACCCAAAGAATCATATCTGCATAATCATAGCGCCTCATCTTCCACATCAATTGGGTATATATCGGATACAATTTTACAGCGGATTTCAATTTCTCCATCTTTCGCGCCTCTTCTTCAACTTTCCATTTTTTAAGATCTCCTTTTACAAAATCCTTAGTCTTTCTTTGGTAAATAAAATCTTTGCGATTTGGTAAATCTGCTAAATAAGCATCAATTTTCTCAAGCATAAACTCTGGGGACCAATCTTCTGATTTCATCTGAAGCATCAAATCCCTTAATTGTCGTTCAAAAGCGTAAGGGTCATTCCGCTGTCCTTTGATTGGATGATCATATGCTAATTCGTCTATCAGCTTTCTAAATAATTCAATCTGCTCTAATTCACTAATCGGTTCCATATCATGGCGACCAAAAAGCTCTAGGTTCTCTTGAATAACGGTATTACAAAAAGAATGAAAAGTATAGATATGTACTCGATGTGCTTCAGGGCCGATAAAACTCAATAATCTTTCTCGCATAGCATTAACCCCAGCATCCGTAAATGTAAGACAAAGAATATTTTGGGCTAAAGTATCCGTGTCCATCAAAATGCGCCCGATCCGAGCAGCCAAAATATAAGTCTTCCCAGTGCCTGGTCCAGCAATCACTAAGACAGGTCCTTCGATTTGGTTGACGGCCTCCTCTTGGGATGGATTGAGTTGTTCCAAAGCCTTTAGGAAGTCCTGATTATAATCTCGGATAGTTGGTATTGCCTGTTTTTTTGCCATTGGAAAGTAAAGATAAACAAAAAGGCATTTTGAGCAATACCCAAAATGCCTTTCTATACTAGAACAATTAAATCCATTCTATCCCAACTTCAAAACAGCTAAAACGCCACCTTGTAGTGCCATAAATGCCAAAACATACCCAGCATCAATTAAGTATAGCTTCAGAGATTTTCGTTGATATAAATAATGTATGGCCACTACAGGAAGTGCATAATACAAAGCAAATAGAGCTCCGTGCATTCCTCCATGTATAAATGTTTGATCCTTTGGATCATGATAATTGACATATGTATTAATCGCGTAAGCAATAACACACATCATTAAGAAAGCTAAACCATGAGTCATAGCCATATTGGATTGTGCTTGTTCGGAAGTTAATCCGGTTTCTGCCTGCCAAGCTTTTCCAAAAGCTGCAGTATACCAGCCAAAACCTAAAGCAAAAGCAGCAATAGCTGCAATTAAAATTTCTAAATAAGCCATAATAAATTTATTTAAGTTGGTTAATGGCTATTAAATTAATAAAAAAGCGACCCAATTTATAATAGGTCTCTTGATTTTTCATACCAATGTTTGGTATCAGCTGGTAGCTTTACCAATATAGTAGCGAGTCATTCTCATAAAAGGTAATTCTCGTCATACTTATATAATGAGCCTCCTAAAAGAAAAACATTTTTATAACTGCAAATATCACGACTATTACGACTAAAACATAAGCATAGAAATCAGCCTTCGGGTATCTTGATGCAAAAGTAGCAGCTAGCCAACCTCCTATCATTTGTCCAATGGCGAGCAACAAACCTAATTTCCAATCAATCAATCCCTTCCATTGAAAAATTGCAAGCACAACAATAGTATATAGCATCACCACAAATACTTTTATACCATTAGACTCTATAATGCTAAATCGTGCACCCAAGACCATAGCTGCCAAAAAGAAAATGCCCATTCCCATTTGTATAAAGCCGCCATAAAAACCAAGTGCTAAGAAAAGAGGAATTGTAATGAGCAGATTTGGCTTCATGCTCGTATCGGTTTCACCTAACCATCGCTTTGGCCTCACCAAAATCACAACCAACATCATAAGCATTAAAAATCGAAAGACAATCCTAAATTGTTCATTACTCACCATCACCGCAACAATGGCACCGATCATAGCTCCAATTACAGTCGGTATGATATAAGGTAAACCTCTATCTAATTTTAATTTCCCATTTTTATGAAAGACCCAACTCGCCATTACACTATTAGCCATTACTCCTACACGATTTGTACCATTAGCGAGATTACCAGGCAAGCCAACGACTTCAGTAAGTATAGTCAAGGTAATCGCAGATCCATTACCCGCAAGTGTATTGATAAACCCCGCAGCTAAGCCTCCAATAATTACAATAAAATAAATATATAATTCCATAATTTATCTCCTTGATCAAAATCTCGTGTATCACGATAATCAGTATCTTCACTCATAAACAACTAATAATACTTTAACCAAATAATCCAAAAAGCCAACCCTGACTACCCTGACTACCTGACTACCTGACTACCCTAACTATCTGACTTACCTGACTACCTGACTACCCTGACTTACCTGACTACCCTGACCACCTGACCACCTGACTTACCTGATTACTCTGACCACCCTACTACCCCTCCACAATACTTTGGCACAATTCCACCAAAACACCATTTGCGCTTTTGGGATGAACAAAACAAACTAGTTTATTATCAGCTCCTCTCTTAGGGACTTTGCTTAATAAACGAAAGCCTTCTTCTTCCAAACGCTTCATTTCTTTATAGATGTCTTTTACTTCAAAAGCAATATGGTGAATTCCTTCTCCTCGTTTATCTACAAATTTTGCGATCGGGCTTTCTGGGTCTGTAGCTTCAAGTAATTCTATTTTATTCGGACCAACCTTAAAAAAAGAAGTCAATACGTGTTCTGAACCTACTTCCTCAATTTTATAATGTGCTTTTCCTAATAGTTTTTCAAAAAGAATGTTACTATCCTCCAAGCTTTTAACAGCTATTCCAATGTGTTCAATTTTTTTCATTTTTATATTCTTAATGGTTAATATAGCTCTGAAGTTGTTTTAAAATGGAGCTTGAGATTGTTCCTAAATATCTAGTACATCGTAAAATAAAGGCATCCTCTAAATCTTATTCATCCTATCAAAATATGTTTAGCCTGACTTAGCTCATTGTTAAAGAAAACTTAAAATAAAGCTTCGTTTTAAACTCAAGCCTACCATGCTGGTCAAAGCTAACAAATATACCGAAATAAAATAGATACAAATTAAAGCTCTTTTAAACTGGTATAATCAAGAAATATCTGCTTAGTTGATTTTAGAAATCTAATCAAGAGCAGTTTTATAAAACGAAAATCTAGTATCATGACAGTTAAAAAAATAATTTTCAGCCTTTTCATTTTTGCATTTTTAGCAAGCGCAGCTCAGGCACAACACGCACCCGATATTAGCCGACATCAAGAAACAAAGCATAAGGTTCAAAAGAAAAAGAACGCTGATGCAATAAGTAAGAGGAAGGCTTACAACATGAGTAGAAAATACCGAAAAGCTACCGTAGGAAAACGCATTACTAAGACAGAGAAGAAAACCATGAAGAGAAATCATGCGAAATTAATGAAGAAAAAAGGTAAAGCTTGTCGCAAGCCTTTTACAGCAAGAAAAGTAAGAACAGAGAGGTTTTAATCTTTCTTTCAAATAAAAGAACTTTAAATTCCCGAGTGTAATGAACGGGGTGATGGTAAAAGAATCATCACCCTGTTTTTTTTGAAGCCATATTTTTCATCAGGCAAAGCTGAAAAATATGCACTTATTTAGGCGCATTCAAAAGCAAAGCACCAACCTTACTTTTAATCGAAAGAATGGAATCTCTAAATTCTTTCTGGATAATGAGGATATCACTTGCCGGTAATTGAAACTGCGGCTTATGATCATGACTGTGATTGTGGCCACTGTGATCATGTCCTTCATGCTCAAAACCAGGAACTTCTACATGATTTTCTTCCCAATAATTTAGTCGGTTTTCAATGACACTTATCGCTTTAGAAAAATTTATTTCTCTAGCACTTAATTCGCGGCCTTGTACCTGAATACTGTTATTCAGTTGCCTAAGTTCTTCTAGACTCGGTTCGAGTTCTTTTTTAACTTTTAATGCTTCCATATGAATATCAAAAGCATTATGCAAAATTTTATGCTCTTTGGTATCACCACTTCCACATGAGAAAAAGGTAATCAATAAAAAGTATCCAAAAAATTGATTTAATGACATAAACAAGATTTTTTTGAGCGCCTATTTTAAATACACTAAAGGCTTAGGAGATAAATAAGTATCTGATTTGAACATACTCTAAGCACTCTTCGTTCTTCCTCCATCAACAGTAAAATTTGATCCAGTTATATAAGAAGCTGCTGGTGTTACCAAAAAAGCAACGGCAGCAGCAATTTCAGAAGGATCTGCAAATCGGCCTAAAGGTACTTGACTTTTCATGATTTCTAAAACTTCTTCTTTTGTCTTGCCCCATTTTTCCGCTCGACTAGTCATGATTTCTCTTAACCTTTCCGTATCAGTATAACCAGGTAAAACATTATTAATGGTAATACCTAAACCGCCCAATTCATTCGCTAAAGTCTTTGCCCAATTACCTACAGCAGCTCTAATAGTATTTGAAACGCCTAATCCCATCAAAGGTTCTCTGATTGATGTAGATACAATATTAACGATTCGACCATAACCTGCTGTCTTCATTTTAGGTAAGACCGACTGTACTAAAAGATGATTGCATATAATATGGTTTTGAAATGCTTGATTTAATTCTTCAACAGAAGCTTCAATTAGCCCTCCACCTTTAGGGCCTCCAGTATTATTGATAAGAATATGAACTGGCTTAGTGGCTACTAAAGTATGAATGCGTTTTTTCAAATTCGTATAATCTGAAAAGTCAATCACCATAAAATCATGCTGCTGCCCCAAAGAGTTATCCAATTTTTTCTTTACTTCAGAAAGCGCTTCTGCCGTTCTCGCTACTAAAGTCACATTTGCACCAAGTTTCGCAATCTCGATAGCAACGGCTTTTCCTATCCCACGACTACTCCCGCAAACTAAGGCATTTTTATTTTTAATATTCAAATCCATTCGTAAAAGAATTTTCGTTAGATTGTATATAATTTATTTATAGTAAATAATTGTTAAATTTAAGACAAAATAATAAATCAAATAGAATATGGCCATAGCAAAACCTTTTAACCTTCAGAAATGGATTGATGATCATAGAGAATTACTCAAGCCACCAATCGGAAACAAACAAGTTTATTTAGACAATGAGGACTATATTGTCATGATTGTCGGCGGCCCAAATGGAAGAAAAGATTATCACTTTGAAGATGGAGAGGAGTTATTTTATCAAATTGAAGGTGATATTGTTTTAAAAATCATAAATGAAGATGGAACTCCAGAGGATATTCATATCAAAGAGGGTGATATGTTTTTATTGCCTCCACGTATTCCGCACTCGCCACAAAGACCAGCAAATACTATAGGTTTGGTTATCGAACGCTATAGACGAGATGGTGAAAAGGATCTATTGATGTGGTTTTGTGAAAACTGCAATAATAAACTCCATGAAGCAAGTTTTGAAATGACAGACATTGTAAATCAATTACCTCCTGTCATGAACAATTTCATGAATTCCGAAACACTTAGAACCTGTAACAAATGCAATACAGTGATGGAAAAAGTAGGTTAGAGATAAGAAATCTGAAATTTCAATAATCTATTATTCGCAGTGAATGCTCTACTTCATTAATGTGATGGTTCAATGACAAAGAATGGAAAAATTTATTTCGCTTCAGATTTCCACCTTGGAATCGATGCTAAATATTCTAGTAGAGAACGAGAACGACAATTAGTCCGTTGGCTAGAAATGATCCGAAAGGATGCAGAAGAAATCTACTTGGTTGGTGACGTTTTCGAATTCTGGTTTGAGTATTCAACTGTTGTTCCTAAAGGTTATGTCCGCCTTCTGGGGAAATTGGCAGAGTTGAGAGATGCCGGAATTTCGATCTATTTTTTCATCGGCAATCACGATATGTGGATGTTTAAATATTTTGAAGAAGAACTCAATATTCTGACTTATAGAAAACCAATCATTAAGCAAATCAAAGGCAAGACTTTTTTCATCGGTCACGGAGATGGTCTAGGACCAGGAGATTACGGTTATAAATTCATCAAAAAGGTATTCTGCCAATAAGATTTGTCAATGGCTTTTCGCTCGACTACATCCTAATTTTGGAATTAGCACTGGCTAATTTTTGGTCTGGTAAAAGTCGCGGGGCTAATGAACAAGAAGAAGATGCTTATCAAAGGACCCGAACACGAATGGTTACTGGGTACCTATGCTAATAAAAAAGTACAAGGAACAGCATACGCAGACTTTCTTTGTTTTTGGCCATCGACATCTTCCACTCGATCTTCACGCTAAAAAACAAAACCAGCCGTTATATTAATCTGGGAGAATGGATGAACTTTAATTCTTACGCTGTTTTTGACGGCGATCGATTTAGAGATTCGTTTTTTCGAAAACGAGGAAGGAGAAAGTTATTTATTCAGAAGAATACCAAAAGAGAAGATCAAAAACCTTAGCTATTTTTAGAGTAATGTCAAAAGTCCTTATGGTACAAGCTTTATGATTTTAGCATGCGCGCCAAACTTTAAGTTGTAGTCCTACAGAAAAGTGGCTTCAAATATCAAGCAATAGCTCAACCTTCTAAATCGGCGCAATATCATTCAGAACAGCAATACTTATACTCACGATCTCTTCTCCATTCCATCCCTATTCAATCCACTTATTTTACTACAGATAAACTCAATGGCAACTTGTATCTTGATCACCGATCGAAATGAAGTCATCAAAGTACGATTCATAAATGGAAAGGAAGTCTTTAGATACAATAATAACTTCTTAGGTGATCTTTCACATATAGATGTAACAGATCCATTCAATATTCTGCTTTACTACTCAGAGTTTCTCACGGCAATTACACTAGATCGAACGATGAGTAAAACAGGAGAATTTAATTTCACAAATTTAAATTTAACTCAAGTCAAGGCAATTGGAACTTCTAATGATAATAATGTTTGGTTGTATGATGAAATCACATTTAAACTATTAAAAGTAGATCGAAATGGTGCTATACTCCGCAATAGTGTCGACCTAAATTTACAAATGAATTATACCTCCAAACCTACTTTTATTATAGAAAGGGAAAACAATGTATATCTCAATGATCCTAATTTCGGAATATTAATATTCAATATATTTGGAGAGTACGATAGTCTCCTAGAATTAAAGGATATAGATCATTTTCAGATTTTTGATAATCAATTAATCTATAAAAAAGGAAACCAATTATTGTCCTACCATTTGCAGTCCTTCAATCAAAAGGCAATCCCCCTTCCTATACGATTAAATAATAGTGATAAGGTCTTAGTTCAACAAAACCGGCTATTTGTTAGAAAGACGAATAGTGTAGACATATATGAAATCAAAGCATTGTAAATATTAAACAGTCATAATATCCTTTTCTTTAGCCTCTATAATAGTTTTTATTTTAGCATTAAAAGAATCTATCATTTTTTGAACTTCATCTTCTTTTCGTTTTCCTGCATCCTCAGGGTAGCCTTCTTTCACAGCATTTTTAATAAAATCCATCATTTTGTGGCGTGCCTGTCTAAGGCTAACTTTAGCATCTTCGCCTTGAGCTTTTACCCTTTTCACCATTTCTTTTCGACGTTCCTCAGTCAATGGCGGAATATTAATTCGAATGATTTCTCCATCATTTTGAGGTGTAAGTCCTAGGTTTGCCTCAAAGATCGCTCGTTCAATAGTACTTAACATCGTTTTCTCCCAAGGTTGGATCGTCAAAGTTCTAGCATCTAAAGTAGCTACGTTTGCAGCCTGAGCCAAAGGCGTTGGAGAGCCATAATAATCAACAATTATCCCATTCAGTATTGCTGTCGAAGCCTTACCTGTTCTGATTTTTAAAAGCTCATCTTGCAAATGCCCTATGGCTTCTTCCATGTATTTTTTGGCTTTCTCGAAATATTGATTAATATCTTCACTCATGATATAAATTATTACTTAAATAAATGTTTTCTTAAAATATAAGACTATTGCAAAACGCAAAAGTTACTACACTTAATACGCCTTTTATGTGCTAAAGTAATGAAAATGGGTTAATTTTTAAGACCTCAACTATATTTTGTTCAATGTGTCAAAAAAAATCATCAAGAAGCAATTAAAGGTTCATTAGTGATCGAGAGTTAATAAGTGTCGAGATTAGACAATGCTGTTTTGTACTAGACAAGCATAACATATAATCTTATTAAGACGCTGCCTTAAAGATACAAATGAGAATTTTACACCTCTTTATCAAAAATATATGTATAGGTTTGAATAATTATTGTGCGATATCAGAAATGATAAGTAACCTGTCCGCCTCGAATAGCAATGTTTTTATTATGTTCCATCTGCTTGATAATCTGATCTACATTGCCACGTTTAGTCAATTCTTGATTATGAAGTAGAATATAACTTCGTAACATTGAAATCTCAACTGGCCGATTACCTGTACGTTTTAGCCGCTGGATTGTATTATCAGCTGTACTTTCAATAATTCCATTATTAAAAGCCGTGTCTATCAACAATGGCGGTTTATCTAAATCCACAGATTGTTTTCCAGATTCTTCAGACTTTGATACTCTGGTAGTAGCAGGCGTTGGTTTTGAGTCGCTTACGGATTTGCTTCTCACTCTAAGACAACTTCTTCCTTCTGCGTTAACAAAACTAACCAAGGGATCAAATAGATTGTTATCAGAAAGTACCGCAAATTCTGTTTGTTTATTAATTTTTTGATGAAACTTTCCAAGTAGAAAAGCAATATGCAAATCCAGATTACCCCGAGTTGGTTTATGCACTGGAATCCATTTCACAGATTTCCCTAATCGCTGAACTTGTTGGACAAGATCGAAAGGAATGCTTTTCTCTTTCGTATCAATAAATATAAAAACCCGATCGCAAACTTTTTCGAGTTTTTTGAACTTGACCTTTTTTAAATTCTCAAAGTCTATAAATACAAACCGTCGTTTACTAATTTCTGACATTAAAACTGGTGAATAGGTTAGTCAATCTTATGAGTGTGCTAAAATACTCAAATTGTCTCTAATTCAAAACTTTAATTTGATTTTTACGCCTAATTTCTTTTAAGGGCATAATCAACTAAGTTATGCATTAACAATTACTTATAAATTAAAAAAACTTTGACTTCTTTTTTTTTATATCTCTACTTTACTGGCTAATAATTTGTTACAAATAGCAATTTATTTTTAGGCTTTTCCAATAAAAAAAGTGGAAACATCAAATGTTTCCACTTTTTTTATTCTATAAGAGATTTTTTCATATCAACCGAATCATTTAGTCACTACTAGCAAATCGTAATACTAAGAATAGTAAAATAACTAATGCCGATAATGCGCCAGCAACATAAGTCATTGCTGCCCACCACAATGCATCTTTTGCACCTTCATGCTCTGTCTCAGTTGTAACACCAGCCTCATCCAACCATACTAATGCACGCTTGCTAGCATCGAATTCAACAGGTAAAGTAATAAAGCTAAACAATGTAGTAATTGCGAATGCAATGATTGTAATAAAAAGAATAGTAGGATTACTCCCAATTCCAAAAGCACCAAGTGCTAATAATAGTAACCACTGCTGAGCCATTGAAGCATACTTAACAAAAGGTACGATTGCTGACCTCATCTTCAACATGCTATAAGCCGTATCGTGTTGAACAGCATGTCCACATTCATGAGCTGCAACGGCTGCTGCTGATATACTACGAGAGTTATAAACTGGTTCGCTCAAAGCAACAGTTTTTGTCAAGGGATTATAATGATCGGTAAGCACACCTTTAGCAGGTACAATTTTTACATCATGTATATTATAATGACGAAGCATTGCCTCTGCTACTTCTTTACCAGTCATTCCATTTTGAAGATTAAACTGACTGTAATGATTAAATTTACTTTTTAAGCGATTACTTACAAACATCCCGATTAGAGAAAGAATGCCGGCAAGTATCATATATCCCATATAACCTGACATAATATCGTTTTTTTTTGTTTTAATTTATGTTATCAAATCCTTCTTTAAGACCAAAATAAATATTTTAGGTCACTTATTTATATATTCTATTGTTCAAAAAAGCGCTCTAGTTGATTATATCAAATCGAGTGTAAGCTTGTAATGCTTTAGGTATTACAATACCCTCTGGAGTTTGATGGTTTTCTAATAAAGCCGCTACAATTCTCGCTAAAGCTAAAGCACTGCCATTTAAAGTATGAGCCAGATGAATCTTACGATTTTCATCACGATATCGTAATTTTAACCGATTAGTTTGATAGGTTTCAAAATTAGACACTGAACTCACTTCCAACCATCTCTTTTGAGCAGCACTATATACTTCAAAATCAAATGTCAATGCAGAGCTAGATGTCAAATCCCCACCACATAACCTTAAAATACGATATGGCAGTTCCAATTTTTCTAATAGTCCTTCTACATGTTTAAGCATATTTTCCAAAACTTCATAAGAACGATCTGGATGAGTCGCCTGTACAATTTCTATTTTATCGAACTGATGTACCCTGTTTAACCCTTTTACATCTTTTCCATATGATCCTGCCTCCCTTCTAAAACACGGCGTATAGCCAGTAAGTTTAATCGGTAAGGCAGATTCTTCCAAAATAACATCGCGTAGCATATTTGTAACGGGTACTTCTGCTGTTGGAATCAAATATAAATCATCCTTTTCAGCATAATACATTTGGCCATCTTTGTCTGGCAATTGTCCTGTCCCTCTTGCAGAGGCCTCATTGACCAATAAAGGAGGCACAATCTCCTCATAGCCAGCTTCATGTGCTTCATCTAAAAAGAAATTAATCAATGCTCTTTGCAATTTCGCTCCTTTACCTCTAAATAAAGGGAATCCTGAACCCGTAATTTTAACGCCTAATTCAAAATCGATCAAATTATATTTTTTAGCAAGGTCCCAATGTGCTAATGCATCATCTCCCAAATCAGGAAGCTCGCCCGAATGTTCTTTATACACTTCATTGTCTTCATCCGTATTCCCTGGAGGAACAGTAGGGTGTGGAATATTCGGAATTTTATATAATAACTCCTCTAAACTACTTTTGGTCGTACTGAATTTTTCTTGAAGGGTTTTCACCTCCTCTTTGATCGCAGCAACCTGCCCTTTCATTACTTCAGCTTCTTCCCGCTTTCCTTGTTTGAAAAGGCCACCAATTTCTTTCGATAACTGGTTGTTTTTTGCCAAAAGGTCATCCAATTCAGATTGAGTTCTCTTTCTTGTAGAATCCAAATCAATGATTTCATCAATAATAGATAAATCATCATCTGAGAAGTTTCGAATCTTTAATCCTTCGATTACTCGATCCTTGTTGGCACTAATAAAACTTACTTGTAGCATAAAATGTATAATAAATTTGGTATAAAATATGTTATAAAAACAGTAGTTAACGAAATAATTGTACGGACATACGAACTTTCTGTTAAAGATTTCGTTAAATTTTTGCAAAGATACTATTTGAATTTAAAAATAAAATGTATTTTTGCCGTGTCAGAAAAGATTACACACCTTTTTATTATCATAAAACAAGGCTGCTAAATTGGGTGTTTTCACTTTCAGCTCTATCTAAGTTCCCACTATAACTTTAATATTATTGTTAATAACGATCTTATTATCCGTTTATACAAAGGGTCAATTCAGATTCGAATTAAAAGGTTCCAATTTTCTACTTTTTCCATAAACAACTTAGCATCAAATAACAAACCAGTAATTAACCAATCTTTTTACATAATTAGATTGAAAAGATAAATAAACAGAGAATATGTTAGATATACTTCAGTTAAATGATATGTTAGTGCCAGAATTGAGAGATTTGGCAGATAAACTGGGCTTAGAAGGATATAAAAAACTGAATAAGCAAGAATTAATCTACAAAATCCTTGATCATCAAGCTTTAGTCAAGGAATCCAAAAATGAAAACGATACACCTCCCTCTCCTCCTCCTCCAACAAAACAGAAAAAAGCAACAAGATCAAATACTACTAGAGAAAATGCTCCTTCAGGGGCAGATAAGAAAAGAAGGCCGCGAAAAAAAGTATCTGTAAATGAAGAACCTAAAGAATTATTTTCTAACCCTCCTCCAGCACCAAAAGAACCTGTCGTAGAAGAACCCATAGTAGTAGAACCTGTTGTAGTAAAGGAAGAACCCGTCCAAGAAAACTCCACTGTTGAAGTTTCTCCAGAAGTTCAACATGAAGAGAAAAAAGCAGAATCAAGAATTATAGAAAAAAGAGATAAAAGAGAACCAAGAGAGTTCCGTAATAATCAAGATAGAGATAGAGGATCAAGAGGAGATGATATCAAAAAATTTAATGTAGAATTAGATGGTATTATAGAAGGAGAAGGTATCTTGGAAATGATGCCTGATGGCTATGGTTTTCTTCGATCCTCAGATTATAACTATTTGACTTCTCCTGATGACATTTATGTATCTCCTTCGCAGATTAAATTGTTTGGACTAAAAACAGGAGATACTGTAAGAGGGGCTATTCGCCCTCCAAAAGAAGGTGAAAAATACTTCGCTTTACTTCGTGTTTCTCTGATCAATGGATTGCAACCACAAGATATTCGAGACAGAGTGCCTTTTGATTACCTTACGCCTTTATTCCCTACCGAAAAATTCACCTTGACTTCTTCTTCTAATGGAAGAGATTACGGTAATAGAATGATAGACTTGTTCACTCCTATTGGAAAAGGTCAAAGGGGATTGATCGTAGCGCAGCCTAAAACAGGTAAAACATTTTTACTAAAAGATGTAGCGAACGCCATTGCAAAAAATCACCCGGAATGTTACTTGATCGTATTATTGATCGATGAACGTCCTGAGGAGGTAACAGATATGAAACGAAGTGTAAATGCTGAAGTCGTTGCTTCTACCTTTGACGAGCCCGCAGATAATCATGTTCGGGTAGCTGGCATTGTTTTAGAAAAAGCTAAACGATTAGTTGAAAGTGGCCATGATGTAGTTATTTTATTAGATTCGATCACACGTCTAGCAAGAGCTTATAATACAGTAGCTCCAGCAAGTGGAAAAGTTTTATCTGGTGGTGTAGAAGCAAATGCTTTACATAAACCTAAAAAATTCTTTGGAGCAGCACGGAATATTGAACATGGTGGCTCATTGACAATCCTTGCGACTGCCTTAATTGACACCGGTTCTAAAATGGATGGAGTTATCTTTGAAGAATTCAAAGGTACAGGTAATATGGAACTTCAGTTGGATCGTACTTTGGCTAATAAGCGAATGTATCCTGCGATTGACCTTACCAAATCAAGTACTCGTCGTGAAGACTTACTACTGGATAAAGACACACTACAAAGAATGTTCATTCTACGTAAACACTTGGCGGATATGAAACCAGATGAAGCAATGGACTTCTTACGTAAACAAATGTTACATACTACATCCAATGACGAATTTTTAGCATCAATGAATGGCTAATATTTGTTTTGCAAACTTATAAAAGAATGAAAAGACAGAGAAGGTATAATATATCTTCTCTGTTTTTTTTATGAAGTAGTTTAAAGACGTGCTCTTATAAGTCAAGGATTTACAAATGACCCTCAATTCATTATTTAAATTTCTTCAATATTAAGGAACAGAGAATCAATAGTTGTCCCTAAAGAGCTTCTTTTAAAACTATGGTTCTTTGACAAACCCCATATTTGAGACAAATCCATAAAAAAGATCAATGCTTTTGTTGGTCGCTTTTGATCTTTTTTACGGCTTGTCCACCAGATTTGTCTAAGAATGAAAATTATTACCTATGTTTTTTCAGTACTATTTTTGTAAATTCAACAAATAAAACTTACCTTTGTCGAGCTTTTTAAGCGGGTAATTTAAAATATTAATGTAATGAAACGTACTTATCAACCGTCAAGAAGAAAGAGAGCTAACAAACACGGTTTTCGTTCTCGAATGAGTTCTAAAAATGGAAGAAAAACTTTAGCTAGGAGAAGAGCGAAAGGTCGTCTTAAGTTAACAGTTTCTGATGAAAGAAGCGTAAAGTAAAATATCTGTAACTCAGATTTGAAGATATAGAAGCCCGGCATTGCTTACGCGAGCCGGGTTTCCGTGTAAATACACTTTTAAATACTTGGTTCTTTGACAAGTCTCATGTCTGAGACAGAGCCATAAACAAGATCAAGGCTTCCTTTAATCGCTTCTGATCTTATTTACGGCTTGTTCACGGATTTTGTCAAAGAACGGAAATACTTTTACTTTACAAAGACATTAAATAGGAGTAAAAACGCCCATACGTGACTTCCTTCACCTTCCATAAAAATGAAAAACTCAAAAGCCGAAAAGCTATTTCAAAAATATTCCAGGAAGGTCAGTCATTTCTAGCTTACCCATTAAAAATATCTTGGGTTCATCGAGACAAGCAAACAACACCAAACTTTCCAGTTCAATTTACCCAATCTGTGCCCAAACGTAGATTTTCTAATGCTACACAGCGTAATCGAATTCGACGAAGGATTCGAGAAGCTTACCGTCTAAACAAACATCTTATTAATAATAATAGCTTTTCTTCTAAGGACACCTCTCAATTTGCATTGATTGTAATCTATATTGGAAAGGAAGAATTACCTTATGATCAAATACTCAAAGCCACACAAAGGTGGATAAAAGTATTCCTGAAAAAAGTTAAATTTGAAGAAAATAAACCAAACCAACCAACTTCATAGCTATATATGAAGTACTTTATAAAAAAGAATCTAACATGCGTATAATTGGGCTGATTTTATTTCTTGGAATAAGTAATTTTCTATGGGGGCAAAAATTCTTGCAGATCGAGAAGTAATGGAAGTACTAAGGTAATAAAGTACTATATTGGAGATGATCTTACTTATCAAATTAGAGGTGATAAAACCTGGTATACTGGAACTATCCAAGATCTCTTCATCGATGATGGCTTGATTTTATTTGGAAATCGCTATGTGAACCTTGCCGATATTCGAACATTAAGAAAATATAGAAGTGGATCTCAACGTCTAGGCAACCAACTTTTTGTTTTCGCTGGTAGTTGGCTTTTCTTTTCTGCGGCCGGGACTTTAGTAGGTTGGGAACTTAGATGGGATACCGCAATAATCGCAGGTTCTGCTTTAGTCACAGGATGGCTTATTAAAAAATTATTTAAATATAAAAAATATAAGATCGGGAAAAAAAGAAGGTTACGAATGCTTGACCTTACCGTGATAAAACCGGTTTTAGGGCCATAGTTTCCCCTACCTTCGTTTTGTTTATAAATTTAAGAATTGCTTTAATGCTGCTTCATATCCTTTTAAGCCCATTCCTGAATAAAAACCAATACACTTAACAGTAAAATAAGAGTGATGCCTAAAGGCTTCTCTAGCATAAATATCTGAAATATGAACTTCTATAGTCTGGGTAGAAATAGCTCCGAGAGCATCCGCTATAGCAATGGAAGTATGCGTATATGCTCCACCATTAAGAATGATCCCATCATAGCTAAATCCAACTTCATGAAGTTTATCTATTATAATTCCTTCATGATTAGTTTGAAAATATTCTAAATCTATATCTGGGTATGCCTCTTGAAGGCTTTCAAAAAAAGCTTCGAAAGTTTCCGATCCATATATCTCAGGCTCTCGTTTCCCTAACAGATTTAGATTCGGCCCATTGATGATAATTATCTTCAAAACTAATTCGCGTTATCAGACATAAATTTAATCCTCATAAGTTGGATTTCTTCTAAGGTAATATCATCATCCTTCAATTCAATATAAGCCTCTTCAACTGAATCTGTATCTGCTTCCATAAAATAATCAAGGATATCATCACGAGAATATTCATCTACATTATCTTCGATATAATAATTGATATCTACTTTAGTCCCTGAAGCCACAATCATATCTATTTCATACATCAATTCTTCCATCGTTAAGTTATTAGAAGAAGCGATATCAAATAAAGGAATTTTACGATCTATACCTTGGATAATATTTACTTTTACCTTAGACTTATTAGCTACTTGTTTTACAACAAAATCAGTAGGCCGATCAATTTCATTTTCTTCTACATAATTAGAAATCATCTGAGAAAAAGGCTTACCATATCTCAACGCTTTTCCTTTACTCACACCAGTAATATTTCCCATCTCTTCAACAGAGATTGGATACATTGTAGCCATATGCTCTAATGATGGATCCTGAAAAATAACAAAAGGAGGAATATTCTTTTCTCTAGCAATATTTCTTCTAAGATCTTTCAGCATCTGCATCAAAGTCTTATCTAATACCGCTGTTTTCCCATTAGATTTTGTATGATCCTCAGCTGTTTCAATTTCATAGTTATGGTTCAAAGGAATCTTTAGAGAATACGGATTTTCAAGATAGGCCCTCCCTTTATCTGTAAACCTTAATAGTCCATAGTTCTCAATATCCTTGTATATAAAATTATTAAGTAATCCTTGTCTAAAAATTGAATTCCAAAAATTTTCATCCTTCTCCTTCCCTATCCCATAGTTTGCTAATTTATTATGTTGGAAATTAATCATTTCCTGAGTTTCTGCTCCTCTGACAAAATCAACTAGTATTTTTGTCACATAGTTTTCATTAAGCTGCGCAACACTTTGTAAAGCCTGTACCATTTCAGTCATCGACTCAATTTTCTCTTTTGGATGGCGACAATTATCGCACATTTCATTACAATTTTCATCCTGATATTCTTCACCAAAGTAATGAAGTAAAAATCTCCGTCGACAGGAAGTTGTTTCTGCATAAGCCATAATTTCCTGCATCAACTGAGCACTCATTTCACGTTCTGCTACGGGTTTGTCTCTAAGAAATTTTTCCAACTTTTGAATATCTCTTTGAGAATAAAACGTAACACATCGACCTTCTAAGCCATCTCTCCCTGCACGTCCTGTTTCCTGATAATAATTTTCAATACTCTTTGGTACATCATAATGGATTACAAATCGAACATCAGGTTTATCAATTCCCATTCCAAAAGCAATCGTTGCAACAATCACATCAACTTGCTCCATCAAGAAATCGTCCTGTGTTTTTGATCTTGTTTTAGCATCCAAACCAGCATGATAAGGCGCCGCTTTAATATCATTAACGACTAGTAATTTTGCAATTTCTTCAGCAGACTTTCGGCTTTGAACATAAATGATTCCCGACTGTCCAGGCATACCTTTTATGATCTTTACGATATTACGAACAGTCTGCTCTTTCTTTCCTTTCGGATATACTTCATAATAGAGATTATCTCGATTAAAAGAAGAAACAAAACTATTAACCGGTTCCATCTCCAGATTTTTAATAATATCCGAACGAACCTTAGGCGTCGCTGTAGCAGTAAGTGCTATGATTGGAATATTCCGTCCTATGGCATTGATCATAGTTCGAAGCCTTCTATATTCAGGTCGGAAATCATGTCCCCACTCAGAAATGCAATGCGCTTCATCTACAGCGACAAAGGAAATATCAACTTGTTTGAAAAAGTCTATATTCTCTTCTTTTGTCAATGTCTCTGGCGCAATAAATAACATTTTGGTATTGCCCTTTAAAATATCATCTTTCACTAATTTCATCTGAGATTTATTCAGAGAAGAATTAAGAAAGTGCGCAATATTATCATTCTGGCTATACCCCCTAATTGAGTCTACCTGATTTTTCATCAAGGCTATTAAGGGCGAGATTACAATAGCTGTACCTTTGGACATCAAAGCAGGTAATTGATAGCATAAGGACTTACCACCACCCGTCGGCATGATGACAAATGTGCTTTGCTTATTTAAAATGCTTTGAATAATAGCCTCTTGATCTCCTTTGAAATTATCAAAGCCGAAATATTTTTGTAATGCTTCTAGCAATCTTTCGTTAGTTGCTACCATTGTTTTATTCAATATTATTAATCAAATTGATCTAGCTTCTTTACAGAGCTTAGAGGAGGTAGAAGTTATCCTTGTTTAATAAGGATAAAGATAGAATAGTTATTAAAAGCTAAATCCGTTTAAACCTGTTGCTTAACATAAATAGTATTAGAACACATTCATAAACAACTTCAAATAAAAAAGGTTAATTTTCGTCAAACATAAAATAACCTTACTTTATAAATATAAGCATTTTTTTGTTTTTCTTAGTTGTTCTAACGTTATATTTTAAAAAGAAAGTACATTGTGTATATCAATTAAAAATACTTTAAAGAAAGTGGTTTTGGGAAGTCGCTTGTAAATCAAAAAGAATAATTCAAAAGAATAATATTTTTGACTTAGTTTTCTCATAAGACAGTACCTTTTCTTCAAAAGGCTGACAAAAATACAAAATCTATTGTGAATATTGAAACAAAAATTTTATCAATTGCGCAACGTACATTACAAATTGAAGCGGAAACTTTAGCTGTCTTAAAAGATCAGATTGGCACTCAATTTGTGGCAAGCGTCAAAGCTATTTATGAAAGTAAGGGGCGGGTGATTATTACAGGTATTGGAAAAAGTGCCATAATAGCACAAAAAATTGTCGCAACGCTCAACTCTACTGGTACACCTTCTGTATTCATGCATGCTGCAGATGCTATCCATGGTGATTTAGGTATAATTCAAGATAATGATATTGTTGTTTGCCTTTCCAAAAGTGGGGAGACTTCAGAAGTTAAGGTACTCATTCCTCTCTTACGAAATATCAGTATCCCTATTATTGCAATGGTTTGTAATGAGCAATCATATTTAGCCAAAAATGCTGACTATCTAATTTACATTCCCATATCTAAAGAAGCCGACCCCAATAATTTAGCGCCCACTTCTAGTACAACAGCTCAATTAGCAATAGGAGATGCTATTGCTACTGCACTGCTTGCACTTAAAGACTTTACACCTAAGGATTTTGCACTATTTCACCCAGGAGGAATACTTGGCAAACAACTTTATCTTAGAGTTCATGATTTATACCCAAATAATGAATGCCCAGTTGTATACCTTGATGCTGATATCAATACGACAATTTTAGAGATGACATCTAAGCGCTTGGGAATGACTGCTGTTCTCGATGAAAACAAAAAAATTCAAGGAATTATTACTGATGGTGATTTACGTAGAATGCTCGAAAAGGGGACAAATATTAATAATCTAAGCGCTAAAGATATTATGACTCCTAATCCTAGAACTATAGAGTCTGATACTTTAGCTGTAAATGCTTTAGAACTGCTAAGGACACATAGCATAACGCAATTACTCGTTGTTAAAAAAGGAGCTTATCTTGGTGTCATTCATTTGCATGACCTAATCCGAGAAGGGTTAATATAAAAGTAGTGGTTTTTTATAATTTGCCTAAACCTATAAACAAGAATGATAAGGTTTTACTTTTTACTTATTTGTTTGATCTTATTATTTTTTAGTTGTAAGAATACTAAACAGCGATCTATTTCTCCTGCTTTCTATCATTGGAAAAATAGTCTTGAAATTTCAACTTCCGAATCTGAGTATCTGTCTAAGTTTGGTGTTAAAAAATTATACATTCGCTTTTTTGATGTAGACTGGCAAGATCAAAATACAATTCCCCTTTCTGTTATTGAACACAAATCAAAGATTGCCGACTCTATTCAGGTTATACCTACTGTCTTTATAACGAATCGCACAATGCTCAATATTGAAGAGAATAATATTTCAGCATTGGGTGATAAGATATTTCAAAAAATCAATGCATTGTCTACTTCTTTCTCTAAAAATGTCATTAAAGAAATTCAGTTTGATTGTGATTGGTCACCTACATCTCAGTATAATTATTTTAACCTATTGCAATTTTTAAAATCTAAATTTGCTAATCAAGGTCAAATAATTAGTGCAACAATTCGCTTACATCAAGTTAAGTATTTTAAAACTACTGGCGTTCCACCAATTGATCGGGGCGTATTAATGTTTTATAATATGGATGATATCAATAATAAGGAAACTCAAAATTCAATCATTAATATCGAGATTGCAAAACAGTATCTTTATAATTTTGAGCACTACCCAATTCCTTTAGATATTGCCTTACCAATATTCAAATGGGGTATTGTTTTTCAAGACAATAAATTTATAAAAATCATAAACAACCTAGATCAAAAAGATCTGAGTGATACCACACGTTATCTTAAAATTGCTGAAAATCAATTCGAGATTCTTAAAAGTACGTATCTTAAAGGTTATTATTTATATCAAAAAGATCAAATTCGTTTAGAACAGGTAAGTGTGGAGCCTTTACAAAAAGCAGCAGATTTATTGTCTCCTATTTTGAGTACTAATGATTTAAACATTATTTTCTACCACCTTGATTCTACATTAATCGCAGATTATCCATATGAAGTACTTAAGGATATTTACAGTCGTTTTTATTAATTTTTTATTCCTCTTACTTCCAATACGAATTGCTATTGGCTGCGGGCCTCAATTATTTTTTGATGGGTACTCCTTTATTAACCCTAACATCATTGATCAAAAATCAGCATACGCTCCTTATTTTTATAGCTTCAATGATTTTTATGAACACTTTGAAAAAACGAAAGAGATTCAGGTTTCAGGTAATCTCGAAGAGTGGAAAGATATCTTTTGTGATCAAATCTCTATTAAAGCTATTGGCGATCTTATTTACAAAACATCTATTTCCGATATTAAATTATTAAAAACAGCCGTTAAAAATAAAAAGTATCCGCTAAGTCCAAGGTTAAATAAAAACGCCTTTGCGCGTCATTTAAAAACAAACAGATGCCATAACACTATTGATTACTTGATATTTGCAAAAGAATGTGAACCTCATGTTTCTTATTACGATCCATGGGAAGGAACAGCTAAAAGAGATACTTTTAGGATGCAGGAGCTTATTGAAAAAGGGCTTAAGGAGTTTCAAAAATCTAAGTCTAACTATATTAAGCTACGCTATGCTTATCAACTTATAAGACTTGCTCACTATAAGCAAAATTACGCTCAGACTTTAGAGCTTTATGAATACCTCATTCCGAAATTTGATCCAGTTGAAAGCATACTCAACTATTGGATTATGGGACATCGAGCTGGTGCAATAATGAAAAGAGGGGACCATGTCCAAGCTTCATATCTTTATTCATTGATTTTCGAAATTGCCCTAGTAAGAGAGAATCTGCCTATCGTAGTTTCAAGATCAACTCCGAAGAAGAATGGCAACAAGCACTACTATTATGTCAGGACGACCGGGAACGTTCAACACTTTATGCTATCCGAGCGAGCAGTGAAAATAGTAGAGCTGTGGAAGAGATGGAAAAAATATATTTACTTTATCCACAAAGTCCAAACCTTGAACTCTTACTCGTCAAAGAAATTAAAAAACTCGAAAAAGATTTATTAGGATCAGCCTTTAATGATAAAAAAAGGCAGAATACACAATTTTTTGGTTTACCTCGAAAAGAGAGAGGTGATTATGTTATTAGCCTTCAGGCCTTTGTAAAAAAATGTATTGATGAAAGAAAGGTTTTAAATTTATCTTTATGGAAACTCGCAGATGGATATCTTGAATTTTAGCTGGTGACTTTTATGCTGCCGATAAAACGTTTTCTAAAATTGAGCCAGAGATCGAAAACGAGACCAAAAAACCAATCTTATTGGAACAGCTAAAAGTTTTCAGATTAGCTTTGACAATTAATGCATTAGAAGATATTGATAATGAAGATGAAAAAGAAATTGCAGAGATTATTCTAAATGATCCGCTTTATAAGAAATACAGAGATTTTCCTGATTTTCTAAATGATCGACTCAGCTATGCTTATAAGACTCAGGGAAATCCAGGTAAAGCTTTTAGAGTTCGACATCCTATAAGCAGTCTAAAGCCAGATCCACAATTAGAAATCATAAATGATCTCTTAGCGGTATGCCGTAAAGAGGAACTCTCAAAATTCGAACGAGCTTTGATTACCAAAAAAGATGGGACAACGATTGAAAGTGACCTTATGGATATAAAAGGAACACTCTATATGGCGCTTGGCCAAAATGAAGTTGCACTCGAAATTTTTAAAAGAATCCCAAGAAATGAATGGGATAATTTTCAATTTAATCCTTTTATAGAAAGACTTGAACCTTGTATAGAATGTCCACTCCCTGATTCGAGTGCTTATTTTAATAAGCCAGAAATTATTCAGAAAATTTTTGAACTCGAATACAAAGCTAAATCAGATTTTGAAAGTGGAGCTCTTTATTATTATCAACTAGGAACAGCTTATTATAATATGTCTTATTTTGGTCACTCTTGGATGGTCACTGACTATTATAGAAGTGGAGCCAATTGGGCATATGATAAAGATGGCATTTTCCCTGATTATTCAAACCCTTTTGGTAATAGAGAAAACCAAGACCTCACACGAGCATTAGAATACTTTGAAAAATCACGTGCAACCGCAAAAGATATTGACCTCGCTGCGAAGGCAGCTTTTATGGCCGCTCGTTGTGAGTTAAATCAATTCTTTATAAGTAAAGCAAATAAGTATAATAGTTATAGTAATAATATTCCAAATATTCCGATAGAATACCGCCGGTATTATCAATTACTCAAGCAAAATTATTCTGAAAGTTCTTTTTATAAAAGCATCATTCAAGAATGTAAATTCTTTGCCGCTTATGCGAACAAGTAAAACTTCAGCCCACATTATAATACCCTGTCTCTAAAGTCTTGTTAAAAAAAACTGCTCCGCTTCCAACGTTTTTGGGTTCTTCTACGTGTTTATTAATGAGTAATTGATTTACTCAAAAAACTTCTATAACAATAAAACTTAATAAGATGAAAACTTTTTACTTTCTAATCCTTTCTTTTTTAATGTGTCCATCTGTTTTAGTCAAATCACTAATCCTAGTTTTGAAGAGAATGGTATTGCTTCTCTAGAGTCTTGGGCAGGTATATGCAATCTTGCTACTTCAGAAAACGAAGGCGCACCTAATCATGGTGAATGGTCACTAAATTTACAAGCTGGTAATACCCAAGGTTGTTTCCCATCCTTATTTTATCAGGTTCTTCCCGATGTCCAATCTGGTGATCATTTAATTTTATCTGGTTGGGTAAAAAGCTCTGGTAATGTATTAGCTATGATTGCCATTGGCACTATTGATCTTGAAGGGCAGCTCACTACAATTGTTTCCGATACC
>CBDICS010000103.1:0-72711 GCA_965277415.1 Saprospiraceae bacterium
GCGAATTGTCTTTGGAGAATTGCCTGCTCAGAATCCGGAAGTAAAGCTTTCCTTCGGTTCAGATAGTATGCTTAAATTTAAATATGGTATCAATCTCCGATCCTCTGCTTTTAAGCAACAGTTTTATAAATATCAAGATAATGGTACTTTAGAAAAATCTGTAGCTTCCTTCAAGCCAGGTTGGCTCGATCCGCAAAGTAAAACCTCTCATGAGGTATCTGCTGATCTCTTTGCCGAAGAAGGCCTCGATCCTGTTGGTGATGCCATTGGCGACAATAACCATTTAAAATACATCGCAGAAGCAAAGAAATCTTCTATCACTGGTGATGCCATGATCTTTAAAGGTCAGAGTGCTGATCCCGGTATCACTGTTGGAGCAGAAGTAGAAGTAAGCTCCAAAAAAGGTTTTATCGGAAAATACCGTGTCATCTCTGCTATACACAGTTTTAATCATAGTCGCGATTACTTCAATTACTTTCGCGCTATTCCGGTCACGACCACTTCGCCTCCAATAAATAAAAACATCAAGACTCCACTAGCCGAAGCTCAAGCCGCCGAAGTCGTCGAGAACAATGATCCTGATAAACTGGGTCGCGTCCGAGTCAAATTCAAATGGCAGGAAGGCACTACTCCTTGGATCAGAGTCATCACCAACTATGCCGGCCCAGGTGGCGCAGAAGGGGTCACCGGAACTTATTTTGTCCCCGAAATCGGCGATGAAGTCTTTGTCGAATTTGAACAAGGGAATCCGGCTCGACCTTATGTAGTAGGTTCCAATTATTATGGAGGTATCGGCCCGGATTTTGCTGATCCGGATAATAATCTGAAGGCTATTAAAACGCGGAGCGGGCATATTTTACAGTTTGATGATACGGATGGGGAGGAGAAGATTTTGATTACGGATAAGAAGGGGAATCATATGAAAATCGAGACAAAAGGGGATAATATTTATGTAAAAGCAGGTGCCAATATATATGTAGAAGCAGGTGATAGTATAGATATTACAGCAAAGTCAAGTATTAATATGAATGCTTCGATGATAACTATGTCAGCATCCAATGCAATTACAATGAATGCAGGAGTTCTAATAGAAGGTTTTGCAGGAGCTAATCTTACATTAGGTTCTGCTATATCCTCATCTTTTTCAGCAGGAAAGAATGCTGTAATTCAAGCAGGAAAAATGCTTTCAGCATCTGGTGGTAAGAATGTTAAACTCGGTTCTGGTTCTGGTGCGAATATGGAATTAGAAGCAAAAGGTACTGCTAAATTAAACTCTACTAAGGAGTTAGATTTAAGCTCCAAAACATCATCGTTTAAAGGAACTAAAAAAGCAAATGTAATTTCTAAAAAAACTTTTATTGAAGGTTCTAGCAAAGCAGTAGTAAAAGGTTCTAAAGTGGATATTAGCTAAAAAAATAAATATTATGGCAGTAAAAGATGAAATGGTTGTGCATGGAGCTACGATTAAATGCACCATGGGAGATAAAAGCTCTTCACTTAGAGTGGTAAGCCAATCTAAATATAAAATTGATGGGAAAAAGGCAGCTACAATGCTGGATTTTGCTCCTGGTGCGAATTTGTTTCCACCAATAGCTACTTTTGGAACTTGTAAGCCTTTCAAAGCTGCTCCTCCTCCAGCTCAATTATGTACTCCAATTCCAATAGGTCCTTGGATGAATGCCTTTACAAAAAAGAAAGTAGGTGGAATACCTGTAATTAAAGGTAATGCTTGTTTGATGTGTCCTAGGGGAGGTGGTAAGATTTCTATTGAAAAATCTGGTCAGTAAATTTACGGTATGGCAAAGAAAGCAAATGATAAGAAGAATACTAGCAGCAAATGTACTTATTGTAAGAAAGCCCATCACCTCGCGGAAGGAAGGCGGTCGGGAGATAGTATAGGGAATGGACCTAAGTTAGGAGCTAATATTTTAAAAAAGTATTATCCAGGAATAAAAAGACATGCAGATCATCCGCTTGCTGCTACTTTTAAGAGAGGCAGTAATACTGTAGGTCGTACGGCTCAGGCACATCACCTGATTTGTAGTGCTGCAATGAAAAAGGGATGGGCGAAATTTTGTGCTGTTTTCGGTTATGATATTAATCATGAGAAGAATGGTGTTTTCTTGCCGAGTTCATCTCCAATGGGTTGTGATTTATTTATTCCAGTTCATAGAGGGGCTCATGATTATACAAGATATGAATGGGAGGTGAAATACACTGTAGCAGTCAAAGCTTTGATTAATCCTATTTTGAGAACATTTGATAAAGAGAAACTTTGTGATGAAAAAAGAGATGTGGTTAAGGAATTAGATGATATTAGTAAAGAAATATGGGGGCTTGTAAAATCTTTTACATGGACAATAACCAAAGATGGGAGGGATTATGCTTATTGGGGAGTAGGTTGTTTGGGAGCACAAACTTCTGATGGAAAGAAAAAATCAGCAATTAAAAATTGCAATAAATTTTCACTAATAGGTCATGGATTCAAAACAGTAACAGGTTATTTTAAAGAGGTGTGATATACAAGATATTTGGTGATAAATATGCACTTTTATTTTTTAAAAGAAAAACAGAATAAATGCTGGATAATGAATTTGATTACTATGTGGTAATTTTTTCAGGAGCGAAATCTGCTCCTTTATTAGATGAACATGATGAAGATGCTCCTAGATATTTAGCAAAGAGTTACCCTATTGAAGACCCTGAACTAATGATTTTTGAATTTGGTGACCCACTTCCAAGGAAACCAAGGATGGTTGATTATCATAGTAGTCCTGATAGTGTAGTATCTAAAAAAATATTTGATGTATTAAATCAGATGAAGATAGATGGCATCCAACTTCTGCCTGCAATAATCAAGGATTTGAAAAGAGGGATTGATTATGATAATTATTGGGCGATTCATATCTACCATGAGGTAAAATGTATAGATGTGGAATTATCAGATTGTGAAGTCACAAGTTTTAGACTTTCAAAAGTTAAAAAAATTGTATTAGATAAAAAAGTATTAGAAGAAATCCCTTTGAAGGAACGTTTAGTGTTTCGCCTTGAGGAAGATTCTGGATATAAGGTGTATCATAAGTTAGTTGTAGATGCGATCTTAGCTGTAAATCCTGAGGGTATAAAATTTGTTCCGATAGAAGAATTTAGTATGGCTTCTTTTTTTTAGTTAGTAGCTGAGGAGTAATTTTAATTATAATGAACACATGGAAATTTCAATCAGGTACAGATTTTACACCATTTCATTTTACGAATGAAGAAGACGCTATTCTATTTAATAAATTAGTAGAAGATTACTTTGAAGAATCTAAGTCCGTAAAAGAGATATGGAAAGAATTCTCATTAAAAAGAGGAGAACCTAAAAAGCATCCCGATTTTTTTGAAATAGGAAATTCAGGTGTCCTTGCTATTAGTGAAGAGGCACTAGATTATACAAAAGAATTTTTTACAGATAAAATTGAATTACTTCCTATCCATACAGATGCAGGATTATATTTTGTCATTAATGTACTGAATGTAA
This sequence comes from Saprospiraceae bacterium, assembly GCA_965277415.1. Classification (GTDB taxonomy): domain Bacteria; phylum Bacteroidota; class Bacteroidia; order Chitinophagales; family Saprospiraceae; genus JAHDHW01. The sequence continues at coordinate 3,521 of CBDICS010000103.1, forward strand.
TAGATGCTTTCGACAAGGAGGAGTCAGAATTCGTAGCAACACCATATGGACAAATAATCGATTACTTTACAATAGATTTTCATGCCGAAAAAATAGAAGGACAAGCTTTATTCAAGATACCTGAATTACCATATGTTACATTTGTTTCAGGAGAATTTTTAGAATACTGTGATACAGTTTACGCTGGCCTTGAATTCGATAGTGAAGTAAACCTAATTTGGTATGATTAGATGAAAATGTTATGGAAGACAATAAAATAGAATATAAATTTCCTTCTGTTACGCTAAAAAAAATAAGACCACTTCTAGTAGAAGGAAAAGAAATACATGTTATGGGAATAGAAGGAGAATCAAATGGTAAACATTTGAATATTTATGATAATAAATGCCTTGAATTAAATGATTATTTAGAAAAGGAAATGGATTGTGTTTTAGAAATTACTAGAGGGAAAATCTGGTATCCGTACCAAAAGGATAAAATGCCAGATAGTGTAATAAAAGCAAAATATTTATGGAATAATGCATCTCATGTGTTTTTTCCTGAGCTTATGATTATGCTTGAAGACCCTGATGAAAGTAATAGTGATGAAGATAATGAAGAAGCTTTTGAAAATGCGGCAGAGGATATTTTTAGTAATTGGGGGCTTAATGGTTTAGGTATGGAAGTATTCGAAAGTAAACCAATGATACAGACCGATATAGGAATCTTTTTTATTAACGAGTATGAATTTGAGGAAGATATTGATGTATGGGAGTTATATGAAGAGTTTTATGTGGAAATAAAGGAAGCATATTTGAGGGGAATTAATATTTGTATTCCAGAAGAAGATAAAGGAGGAGAAAAGATTGAGAAAGGGACTGAACTTGCAGATACATTAGAACCAGAGGCCTCAAAAGAAATCACAACACCAAAAAGAAAAATCAAAATAACACGAATAAAAAAGAATTAAGGATATGCCGCAATTTAAGCCCTTAGAGCTTGGACAGTTCATCGAACTAGATGGCTGTTTTACAGAAGAGTATTGCTTGCGGGGATTAAGTGTAAGGCAAATTGGAGAAGAATTAGGCTATAAACCCTTTCGGATGTCTCAAGGGATTTTTATCGCCTTTGCTATTGAGTTCCCAAGCTTTGATCAATTTGAATTAGGAGGCTGGACAAAATATTCGACAGATCATTTCTTTGATGAGGATAGAAAAGTAAAATGGAGCGAACATGAGTTTGAAGAAACTTATTATCGGAAACGCATTCCGATAAGTATCGAAGCTGCAAAAATTGCTTGGCTTAAAAATATGCGAAGCGAAAAATTAATAAAAGTATTGCCAGTCGTTCCACATCAGGATAAAACAGATTATATCCCCGGAGGCTTAGCGTCCCAAATAATCGTAACGAGTAAAATCAAATGTCAGCTTGTAAAATTCTTGGCTGTCAATGAAGTTTTTAAAGATGTCTGGTCTTGAGCGCGTAAGTCATTTTTGAGGTTTAAAAATAAAATCAAATGTCAGAATACTTTACTACTCCATTTCCATTTCACAAGATCATCAATAAGTCTAAATCAATAAAGAGACTTGGATTGGAAGCATCTATTCGATCGAATATTCGATCATTAGTGTTGATGCGCGTTGGAGAATTTGCTTATGATAGAACACTCGGTTTCGAAATGTGGGAATTTGATAAGCAGGTTTTTTATCATGAAAGAGAACCCTATTACGAAAATAAAAAGACAAGCCGACCCTTAATTGAACAAGCGAATGCAAAAAAATATTTTCAAGAAAACCTGGAAAAAATTATTCGGGAAAATGAGATCAGATTGCAAACAGATCGAGTGAAATTTGATTTTGAAAAAGTAGATGGTAATAGGTCTGTGTATCAACGCAAGATTGTCATCATAGTAGAAGGAAAAGTCAAGAGCACTGGTAAGATTTTAAAACCAGCATTCAAAATGAGTATTTTATATACGCCTTTTAAAGTCGAAAGTAATTAGACTATGACCAAAACGAGCAAAGATATTGTCAAGGACCTTTTAAAAGATGCCAGCTATTATTGGTATGATGATAATGAAGATAATGTCAATCCCCTGAATCCAGAAGATTATGATCCAATTGTCGATAAAATCTTTAAAGCGAATGCAGTGGAATTGGGAAAGTTGTATGCTGAAATTGGAGAATCTCGAAAAGAAGTAGTACTCGGGTTATCTAAATCTTTAGTGCCAGATCAATCTTTACTTCCTGAGCCTGGTTATACGGTTGCACAGATCAAACCTCAGGCGCAGAGAGTTCACACTACTCCGGAAGATAAGTTTCAAATCAGTGGGCAAAGCGATACTGGTGAACAATTTGATTTTTATTTTACGCCGCTTTTTGAACATCAATTTCCTCGTTGTGAAATCGCTGCAATCCTTACAGAACGATATGCTATCCAGGTAGAAGGCAATGACCTTGAAATCGTAAAAAAACTACCTGGCGGAAAAATGACAGCTCATATATGGCTGGGTTTGAACATTGGAAAGACAAAAGAAAACGATACCATTCCATTTTTTTTAGGTAATAAAATTGCAGACGACTTTGATAAAAATCATCATGTTTTCCATAATGCTCAATGGCTCATTAATGGTGAAACTGATAAGGAATTAAAAGTCATTAAAGGGATTCAATGTTTTGATTCATCATCGATTGAAAAAAGAACCGAAGACCTTCTCGAATTACTGGAAGTTCCAGACACTTATGAAAAACAAATTTTCAGCCGTTTTCGCAGTAGCTTTTTAAAAGTTACTATCCCTACAGATATCGCAGACTACAAATATCGGGTACCACCGTTCTTTGATGGCAGTGAACTTACCTCTACATTGGAAATTAAACAACCATTATGTTGGATCAAATTAGAACTCCCGCTTGCGCTGCCTAATGATTTTTTAATTAAGAATATTTTATACCCCAATTGTATCCCACTAGTCAATAGACAGATGATTAGAACGAGTGCTGTGAAAAGTAATTATGATCGGATTTTGCTTCCTATGCCGACTACCGATTTCTTTCTTGGAGTTCATAAGATACAGGATGTTAAAAACAAAGAAGACGATCCGGAGACGAGTTACCAGCAAGTAGATTTTTTAAATCCGGATAGTCGCCCTGGGACGTTTATCCTTCGCAGTGGATCACGGATTCGACGACTTAATAGAGAGGATGCTACCCAACGCATCTATAGATTGATGGAAGTGATACAGGATGAATACAGTACTTTTAAAGAAGAAGGAGTCAATCGACTTAGAGAAGATTTTGATGTAATCGAAAAATCAATCAATCGCATTAAAGCGAATATTCCAACTTACTTTAGAGAGGACGAAAAGAGGGCTTCTTATTTTTGTATTGCTAATTTCAGAGCCAAGGTGAAGCAATTATACTATGCTTATTGGGAAACTCAGGGAGAGGCTATTCGACACCTTGGAAATAAAACAGGCCTTAAAGTCAATTCTAATGATATCAACATTGCAGATAGTCAGTCTGTCATTCCCATCCAAAAGGGAAAAGGAGAATTAACTTCGGAAGACTATATGAATCAATTGAAAATTTCACTCTTATCTCGGGGACGGATCATGACGAAAGGAGATATTGAACTTTATTGTTTAAACCGTTATGGCCAATTGCTGCGGGTAGAAGCAATCAATAGAACACTCATGATGTTGGAAGAAGGAAAAAGAGGTCGAGGGATTTTAGTAACTATAAAATTGATTCAAAGACTAAATGCCGATGAAGCGGAGTACATCAGAATAGAACTTCAGAATGATTTAAATGCAAAAAGCGCATTTTTCACACACATCAAAGTTGTAGTCAATGATGAATCGTAATCCTTTAAAAATTAGTGAAAAATTCTTGAGGACAATCATTGAACGATTAAACACGGATGTTCTGTTTGAATGCTTTGCTGCTTTACTGGTTCGAAGTACCAATATTGATCCCGATGATATTCATGTCATTCCAAAAGAAAACGAAAAGAGAAATTATAAAAATGATATTATTCCAATTCGTCCTGAGGATGAATATGATGTCGAAAAATATTTTGAGGAAAATAAACGGGGCTTACACATCATGTATACCAGCCGAAGTGCAATCCTCGACTATCTTCCTGAAGATTTTTATTCTGAACCAGATAATACCGATGAGTTTATAAATGAACGTGGAGAAAAAAGAAAAAAAGAAGATGTTGAAAAATATCGAGAACAAGTTAAAGCAGCATTAAAATCTGCACAGCGATTTTTTACACCCTTGGAAGTCGAGTATAATAAAGTCAGAATCCATCGAGCACTTAACGAAATTGAACAATTAGAAAATTATGATGTTGCGCTAAAATATTTTTGGAAACACTTTGAATTATCTAATGAAAAATGGAAACGCTTTATTCGAACTTTACATTTGACACCTTTCATAATCGGCGATAAAGAAAAGACTAAAGCTTTGATCGAATTTGTTTTGGGAACAAAAATCTCTATGCTATTTGATATTGAAGAAAGCTGTGAGATGACGGATGATCAACATAAAGAATTAACAGGAGAAACTAAAATTCTAGGCTTTAATGTCAATATTGGAAATACAATTTACGATTATCAAGAAGTCTGTACCCTGAGAATTGAAGGTATCTCAAAAGAAGAATTTTTCGAATACTTTGATGAAGACAAGGATAATAAAAAACTTTTAAATGAAATAATAAAATATTATTTCCCTCTTAATCTTGATGTAAGGCTTGATTTTTCTATCCAACAGAAAGAGAGGAAGAAGGGCGAGCTAGCAGAAGTACCAATATTAGGCTATTCCTCGAAACTCGGACTAGGAGTATAACAAATAAAACCCTTTTAACCATGACAATACCAATTAATAATCTTAATACTGCTAGCAAACTGGCTATTGATATTGCACAAAAGTTAGCGAAAGATGCCAATCATCCTACTTTTGGCCCGCCACATCTTTTAATGGCTCTGTTGAATAATCGAGTAGGGATAACAAGTTTTCTTACCTTGCTTGATAAAGATCTTTCGTATCTCAAAGGATGGGCACAATATCGGATTGATGAATATGAATCTAAGGGCTTGCCATCAGATACTCCTGATGCGGATGATAAAGTACATCGCGTTTTTGATATCGCTAAAGCGTTTATGCTTATGTTTAATCAAAAAAGAATTGAACCATTGTCTGTTTTATGTGCCTTGACAAGACCAGAGGTCGGATTTCCAAAAGGGCAGATTGGAAGTCTTAGAATGACGGAAGACGAATTGATCGAAGCGATTTTAAATGACAATACTGTTCAAAAAGCAATGGAAAAAGAAGAGCCTGCATCAGGTTCTAACGGTCGCTCCAATGGCCACTCTCCAGCCAATACAAAAGTATTTCTACAATATTGTATTGATAAAGTTGCTCTGGCAATACAGGGAAAAATTGATCCAATCTTTGGACGAGATAAAGAGATTGGAAAGATGGAAAACAACCTTAGTCGTCGAACGAAACCCAATGTTATGATTATTGGAGAGCCAGGTGTAGGCAAGACTGCATTGGTTGATGGCTTTGCTTTGAAAATTGCGGAAGGCGAAGTTTCTGAATACTTTAAGTCTGCAAAATTATACCAATTGGATATTGGCGCTTTGATTGCTGGAGCCTCTTACAAAGGTGAAGTCGAAGATCGCTTGAAAAAAATATTACTGGAAGTCAAACGTCAGGATAATGTCTTATTGTTTATTGATGAAATCCATATGATTATGGATGATAAGTCAGGTGCTGGTGGAGTGGCCAATTTACTAAAACCTGAATTGGCAAGGGGTGAAATTAATGTCATTGGTGCTACGACTATCAAGGAATACAAAATGTATATTGAAAAAGATCCGGCATTCAGTCGTCGTTTTGGAGTGATCATGGTAGAAGAGCCTAATATCCCTAATGCGATCAAAATGATTGACGGATTAAAAGGCTTGTTTGAAGAACATCATAAATTTAAAATGGATGAGGAAGCCGTTTCCGAAACGGTGAAGCTGGCCAAAAGATATTTTCCACAACGTTTCTTACCTGACTCTGCTATTGACTTGATGGATAGAACTATGGCATCATATAGGATCCTAGAAGACAATATTAATACTCGCATTGCTAGAGTCAGAGAAGAGATGAAAGTCCTTGATAAAGATACTTTAACAGAAGATTGGATATTGTTTTGGGAAGAGACTGAAAACATTCTTTCACCTCTTGCACTTGAAGAAGTTACATGGGAGCAACCTGATACAGATGCAAATGCAAAGGACTGGTCGGATAAGATTACTGCTATCCTTGATCAACTCGAAAAACATTCAGAAAAGAAAAAAGAAGACATTAGAAAAAGCGACATTTCTAGTATTGTCGCTATGTCCACTGGAATCCCGACAGGTAAAATTGAAGGTGATGAACAACAAAAATTATTGGAACTCGAAAAATACCTCATGGCTAAAGTGATTGGTCAGGATCATGCTGCATTGACTATTGCAAAGGCTATCCGTCGAAGTCGTTCTGGTGTCAAAGAAAGCGGGAAACCAATAGGAAGTTTTTTACTTGTTGGGCCTACTGGTACTGGAAAGACTGAACTGGCAAAAACCATTACAGAAACTTTGTTCAATAGCAAAGAAAACCTCATCCGTTTTGATATGTCTGAGTACATGGAAAAACATACGGTGTCTCAACTGAAAGGCTCACCGAAAGGTTATGTTGGTTATGGCGAGGGAGGCCTATTGGTAGATTCTATTCGATCAAAACCATATTCCGTTGTTTTGTTTGATGAAATCGAAAAAGCACATCCTGATATTTTTCAATTGTTTTTGCCAGTATTGGATGAAGGCTATTTGAAAGATACCCTGGACAAGACTGGAACTTTCGCTGATGCAGTGATCATTTTTACTTCTAATGCAGAAAGTGAGTGGGTGGTTGATCAGTTTGAAAAAGGAGAAATGCCCGACGAAAAAGAAATTATGAAAAGAATGGTTGAATATAAACACTTCAAGCCAGAATTCCTCAATCGAATGGATGCCATAATTCCTTTTGCTCCTTTGTCTAAAAAAGATCTTGTAAAAATACTTGATTTACAATTGGAGCGATTATCAAAATTATTGGCGGATAAAAAAATTATTGTTGAATTAACGAGGCCCGCTAAAGAGCATTTGGTAGACTTGGGGTATTCTCCGGAATTTGGTGCTAGGCCTCTTAAAAGGATCATTGATACTTATTTAGGAGATCGCATTTCAGAGATGATCATTGCTGGAAAAGCTTCGGGTGGAAAAAGGATTTTAGTGGATTTAGTAAGTGAGGAGCTTTCATTTGCAGTAATGTGAACAGTAAGAGGTATATATAATAAGTCATTGGTTACAAGTCAATTTTGACTGAGTGACCAATGACTTATCTATTAATGATTCGCTATCCCTAAGTCAATTCCTTTTTCAATTCTTCTAAGGTTTTTCCTTTCGTTTCAGGCATCATGTATTTTACAAATAATAACTGGAAAATCATCATAAATGAAAAGAATGCAAAAATATACCCCGGTTGACCACCTACCCAATCTATCGCTGGTAAAGTAAGTGAACCAATAATTGCTGCAAACACCCAATGTGTTCCAGATCCCCAGGCTTGACCATTAGCCCGAACTTCATTAGGAAATATTTCTGAAATAAAAACCCAAATGACAGCACCTTGTCCAATCGCATGAGAAGCTATAAAAATCAATAAAAAGGAAATTAGTACGACTTGGCTGCCACCATAAAGATATGCCCAGGCGACTACCCCTAAGCTAATAATATAACCAATCGATCCAATATACATTAAAGTCTTTCTTCCAATACGATCTATCAGATACATGCCGACCAAAGTAAAGAGAAGATTAACGACACCAATACTGGCAGAATTTAATAAAGCATCTTTTTCTCCGATTCCTGCTGCTTCTAAGAGGCGAGGTGCATAATATAAAACAAAGTTGATTCCCGAAAGCTGATTAAAGAATGCCAAAAGGAATGCTAAAGTTAGAGGCTTTTTATATTTACCCGAAAATATATTAGAACTAACTTTTGTATCATTAGTTGCCTTTATTGCTTGAAGGGCACTTTCTACTTTTTCCTTTGGATAAACTATAGACAATACCTTTCTTGCTCCTGCTTCATCCTTCTTTTTTGTAATCAACCATCGCGGGCTATTAGGGACACCAACTACTAAAATGACATAAATTAATGCAGGTAATGCTTCAATCCCAAGCATCCATCTCCATGCTTCCACCTCTACTATTGTTCCTATAAAGTAGTTAGAGAAAAAGGCTATTAAAATTCCAAAGACGATATTAAACTGATATAAAGCGACTAAACGACCTCTTTCTTTTGGGCCAGCAATTTCTGAAATATATGCGGGTGCAGCGACAGAGGAAGCTCCAACTCCAATTCCGCCTATAAATCTAAAAAATGAAAAAGAATACGGATCCCAAGCGAGACCTGAACCAATGGCGGATGCTAAAAATAAAATTCCAATCCAAAAAAGTGTTTTCTTCCTACCCCATAAGTCACAAGGTATTCCCCCCGCTAAAGCTCCTAGCACAGTTCCCCATAATGCCATTGACATGATAAAAGTGCTATGAAAAAAAGAACTGGTTTTCCAGAGTTCTTGGATTGGTTGATCTGCTCCGGAAATCACAATTGTATCAAATCCAAATAAAAAACCTGCTACAGCAACAGTAACAGACCAATAGAAGAGTTTACGTTGGTTCATTTTCGACTTGTTTAGTTTTTGAAAGTATAAAAAATATGGTGCATTATTTCAAATATCAGCAAAATTTCATAATTTAATTGTTGAGGACACCCATCTTTCAAGGATAGATCTTTAATAAGTGTCCAGTTTAGATGATCTTGGCTTGTGTTAGATGAATGAAAAAACTGGGAATAGAAGTTCTATAGCCATTTTTTTGATTAAGAAGTTGTTTAAGAATGTGTTCTGAATTTTTTGTAAGTGCTTGATTTCTAAGACGAAGCTGATTTTAGTTTTCGTAGCCTTAGCTACGGGAATTAAAATAGCTGAAGTATTTAGAAATCAATGACTTGCAAATAAAACATCAATTCATTTTTAAACAACTTCTAAATATAGCATGAGAACGCAAGTATAAGTCGAACACTTATTAGAGGTCTATCCCTTAATTTATAGAAATGTGAAAGTGCTAAAATATATAATATCACTATTCCCTATTGCATTAATTCTATTTGGCTGTGCCAATGAATTCCCAGATGAAGTGGAAGCGGAATATGCAGCTCTTCCTGAATTGATAGACTTTAATCTTCACATCCGACCAATTCTTGCCGATCGATGCTATTCTTGTCATGGACCGGATAAAAATACACGTAAAGCAGCATTAGAATTACACCATGAAGTTGGCGCTTTTGCTACTCTGGAAAGTGGAAAGGGACATGCTTTTGTTGCGGGAAACCTCAGCAAAAGCAATGCCCTTCAAAGAATGCTTAGTGATAATCCAGAAGAAATCATGCCTCCACCAGAAAGTAATTTGACACTTTCTTCAAAAGAAATTGCCACTATTGCTAAATGGATTGATCAAGGTGCTGAATGGAAAGACCATTGGGCTTTTATTCCTCCTATAGATCAAAAGATTGATCCCATTGAGGCAGATTGGAAGATCGTTAATCCTATTGATTATTTCGTTTATAAAAAATTGATTAGTGAAAATTTATTGCCAGAGCCAGAAGCGGATAAAGAACGCTTACTACGTCGTGTGACAAGAGATCTTACTGGATTGCCGCCCTCAATTGAGGAAATAGACAATTTTTTGGCAGATCAATCTCCGGATGCTTATGAAAAAGTAGTGGATCGCTTGCTTCAAACAGAAGCTTATGGAGAACGGATGGCAATGGAATGGATGGATGTTGCCCGATATGCGGATTCACATGGGATGCATGCTGATGGTTGGCGAATGATGTGGCCTTGGAGAGATTGGGTGATTGATGCTTTTAATAAGAATTTGCCTTATGATCAATTTGCTACTTGGCAATTGGCAGGGGACCTCTTACCTAATGCTAGCAAAGAACAAATCTTGGCTACCGCATTTCATAGAAATCATGCTATGACTGCTGAAGGTGGGGCTATTGATGAAGAATTTAGATTGGAGTATGTTTTTGATCGAACCAATACTACTTCTACGGCTTTTATGGGTTTGACTATGGAATGTGCTCGTTGTCACGACCACAAATTTGATCCCATTTCTCAAGAGGAGTATTTTCAAATGACTGCTTTTTTTAATAATGTAAAGGAATTGGGTATGACGGGTGATGATGGTAATTATGGCCCGATGTTATTGCTCACTGATGAAGAGACAGATCAAAAACTTGCTAAAATTCAAAAAAAGATTGAAGCAAAAGAACAAGCACTGATAGCCACTAAAGCAGAAGTGACCGCAACAGCTAATTTTATCAATAATTTGAATATCAGTACACCAATTGCCTCTTTCCCTATTAATTCTTTTGAAAAAGGAAAGACTAAAGAAATTTTAGGTTGGGAAATTGAAGGCGCTTTTGTCGACCAATCTAAATTAGGATTTATTACGAAGAGCCTCGAACTTATAGATGGACGAGATGGGAAAGTATTACATTTTGATGAAGAGTTTGATCAGTTTTATATTAAAGATGTCGGACTTTTTGAAATGACAGAGCCTTATTCAACGACGCTCTGGATTAATACGTCAAAAAAAGATTCTTCCAAAACGCAAGTTTTTATGGGGACAGCTGGCAATAAAAATAGCTTTTGGCGGGGCTGGGACTTTTACTTAGATGGCCAAAATAAATTGAACGTTCGGCTGATTCATTCATTGCCCCATAATTATATTCATGTAACTGCTGAACAGACAGAAATCCCCCTTGATACTTGGACCCACGTTGCTTTTACGTATGATGGAAGTGGTAAAGCAGAAGGACTACAAATCTACATTAATGGTCAAAAAGAAGATCTAATTATTCCTTATAATAAATTGTATAAAAATATTCATACGGTTAGGGATGGAAACCATGCTAAATATAATCGGCCAATAACAATTGGAAGAAGTGGTAGATCATTTACAGGAGAAAACGGAATCTTTGAGGGGAAAATAGATGAGGTACATATATTTAAAGAAGAACTCTCTCCTTTCGAAATTACACAGATTGCTAAAGTACCTGCAACTGAAGACCTCGAAAAAAATCACCTACTTAGACAATCTCCCCAATACAAACAAATTTTAGCAGCGCTCAAAGAGCTTCGTACTCAGAAACTAACTATTATTGATTCGATTCCTGAGATCATGGTCATGGAAGAGACGCCAATGCCACGCCCCACATTTGTGCTTAACCGAGGACAATATGATGCACCAGCCTATGAGGTAAAAGCATCGACGCCACAAAAGGTTTTATCCTTTCCAGATCATTTACCTAAAAATCGCTTGGGGCTTGCGAAATGGCTTTTTAGTGAAGAACATCCACTTACTTCGAGGGTTACCGTTAATAGATATTGGCAATTATTTTTTGGAAATGGTTTAGTGAAAACACCCCAGGATTTTGGGAGCCAAGGTACTTTACCTATTCATCCTGAAATGCTCGATTGGCTAGCCTTAGATTTTCAAACCTCAGGTTGGGACTTAAAAGCTTTGTGCAAAAAGATAGTCCTGTCTTCTACTTATCGGCAATCTTCAAAAACCAGCAAAGAAAAAATTGAAAAAGATCCTCAGAATGACTTTTTAGCACGAGGGCCTAATTATCGGATTTCGGCGGAAATGATTAGAGATAATGCTTTGGCAAGTTCTGGGCTATTAGTCAAAACTATTGGAGGCGAAAGCGTAAAACCATATCAGCCAGATGGCCTCTGGTATGAACTTGGTAATTTTTCATTCAAATTGCTACATTATAAAGCGGATGAAGGAGATAAACTTTACAGAAGGAGTATGTATACTTTTATTCGAAGGACATCTCCGCCACCTAGTATGGCAACCTTTGATGCACCCAATCGAGATGTTTGTACGGTGAAACGAGAAATTACTAATACCCCACTACAAGCCTTAGTTTTATTGAATGATCCTCAATTTGTGGAAGCAGCAAAGGCTATGGCAGAACGTATGCTAAAAGAAGGCGGAGAACATTTAGAGCAACAAATAGTCTATGGTTTTCGATTGGCAACAAGTAGAAAACCTAGTAATACGGAAATCCAGATTTTAAAAGGTTTATTTGAAAAAGAAAAAGAACGTTTTGAAGCAGAAAGTGAAGCTGTTGATGAACTCCTCAATGTTGGAGCATATAAGATAGACGCTATTTTAGATCCAGTTACTATTGCTGCTTTAACTTCTGTAGCCAGTACACTTTTGAATCATGATGATGCCTATATGAAAAGGTAGAATTTTTTAATTTAATTATGCTCATGCATTGTAATAATCAACATAAAAATTTTACTCGTCGAGATTTTCTGACAAAAACAAGTTTGGGCTTAGGTGCTATTTCTCTTGCAAATCTTATTAACCCTGTAAGTGCAGCAGCCAATCCCTTTATGAATCAACCTTATGGAGGGATACTTGGTAAACCACATTTTACACCTAAAGCTAAACGGGTCATCTATATTCACCTCAGTGGAGCGCCATCCCAATTAGACCTTTTTGATTATAAACCTCTTCTAAATAAAATGAATGGTAAGGAATTACCAGAGAGTATTCGTAAAGGACAAAGATTAACAGGGATGACTGCAGGCCAAGCATCTTTTCCTCTAGCAGGCAGTGTGTTTGATTTTAAACAAAGAGGACAAAGCGGTGCATGGCTTAGTGAATTACTTCCATATACATCACAGATCGCAGATGAACTCTGTTTTATAAAATCTATGTATACAGAAGCCATTAATCATGACCCTGCTATTACCTTTATGCAGACTGGATCGCAACTTCCAGGAAGGCCATCAATTGGCTCTTGGTTAAGCTACGGCTTAGGGAGTGATAATGAAAACTTACCTTCTTTTGTAGTACTCGTCACTAAAGGAAAGCAAGGTCAACCACTATACTCAAGACTTTGGGGCAATGGCTTCCTACCTTCAGAACATCAGGGTGTTCAATTTAGATCAGGTAAAAACCCAGTACTATTCTTATCTAACCCACCAGGCGTTAGTGCCGAAGCTAGACGAAATCAATTAGATCACCTCAACCAACTTCAAGATATCCAATATCAAAATACTGAAGATCCTGAAATCAAAGCTAGAATCGCGCAATACGAGATGGCTTATAGGATGCAGACTTCTGTTCCAGAGGTGATGGATACCTCAGGAGAACCTGAACATATTTACGATATGTATGGTAAGTATAGTCGAAAGCCTGGCACTTTTGCTGCTAACTGTTTACTTGCAAGGCGACTGGTGGAAAGAGGTGTGAAATTCGTTCAACTTTATGATCAGGGCTGGGATTTTCATGGGAATCTTCCTAAAAATATTCGAATTAAATGTAGAGAGACAGATCAAGCTTCTGCTGCTTTAATCATGGATCTCAAACAAAGAGGTTTACTTGAAGATACACTTGTCATATGGGGTGGAGAGTTTGGTAGAACAAATTATTCTCAAGGTAAATTAGAGATAGATAATTATGGTCGAGATCATCATCCCTCTTGTTTCTCTATCTATATGGCAGGTGCTGGTGTGAAAAAAGGATTTACCTATGGAGAGACGGATGAGTTTGGATATAATATTATTCAGAATCCAGTTCATGTTCATGATTTCCAAGCGACCTTGATGCATTTACTTGGTATTGATCATGAACGATTAAACTACAAATTTCAAGGACGACGATTTCGACTGACGGATGTTCATGGGAAAGTTGTTAGTGATATATTGGCATAAAAGAGTATACCCTGAAGTTGTTCAAAAATGGCTGCTATTTCGTAGTTTAGTGAGCTATTTTTGAACAACTTCCCTAAGAAAAAAACATTGCACTATGGATATTGGAGGTTTTGTTGGTCGTTTTCATCCACTATTTGTTCATCTGCCGATAGGCCTCTTATTATTAGTAGGTGTTTTTGAATACCTTTCGCATAAGTATAAGTCTGAAAATTTTGCTGCGACTGTAAGAGTTACCTTATTGCTTGGAGCATTATCTGCTATTTTTTCATGTATCAGTGGTTGGTTATTAGCGAATCAAGGAGCTTATATCGAACGATCTTTATTTCTTCATCGATGGTTGGGAATCAGTGTAGCTATATTTGCTTCCTTTTGTTACTTGATCAAGACGGGGAGAATAAATCTGAGCAAACTCATTTTTAAGTACTTGTTGATCATAATGATACTTGGTGTTTTTATAACTGGACATTATGGTGGACAATTGACACATGGCGAAGATTACCTACTCGAAAACGCGCCTTCTTTTATAAAAAGTATATTTGCTGATGAACATGAAAAAGAGGAAGGCTATAATTTTGAAAAACCTAAATCTATAAAAATCTATACGGAACTACTTAGTCCTGTTTTTGAAAAGAACTGTTGGAAATGTCATAATTCTGAGAATGCTCTTGGAGGTCTGGACTTAACAACAAAAGCATCTTTTCTGAAAGGAGGAGATCATGATAAATTAATAGAAAAAGGAAAGGCTTATGAGAGTGAATTTTTTAGACGAATTATTCTTCCTATTTCTAATAAAAAGTCAATGCCTCCGGCTGGATTGCCATTGACTTTTAATCAAATCCGATTAATCGAATGGTGGATTAATAATGGCGCTTCTTTTGAAAAAACACTTGGTGATTTTGAACTTTCTAGCGATATACAAAGACTATTAAAAGAAGAATTCAATATTAGTTTTATTCAAAAATCTGCTATTGAATCTATCCGTGTTGAAGCGGCTGTAAAAGAAGATGTTGACTTTGTGAAAGATGGTGGATTTCTTGTAAATGCTATTGCCGAAAACAATAATTTTCTAGATGTAGAACTAAAGTCTAATACTCAAGAAAAATCATTGGACACATTTAAATCACTTCTAAAAATAAAAGACCAAATCTCTTGGCTGACAGTATCAAATGCTGAAATCACAGATGACCAAATGACAATTATTGCTCAGTTACCAAATCTTACTAAACTCCGCTTGCAGGACAATCCAGTTACAGATAAAGGAATCCAAAAACTAGAAAGCCTTCCTTACTTAGAGTCATTAAATCTAATTGAGACCAAGATTACAGATAGTGTTTTAGTAAGTATTCAAAAAATGGATAAATTAAAAAGTATTTTTATCTGGAAAACAAATATTTCGAAAAAAGCAGTAGAAGAATTAAAAAGTAATCGCCCAGATTTAGAAATCATTCAAGGCTTTGAATTTGAAAAAATTGAAGAGTAGTAAGTAATTAGCCTAAATTATACGGCTTCTTAAAAGTAATTAATATGCAAAAAAAATCTTCTTTATACTCAAATAAGCAAACTAATCGATATACCTCTGGAAACAATAAAATAAGACCAATGAAAAACTCATCTCGAAGAAACTTTCTTAGGAAAACTACTTTAATTGCAGGAACCTCTATTGCTATTCCTCATTTCTCCTTTGGAATAATTAACAAACGCAAACCAACAGGTGCAATCGTTGGTCATGGAGATTTTCGATACCATGTTGATAAAGAATGGGGCATCCAGGATACTTCAAAAGTACCCGTCAATGATTGCCATGAGATGGTACAAGATGCTAAAGGACGACTAATCATGCTGACGAATCATATCAAAAATAATGTATTGATTTATGATCGATCTGGAAAGGTATTGGATACTTGGACACTTAATGCCTCAGGAGCACATGGCCTAACTATTACTCAGGAAGGAGGGGAAGAGTTTCTATTTGCAACCGATTCTGATAATGGAAAAATATATAAAACAACATTGAGCGGAAAGATATTAATGGAGTTGGACGCACCTAAAGAAATTTCAAATTATACAGATCCGAAAAAATTTCATCCAACCGAAGTTGCGGTTGCGCCCAATGGTGATTTTTACGTTGCGGATGGATATGGCGAAAACTTAATTATTCAATATTCTTCTAAAGGAGAATACATAAGTCACTTTGGAGGAAAAGGGAGAGAGGATGACCAATTTGATTGTTGTCATGGTGTCACACTTGATACGCGTGATACTACAAATTCTACATTGTTGATTACAAGCCGTACTGCACATGAATACAAACGGTTTACCCTTGATGGGAAATACCTTGAAACGATAAAACTTCCTGGTTGTTGGAATTGTCGTCCAGTACTTAAGGGAGATTATCTATACTTTGCAATTCTTGCAACAAAGACTTGGGGCACTTACGATGGACTGATTGCGGTCATTGATAAAAATGATAAAGTTGTTTCTTTTCCAGGCGGTACTGAGCCCATTTACAAAAACAATGAATTACAAGCACCTGAGTCGGATTATTTGACACTGCTTAATCCACATGATGTATGTGTTGATAATGATGAAAATTTGTATGTACCTCAATGGTATTCAGGTAGGACTTATCCTGTAAAATTAGAAAGGGTGTAAAAAAAGTATTCAATTTTTATGGAATTTGATATCCTTTGGAGTCTTCTAAGTAGAGCACAATACTTAAAACATGAAAGAAGACTTCCTACACTACCTTTGGCGAATGCGAAAATTTGATCAATCTGAGTTAAAAACTACGGATGGTGAACCTTTGACAATCCTTAAAACTGGGGAGCATAATAAAGATGCCGGACCCGATTTTTCAAATGGAAGAATTCGGATTGGAAATATACTTTGGGCAGGAAATATTGAAATACACCTCAAATCTTCGGATTGGTATCTACATAAACACCAAAATGATTACGCTTATAACAGTGTCATACTCCATGTAGTCCTTGATGAAGATGAACCTGTCTTCCGCAAAAATGGAGAGCGGATACCTTGCTTGGAAATTAAAAAACATATTCCGCCTAAAATTTCAAAAATCTACCAAAGGCTTAAACAAAATGAACATTGGATTCCTTGTGAACACCAGTTTAACCATGTCCCGGAGATAACTAAAAACTTATGGTTAGATCGTTTACTAGTTGAACGACTAGAGCATAAAATTATTGATATCTCTAGATCTCTTGAAATGAATAAACACAATTGGGAAGAGACATTTTATCAATTCCTTGCTAGAGGTTTTGGCGTTAAAGTTAATGTTGAACCATTTGGACAATTAGCACAATCTCTGCCACTAAAAATTTTAACGAAGCATAAGACTAGTCTTTTCCAATTGGAAGCTTTACTCTTTGGGCAAGCCGGGATGTTATCAAAAGAGTTTGAACATGAATATCCTAAAAGATTAAAAAAAGAGTATTCGTTTCTAAAAAAGAAATACCAATTAATTCCAATACAGGTAGAATCCTGGAAATTTATGCGGATGCGACCAGCAAATTTTCCAACTGTACGTATTGCCCAATTTGCAACCTTGATATACCAATCTACTTATTTGTTTAGTAAAGTATTGGTTGCAAAAAATGTCAAAGAAGTTGAAAATATGTTTGAGGTGAAAATCTCTAATTACTGGCAAGCACATTATATTTTTGATAAAAAATCTATTAACCGGAATAAATCATTAGGCAAAAGCAGCATTCATCTTTTGATTATTAATACTATGATCCCTTTCCTTTTTTTATATGGAAAACTAAATTCTAAGGAGGTTCTGAAATCTAAAGCTTTAGATCTTTTAGAAGAGCTTCCCGCAGAGAAAAATACAATAATTACGCAGTGGAAAAAACTAGGCGCTATGCCTGGTTCTGCTTATCAAACACAAGCACTTTTACAATTAAAAAAACATTATTGTGATAAAAAGAATTGCTTGAATTGTAGTATTGGATATGCTTTATTGAAAGCTTAAGTCTTATTAGTACGCTGCCCCAGAATATCAATAAGACCGAATCCACTCCATATAAGTTTCAATCTGCAAAATCGCATGCTCTAATACAAAATTGTTTGGTAAGCCAACGAGAATGTTTTTTGCCTTTTCAAAGTGGAACTGCATTTTTTTTAAAATAGGTGCTGGATCATTTTGTGATTGTATGGTTTTTGATAGAGCGATCCCATAATTTAAATGGGAATAGGCAAGGTTTTCTTTTTGATGGTCATATAGATCAATATATCGTTCTGCTTTTTGACAAAGTGCGATTATTCGAAGGTGCATTTTTTGAATAGCTTCTATAGAGTCTGTTAATTCTAAGGACTCAACTTGATCATTCAATGTATTTACTTGATCCATATAGGTGTGCCCCAACTCTTCTTTATTTTCGACTACTGGATTAAAGAAATAACTATTATAAGTGGTCATTAATTTTTTTTCAGAGGCAGGCAAATGAATATAATTATTAATACTATCTATATAATTAAAACGGACTAGCGTATCGACTATACTAGATTTAATAAAGCCATCTGATTTTCGAAAAATACTAGGGCTAATTGGACAATGTAATAATTGCCACATGGGATCAGCGGGGAGATGAGAATAGATCATTTCTTCTCCAGATTTCAGAAAATAGTATTCGAATTGTGCTCTATTATTGCCACTTCCCCAGGTGATATCCAATAAATTCCATACACCATTTACAAAAACCGCATTCCATGCATGGCTAGTACTAGTTAAGTTTGCGATTCCCGTTTCTTGGTTTTTGGGATACCCATAAACTACTTCACAAGGAATATTAGCGAGTGAACACATTTCTTTAAAAAGTGTAGAATACCCAAAACAAACAGCTTTTCTACGATCTAAAACATCTGCATTTGATTGATTAATACGTCGACTCCCTTTCTTATAAGCAGCATTATCATAGCTTATATTATGAGCAATCCAAGTGTAAAAACTGCGAACCTTTTCAAGGTCTAAACTATAATCTTTTTCAAGGTATTTTGTGAGGGTAGTGATGTCTTTCGAAATATTTCGAGGAGCTTTGATTGCGTATCGGTCAATCTTAGAAAAATTTTGCCCAAAACTTAATATAGTAGAAGGTAAGAGCAAAAGGAGTATGAATACTTTGATGTTCATTTCATGATAATAACGTAATTAATATGGGACTTGTTTTAAACATATGCTTATTCCTTTAGTACTTTTCTAATAAGCACGGGTAATAAAAATAAATCTGCAAAGACAGCGCTTAGCAAAGTGATACTAATCAATATCCCAACAGTTACGCTTGGAGGGTGGATGGAAAATAGCATAATTAAAAACCCGAAAAACAATATAACTGTAGTGAGGCAAATCGCTTTACCTGTTTCCATAAAAGTAATGTGTAATGCGGATTCCATATCAAGTCCTTTCTGTCGAGATAGTTTGTATTTGCTTAAAAAGTGTATAGAATCATCAACTGCGATCCCAAAAATTACTGCAAAAATAATTGCAATGCCCGCTTCAAGTTCTATTCCCATATAGCCAAGAATCGCACCCGCTAGTAATAATGGAAAGATATTAGGCACCATTGAAATAAGAACCATCTTCCAGTTTCGAAATAATAATCCCATCAAGAAAGCTACAATGAGAATAGCTAAAGCTAAACCTTCTAATAAGTTTTGACGGACATATTCTGCATTTCTATCTAAAATAAACCCTGTACCTGTTTGACGAAATTGTACAACTGTTGAATCTGAATTTTCACTTATCCAATGATTTATTTTTGCACCTAAACCTTGTACCTCATCTGCACCAAGGTCTAAAACGCGCGAAGTAATTCTAGCTTTTTTACGGTCTTTACTTATTAGAACATTAGTATTGTTATCCGGTATTCTTTGTATTAATTTTTTATATTTTTTGTATTTAGCTTTAGTAGTTGGAAGGTGGTAGGCATCTTGTCTGTTTTTTCCATTCATTTGATTGACACTTTTGTAAAAAGCAGTAATCGAAGTGATGGACCTTATAGCTGGAATAGTCTGAAGATGTTGTTCTAATTTATCAATTTCCTGGAGCACTTCGAAATCATCTGCTTTAAAATCCCCTTGTGCAAATACAGCAAATTCCATTGGACGAAATCCGGCAAATGCTTCTTCAAAATATAAAAAGTCTTGAGAGATTTTTTTACCACGAGGCAAATTACTTTCTACACGATAATTAGTAGTTATAATAGAAATTCCATAGATACAAATGGCTAAACCAATCAGACTAAAAGTTATAATGCCACGAGCATTTTTCTTTGTGTATTCATAAGTCCATTGCATCAATTTTTCCCAAAAGAGTTGACCTTTCCCAAGTTTTATGAGTTGATCTGTTTTCAACATAGAAAGTACTGCTGACGTAAAAAAGATCACAGTGATATATGCAATGATTACGCCTATAGCTGCATTCATTCCAAAATCCTTGATTGGAGAAATTCTACTTGTCATTAAAGTCGCAAAACCTACAGCTGTAGTTATGGAAGTCAATAAAGTTGCTAGACCAATCTCTTTAATGGTAATAGTTATTGCTTCTTTTCGAGTTTTTTGTTTTCTCAATTCGTCAATATACTTTGACATGATATGAATGACATCAGAAGTACCTACAATGATCATTAGTACTGGATATAAAGCAGACATTACATTCAACTCCCATCCAAAAAAACCTAAAAAACCCATAAATAACAATAAACCTAAGGCTATAGATGTCAGAGAAATAGCAACACCCCATGGTTTTCTAAATAACCAAAACATAACAATGAAAACAAGTATTCCAGAAATAATAGACGAGACAATTACTTCTCTCTTTTGCATTTCAACCATCTCTTTTTGAAAATAGGCGGGACCTAAATAGTGGTAATCATCAAAGTCGTATGTAGAAATCAAGCCATTCATTGCATTAATAAGTGTATCTGATTCCTGCAAAAAGACATTGTCAGTTGTTTTGATTGCTACAATTAAAGCTGTTGCATCCTCATTAATCAATGTATTTATAAAGCGATCATCTTGAAGTATACGTTCCTTATCTTGTTTATATTTTTCTGGTTGATTGATATGTATAGCAGGAATAGAGGTTATAGCAAAAGGCGTCTTTAAAGGGTAAGAAACCATAGTCAAAGACTGGACATCTTTTATATAGGGTAGTGTTCGGGTCGCTAAAGTAAAATCATGAAAATCTTCTAAAAAAGAACGTTCAAAAACCCCTTCTTTTCTTTCAATAGCTATTAATAAGAAATTAATATCTGTTTCAAAATCACTTATAAACTCTTGAAAAAACGCTAATTCTTTATCTCCTTCAGGGAAAAATTGATCCAGACTAAAGCCAAATTTTAGTTGAAATACATAAACGGTACTTAGTATGGATAAGACTGTAAAGATAGAGATAGATAAGACTCTAATTTTTCGCATTGTTTTTGCCTCTATTTATGAACAAGTTCAACTAATATAATCTAACTTTTGTTTAGAATAAAGCTTATTAAATCCCAAGAAGCTATTAACACTTTAAACAACTTCTTTATTTGAATTACATTATTAGAAACTAAAAACTGATTACAGAGTATTTATAATAAACTTTGGACAGGTTCTTAATAGATTATTTTAGTAATTCTTTTAATTTGAAGTAATTTAGTTAAAATACATATAGTTGATTGTCAGTGTGTTAAGTATAGTGATTGAAGTGTATTTAATATTGGTAAATTTTTTGCACTATATACTAGTCTAATTGTAAAACATTGATGATTAGTATTTTATGGAAGTTTCTGGGTTTTTAGAAAAATCCAAGAGTCATAAAATCCTGAATTAATGAAAGCTAATATATACATATATCGTAGCAAAAATCGTTTATACTTCTGGATCATAATGATTTCAATGAAGAAAATATACTTTTTATCTTTATTTTTTCTAATTTCTTTATTTGGGTTTAGCCAAAATGGAACGGATGTAACTATTGAGAACATTGTTCCAAACCCAGGTTTTGAAACTTATTCTGGAACACCTATAGGTTGGTTTTATAAAGGCCAACACTTTACAGATGTTATGAAATATTGGGATTCTGCTACTGCGGCTTCCCCTGATGTATTTGGACCAAAAGTTAGGGTTCCTGCCCATTGGGCTGCTAAAGGGTTTGGAAAACAGTCGCCTCATCTTGGTGAATCTATGGTAGGTATTACAAGTTATGGTTGCGAAGAAGGAAAACCACACTGTCGAGAATATATCCAAATCCAACTTAAAGAACCATTAGTAATTGGACAAGGTTATTACGCAGAGTTTTATGTCAGTCACCTTCCTCGATCCATACAAGTCAATAATATCGGGATGTATTTTTCAGAGGTTAAACTCAATGTAAAAACAGATGGATATTTAGATTATACACCGCAGGTTGTAGCTAAAGAGATTCTTTCTGCTCCAGAACATAAATGGATTAAAGTATCAGGGACATTCATCGCGGATTCTGAAGCTAATTATATGCTTATTGGAAGTTTTTCCCCTGATAGTTTGACCCTTAAAAATATCCCTTTTAATAATTGCCTAAATTATGCTTATTACTACATTGATGATGTAGTATTGAAAAAAACGACCCCTTTTGTTAAAGTACCTATTAAAGAGAATGATCTTTGTTGCATCACAGTTGAAGAAGGAAAAATAATTCAACTTAGAAATATTTTCTTCGATACGGATAAGGCCGAGTTGTTACCAATGTCTTTTGTGGAGCTCAATAAATTATTGAACCTCATGCAAGAAAACCCGAATATGGTCATTGAAATTCGTGGGCATACAGATAGCCAAGGAGAAGATAATTATAACATCTACTTGTCTCGTAAACGAGCAAAGGCTGTGGTTGAATTCCTGAATGAAAATGGAATTAGTAATGCTCGTACACGTTATAAAGGCTATGGTAATTCCCAACCTATTGCTACCAATCAATCAGAAGAAGGTAGACAACTCAACCGACGTGTTGAATTTCTAATTATTAAAGCTTAGGGACAAGGCATTAATAAGTGTTCGGATTAGACGAGGTTATCCTTGTAGTAGACGAGTCAAAAAAATAAAGCATAGTCCTTCTACGGTTTATTTTTTTGAGGAAGTATAGTGCAAGGAGAACAAGTCCATATCGGACATTTATCAATGTTTTGTCCCTAAGATAACTCCCTAATTTAAAATATTTCCATACTTTTACTTGAGATGTTATTACCTTATCTCAATAAAGACGAAATCGAAGCAGGTTGCGATGAAGCAGGTAGAGGCTGTCTTGCAGGGCCAGTATTTGCAGCAGCAGTTATTCTGCCTAAAGACTTTTCTAATGATTTGCTTAATGATTCTAAAAAACTTACTGAGCAGCAAAGAAATGTCCTTCGACCCCTTATTGAAACAGAAGCGATTGCTTGGGCTGTTGCAAAACTTGATCCTCTAGAAATTGATAAATATAATATATTATGGTCTTCTTTTCATGCAATGCATCGTGCATTAGATCAATTGAATGTAAAGCCTACCGCTCTATTAATTGATGGTAACCGGTTTCTACCTTATCATGATATTACTCACCATTGTATTATTAAAGGTGATGGTAAGTATCTTTCTATCGCAGCAGCTTCTGTCCTTGCTAAAACTTATAGAGATGAGTATATGGAATCTCTAGCGGAAACTTTTCCTGAATATAGTTGGAAGAAAAATAAAGGCTATCCAACAAAAGCACATAGAGAAGCTATTCGAGTACATGGCGCTACAAAGCATCATAGAAAGTCATTCCGTTTACTTCCACTGGATGAAAAACAACCTGTACTATTTAGAGATAAATAGTAGACTTGTTTTTCCATCATTACTGAATACACCGTAAAATAATTAAAATTGCTTTTGGTGGTCTCTTTTTCGATTTGAACTTCCTCAAATATTCCTTAAATAGCTAAGGCTATTCGCGTCACATTTGAGTCGTCAAATCAAAAAATAGCCTCAACCAAAACGAAAAAGAATTTATTTTACGATGTACTAAACAAAATCAAAAAAATAAGTCGACTGATCACTTTACTATGGCAATCGCAAGGTTATTTATTAAATATGGATTAAGAAAATAAATGATCAAAATTTTTGAAGCCTGCCTAGAGTAGCCACTCACAAGTGAAGCGATCACCAAATCACACAGTCCATAGGACTGATCACCATAACATAAGTCTAAAATATTGTTTTTGCAATCGCCATGATCACTTTACTGTAGGAATGTATTATTCATCCGTTCATAACCAATTTTCGTTTCGGGCCCATGCCCAGGGTAGGCAGTTACTTCGTCTCCAAGAGGAAAAAGTTTATCCTTAATACTGCCAATAAGTGTAGCAAAGTCACCACCAGGTAAATCAGTTCGGCCTATACTTTGATGAAATAAAACATCTCCGGCAATAACAAATTTGGATGCTTTACAATAAAAAGAAAGACTGGCAGGGGAATGCCCCGGAGTAAAAATTGCTTCTAATTTTGAATTCCCAAATTCGATAATATCTCCTTCTTTTATAAAACGACTAGGCATTGGTGAAGGATCTGAATATGGGACGCCATACATTTGACAAATTTGCGGCACGGCTTGAAGTACTGGGAGCTCGCCTTCATGAATTTCAAGTGGTAGATTATATTTTTTATGAATATAATTATTCCCGAAAACATGATCAATATGGCAATGAGTATTGATTAACCGAACAGGATTTAGCCCATTCTCCTCTATGAAATCCGAACACTGTTTACGTTCTTCAGCAGTATACATACCCGGGTCAAAGATGACACACTCTTTAGTATCATCATATAAAATATAAGTGTTTTCCTGAAAAGGATTGAAAGTTAGTTTAGCAACAAGTGTCATCGTTTTTACGTTAATTTATGAATAAAGCGCTTTTAAATAACAAATTTAATATTGAAGTTATTTTAATAATGATCAGGTCGAA
Source organism: Saprospiraceae bacterium (assembly GCA_965277415.1). Classification (GTDB taxonomy): domain Bacteria; phylum Bacteroidota; class Bacteroidia; order Chitinophagales; family Saprospiraceae; genus JAHDHW01. The sequence continues at coordinate 28,341 of CBDICS010000103.1, forward strand.
TTGTATGATATTTCACTCAATGCGACATAACTATCTGTAAAAATACACTTACCAATGGATTTCATTGACAATCTGTTTAAAAAAAGTCATCTTTAAAGAGGGGCTAAAAAATCGGCTTCAATAACCTTAGTCATATGCTTAGAATTGTACTTAAATTATCACTTATATTTTGCTTTCTTTCAACTTCTTTTCTCTTTGGACAAGGGTCACAAATAGAATTTGGGAAAAACCGTGTTCAATACCATGATGATTTCAAAGAATGGCTTCAATATGAAAGCGTCAATTTCATTACATATTTCTATGGAAAAGGACGTAATATCGCACATTCTGTTGTTCAATTTGCAGAACTAGATCATGATGAGATTCAGAATATTCTCGAGCATCGAATGAATGATAAAATTGAGATCATCGTCTATACAGATATTACAGATTTAAAGCAAAGCAATATTGGAAGCGAAGAGACTTTTATGAATACAGGAGGTCAGACAAAGATAGTTGGGAATAAAGTTTTTGTTTATTACAATGGTGATCATAATAATCTTAGACAGCAAGTGAGGGAAGGGATCGCTTCAGTATATATGAATGCAATGCTTTTTGGATCTAATTTGCAGGAAATTGTACAAAATGCGGTCATGATGAACTTACCTGATTGGTTTAAAGCAGGTTTAGTCTCTTATGTAGGTAGTTCATGGGATACAAGATTAGATAATCAACTTAGAGATTTAATCCTTCATACAAAGTATAAGGACTTCGATAGTTTTGCTGAAGCTAACCCCAAACTTGCCGGCCATTCTATGTGGTACTTTATTAGTCAAAATTATGGACAGTCTACTGTTTCAAATTTATTGTACCTCACTCGGATTAACCGAAGCATTGATAGTGGATTTCTATACGTATTAGGTACTTCCTATAAAAAGACATCCAAAAATTGGTTTGATTATTTCCAGCGACGTTATAAAACAGAAACCAGTCTGATGGCTAAACCTGATGGCAAAAAAATTAAATTTAAGAATAAAAGAAACCTTCCATTAAGTCAAGTTAAAATCAGCCCTGATGGTAAGAAATTAATTTATGTTGCCAATGAAATAGGAAAATACAAAGTGTATCTTCAAGATATTAGGACTGGAGATAGAAAAGTAATCCATAAAAATGGATTTAGAAATCCTTTACAAGCAACAGATTATAATTATCCACTTCTTGCATGGAATCCTAATAATATGGAAGTGGCTATTATTTTTGAAAAACAAGACGTTATCAAACTTCAAACTTATGATACTAATAGTAATGATAAAACAACAGAAGATTTAGACCCTCAGTATCAAAGAGTTTATAGCATGGATTATGTTAACCCAGGGCAAATGGTGCTTTCTGCAACTGTTCGTGGCTTTTCGGATATATTCTTGTATTATCCAACAACTCGTCAGACACAAAGAATAACTAATGATTTTTATGATGACCTTGATGCTACTTTTGTAAAAATTCGAAATAAAAAAGGAATCCTCTTTTCTTCTAATAGGAATGATTTGCTGGTCAGGCCATTGAGAATGGACACGATTTTACCTCTTAATAAATTTGATATCTTTTATTACGATCTTGAAAACAAGTCTTCAGAGTTGGTACGCATAACGAATACACCATATGCTAATGAAAGAAATGCGACAGCGGTTGATTCTACTTGGTTTTCATTTTTATCTGACCAGAGTGGTATAGATAATCGACAATTTGGATTTCTTGAGGATTATATTCCTTACTACGAACAAATAATAAGCCTGCATGATGGTACAGAAATAGTGCTTCACCAAGATTCATCATTGACAAGTCTTGATTCGACATTAATAGATAGCATTGTACTCAAACCTGTCATTAAGCAACGTTCCATCAATCATAGTGCTAGTAATTATAATAGAAATATTGTCGAACAACATACTTCTCCTAGGACTGGGAAATATGTTCAAAGTATATTTAAAGATAATCGGTATACTTTTTACATTGGAAAAACTGATCCAGATTCGATCATTATTCCTAAATCGACCCATTATCAAGAACAAGAACAACTTTTCCTTGGTGAAGTATCAGATCAACAAAAAGATAATAATGGTATTGTTGAGCGTGTTGCTCCTCCGATTGATGAAAAGGGAAAAGATATTTCTGAAATACCTAAACCTAAAAAAGATACCAGTAAAATAGATATTGATAACTATCTATTTCAAAGTGAATTTGATGATGAAGAACCAGTAGCCGATGTTAGAGTAGAGGATATAGACGGTAGTATTACTATAGATATGCCTAGTTCTACTCCGCAACAGGCTATTGATTATTCGGCTGAATCTGCTCCTTTTGAGTCTAAAGTCATTCGTTTTAATCCATCCAGAATTACTCCATATCGACTAAAGTTTAGAACTGATTTTGTTACGACACAATTGGATAACAGCTTGCTTTTCGGCGGTTTGGATAGTTATGCGGGCACTCGTGAAACTTATAGTTATCCTCCTCCTGGTATTCTTTTAAAAGCAAACTTTAAGGACTTATTTGAAGATTATCAATTTGAAATGGGGATTAGAGTACCAACTAGTTTTAATGGTGCAGAATACTTCTTATTGTTTGATGATAGAAAAAAACGCTTAGATAAGCGGTATGCTTTCTATCGTCGGAATTTAACTTTTACAAGAGATAATTCTAATCCTGTTATTCCTCAAAGATCTAAAGAAACCATATTCCTTGCACAGATGCAAGTGAGTTACCCTTTAGATATTTTTAGAAGTTTTCGGGCAACAGGTACTTTGCGATTTGACAAGTCTTTTTTATTAGCAACAGATCAAAATGCCTTAAATACACCTACATTAAATCAGCAACGATTTGGGCTTAAGCTCGAATATGTATTTGATAATACCCTTGATATTGCAATTAATATTAAAAACGGCACTCGATATAAATTTTATGTAGAAGCCTTAAAAAGATTTCAGATAGACCTTTTAGATGATGTAGAATTTGGGCTAGGTGATGGTTTTATGACTGTTGTTGGCTTTGATTTTAGACATTATCAACGCTTAGATAAGCACTCTATTTTAGCAATACGAGCTGCTGGGGCATCTTCTTTTGGCTCTGAAAAAATACTCTACTTTTTGGGTGGAGTAGACAACTGGTTGCTTCAGAGTTTTAATAATGAAATTCCATTCCCTGGGCAAGGAGAATTTGCATATCAAACGCTAGCGAGTAACCTTCGTGGCTTTAGGTATAATATTAGGAATGGGAATAACTTTGCTTTGGTTAATACTGAATTGCGAGTACCTATTTTTAAATATTTTTCAAAGCGAATTCGCTCTTCTTTTTTTAGAAATTTTCAACTTGTTGGTTTTTTCGATCTTGGAACAGCATGGCAGGGCTTTTCTCCTTTTGTAAAGGATAGTCCACTGAACACGATTTATTTGTCCAACCCTCCAACAGTAAGCGTAAAAGTAAATTATTTTAGAGATCCTATTGTCGCTGGATATGGAGCAGGAATAAGAACAATGCTATTTGGGTATTTTATTAGACTTGATTATGCAAGAGGAATTGAGACAAGAATCGTTCAGGATCCTAGATTGTATTTGTCTTTAGGAATGGATTTCTAAAGAATGACTTTCCTCCAATGATTATTGACAGAAATGCAATCTCTAATTAATTTTAATTTGGATTGGACGTAGCTTAGTTGATATGCCTAACGTTTACAAAGCTTGGGGTGAGCCATATTTTATTATTCATCTCCTGCTTTCATCTTTTCTGCATTTTCTGCTACCTGTAAAGCCGAAATTATTTCTTCAATATCTCCGCCGACAATTTTATCTAAACTATATAGGGTTAAATTGATTCTATGATCGGTTACTCTATTTTGAGGGTAATTATAAGTTCTGATTTTTCCAGAACGATCGCCACTTCCTACCAAGGATTTACGATGAGCGGCTACTTTATTATCATGTTCCTCTCGTTGAGATTCATATACCTTTACATACAGCCGCTGTAAAGCAATTTCCCTGTTTTTGTGTTGAGAACGCCCATCTGTACTTTCAGAAACAATGCCAGTAGGAAGGTGAGTGAAACGTACACCTGATTCTGTTTTATTGACATGCTGACCTCCAGCGCCACTTGCTCTAAAAGTATCAGTCTTGAGGTCTGCTTTATTAATGTTGACATCTTCCATTTCGAATTTTGGCATGACCACAACGGTAGCGGCAGATGTATGTACACGTCCTTGAGATTCAGTTTTGGGCACACGTTGTACACGGTGAGCACCTGATTCAAACTTTAATTTACCATAGACATCATTACCAAATATTTCTAGAACAATCTTATTATAGCCACCAACAGTTCCTTCATTGATAGATACTGCCTCTGTCTTCCATCCCTGTGAATCAAAGTATTTAATATACATTTTGTAGAGATCTCCGGCAAAAATACTTGCTTCATCGCCTCCTGTACCTGATCGAATTTCAAAAATAACATCTTTAGAGTCTTCGGGATCTTTTGGGATCAACATTACCTTTATCTTTTCCTCCATTTCTTCTAACTTAGGTAATAAATCGTCCATTTCTAATTTTGCCATTTCCCGCATCTCCTCATCCTCCTCTTTAAGCATTTCTTTAGAGGTTTCAATATTTCCTAAAAGGTCTTTATACGCATGGTAAGTCGTTACGAATTCTTTAAGATCTTTATATTCTTTACTTACTTTTTTATACTTATTCATATCGGAGGTCACAGTTGGATCCGATAGTTGTTCTTCCAAGTAAATATATCGTTCGTGTATAGCCTCAAGTTTATCTAACATTACTTTATTTTTTAATAATCATAGAAAAGAATGGTATTTATCCCAATTTCCGAACATTCTCTTAAGTAGCTATAAGAAAAGATATAAATTGAATAACAGCATAGCAAGGTTTCTTTTAAAAAGGCAAAAGTAGACATTTTTTAGCTTATTCAGAACAGAATAAGCAGAGACTTTATAGCAATGTGTTTTACTGAAGTTGTTCAAAAATGGCTGCTATTCTCGATAAATAGATGTTTTGTCTCAAGACGAGGCTTTAAAATCGCTGCATAGCAGGGTTACGTGAGATTTTTATAAGGAAGTATTGGGGCAAAAGATCGTTTCGTAGTTAGTGAGCTATTTTTGAACAACTTCAATATAAGGTATTCTTTTAGATGATCATAAATACAAAAGACAACTATTTGCTCCGAAGTAAATTTGGAAACATCAAAATGATATTGTTTGAAGTGGTTTGGTTTTTCTGGATACTGAGCTATGGATTCACTCGAATTTTATCCTTAATAGATTGGATCAGTGCGGGAGAAACTTTGCGTCTATGAACTTTACTTTTTATAAACTCTCTAAATGATTGCTCTTTGCTTAATACTTCTAAATAAACGGGGTTTAGTTTTATTTCTCTCAGGAGTTCTCTTTCTGCATCTTTACTTAATTCATTATCTAGGTACATATTGACCTTTCTGATTAGTTCCTGATGATTTTTTTGAATACCCATTAGTGACTTTTTTAACAATCAAAACTAAATGCAATCGGACTAATTCGGGGAAAATCAAAAAATATCAGCGAGGCTCCAGAAGGAGTACCCGTGCCGACAAAATCGACAAATGCTGTGCTAATATTTTTTCTGGTAGTCATATCCCTTTATTTAGCCATAGAATTCCGATAACTCTAATGAATTATCGGAATCTGGCAGTCAATTTTTAATTGTTTGATTAAACAATAATTATATTAAATAATTGGCCTAAATTACATTAATAATATTTTTTTGAGATAAAGTCAAAAAACGAACGTTATTTCCTTACAGTCAAGCACTTATCATTTTTCGACTTATCAAATATTATTAACATAACTCTTTACGGCTACTTATCTTTTATCTTCGAAACCATAGTTCGAAGCATAATCTTTCAATTTTTCTTTAAGCATATTACGAGAACGGTGCAATCTTGACCTTACCGTACCGATTGGTATATCCATGATTTTGGATATTTCCTCATAAGAGAATCCTTCAATATCGCATAGTAATATGACCGCTCTAAAATCAACTGGAAGACTATTGATGGCAGTGGTAATTTCATCTCCCATCATGTTTTGATAAATCTCCTGTCTCAAATCAATATGACCTGAAAGGTTACTATCCTCTTGATCGTGGTAGTTGATTACTTCTTGATAATCTACTTGAGAAGGTCTTTTACTTTTTTTGCGATATTGATTGATGAAACCATTCTTCAATATCTTAAAAAGCCATGCTTTAGCATTTGTTCCTTCAATATATTTATCAATGAAACGAAAAGCTTTCATGTATGTCTCCTGTACCAAATCGTTCGCATCTTCCTCGTTATACGTTAGATTGTAGGCAAAATTATATAGCGCATCCGCATGTGGATAGAACTCTACCTCAAAAATTCGCTCGTAATTTTGCATTTCCTGTGTCTTTTGCGTCATCAATAACATAAAGATAGAAATATTAATATCGGTGAAAAAATAATTTTTCGGATATAATGCCCGATATTCCAATCAACCTAGGTTTTATTCAAAAAGTTTCCGAGAATGGGAAAAAAAATATTTTTAGATAGATTTTTTTAACAGTATTTAATGAAGTTGTTTAAAAATGGAGATTGAGATTGATTGTAAGTGCTTGATTTTCAAGACGAAGCTTCATTATTTTTCGTAGCCTTAGCTACGGTGGAAATAATTAGCTGAAGTATTGGAGATCAATGACTTGCAAGAAAATTATCTATCTATTTTAAAACAACTTCATTAAAAAGTTTAAAATTGAACGATTTCAATACCTTTTATATTTGTTTCAAACCAATAGAGAGGGGATTGAGTTTTATCTCCAGTCCGCGTATCACATTTAAAGAAAAGATAGTATAGTTGAATATTATCTCCGATACGATTTAAGAATTTTATAAGCCGAGCATTTCCTTCTTCGACATTATTGTATAACATTTTTAACCGCCAACAATAATAGGCTTCATCATGTAATTCTATTACGTCCAGGACATCTTGATCTGTAATATAATCTTCCATGAATTCTCTGGCTAGAATCGAATGATGTTTAGACCAATCGCGGTTTTGCCCTCTTTTATCTTCCGAGTATTTAAAAATGTCATGTACTAAAGCAATTAAACGGAGTTTGTTCCTTGTAGTAGAATCAAGGGTGATCTTATCTATATTATCAAGGACTTCTTTGATATGGTAAAGAACTTTTCCTTCAGGATGACCATAGCGAGGTTTTCCCCAAAATAAACCTTTTTGAAATTCGGAAGCATTCAGCAAAGCTTTTTCGAGATCTGTCTCAGGTTTTAAAATCTCTTCAACATATCCTTCAACTCGAAGGGGTTCCTTCATAATTAATCAAAATTTCTAGTACGAAGATAATTTATATTTTCAAAATCATTTTTACCAATAAACAATTTTTTTATCCCAACAGTATTCTTTCTTCTACTAAAGTTAATTCTAGCATATAAAGAAACGTTTAAGCTGTTTAAAGTATTGTTAACGTCCTGTTAAATTCATAGTGGACAGAAACAAGGAATATGCCATCACAGTTACTTTTGCATAAGTGGCGGAACAAAGTTAATAATAAGCTATTTTAACATACTGAAATTTCATAAATAATTGACTAAAAAGAGATTGTGTTGATGTTTTTGAATGTCTTTTAAAAAATAACTTATTATTAATTCCGTCTAATAACCTATTACTTAATGATTACAAACTTTAAGCCTTATGAAAAATTTGATTTCATTAATTCTTGCAGGAGTCTTCGGAGGAATGATTGCATTAGGAGGAAGTTACCTATTTAATGCAAATACTAAAACTAATGATGATTATAGTTTTCAACCTCTAGCGACACAAGTTAATAATGTCAATGTGCCTAAAGGTATCGCTAATATTCCAATAGATTTTACAGAATCTGCTAAAAAAGTGACACCGGTAGTGGTTCATATTGCAGCATCAGAAAGTAAAAATCTTTCTAAAAGTAGACGACAGCAGAATAATGATCCTTTTAGAAGTTTTTTTGGAGATGGATTTGATCAACCGAAGAGAGGAACTGGATCGGGAGTTATCATTTCTGAAGATGGTTATATTGTGACAAACAATCATGTAATAGAATTTGCTGATGAAATAGAAGTGACTCTTTCAAATAATAAACAATATCAAGCTACTGTTATTGGCACAGATGCCAGAGCAGACCTTGCTGTACTGAAAATAGAAGCTCAAAATCTTCCAACCCTTAAATATGCTGATTCTGATAAAGCTAAGATTGGACAATGGGTACTCGCTGCAGGAAACCCTTTGGAGTTGACATCTACTGTAACAGCAGGTATTATTAGTGCTAAAGGGAGAGATATTGATATTATTCCTGGAAGAGAAGCAATAGAAGCTTTTATCCAAACTGATGCAGCTGTTAATCCAGGAAATAGTGGAGGTGCTTTAGTTGATGTTCAAGGAAGATTATTAGGGATTAATACAGCAATAGCTACGAAGACAGGTTATTTTTCAGGTTATTCTTTTGCAATTCCCGTTAACATTATGAGGAAAATAGTCGATGACATTATTGAATTTGGCAGTTATCAGCGAGGCTATCTTGGAATTGGTATCCGAGATTTAGATAATGAAACGGCAGAAGAACTTAGTATTAATATCACTCAAGGTGTTGTGATAGCAAATGTAGAGGATGGGAGTGCTGCTCAATACGCAGGATTGCTTCCAAATGATGTGATTACCAAAGTTGATGGAAAATCTGTCAAATCATCCCCTGAATTACAAGAACTGGTAGGTAGAGCAAAAGTTGGAGATAATGTTAATTTAAAAATTAATAGGAATGGTAGCTTGAAAGATATAGATGTACGATTGAAAGCTAGGGAATAAATTTTTACTTTAAACCTTTTTTAGGAAATTCTTAACACTTCGTCTGAAACAATTTACTAAAGATTTAGGTTTAAGTATATATATAAGACTTGTTTAAAGTTGGTTTTTCGTTTTGTTTTGATGCGTCTGTTCAGCGTGAGCCGGACAGACGTTTTTATTTGTGCTACCTTTTTTCTTACAAATATTTATGCATTGTTGATAATTCCCTTACTTTAGGAGTATGCAAGTGCTTAAAAATCTAAAAGAGGGATTCCTGTCTATTTTCTATCCTAAGCTGTGTTTAGCTTGTGCAACTAATGCTCCTATAGCGCAACAACTTATCTGTACGAGCTGCCAATATTACTTACCTCAAACCCAATTTCACCTTGAAAAGGAGAATTTATTTACAGATCGACTTTGGGGACGATTCCCTCTATATACAGGGGCTGCTTTTTATCATTTTGTAAAAAAGGGAAGGGTACAGCGTTTAATTCATAATCTAAAATATAATAATAAGCCGGAAGTTGGTTATACCATTGGTTTGAAGTATGGAGAAGTTTTAAAGCAAGCATCTTTATACAGAGATATTGATTTAATTATACCTGTTCCATTACATCCTAAAAGAGAAAGACAAAGAGGTTATAACCAAAGTGAAACATTTGCAAGAGGGCTCTCAGAATCAATGGGAATAAAATACTATAAAAATATTTTGATTAGGACACATTCTACAAAAACTCAAACTAAAAAGTCTAGGCTTGAACGTTTAGAAAATGTAAAGACTGCTTTTCAATTAAAGTATTCAGAAAGACTTAAAGGGAAAAATATTCTAATAGTCGATGATGTATTGACGACTGGAGCTACGCTGGAAGCCTGCGCTTTGAAGGTTTTGGAGGTTCCTAAGGTTAGAGTAAGTCTCGTCACGATTGGAATTACAGAAAGTTAGATGGCCTCAATTCGTAATAAAAGATCGAAATCCTCATCAGAAATAAAAAAGACTCTTTTTAAACAATTATTTAAAAAGAGTCTTTTGAAATCTACTTTTGCTATTGATGGACGATCATTTCTTGAGCCTTAATCAAGGCTATCCATCGAAAAATATTATCCTTCTACAAGAGTCCCGATAGCTTCACCTTTGATGATGCGATCTAAATTTTCTTTCTTATTAATATCGAAAACGATAATTGGAAGATTATTTTCTTGGCATAGTGTAAAAGCAGTCATGTCCATTACGTTGAGACCAAGGCCAATAACCTGAGAAAAAGTTATCTTATCAAATTTCTTTGCTGAAGGATCTTTCTCTGGATCCGCTGTATAAATTCCGTCTACACGTGTACCTTTTAATATGACATCAGCATTAATTTCATTAGCACGAAGAGCAGCAGCAGAGTCTGTCGTAAAGTAAGGACTACCTGTACCCGCAGAAAAAATAACAACTCTTCCTTTTTCGAGGTGGCGTATTGCTCTCCGACGAATATAAGTTTCCGCGATTTGTTTCATCTCTATAGCTGTAATCAAACGAGTATAAACACCAGCCGTTTCCAAAGCGCTTTGTAAAGCCATTCCATTGATTACGGTAGCCATCATACCCATATAATCGCCTTGGACACGTTCGATTCCTGATTCGGCAGCTTGAAGACCTCTAAATATATTTCCTCCTCCTATTACAACTGCAACTTCAACACCACTATCAATAAGGCTTTTTATTTGAATGGCATAATGTGTTAACATACTAGGCTCAATACCAAATTTTTGAGATCCCATTAAAGACTCCCCGCTCAATTTTAATAGTACTCGTTTATATTTATTTGTCATAAAAAATTGTTTGAATTTTTAGTGTTAAGGTTTTTGATTTGAAATCCAAGTACAGCATAAATTAAATTTTTTTGTGTTTTGGTTGAGGCTGTTTTTTGATTTGACGACTCAAATGTGACGCGAATAGCCTTAGCTATTTTAGGAATATTTGAGGAAGTTCAAATCGAAAAAGAGCCCACCAAAAGCGATTTTAATTATTTTGCGGTGTACTAAGTGTCGGAGCCTTCATAAAAAACAAGTCAAAAAAAAAGCGAATTAACAAGTAATTCGCTTTTATATAGTGATTTTTAATTATCCTAGTTCAACATGTTTGAATTCAGTGACAGTTAAATTTCCGTCTAAGCTTTTCAGATAGTCAGCGACAGATTTTTTACTGTCTTTAACATAAGGCTGATTCAACAATGTACGTTCTTTAAAGAACTTATTAAGTTTACCCGTTGCAATTCTCTCAAGCATCGCCTCAGGTTTCCCTTCTTGACGTGCAACTTCCATTCCAATCTCAATTTCTTTGTCAACTACAGATTGATCTACTCCTTCTTTATCAACAGCGATTGGACGCATTGCAGCAACTTGCATCGCTACATTTTTACCAGGCTCAACAAATTGAGGGCCTTCAAGGTTAAGTCCAACGATAACACCTGCGCGATACCCCATATGAATATAAGGAAGCACTTGTCCTTGACCAGCAGCAGTTTCAATCTTTTGATAACCATTGACCTCTAACTTCTCACCAATCACACCAATTTGCTCTGTAATCTTATCTTGTATTGTTAATCCACCTCCAAAATCTAAAGCCATTAAAGCTTCTGTTGTTTCAGGAAGATTAGTCAATGCGATATCAGCAATAGTTTTAGCAAGGTTTACAAAATCATCATTTTTAGCAACGAAATCTGTTTCGCAGCTTAAACGAAGTACAACGCCTTTATTTCTATTACCTGAATTAACAGCAATTACAACGCCTTCTTTGGCATCACGGTCGGCTCTTTTAGCCAACATTTTTTGTCCTTTTTTTCTTAGGATTTCGATTGCTTTTTCCATATCACCTTCTGCCTCGGTCAATGCCTTTTTGCAATCCATCATACCAGCTCCGGTTTTGTCTCGGAGGTTTTTTACATCAGCGGCTGAGATTTTGCCCATAACGTTAAATATATTTTTTAAAAAATTGGGTTATAATAATGTTATTCTAAAAAATGATAATCAATCAGTTCTTATTTAGCAGCAGCTTCTTTTTCTGCTTTATTGTCTTTCCTTTCAGTCAAACCAGACTTGATTGCTTCTACTGCGAAAGCTGTAATCATTGAGATTGACTTTGAAGCATCATCATTAGCAGGAATTGGAAAGTCTACAGTCGTAGGATCTGAATTGGTATCTACCATTGCAATCGTTCTCATTCCCAATTTTTGAGCTTCTGCTAAAGCAATATGCTCATGGTGGATATCTACGATAAATACAGCAGCAGGAAGGCGATTAAGATTCGCTATACCTCCAATCACTTTTTCCATCTTGTTACGCTCTCTAGTCAATGTCAAACGCTCTTTTTTCGTAACACTGGTCAAACTACCATCAGCCAGTAAACGATCAATCGTGTTCATTTTTTTGACAGACTTACGGATCGTAGAAAAGTTGGTCATCATACCTCCAAGCCATCTTTCTGTTACAAAAGGCATTCCGACGCTAAGTGCAGCATCTTTTACGATTTGTCTTGCTTGCTTTTTCGTAGCCACAAAAAGAATCTTACGGCCAGATTTAGCTATCTGTTTCAAGACATCGCCAGCTTTATCCATGCAATCTAATGTCCGATTAAGATCTATAATATGAATACCCCGACGCTCCATAAAAATATAAGGAGACATCTTTGGATTCCATTTTTTCTTAAGGTGACCAAAGTGAACACCTGCATCCAGCAATTCTTTATAGGTAGGTTTTGCCATTTTTATATTCTAATTTAATGAGTTCTGATAATGAGGTATGAAGGATTAACCAGCACACCTTGTTAAAAAAGGTACTAAGGTTAACGTTTTGAGAACTGGAAGCTCTTTCTTGCTTTTGGCTTACCATATTTCTTACGTTCAACCACTCTAGCATCCCGACGAAGAAACTTCTTAGCTTTCAATGCAGAACGGAAGTCTTCATTGATTTTGACTAAAGCCCGAGAAATTGCCATTCGGACAGCTTCAGATTGACCTTTAAATCCTCCACCTTTGACATTCACCTTTAGGTCGTAGATATTATCAACCCCTGCTGTTGCAAAAGGATCAGTAATATTTGCTTGAATATGTGTTTGAGGGAAGTAGCTTTTGTAGTCTTTTCCATTTACGGTGATTTTACCATCACCTTTTATTAAATAAACGCGAGCGACTGATGCTTTCCTTCTCCCTATTGCATTGATCATTTCCATATTAGAAAGGAGTATTTATTTTTTTATTAATTAAAATTCTAAGCTTGCTGGCTTTTGTGCCTTATGTGGATGCTCTTCACCAGTATACACATATAACTTCTTCATCATAGCTCTTCCAAGCGTATTTTTAGGAAGCATTCCTTTTACAGCTTTTTCAATTACAGCTTCAGGTTTCTTATCTCGAAGCTCTTTGGCAATCGTTTTCTTTTGACCTCCTGGATAACCAGAATATCTCAAGTAATATTTTTGATCCCACTTATTACCAGTAAACCGGATTTTTTCTGCGTTGATTATGATTACATTATCACCTGTATCAACATGAGGCGTGTAGCTCGGCTTATGTTTACCGCGTAGAATAGTAGCAATTCTTGCTGCTAAACGTCCAACTACTTGGTTTTCAGCATCTACGATAAACCACTTGTGTTCTACCTCTTCTTTTTTAGCTGATTTTGTTTTATAACTTAGTGTATCCACTACTTTATTTTTTAATTATTTAAAAGATAATTATTTAACGCTCTAAAATTTGCGACTGCAAAGGTAGTTTATTGTATTTCAAAAAACAAGCATTTTCAACAAATTTATAAAAGATAATTTTGTAATTGATTGATAATCAGTTGATATTTCGCACATTTTTTATCACTGATCTTGTTTAGTACCTATGTGATTATATGATTATCTTGAGCTAATGTCGCTTTTACCTCGACACTTAAATTAATAGCCGTACTAAATTTATTGTAAAAAAATATTTTCATTGAACCATTCAAATGTACTGCTGTTTCTAATAGGTAATGTCCTATGAAAGACATAACTTTGTGAAATATTGATTCTATATCACTGATTATCAGATAATTGAAAAAATTAGAAGATCCAACAGCAGAATCTCGGAAACGAGATCACATCGAATTAGCATTCCAATCGCAGATTGAAGCTAGACAATTAGATAAAAGGTTTTACTATGAACCTTTATTATCTCCTCATCCTGAATCCAAATCCGCTTCTATTATTAATTTTCTAGGAAAAGATTTAAAAGTACCTATTTGGGTTTCCAGTATGACTGGAGGAACAGAAATAGCTCGGACTATAAATCAAAATTTAGCAAGGGCTTGTAAAGAGTTTGGAATGGGGATGGGACTTGGATCCTGTCGATCTCTCTTGAAAAGTGATGAAATGCTACCTGATTTCGATATAAGGGATTCAATAGGACCAGACTTACCTTTGTTTGCTAACCTAGGAATTGCTCAATTAGAAGCACTTATTGATGATGGTGAGACTTACCTGATTGATCAATTGATATCAAAACTTCGTGCGGATGGTCTTATCATTCATGTGAATCCATTGCAAGAATGGTTGCAACCAGAAGGTGATCGATTCAAACGACCACCTTTAGAAACTATTAAAAGTACTTTAGCAAAAGTAGATTTTCCTATTATTGTCAAAGAAGTTGGTCAAGGAATGGGCTATGAAAGTCTTAAGCAGTTGTTTCAACTTCCTTTGGCTGCTATTGATTTTGCAGCTAATGGCGGGACTAATTTTTCAAAACTTGAACTCCTAAGAAGTACGCCTTTAAGACAAAATGTATATGAAGCACTCGCATTAGTTGGACATAGTGCGGAAGAGATGGTTGGTTTAACTAATCAACTGATGGAAGAACTCGGAGATAAGATGCAGTGTAAACAAGTCATTATATCAGGAGGAGTGAAGAACTTTTTGGATGGCTATTATTTTATTAATAAATTAGCTGTCCCAAGTATATATGGTCAAGCCTCTGGTTTTCTAAAACATGCCACCGGAACTTATGAAGATTTAAGAGACTATGTAAATGCGCAGATAGAAGGACTAGCATTAGCCAATGCATATTTAAAGGTAAAGTAAATAGATTAAGGAGATGTCGAAATCAATTTCTGGTTTTTCAAAATTGTCGAAGAGAGGTAAACTCAGATGGATTGTTGAAAACTTTTTCAAAGATCCTGAGAATGTAATGCGAGAATTAACGAGCTATTGGTTATTGAATGAGGATGATCAAAAGGTACTGGATGGGTTTAGTGAAAATACAATCAGTAATTTTTATTTACCCTTCGGAGTTGCACCCAATTTTATCATCAATGAAAAGACCTATGCCATACCGATGGTGATAGAGGAGAGTTCAGTCGTCGCAGCAGCATCTAGTGCGGCTAAATTTTGGATGACAAGAGGAGGCTTTAAGGCTAAAGTGATTTCTACTAAAAAAGTGGGACAGGTTCATTTTGTATGGAAAGGGGATGCTAATAAATTAGAAGAGTGTTTTGAAAAACTAAAAGAGGTGATGTGTCAAGAGGCTGCTGAGATTACAAAAAACATGGATGCGCGAGGAGGAGGAATTAAAGATATTCAACTAATCAATTATACTGGAATTGAAAAAAACTACTACCAGATAAAAGTTAATTTTGAGACTTGTGATTCAATGGGCGCTAATTTTATCAATTCTGTATTAGAGTCCTTTGCAGAAAGTTTGAGAAACTTTGTTGCTATTCAGGACAATTTCACAGATGAAGAAAGAGAAGTATCTATAATCATGTCTATCCTTTCTAATTATACTCCTGAATGCCTTGTGAGAACCTGGGTAGAATGTCCTATAGAAGCGCTTGGTGATTTTTCAAACGATATAGATGCAGTAACTTTTTCAAATAAGTTTTTTACAGCAGTTCGAATTGCTCATATTGACCAATATCGGGCAACAACCCACAATAAAGGAATCTTTAATGGTATTGATGCAGTAGTATTAGCTACCGGAAATGACTTTCGTGCAATCGAAGCAGGCGGACATACTTATGCCGCACGTGATGGACATTATCGTTCTTTAAGTCATTGTAATATTGACAATGGTATTTTCAAATTTTGGATTGATATTCCCCTAGCTGTAGGGACAGTTGGTGGGCTTACGAAATTACATCCGATTGCTAAGAGATCTTTAGAGCTATTAGATAATCCGTCCGCAGAAGAATTAATGATGATTATTGCTGCGACTGGCTTGGCTCAAAACTTTGCTGCATTACGATCTCTTGTAACTACGGGAATACAACAAGGGCATATGAAAATGCATTTGATCAATATTCTCAATCATATGGAAGCTACAGATAAAGAAAAAAATACAGCTTGTGAATATTTTGAAGATCACGCAGTATCTTTTAATACTGTTCGAGCTTTTCTTGACAAACTTCGTAGTAAAAAAACGCCGGACAAACACGCGCTAAAGAATTAAAAATTCAATTTGAAGCATCTTTCCTTTTATGCGAATGGCAAACTTCTCCTAAGTGGGGAATACTTTGTATTAGATGGAGCAAAAGCTATTGGATTGCCTTGTAAATTAGGCCAGTCATTAGAAGTATCTCCATATGACTCGTCGGGTCTAGTTTATTGGAATAGTTTTGATAGTGATGGAACAATTTGGTTTAATGGTGTTTTTCAGAAATCAGATTTATCAATTATTGAGACAAGCGATCAAAAGACAAGTACCATTTTGCAAAATATTTTGCGGCAAGCGAAAAAATTAAATCCTTCTTTTTTAAACACTGATGCCTCCCTGATGGTTGAAACCAGGTTAAGCTTTCCGCGATTATGGGGATTAGGGACGAGTTCTACCCTTATATATAATTTGGCACAGTGGAGTGAAGTCGATCCATTTCAATTATCTTCTTTGACTTTAGGCGGCTCCGGATACGATATCGCTTGTGCGGGCGCTATGCATCCGATCTTATATCAAATAAAAGATGACATGCCTACTTTTGAAAAAATAGATTTTTATCCAGCATTTAAAGAACATTTGTATTTTGTTTATCTCAGCAAAAAACAAGATAGTAGAGAAGGAATTAAGCAATATAGAGCGAAAGCAAAAAATAATGCTACTAGTCTTCATAAAATATCAAGCTTAACAGAAGCTTTCTTAAATGCAAAATCTTTCCATGTTTTTCAAAAACTGATGCTTGAACATGAAGAACTTGTAAGCCAAACAATTGATATGGAAAAGGTACAAGATTTGTATTTTCCTGATTTTGATGGGGTCGTAAAATCTTTGGGAGCTTGGGGTGGAGATTTTGTTCTTGTAGCTTCCGAGCAAGCACCAGAAAAAATAAAAACATATTTTAACAAAAAAGGCTTTGAGACGTTTTTGAGGTATGAGGAAATGATAAGTTAATAGTAGCCATTTTTGAACAATTTCATAATAAAAAATAAGCATATGGCTTGGAAGTGGTACGATAGTAATATTATAAAAATTGAAAATGAATCTTCAGGAACGAAACGTTTTTGGGTAGAAGTGGCCGAAGTTGATCAAATTGAATTTAAAGCTGGACAGTTTGTGACGATGGATTTGCCCATTCATGAAAAACGACTAAAACGCTGGCGTAGTTATTCCATTGCTTCTGCCCCAGGTGATGGTAATATACTAGAATTTTGTGTTGTTAAATTAGAAGGCGGAGCAGGAAGTACTTATCTGTTTGATGAAGTAGAGCTAGGGACAAAAATCCGATTCAAAGGACCTGATGGAGGATTCGTTTTACCGGAAAAAGTTGATAATGATCTTGTAATGATATGTACCGGAACAGGTGTCGCTCCTTTTCGGAGTATGATTTGGGATTTATATAAAAATAAGAAACCATATAAAAATATTCATCTGATCTTTGGGACTCGATATGAGGAAGGAATTTTGTATAAAACTGAGTTTGAGGAACTAGTAAAAGCTATTCCTGAATTTAACTACTCAATAGCACTTTCTAGAGAACAAGACTGGCCAGGTGTCAAAGGTTATGTGCATTCTATCTATATGGAAGACTACAAAGAAGTGAGACCTGACCTGGACTTTTATATCTGTGGTTGGAGCAATATGATTGATGAAGTAGTAGCGAATTTAATATTAAAATTGGGTTATGATAAATCGCAGGTGCATTATGAATTATATGGTTGAGGGGGAGTACCGGACTCGTGGGTTTGTGACTCCTAATTATGATTAAATGATTGTCTTTTAGGATTACGATGAATTCCTTTTGTGTTTTGAACATAAGAATAATAAATGTGTTATCTTTGTGTAGAATAAATCTAAATAAGCGTTTAAGCAGTATTTAAGAAGAAATAACGAATATGGAAAATACGACTACTAAAAGTCCGGTGATGTTATATACGGAGCAAACTCCAAATCCTGAATCTTTAAAGTTTGTTTCTAATCGGATGCTTTATAAAGGAACAGCAGATTTTCGAGAAGAGGCTCTTGCGAAAGAATGGTCTCCGATTGGGACGGCATTATTTGAATTGCCTTATGTAAAAGGTGTCTATATCTGTAATAATTTTGTAACGATTACGAAAGAGTTCAATTATGCTTGGGAAGACATTATGCTTCCATTGAAAGACTTTATTAAAAATTATATCGAGGATGGGAAAGAGATATTGAATGATGGCTTTGCTGAAGCAATGGAGCAATTAGAAGCCGAAAGAGGCACAAGTTATCAATATACAGGTGAAGAGACAGAAATAGTCAAAAAAATCAAAGATCTCATCGAGACTTATGTTAAACCTGCGGTAGAAATGGATGGCGGAAATATTGAGTTTAAAAACTTCGATCAAGGAAAAGTAGTCGTTATACTTCAGGGGAGTTGTAGTGGTTGCCCGTCTTCGACTGTGACGCTGAAAGCAGGAATAGAAGGGATGTTGAAGCGGATGGTGCCAGAGGTGACTGAGGTCGTTGCGGAAATGGGATAAAGTCTTTTTTTGGTGTTGGACGATAGGAAAATAGGAGAAGTGATTGTTCTGTTTTGTTGGAACAGAAAGTGATGGTTCTACTTTGTAGAAAATGATAGTTCTACTTTGTAGAAAGTGATGATTAAAAATTTGCTTCGCTCATTTTTAGAGTTTTGGCTTCGCTTTCGCGAAAAGTGGATATCAGGTGGACTGGTTTCCACTTTTGTTATTTTACATGAATATATTTTGGATTTACGTATTCAGTCAGCCAGACCTTATTTTTGGTTACGTAAAATTTTATTCCGGCTTGTGCCATGAGCGCAGAAGGAATTTTTAGAATGACTGGGCTGCCATGCCGACTTCCAACAGATTTTGCAGTCGTTTCTTCAGCAGATAAATGGACATGATGTCTGTTACGCTTTTTAATGCCTTCTGCCAAAATATTATCTAGAAATTTTTTAGCAGTTCCATGGTATAGATATTCAGGTGGTTGACTTGGCGTATACCCTAAGTCGACTTCGATTGAGTGACCTTGATTGGCTCTAATCATCGTTTTGTCATCACTGAATGCAAAACGTTTTTTATTATTGTTTTCTACTACTTCCTCTAATTCTATTAGACTCATGGGTTTACCAAAGGCATTTAGCTTTGACAGCAAAATACCTGTATTTACCCAGCCATTTTCATTAAGAATTATTCCGATTATTTCTGGTCTATGTCTAAGTACGAGAGAAAGGAATTTACTTTTTGCTTTTAGTTCTTTTTCGTTTTTCATTTTAAAATAGTTTCTTGGAAAGCTGTATAAAGTTTGGTTCTTTGACAAATCTCGTGTTTGAGATAAAGTCATAAACAAGATCAAGGCTTCTTTTAGTCGCTTTTAATCTTATTTACGGCTTGTCCATGGGATTTGTCAAAGAACATAAAGCTTTAATTGTGTGTATCGTACCGATACGCTCTCACGAATATAAATCAATATTTTCGCTTATCGATGTGCTATCATTTACTTCAACCTTGATCTGTTTGTAGATAGTTCCAATTAAGTATGAAAATTTTACCTTTGCAAAAAATCAAGATATGAATTCAGAAAAATTAAAGACTTTATGTTTAGATAGTTGTGAAGTAATCAAAGCTGTTGGAGCTTTTATAAGTCAAGAATTAGGAAAGGTAAAAGCCAGTGCTATTGAAACAAAAGCTTTAAATAGTCTCGTCAGTTATGTTGACAAAGAAGCAGAGGTGCAATTAGTTAAAGAACTAGGAGTTTTGATTCCTGAAGCTACTTTTTTAACAGAGGAGGAGACGGTGAAAAGTAAGGCAGGTGAGTACCAATGGATCATTGATCCTTTAGATGGAACGACAAATTTTTTACATCAACTCCCCTTTTTTTCTGTAAGTGTTGCGCTACAGCATAATGGTCAAACGATCATTGGAATTGTTTATGAAGTCAATCAGAAAGAATGTTTTTATGCCTGGAAAGGAGGAGGTGCATTTTTGAATGGGAATGCTATTGTTGTAAGTTCTTCTACTAAGCTTGCGGATACACTAATTGCTACTGGTTTTCCGTACTATGACTACAGTACTATTCAAGCATATCTTGGCGTTTTGGAAACTTTGATGAAAAAAACAAGGGGGATTCGTAGATTTGGATCGGCAGCACTAGATTTAGCTTATGTAGCTTGTGGTCGATTTGATGCTTTTTTTGAATACAGCCTTAATGCATGGGATGTAGCAGGTGGGGCCTTCTTAGTAGAGGAAGCAGGAGGTAAAGTAAGTGATTTCAGAGGGGGAACGAATTATATCTATGGAAAAGAATTAATTGCATCAAATGCGGGCATCTCTGAAGAATTTTTTCAGCTAATAAGTCAAAACTTCCACCCAGATAGTTAATTCTGTCTATGATGAAATCCATTTAATCGAAGAGTCACGTTTTTTCTGATATTAAAAAGTATTTTTAGACTTTTGAAAACTGTACTGATTAGATTTGATAAATCAGTATGACCTGACTATAATAAAATGAATATAGCGGAAAACATAAGAATCGCATTACGCTCTGTAAAATCTAATCTCTTAAGAGCAATCCTTACGATCTTGATCATTGCTTTTGGGATTATGGCTTTAGTAGGCATCCTTACTGCAATTGATGCAGCTATTTTTTCTTTGCAGGATAATTTTATCAGAATGGGAGCTAACTCATTTGAAATTATGCCGAGTCGAGAAGGCGCAAGCGGGAATAGAAATGGTAAAAGAGGTAAACGAGGCGCAATTGTTTCTTTTAATCAAGCAATGGAGTTTAAGGACAAGTATAACTTTCCAGCTCTAGTATCAGTCAATGTATTTGGTACTTCACTCGCTACTGCCAAGTATGGAGATGAAAAGACGAACCCAAATGTCAGATTTCGAGGTATTGATGAAAACTATATGTCTGTTAAAGGTTTTGAAATTGACTACGGCCGAAATTTCTCAGCAGCAGAAGTAGAATCGGGGAGTCATAAAGTAATTATTGGGATGGATTTGGTTAATGCACTATTTGATAAAAAACCTGAGTCCTCTATTAATAAAACGATTGCTGTAGGTAATATAAAATATAAAGTGATAGGGGTCTTAAAATCTAAAGGATCGACACTTAATTCGAGTGAGGATCGAATTATTTTTGCACCACTACTAA
The DNA here is from genome assembly GCA_965277415.1 of Saprospiraceae bacterium. Lineage (GTDB taxonomy): Bacteria > Bacteroidota > Bacteroidia > Chitinophagales > Saprospiraceae > JAHDHW01. The sequence continues at coordinate 49,788 of CBDICS010000103.1, forward strand.
ATGTGAAGCGATATTATGGTACGCGTAGAAGAAACTATAATATCTCTGTTGCTGCTTTTAAACCTGAAGATTTAGAAGCTTCCGAAGCAGTTGCAATAGGTACTTTTCGTAAAGTTCGTAAGCTTAAAGCTTCTCAAAAGAATGATTTTGATATTTTCAAGAGCGATAGTTTCATTTCTATTTTAAAAGAAAATACGGTGAAGTTTAGAGCGGCAGCTATTGCAATTGGATTAATCACATTATTAGGTGCAGCAATTGGATTAATGAATATCATGCTTGTATCTGTCACTGAACGAACAAAAGAAATAGGTATTCGTAAAGCTATAGGTGCTACGCGAAATCATGTCCTCATTCAATTTTTAACAGAGGCTGTGGTTATTTGTCAAATTGGAGGATTAATTGGGATCTTATTTGGTATTGGCATTGGTTTACTTGTTGCCTGGGGAATGGGTGGAAGTTTCTTTATTCCATGGGCTTGGATTACTTTAGGTATAACGGTTTGTATGATTGTTGGATTGATTTCAGGGCTATATCCTGCTTTGAAAGCATCGAGATTAGATCCTATTGAATCGCTTCGGTATGAGTAGAGAGGTGTTTGGTGATGGACCTTCGATTTGGTGATCAATGCTTCGCATTCTTTGATCGATCTTCGGTCTTGCTTATGGTATTAGTTGAGTTTAAAAGGAGCGATGAGTTTGAATTCTGGTATAGCTACCCGAAATTGATTTCCATTGTCTTTATTCAGCATTAAGAAAGTCCCATACATTTTTCCAATATCAGACATTAGTGGAGACCAGGAAACATATTGATGGGATTCACCTGGGTTTAATAAAGGTTGTTTTCCAATTACGCCCTCTCCTTCTACTTCTCGAATAGCTCCACTAGAATCCTTAATGAACCAATGTCGGCGTAATAATCGAACGGTCTTGCTGCTTTTGTTTTCAATATTTACCCGATAGGCAAAGATGTATTTATTCTCTAATGGACGGGAGTAATTTTCTTGGTAGAAAGTTTCTACACTAATCTTAATTCCATTTGTGGTGAGTTTTTCCATCTCTTTATAATATTGGTGCGATCGAAATTCTGCTATTCCTTTTCTTCTCTATTTAGAAACGCTAATACAAGTTCTTCTGCTTCTTTTAGCGCTACCTCTAATACATCATTAACTAATATTTTATCAAATTTGTTCACATACTTTAACTCCTTAGTTGCTTTTTTTATCCTTTTTTTCAGACTTTTTTCATCTTCTGTTTGCCGTTTTTTTAATCTTTCGATTAAAACCTCTTTAGAAGGCGGTTTAATAAAGACAGCTAAAGCCTCATCACCATAGACTTTTTTAATCTTTTTTGCGCCCTGTACATCAATATCAAAAAGAATATGCTTCCCTGCTTTCCAAAGTCGTTTTACTTCTTTTTTTAGCGTACCATAATATTGGCCATCATAAACTTCCTCCCATTCAACAAATGCTTCTTTTTTAATCTTTTTTTTAAAAGCTTTTTCGTCTAAAAAATAATAATGTTCGCCATCTTTTTCATGTACTCTTGGAGCTCTAGTCGTAGCGGAAACTGAAAAAGCCAGGAAATCAAATTTTTTAAGGAGGTGACGAGTTATAGTCGTTTTTCCTGCTCCAGAAGGAGCTGTAAAGATTAAAAGTTTACTCATTTTCTCTCTTGTAAGTAATTATTCAAATGCGAGTATTTTCTGTAGATTGAGAAATTCTTTATACGGTATTTGCGACTTGTTCTTTTATTTTTTCTAATTCGTCTTTCATTTGAACAACAATTCTTTGGATATCCGAAGAGTTTGCTTTTGATCCGAGGGTATTAATTTCACGACCCATTTCTTGGCTGATAAAGCTCAACTTTCTGCCTTTTAGCGTTTCTCCTTTACTTATTTCTTCATCAAAATATTTGCAATGTTGAGACAATCGAACTTTTTCCTCCGTAATATCAATTTTTTCGAGATAATATAAAATCTCTTGTTCAAAACGATTTGCATCAATATTATCTTTTCCTACATATTCTTTCATATGCTTATCAATCTTAGAACGAAGTCGTTCAGCTCTTTCTAATTCGAAGGGCTCAACTTCATTTAAAAGATCAACAATTATTTTTGTTCTGGATTTGCAATCTTCTTCCATAGCTTGCCCCTCAGCCAGCCTAAACTTATAAAAGTTATCCAAAGCCTCTTTAAGTGTATTTGTTATGACTGCCCACTCTTCCTCATCAACATCGTTATCGCCAGCAGAAATCACATTAGGTATTCTCAATATAGCCTGCATAATATCCGATTGTGGCATATTGAGTGATTTTGACAATTCCATCAACTCATTATAATACTTTGAAAACAAAGCTTGATTCAAAGCATATTCGCTATCACCATTTATGGATTTTACGTCTAAGTTTACATCAATTTTACCTCTTTCCGCTTTTTTAATGATAATCCTACGCATATCCGCCTCTTTGTCCTTATAGGTTTGCGGCATTTTAAAGCGTACATCAGTAAACTTGCTATTGAGGGAACGGATTTCAATCGTAATGGTCTTCCCATTATGAACAGATGAAGCTCTGCCATACCCTGTCATTGATAATAGCATATTAAATTGTGTGTTGAGTAATTGTGTTTAAAGCAAATCTTACACAGGCAAGATGTATAGCTCCATTCAATTACATGTAATTAATATCATATGATAATTTCACAAAGATAATTAAAGCTACCTTATTTAAAAGCGCTTGGAATAAAACAGAGGAAAAGTTATTTTTCTAATTGTGCAATAAGTGTTCATTTGGTGTTTTATATAGAGGATCATGATACGAAACAATCCCTCTGAATTATTAGTAATAATATGAGAAAAGCTGAATAATGTTAATAAAATATAGATGTCCTCCAGTTTTAAGAGGTTTAAAATTGAAAAAACTAAAAATAAAGTAGTGTTAAATTTTCAATTAATGAATAAAATTCCGAAATTTGCCCCGCTTTACTATGCCCATGTCGTAATTCATAACTTATTAAAAACCAAACAATAATAATGAGAAAAGCTGACTTAGTTACAGCAATTTCAGAAAAGACCGGAGTACCAAAGGTAGATGTATTAGTTACTCTAGAAACGTTTTTCAAAGAGGTGAAAAATACACTATCTGATGGTGAAAACGTTTACGTCAGAGGTTTTGGAAGTTTTGTAATAAAAAAAAGAGCGAAGAAAGTAGGTCGCCATATAAAAAAGAATGTTGCTATTGAGATTCCAGAGCATTACATTCCATCGTTCAAACCTGCAAAGGTTTTTGTAGAACAGGTAAAAGATAATGTAACGGCTCTTCCAGATGAAGAAAAAGCAGGCTAGATTTTTTAAAATTATAAAATGTCTAAACTACAAATCATTGTTATAGCGATTTCTTGCCTTTTGTTTGCTGGATTATATTTTGGTGGAGATATAAAACCTGAAAATCAGGAGGCAGCAGAAAAAACGCGTGAGTTGACTGCAACGAGTACGTCTATTGAATCAATACTTTCTGTTGCCAAATCAAACTTACCGCCAGATACATCAGCAATAGTTTTAAGTATTGAGAAAGATATTAGAGCAAGCGATTCTGATTCTACAAAAGTAGCATCACTCAAAAGGTTAGCAGGGGTTTGGTACGAAGTAGGTAGAGCTGATGTTTCAGGTTTTTATGCAGAGCAGATTGCGAATATATTAAATGATGAGACGTCTTGGTCCATAACTGGGACTACTTATATGATAGGAGGAAGAAATGCAACGGAGGAAAAAATCAGAGATTTTTGTTTTAATAATGCTAATAAAGCATTCGAAAATGCAATCTCTATTAATCCTTCAAATTATGCACATAAAGTGAACCTTGCACTTTCTTTTGTCGAAAATCCTAAAGGCAATCCTATGAAAGGGATTTTGATGTTAAGGGATTATAATGAACAAGCACCAGAAAACGTTTTGGTACTTACAACTCTAGCCAGATTGGCCATTCAAACCAATCAAATTGATAAGGCTATAGAACGATTAAATACAGCGATTGAACTTGAACCCGATAATAAAAAAGCAAATTGCTTGCTGGTTCAGGCTTATGATCGAAAAGGAAATAAAGAAAAAGCAGCTCAATATGCTGCAAAATGTATTGATTGATTAATCAGATTGAGGTTTTAACAAGATTAATCGAAAGAAATCTAAATTTATTAAAATTTTAAAGACTATTAATTATGCCTTGTGGAAAAAAGCGTAAGCGACACAAAATTGCAACTCATAAACGTAAAAAGAGACTTCGTAAAAACCGTCATAAGAAGAAGAATAGATAATAGTGTCCTATTCCTATGAGGATAGACAACTATTAATAGCAACTATTATTGGAAAAATTCTGGTTTCTTATGTGGAATTCGCCTGACGATATGTTTTAATACATTCCGTCAGGCTTTTAAGTAAGTGAAAATAGGTAAGATAAAAGTACAGGGTTCTCTTTCTAAGCCTTTTATTGACCAACCTGATTCCGATGCAAAGCTTGATATATCTTCGCCTGTAAAAGGGTATAGATGTATGATTTTTTATTTAATATTAAAGATGGAAAAATATTGAGAGACTTCAAATAGGTTAGAGTAAACATTCTTCTTGAACCAAATGAAGCTTTTTAAAATTTTGAAATATCCGTAATCAGATAATCATATCTTGTTTTTAAGAGAATAGGTTTAAAACTTTTTTCCTTTTATCCAGTAGGAATAATAGAATTTAACTGATTTGTTGTAAAATCTATAATTTTTTTATTGAGGTTGGTTAAAACCTTTATGGTGACCACTTTGTAAGTGTTATATTTAAGAATTTACAGCTTACAACCTGTCTCAGCACAATGCCTTAATCAACTTCCTTTTTTCAATTAAAAGGAAAAGAGATCGTGGAAAAAGAGCTTATTATAAATTCGACTCCTACAGAAGTCGAAATCGCCTTACTCGAAAGTTCCAAGCTTGTCGAGATTCACTACCAAAAGACCAATACCAATTTCACCGTTGGAGATATATTTTTAGGTAGAATTCGGAAACTCATGCCTGGGTTGAACGCGGCATTTGTGGACATTGGTCATAAGAAAGATGCCTTTCTTCATTATACAGATTTGGGACCGAAACTTCGGTCATTACTCAAATTTACTCAAGATACTATTGACGGTAAAACGGCTACTCAATATCTGGAAAACTTTGAAATTCAACCTGAGATCATAAAGACAGGGAAGATTGATCAGGTGATGAATAAGAAACAGCCGATTTTGGTACAGGTGCTCAAAGAACCTATTTCTACTAAGGGACCAAGATTAAGTTGCGAAATTACTATTCCGGGAAGATTCTTAGTCTTGACACCATTTTCGAATGTAGTGGCCGTTTCTAAAAAAATCGCAAATGGAGAGGAACGGAAAAGATTAAAAGTACTCGTTGAAAGTATACGTCCCAAAAACTTTGGTCTAATAGTAAGGACGGCAGCAGAAGGAAAGAAAGTGGCGGACCTGCACGAAGAGTTAGGGTTTATGATGGCAAAATGGGAGCAAGTACATAACCAATTGATTAAGTCCCAGCCTCCAATGAAACTATTGAGTGAATTGGATAAAGCATCAAGTATACTTCGGGACATTTTAAATGATTCGTTTAATCGAATCATTGTCAATGATAAAGAACTCTTTCATAATGTCAAAAACTTCATGGCTTCCATCTCGCCAGAACAGGTGAAAATTGTCAAACACCATCGTTCTGCTAAGCCTATTTTTGAAGCTTATGGTGTGAGTCGACAAATCAAATCCTCTTTCGGAAAGACTGCAACGATGCAGAGTGGTGCTTATCTTGTGATTGAGCACACGGAGGCAATGCATGTGATTGATGTTAATAGTGGCCATAAAGTAACAAATGGAGATCAAGCAGAGGCAGTACTTGCTGTCAATATGGAATCAGCAGAAGAAATTGCGAGGCAATTGAGGTTACGAGATATTGGTGGTATTATTATCATTGATTTTATTGACATGAGGGTGCCAGATCATAAGAAAATATTGATCAAAAACATGCGCGATTTTATGAAGAAGGATCGGGCACAACATACCATTTTGCCCTTGAGTAAATTTGGGCTGATGCAAATCACCCGACAGCGTGTTCGCCCAGAAGTCAAAATTAATACTGCTGAAGTTTGTCCAGCTTGTAGTGGGAGTGGTAAAATTAATCCTTCAATCCTGCTTGTTGATGATATTCAAAGAGATTTAGACTTTATTTTACAATCACGTCCAAACTCTAAAATTCAATTAAAGACACACCCTTTTATTCATGCTTATCTAAAAAGAGGATTGCCAAGTATACAGATGAAGTGGTATCGCAAATACTTTAAGTGGATTAAGGTCGATACTAATCAAGAATTTCAATTGACGCAATATCAATTTTATGATAAGAATATGGATGAAATACGCTTATGATAAATCTTAGAGATACGGAATAAATGAGTTTCTTATTTACTCCATGCCCTTTAAACTAACCTTACCCTAAATTTCTGAAAAGAGACTTAGGGTAAGATTAATACTCAAGAGACACAGACTATTGCTTTATAAAGAAAAAGCAACCAATCGCTCGAATTGTTTTACTCGCTTATTCAATTCAGAGGCTTTCAAGCTTTTCAGTCTACCAATACTAAATTCCTCTACACAGAAAGAAGCCATTGCCGATCCATAAATCATAGCGCGCTTCATATTTTCAAAATTGACTTTTCCTGATTTAGCCATAAAGCCCATAAAACCACCAGCAAAGGTATCTCCAGCTCCAGTTGGATCATATACATTGGCTAAAGGCATTGCAGGCGCATAGAACATTTTATTCTCAGCAAATAATAAAGCACCATGTTCTCCTTTTTTGATGACAAGAAACTTAGGCCCCATCTTGTGAATTACCTGAGCCGCTTTTACCAAAGAGTATTCACCGGATAACTGACGAGCTTCCTCATCATTAATCATTAATACATCTACCTGCTTGATTGTCTTTTTCAAAGCCTTCATAGCTATATCCATCCAAAAATTCATCGTATCCATAGCGATCAATTTCGGACGTTTCTTCATTTGTTTGATCACTTTGAATTGAATTTCAGGAGTCAAATTACCCAGCATTAAGTATTTTGCATCTCGAAGATGAGCCGGAACGGCAGGTTTGAAGTCAGCAAGTACATTAAGATCCGTCACAAGCGTATCTCGTTGATTCATATTATCGTGATACTTCCCAGCCCAAAAGAATGATTTTTCACCTTCTTTTATCTCCAGACCGTCAAGGTTGATGCCTCGTTTTTTCATGTACTTTAACTCTTCTTCAGGGAAATCATCCCCAACGACAGATACAATTCCTTGATCTTTAGTGAAGTATGAAGCAGCTAAACTAATATATGTTGCAGCGCCTCCTACAACTCTATCTGCTTTTCCGAAAGGAGTTTCAATACTATCAAAGGCAACCGTTCCTACAGAAACTAGACTCATTTTAAATTGATTTAAATTTTGAAAAAAAAATATGCGCAAAGATTGCACTTTTTTTTTAAATAATATATCTTTGCGACCGCCTTTGATAGTAAAGGCTTTTTAATATGCTTCCTTAGCTCAGCTGGTTAGAGCATCTGACTGTTAATCAGAGGGTCCAAGGTTCAAGTCCTTGAGGAAGCGCAAATAAAAAATCAATTAGCCGTAAGTAACTTTATATCAGTTGCTTACGGCTTTTTGGTTTTTCAGAAAGGTTTACTTTGTTTCACCTTTTTTCTATATTTGTTTCACTATTGCTTCACTCAGAAGCACATTCCTCATTAGTGAAACATTTGATATCTATGATATCTAAAGGCTGTTCTATCAAGTTTTACCTCAAAGAGTCTGTCATCAAAGATGATAATACGCATCCGATTTATTGCCGAATTGTTTATGATAGAAAAAAGGCAGCATTCTATATCGGAGAGAATGTAGCCAAAAACAAATGGCCTGAGAGTACTGCTACTCCACTGAAGAATAAACATTTAGAAGGTTATCTAATAAAAATCAAAGGCGATATTTTAGAATCGAAACGGAATCTTGAATTCTTTGATAAAGAAATAAGCGCTAAGATTCTTCGTGACCTCTATAGATATGGAGGAGATAAGGAAGTCAAACTATTCTTTCCTTTCTTCGATGAACAATTTGAGAAAATGAAAGCCATTCCCGACAAGTATTCTGATTCAACGCTCTTAAAATATAAAGGAACTAGAAACCATTTCAAGGCTTTTCTAAAAACTAAACGTAAAGATGATATCCCCATCAAATATATCTCGCTTGAGATTATAGAAGGATTCAATCATTATCTTCGGTCAACGCCAAGTAAGCAATTTGGTAAGCCAATGGTACAAAACACCGCCAATTCTTTTTCAGCTGTATAATTATTCAGAAAATATTTTACTCGTTCAGCGTAATATTTAGAAAGTCTTTTATCACAATTATAATAAACATGATCGTGCTGTAATATACTTGCTAGTTCACAAGCCATATGCATAAAATCAAAATCAACTGCTAACTGATATGCTTGCTTAATTAAACGTATTCCTTCTTCTCGTTGACCTCTCATCAACATTTTTTGTCCTAAAAAGAATTTTTTTTGACATTTATAAAAATTTTTATTGACTAAAAAATCACGTTTTGCATCACTAACAATTGCTAGAGCTTGAAGAATTTTCAAAGTCCTTGACCTTATATCGCTATAATATTTTTCATTGTATTTTTCTCTACAAAATGCTTGTGCAAAGGCTTTCTCTGTCAAGAAATGTTGTCCTCTAAATAAATCTATAAACTCCTTCGGTTTTCCTGAAACGTGGTTAAACAACTGTGTATCTATATTTAAAAAGTAAGCTTTGAGTTTTTCCATATGACATGACTTATAAGATTCTGATAATTAATAACGAGAAAAACAACACAGTAAATAACAATGATAATACGTAGACTGAAGTAATGCTATATATCCACCTACCTATTGATAAAATTACTTCTACCTTAATAGCTATTATTTAATCTTAAATTTTCTATTATGTTAAACAAGATTTTAAGCTGTAAGAAGGTACAAGTAATTACTAAAAAACAGCAAAAAAAAGTTAAAGGAGGCATAATTATTATTACAGAAGATGTAAGTATGTAATAATCGTTACTCGCCTCTCTAACTAACTTTTCACTACCCGAAGACATACACAAGCGTTGCAGTTTTCGGGTAATTTTCCTATCTTGCACCTACACTTTACCGATCAACAAATCTCCGTTCGTTCTCATGCGTTGAATTCATTTTCAACTAGAATTCTATTTGCTCGAACTCAGAGTAAGCGCATTATCTAAAACAGCTTTTTTTGTTAGACTGTCCTTGATAGTACCACCTATCGAGAGAGGCGAGTAATGCATTATATCCTAAGATATAGCTACTCGTAATATGGGAGTTAGGGCAGTCAACTTAAAAGGCGACTACCGCTCTACGGGGCGGTAGTTTTTCATTCAATAGCAAGATACAAAAATGAGATAACATTATAAAAACAACTTTTTCAAAAACTTTAAACCTAATAGGAAAAGTACTCAGTAAAATTTTCAAGGATAAATATTTTGAATCTTTAAATAACCCAAAGTATGCAAAAAATAGTTCTTAGCTTTTTCGAGAGCTATCATTCCAGATACTTCTACGACAAGTATTATTTACCCTTAAATAAATCAGATTTAAAAATGAAATAGAGTAAGATCAAACGATTTTAATCTAAAGATACACTTTGTCTAAGTTGAACGATTTAGACCCGCTTGCTGTGATGTGTTCGGTAAAGTGTATTCGGAGACATCACGCAAGGCAAGCGGGTGTTTTAATTTAGATCTATAAGATAACATTTACTTGCTACCTTTTCTCTTTGCATAAGGGGGTATGCAGGAATCAATGATTAAGCTTTGTTTGGTCATAAGAGAGAGGGAGCGCCCTGCCAATCTAAACAATCTAGTGCGGCAGGGATTTTTAAGATAAGAAAATTCAAGAAACAACACAAATCGGTTAAAGACATGGAACAAGAAATATTATCTGACTTTCATCAACTCATTGTTGATAGATTTGGCTATCACGAAGCTAAGTATTTGCACTTGAAGATGGATTTACCTCCACATCCAGTCACCAAAGCTTATAAAAGTCCCGAAAATACGCCACATAAAATTCTCATTGCATTTTGTGAAATACTCGATCTGCATCCTTATGAATTAATCCAAGATTATCAGGTTGGATTATTACGGATTTCAGCTATTGAAAAAGCTTATCATCAAAAGGGATATGTGAACCAATCTTAGTTTTTTGTAAAAGAGAATTCAGATTTATCCGCTTTTAAGCGCTTAAAAGTAATTATAAGTGCTTAAATGATGTATTTCTAGATTTTCATGCGGTATCTATTTATTCAAATTGGTTGATGCAGATGCAGTAGCGCATCTTTTTACAAAGCATGATTTTGAAAATGCCATATTGCTTGCTCAAACTCATCAGACAGCATCTACTAGAAAGGAAATTAATTTAATTTATCCTATTGCACTAAACTTTCTTGAAAGTGCACGAGCCTCCGAGGTTAAACGGGTGGCTTTAGCTAGTTCTATTGCTGTTTATGGTGCAACAGCCCCCCCTTTTACGGAGGATATGGCCTTTCATTCAAGTATAGAATTCTCACCAAGTACTCCTGCTCGACTTCCCGATTTGAAATTCGGGTAAAACGTATCCTCGAAGAACTATTTATGGATTATGCGGTACCAATGGATTTACTTCCGGAAGCGGAAATCGAGCTCCAACGCACGAATTAGAAGTGGTCATATTAAGACTTCCAATGCAATTTGGACCAGGGTATGTCTATGCAGTCCAAGTCAGTTATTAATAATCATTTTTTTCATATTAGATTGATTGCTTTCTAAATCAGTAGCTTTTATAAAATAAATCCCATTTGATAAATTGAATAATTCTACTTTAGTATCCTGATTCACTATTCTCGATTCTAATAATATTCCGTTAATACTATATATTTCTATTTGAAAATTAGTACTCGAACCAATATGAAATTGGACTTCTCCATTCGAAGGATTAGGAAATATTTTTAACCCAATGTCAATACTAACATTTTCTTCAATTGAGGAAACTATATCGCAGCTGAATAGATTTTCAAAATTCCCATCATTACATTCACAACCTGAAAAAGGTATGTATAAAACTTCATCATTCAATTGATAACAACATAACTCATACCCTACATCCGTTAATTGAGTAAAATATCCTCTATCTAAAAAACCTATTATTGACCCTATACCTTCATACCAAGTATCGGTAGGAAAACTCAACATTGATTCAAATTTAATTTTCTTTCTTTCAATCCCTTGAATGACTTCTGTCGTTACAGTTTCTACGGTCATTACAATTGTATCAGCAATTCCAAACACAGGATGACTACGAACAACTGTAAATTCATCTCCTATTCCTAAATCAAAATCATATAATAATTCTTCATCATTCTCATAGCCCTCTCTATGTAACCATATCTTTTTTCCCTCTTCTCTAACTGCATATAACTATTATCGGTATTGAGTCAGGCGTTGTGGAGTCTGAAAAAAGGGAAACTTTTTTATAATTTTGATTGTCTATCAAAGTATCTCCACAGATTGTGGTATAATGAAAAGGCCCAGTTTGGCCTCCAAATGAGAACGAAGAACTAAACCATAATGCGTTATCATTGAGGTATTGCCCCTTAGAAATATTTATATTGAAGAGCATAATTAAAATTATGATTCCATAGACAAATTTTGTCTTTTTCATGATTGATTGTCTTGTTTTAGTTTTTAGTTTGTTTAGTTTATTGTATATCCTACAAAAAGACCCATAAATGCTTTTTTGTTATAAATCCACTCATAGCTATCTTTCCTATTTAATCTTTCAACTCCTAATCCAATTCCTATATTGAAATTATTTATTTCTTTAAATACCACTGCTCCTAGTATAATTCCTAATCTATTTTTTTCAATTTCTAATTCTTTTAAAGTATTACTATTATTTAATTTTATAGAAGAAAAGCTTATATATGGTCCAATTGCTATTCCTCTTTTTTTCAACTTCCCATTTTTATATTTATGATTTGTTGAGTTAAACCCTAAAAATAGACCAATATTATTGAATTGAAATTCTGCTGTTGATATACTGTCTACTTTTGAATTAAATCTAATTTTCGCTGGTGTACCTATTATCTTAAAGCTAACGCCTAAACTTTCATATTTAAATGATTCCTCATCACTAAGTTTATAATATAAATTTTTATCCGTAGGGTGTACATATTCTTTTGTTTTTGGTCTTTGTTTGTTTTGTCGATTATCTTCTAGTTGATATATTAATATTCTGTCTTTATTAAATTCTAATTGTGCTTTTATATCATAAGATAATTTTTTTTTCAGTTCTAAAATTCTATCTTCAACTAATGTGTCTCCTTGAGAAATACTATATGTTGTTACCTTATAATTTAGTGTATCCTTCCCGTAATTATCCTCTCTAAATACATAATCACCGATTTCAATAATTTCAGTCTTGATACCATTGTAATTTTCTATATGTGATTTTTTATATGGTTTTAAGTTTAAATTCCCATTAATTTCAGTTGTGTGTAGAAATTGGCCTTTTCTTATCAAATACTTTCTTTCATCTTTGTCTTGGCTATACAAATTGGTAGTTGTAATAATTATTAAAGTTAGAACCCCAAAGAATAAGTTTCGTTTTAACATAAGCCTTAATATTTTAGTTATTTTATTGTTTAATCTACAGAAAAAAATAAGCTCCTACTTCCTTATCAAACATTTCTTTTTTGACACTCATAAATATTATTATTTCCACCCACGTCTATTCTCTTCTAAAGATTGCTGCTTAGCAAGCATAGCTTTTTTGAGCTGCTCTGCTCGGAGAGGATGTTTTTTAATTAAATTGTGTGATTCATTGTCCAGTTTTAGATTAGTGAGTTGAGGTTTTAGCTTTTTCGCCGGACCAAAATCACCTATCATATTTACATGGATACCATTCCCACCTTCATGATATTTAAAAAGTGTATCTCTTACACCTACAATATCTCCTGTCAAAGCTGAATTATAGAAAATATGCTGATGTGGACTATTTCCATTTTCAGTAATAACAGACAGCATACTTTTACCATCCATCATTCGGTCAGATGGTGCTTCAACGTCTAATAAATCTAAGATGGTTGGAAAAATATCTAATTGTGTCGCCAGAGCATCCGTAACTTTTGGCGCTTTGACAAAAGCTTTTCCATAAATAATCATTGGTACTCTTTGACCCCCTTCAAAGGTCAATTGCTTGCGTCCTCGCAAATTACCGACACTTCCGTTTACATCTCCGCCATTGTCAGAAGTGATAAGTATTAGCGTATTATTTGTTAGTTGTAATTCTTCCAATGCTGCCATGAGTTGCCCCATACTCCAATCCAAATCTTCAATAACATCTCCGTATAAACCTCCTTCTGATTTTCCTTTCTGTCGTTCTGAACTAAAATGAGGGACATGAGGCATAGAATGAGGTAGGTATAAAAAGAAGGGATTGTTTTTATTTTTTGTGATAAAATCAATGGCTTCTTGAGTGAAGTTTTCAGTCAGTTTGCTTTGGTCGGTAGGTTTGCCCTTGATGGCTTGTTCGCTATCCGTGTAAGCAAAAGGGAAGGAAGCATCTACTAGCTCTTTTTCGTCCTGTTCTACAATTTCATTATTTCTATAAATATGAAATGGCAACATGTCATTACTATATCGAGCCCCATAAAAATAATCGAACCCAAAATCATTTGGTAAGTGTCCATCTATATCTCCCAAATGCCATTTGCCAATCAATGCAGTTGCGTAACCATTGGCTTTTAGCACTTCCGAAATCAGGATTTCATCTCGTGGTACTTCATTCTTAAAGTTCTGTAACTTTCTCAAATCTGCAATAGGATGGTCGGAAGGAAAATATACATGGTCACTAGCATAAGCTCGTTTTGGATAACGTCCCGTCAATAAACCAACTCTCGAAGGTGAACATACAGGTGAACTGGAATAAAAATCAGTCATGCGAATACCATTTGCCGCAAGGCTATCCATTACTGGAGTTTTAATCAATTGGTTGCCATAACAACTCAAATCCCCATAGCCCATATCATCGAAATTTACTATTATGATATTGGGAAGGTCTGTGGATGAATTGGTTTTGATTTTTTCGAGGTACGCTTTCTTCTGCTCTAAGTGTTCTGGTTTTAATGGCTCGTAAGAAGCAATTTTGATAGGTCGCCAGATAAACCAAAAACATAAAACGAATACAACAATAGCTAAAACAATATACCCTAATGTTTTAATGAAAATACTCCAAACTTGCTTTACTTTTTTCATACGATACGAGTTATGATTTGGATAAATACCCTAATCTAAAATGCTTCGATATTTGTCCGAAAAAACATCTCTTCCTATAATCAACTTCATCACTTCAGAACTCCCTGCCAAGATGCGATTGACCCGAGCAGCTGTAAAAAGTTGACAGATTTCGTACTCTGCCATATAACCTGCCCCTCCATGCAATTGAACACCTAAGTCCACCATTTTCCACTCGATTTCTGACCCCAACAATTTAGCTTTAGCACCAACATTAGCGGTTAGTTTTTTTTGATTGTGGAGCTGTACACAATGATCAATATAAACTTCAACCATATCTATTTCAGCATCCATTTCTGCCATTTTGAATTGGGTGTTTTGAAAATTTGACAAAGGCTTGCCAAATACTTTTCTTTCCATGACAAACTGTCGAGTTATATTAAAAGCATGACGAGCATTGGCTACATATCCGACACCCCCTAATAAGCGTTCTTCTGCCAAGCCTTCCATTAGATAATAAAACCCTTTGCCTGGTTCTCCTAAAATATTCTCTTTGGGAATTTTGACATTATCAAAAAATAACTCTGCGGTGTCTTGTGCTTTTTGTCCCATTTTCTCCAAATTCTTACCACGCTTGAAACCTTCCATACCTCTTTCTACAATACAAAGTGTCATAGCATGTGGATTATCTACACCTGCCGTCTTTCCTGCAACGATAACTACATCCGCGTTTATTCCATTAGAGATATAGGTCTTTGAGCCATTCAATAAGTAATAATCTCCTTTGTCTTCAATGGTTGAACGCATTCCTGACAAATCACTTCCTGCATCAGGTTCGGTCATGGCTATGGCAAGGATTAATTCCCCACTTGTTACGCCTGGGAGAAATCGGTCTTGTTGTTCCTCTGTTCCAAAGCGTGTAAAATAAGGGCCTACTAAACGGCTATGTAATGAATTATACCATTCAGAGCATCCTGCACTTACTGTTTCCTCAATAATGATTTGTTCATAACGAAAATCATCATCTCCAAGACCACCGTATTTTTCATCCGTCCAAGTTACCAAATAACCTAATTCACCTGCCTTGCGGAATATTTCTCTATCCACCAAGCGTTGTTTGCGGAAGCGTTCCATGTGTGGTTTAACTTCTTGTGCTAAAAATTTTCTGTACCCTTCTCGGAAC
This sequence comes from Saprospiraceae bacterium, assembly GCA_965277415.1. GTDB lineage: Bacteria > Bacteroidota > Bacteroidia > Chitinophagales > Saprospiraceae > JAHDHW01. The sequence goes on from CBDICS010000103.1 coordinate 65,355, forward strand.
ATCATTTGTTCCTCTGTGAAATTTCTTCCAACTATTTTGTTATCCGTTTTAATCATTTTTTTAATTATTTTATTATCAATTTTTAATCGTTTTTTTCTTACTATTATGAGGATAGATACCTAATCCAAAATGCTTCGATATTTGTCCGAAAAAACATCTCTTCCTATAATCAACTTCATCACCTCAGAAGTCCCTGCATAGATACGATTGACCCGAGCATCTGTAAACATTCGACAGATTTCATACTCTGCCATATAGCCTGCCCCTCCGTGTAATTGAACCCCTAAGTCTAGCATTTTCCACTCGATTTCTGAAGCCAATAATTTGGCTTTAGCACCAGCATTAGCAGTTAGTTCTTTTTGATTGTTGAGTTGTACACAATGGTCAATATAAACTTGGAGCATATCTATTTCAGCATCCATTTCTGCCATTTTGAATTGGGTGTTTTGAAAATTTGACAAAGGCTTACCAAATATTTTCCTTTCCATAACATATTCCCGAGTGATGTTAAAAGCATGGCGAGCATTGGCAGTTCCTTGACAAGCTGCTATCAATCTTTCCTCAGCCAATCCTTCCATTAGATAATAAAATCCTCTACCTAGTTCTCCTAAAATATTTTCTTTGGGAATTTTGACATTATCAAAAAATAACTCTGCGGTGTCTTGTGCTTTTTGTCCCATTTTCTCCAAATTCTTACCACGCTTGAAGCCTTCCATACCTCTTTCTACAATACAAAGTGTCATGGCATGTTTACTATCTGCACCTACCGTTTTTCCTGCAACGATAATTACATCTGCATTTATTCCATTAGAAATATAGGTCTTTGAACCATTCAATAAAAAATAATCTCCTTTATCTTCCACGGTTGACCGCATCCCTGCTAAATCACTTCCTGCATCGGGTTCAGTCAAAGCTAAGGCAAGGATTAATTCACCACTTGTTACGCCAGGAAGAAACCGGGCTTTTTGTTCCTCTGTTCCAAAGCGTGTAAAATAAGGCCCCACTAAGCGGCTATGTAATGTATTATACCATTCAAAACATCCTGACCTCATTGTTTCTTCGATAATGATTTGTTCGTAGCGAAAATCATCATCACCAAAACCTCCGTATTGTTCATCCGTCCAAGTTACCAAATACCCCAATTCACCTGCCTTGCTAAATATTTCTCTATCCACCAAACGTTGTTTGCGGAAGCGTTCCATGTGTGGTTTAACTTCTTGTGCTAAAAATTTTCTGTACCCTTCTCGGAACATCATTTGTTCCTCCGTAAAATTTCTACCAACTACTTTATTATCAATTTCAATCATCATCTCTAATTATTTTATTATCAATCTTTAATCATTTTTTTATTCTAATTATTTCTCCTATCCTGCTAACAAATTCATTAAAAATACCTTTAAGGCAACCATGGCTATTGTAATTATGACCACAATGATAATCCTACAATCTCATAGGAATACTAAAAGGAGGTTTTTCATTGGATTGAATTATATGATTTTAATTGTTTAAAAAAATCCCAAATTGCTCTGGGTGCATTCAAATCTTGATTGGTGTTTCCCAATAATTTTGGCAATTTGCTTTTTGGATGTGGAACCACATGACCACCATTCACCACCTTATAATTAATGGCTTGAAGTGTGCTGTCACAATACCAAATGGTTTGCTCGACGGTAGAACTATCACCAGTTACTTTGTCTTCCAAATTGTTAATCTGAGGAGTTGAACAATTGCCTAGACTTGTCCAATATGTCATTGTTTCATCCGTTGACAAAACAGTTCCTCTTGACGCATTGCCCATAATTTCGACTAAACCACCTTCATAGGGATTCACCCTGTCCGCAGTTCCGTTAATTAGACAGATAGGCACAAATTTTCCTGATTTGCGACAATCTAAATTTTCATCAATTGGCAAATTGGCGGAGACTGGAGCAATTCCGTTCATCCATTCAGGATGTTCTAAAGCGAGTTTAAAACATAAATGCCCACCATTGGAATGTCCGGTTGCAAAACGATATTGAAATTCAAGGTTTAAGTCCTTCTCCAAAATGGTTTCCAGTTTTTGAAAAAAGGCGAAATCATCAATATTTTCGGTATTCGCTGTATAATCAGCCGATGCTCGACAGTCATTCCAATGATTGTCAAAACCAGTTGGGTAAATTACTACCAATCCCTCCTCATCAGCGATTTTGTCAAATTCGTAAGCCATTGCTTTTCGGGCTTCCAAGCCATAGCTTCTTGAGCCGTGGAAGACATATAAAATGGTGCTGATGTTCACTCTTTTTTGGGGAACGTAAAAATGAAAGGTTCGCTCTTTCTTATTAATGGTAAGGATTTTGGTTTGAAGGTCGTTGGATAAATTGGGTTCGTTGATATATTGAGGAGTGAGATAGATTTGATACAACACAAACACAACAAGCAACAGCAGTCCGAGAATTGAAGCTAATATTTTTAACCATTTTGGCATTTTGTTACGATTTTGTTTTGTGTAAATTCAATAATCTATAGAAATATGATTTTCATTTATCGGTTATTTTTTACTTCGTATTTCATTTAGTTTTTTCAACATTCCACTCAAGTCCAATGCATCATTATGTTTATGAGAAATCTTATACTCATAAGCCAAAGCTTCTTCTAAGGGCATATTAGTCCCTTTGTCTATCAAGCCTTTCATACCCATAACTGAAGTTTGATTGTTGCCAATAATTTCGGTAGCTAACTTTAAGGTTTCAGGTAGCAGTTGGTCAGGAGGAAATACTCGATTAACTAAGCCCCAAGCCAAGGCGGTTTGTGCATCTATTTTTCTACCACTTAAAGACATTTCTTTTGCTCGACCATTTCCGATTAATCTTGGTAATCTTTGAGACATGCCCCATGTAGGCAATAAGCCCACTTTAGTATGTGTATCTGCAAATACAGCATTTTCAGAAGCATATAGAAAATCACAAGCTAAAGCCAATTCTAAACCACCTGTCATACAAAAGCCATTAATCGCACCTATCAATGGCTTTTTTCGATGCAAAAAAACATTGAGAAATTCCCTATCATCATTCAAAATGTCAGGAGAATTTGATAATTCTTTTAAATCCACACCAGCACAAAAGGCTTTTCCATTTCCTGTTAATACAATAACTTTTACCCCATCATCTGCCGCTGCTTGGTTCATACATTTTATAATTCCGGTAGATAATGCTTTCGACAAAGCATTATAGGATTTAGGGCGGTTTAAAGTGATGATAGCCACTCCATCCTGTTTGGTATAAAGGATGACTTCATTTTCAACATTTGTATTCATAGATTAATTGATTTAATTAGTTTTTGATTTTGTAGTCACCCAGTATTGAGCTGACTAATTATACTTTAAAATCCAACACTTCGGCCAATAATCTCTTTCATAATTTCATTTGTACCGCCATAAATACGCTGAACACGGCAGTCACGCCAAGCCCGAGCAACCTTGTACTCATTCATATACCCATAGCCTCCATGCAATTGCAAGCATTGGTCTATAACTTTAAATTGCAGATCAGTTACCCAATATTTTGCCATAGCCGCTTTCTCCGCTGTCAAAGTCTTATCACATAGTTCTTGGATACAAGTATTTACAAAATTTCTAGCGATGGTGACTTCCGTCAGCATTTCTGCAATCATGAATCGAGAGTTTTGGAAATTTCCAATAGGCTTACCAAAGGCCTTTCTATCTTTACAATACTGAATAGTTTCTTCGAGTATGCCTTCCATGCCACCTATAGCACCTATCGCTATACCTAATCTTTCTTGTGGTAGGTTATGCATTAAATAATAAAAGCCTTTCCCTTCTTCTCCCAACAAATTTTCAAATGGCAACTTGACATCTTGAAAGAATAGCTCTGCTGTATCTTGGCCTCGCAAACCTATTTTGTCAAGCTTTTTTCCTCTTGTAAATCCCTCCATATCACCTTCGAGCAGAAAAAGAGAATAGCCTTTACTGCCTAAGTCAGGGTCTGTTTGCGCATATAGTACTACGAGGTCAGCCATTATACCGTTAGTGATAAATGTTTTCGAACCATTCAAAAGATAATGGTCGTCTTTTTTTTCAGCTCTCGTCTTAATGGACTTCAAGTCACTGCCAGCAACTGGCTCTGACATACCCAAGGCGCAGATGCATTCTCCAGCAACGATTTTGGGGAAGTATTTTTGCTTCTGAGCTGGTGTACAATATTCATTCAGATAAGGAATGACAATTTCGTTTTGAGTTGTAAAGGCCGGTGCATGTGCATTGGCTCGTCCTACTTCTTCCTGAATAATGGCATTGTATCGAAAATCGTTTAGCCCCAAGCCTCCGTATTCTTCGGGAATATCCAGTCCTAAAACGCCCATCTCTGCAATCTTCTTCCAGACCGCTCTATCGACCATTCCAACCTGTTCCCACTTCTCATAGTGAGGTACTAATTCCTTATCCACGAATTGCTTAAACGTTTCTCGGAATAATTCGTGTTCTTCTTGATAGAGACTTTGTAGCATAATGAGTAGAGTTGTTAAATGGTTAATAATGATGGTTAGATGGTTTACGTGACGTATGCAACAATAAAGTAATCTAACAATCTATTTCTTATAAATCGTTTCCCCTTCTTTAATGGTTTCTAAAACAGGAATGTCTTTAATTTTATCTGCGTCAACCGTTAATGGATTTTCTCCTAAAATAACAAGGTCGGCGAGCTTACCTACTTTGATAGAACCTTTCAAATGTTCTTGTTTATGTTGATAAGCTGCATTAATAGTCATCGCTTTAAGTCCTTCATAAGGTGTCACCTGTTCCGCTTTTCCAATTGTTTTTCCTGACCTTGAAGTTCGATTAACTGCTGTATTCAATAAGCCTAATTGGTCAATCGGCGTAACTGGAAAATCAGTATGATTGGTACAGATAATCCCCATATCCATTGAAGTTTTCATAGGACTTAAAAAATTAGCCCGTCCTGCTCCTAAATTTTCTAAGTGAACATCGCCCCAGAAAAATGCATGATTGGTAAAAAAAGCAGGAATCATTTTATACTTTTTGTATAAAACTAATTGGTCCGGTCTGACAAATTGAGAATGAATAATGACGCTTCGCAAATCTTCCGGTACTTGCTCCATCGAATCAATGACCGCTTGATGCGTTTCTAAAACCAAGTCTATGGCACCATCTCCATTTGCATGCGTATATAATTGAATGTTAGCTTCGTAACATTTTTTCATCAACCCGGTCATTTGTTCTTGGCTTAAAGTTGGAAAGCCTTTGCATTCATGGGTACAGCCCGGTATTTTAGTCAAATAGGGCTTACTAAAAAAAGCAGTTTTTCCTTGAGGAGAACCATCTGCGACCAATTTCACCCCTGCCAACCTTAAACCATTTTTACTTTTACCAAACTCCGTAATATGATTGGAAAAATATTGCCTCAAATCTGTAAATCCAGCTAATGCCTCAATGTCTAATTTTAATTTTCCTGCGGCAGCAGCTTGTTGTAAAAATTGAAAACTTTTGTAGGATGTAAATCCATCTTGTGCAGTCGTGATTCCATGAGAAGCATACAAATTTTGTGTAGCGTCCCACAATTTTAATGCTTGTTCAGGAGTGGGCATAGGCAAAACGCTTCGCAACATCATAAATGCAGACTCTTGCAAAAGTCCATTGGGTTCGTTTGAATTTGGCAATCGAACAATTTTTCCACCGGTAGGATCAGGTGTGTTTTCATCTATCTTTGCTTTTTTCAACCCCAAACTGTTTGCCACCGCCATGTGTCCGGAAACGTGAACCAAAAAAACAGGATGATCAGGAAACGCTTTATCCAAATCCAATTTTGTAGGATGACGTTTCTCCTTTAATAAATCTTGGTCATAGCCTTGACCCCCAATCCACTTTCCTTTAGGAATTTTAAATTTTTCCTGATAAGCTTTTAAACTACTGATGATGTCTGCTATGCTATTCACTTCTCCTACAGGTGGCGAATTGAGGTTTGCCAACCCTAGTACTTTCATTCCTTCTGCGATATGACTATGTGCATCAATAAACCCGGGAAGCACCGTTTTTCCTTTTAAGTCGATGACGGTTGTACTATCTCCTTGGTGATTTGCCTCTAAAGATTTTTTATCAATCGCAATAATTTTTCCATTTTTAATAGCGATAGAAGTGGCTGTTTTACCCTCCTTTTCCATAGTAATAATTTGCCCATTGATATAAATCAAATCAGCAATTTCCCCTTTAGGAGTTGATTGACAACCTATTAAAGAAAGAATTATGATAATTGGTAAAAGTTGTTTCATTTTTAATTATTGATTAAAAGATGAGGACATAATCTCGTCAGATGTATAGTCAATTTAATTTCCTTATTAATTTATATTTACACCCTTAATCATTTTCTCAGACACCTCCCAAAGTTTCTTTGCACTCTCCACATCAAGCGCATAGGTTTTGACGGCATCAACATTATCAGGTTCTTCGTCTTTAGTTTTTGAAATCTTACAATCATATAAATACATTCCACCTTTTCCTTCTAATTCGGGAGCAGTAGCAGCATATACTTCCGTGGCTGCCCCTTGTGGAATCGTTTTAAGTTCATTTTTCATTTTTTCAAATAGCTTCGCATCTTCTCCTACCAAATGTCGAGAGAGATCCGTTTCAATCAATCCCGGATGAACGGCATAAGCTCGAACAGATTCTCGGAATAATTGGTGTTCTTCTTCGTATAAATTTTGTTTCATATTTTTTTGTTATTCTTTAGTTGTTACTTAGCTCCAAATAATTTTTTCTCCCGCCTCATGCCAAGCTAAATATTGCCCTCCAAACTTATCATCCAATTTTCTACGCCTTACTTTCAACGTAGGCGTTAAACAATCATTTGCCTCGGTCCATGCTTCTGCTTGAATTACCACCGTAGAAATTCGTTCAAAAGGGGCACGTTGACTATTCAAGTTTTGTACGCTTTCCAGTATCGAAGCTTCGACTTCACTTTTGTCAGCAGCTAAGCCAATTTCTGATAAATTAACCAAAGCAATCGGTTGAGGAATACCCAAACCTGCCACACAAATTTGTTCGATGTAATCATTTCCTGTCAGTACTTCTTCCAATGGATTAGGTGTCACATAACTACCTTTAGAAGTTTTAAAAGCATCTTTCACTCTTCCAATAATTCGGAGATAACCATTTTCATCAATCGTACCTCTGTCTCCACTATGTATCCAACCATCCACTAATACCTCCGCTGTTTTTTCTGGATTTTTATAATAACCCATCATCACATAAGGGCTCTTTAGTAAGACCTCTCCTGTTTCTGGATGAATTTTTACCTCCGCAAAAGGACGTGCTCTACCGACCGAATCTTGGGGCGCATCAGCATTAGGA
>CBDICS010000104.1:0-9899 GCA_965277415.1 Saprospiraceae bacterium
ACTATTTTGGATGATTTTTAAAACGGTATAATAAATACTCAAAGCTGGAAAACTCTGGAAATCGCGATGATTTTTTTCATAATAGCTCAAAATATCATCTAGAAAATTACATTGATAACCCGCTTGTATTACAATATTCCGATTGGTCATATCACAAGCTATTCTTAACTTATTGCTAAAATAATAAAGATCAAGATTATCACTTTGAAATTGAAGGCTTTCATCAAAACTTCGCTTCGCATGACTAAGCACAGTTTGATCTAATTTTTCATATAATAAATATTCCTGATGAAAATACTCATAATTACGGATTGTTGATTGCTTCTGAATTTCTTTTAATCGACGCGTATTTCTTTCTACGTGTTGAGGCGTATCACGAGTCATCAATTCTTCTAGGAGTAAATACTTCTGAATTTGTGGTCGCTGCTGATATTGCAATTGTTCCATGAATTTATAGAGCAATTGCAAAAGGTCAGATATAATATTGTTAATTTGGAACTCATTATAGTGCTTATCACCAAAAATCAATTGGAAAACGACCTGTTTTTGTAGCTTAGGATGATCAAAGTCTGGTATAAATCCTAGTATATAATCTCCTAAATACTGGACTTTTTGATTCTTATTATAAAATGGAGAATGGATAAAATCCTGAAATTTTGAAAATTCCTTGATGGAGAGCGTTTTTAATAGACTAAATAGTTTTGTTTTATACATTTGTAAATATATAATTATATATTAAAAGTAGCTTTTTTTAAGCAAATGGATTGATAATTGAAAATTTGATTTCTATAAAAGATAAAAAATGTACTTTTTTTTGATGGTTTTAAAGGATACTTTTGTATTGTGCGATATAGAGTGTTCTACGAGTTGATCTAAATCAAATAGAATTGGAGTCTGTATTTGTAAAAAAAAGGAGGCCTTTCCCATAAAATAGGAATTTAAATGATTGCTATTTATGCTGCGTTTCTTAACTCAACTTTAGCCAGCTTTTAAGAATCTTTAAAACAAAACTTATGAACAAAATAATACTGCTGGGTATATGCTTAATTTGTATTTCTTTTAAGATTAATAGTCAACCAGTAGCTGCGTTTAGTGCTGATTTGACAATAGGTTGTACACCTTTAACGGCTATTCAGTTTACGGATGAATCTACTTCGCTAGAGGATATTGCAAGCTGGGCTTGGGAAATAAATGGAATTCCCTCCTCAAGTACTCAGCATCCGAGTTTTGATTTTACTATTGAAGGTGTTTATGATATCTGCCTCACCGTAACAGATGATTTAGGGGTTATGGATAATCATTGTGAAGTAGCTTATATTACAATTCTTGAGACGCCTTTTGCTGATGCCGGTCTTGATTTTGTGCTCGATTGTACCACTACAACAGTTACTTTAAATGCCTCTGGATCGTCTTCTGGTACGGGCATTACTTATGAATGGATAGACCCCAATGGGATGGTGATAAGTACAGACATTATTACTGAAGTATTTCTTTCTGGGATTTATACATTAGTGGTCACTAGTTCAGGACTTTGTTCTGCATCGGATGAGGTAATCGTATCGGAAGATTTCGTTATTCCGACTGTTCAAATTACATTAGGTTCTCCTTGTGTTATGCCATATGTCTTGACATCAACAGGTTCAAGTTCGGGACCTGAGTTTGCATACGAATGGCTAGATGAGGTGGGAGCGGTATTGGGGACAAGCCCAGAACTTGAAGTAAGTGTTTCTGGTATTTACACGCTAATAATTTTTAATATTGTAAATGGCTGCTATTCTGAAGATATAATAGAAGTTTCAGATCCGATATTTGACCCTGTAATAGTTAATGGAAGTGTCCAAGATGTATTTTGTAATGGTGATAGTGATGGAGCAATAGATGTTTTTGTTACTGGAGGCCTTCCGCCTTTTCAGTTTGAATGGTCTAATGGTAGTATGACCGAGGATTTAAGTGGTTTAAGCGCTGGAACTTATACGGTGACCGTGACAGATGATAGCGCTTGTTCAAGTGTATCATCTTATGTGATTTTTGAACCTAGCCCATTACAACTTAGTTTTTCAACAACCTGTGCAACAGCATCAACAGGAGGTACCGCATCCGCAATCGTATTTGGTGGAACAGCACCTTATTTTTATGAATGGAATACTGGTGTTGAAGCAAGCACAATTAATAATCTAAGTACAGGAATTTATGAGATTACCGTTACGGATCCCAATGGATGTACCATTTATGGAAGTGTTGAAATAGGAACGGCTATTGAGGCTATCCTCGGTGGAGACTCTACTTATTGTGATAATGGACAAGCTCAGTTACAAGTGATTGCACCTAATGCCCTTACTTATAATTGGTCATCTGGAAACCTTTCCTGCTACGATTGTCCCAACCCTATTGCGACGACGGGATTGGGTGAAGAGACTTTTTATTCAGTTACCGTGACGGAAGCAGATGGTTGTATAGATGTTGGGTATCTTAACTTTAATGTTCAATCCTACTTAGATTTTGATTTATTAGAATTTTCAAATAGCCCGGTCTTTGCAGGCGAAGAGATTCAGTTGAATTGTAATGTCAATAATCCTATATCTGTCAATTGGACGGGACCAGGAAGTTTTAACTCAACAGACTGTAGTCCAACTATTTCGAATGCTACTATTGGCAATGCCGGGACGTATTCGGTAGATATTGTCGATCAATATGGTTGTAGTGCTAGTTCCAATCCGGATGTAATTATCTATGGGATTATAGAATCAATTACAAATGATACTTCAGTTTGTGAAGGTGGAGCAATACAATTGGAAGTAATCGCTCCGACTGCAACTAGTATAATATGGTCACCAGCTGTTGGTTTAGATGATCCAAATATATCGAACCCTATAGCTATTCCATCAGCCCCAATTTTTTATACCGTTACCGTCGAAAATGCTAATGGAGATATCGAACAAGCATCCGTTTTTATAGATATGCATTCTGGGCCAATAATCGTAAGCCCTACTGTTGTTTCGTGTTCAGGTGATCTGATTGGTTGGGTGGCAGATGGATTAGGAGGACCATTACTTGGAACTTTCTTATGGACTGCATCCGATGGAACGACTTCGACGACTGATTCGCATGGTACGATTGGAGTAGCACCAGAAGTCTGTGTTACCTTGATTTATACTGATTTGAATGGTTGTGTCTTCGAAGAAGAAGCTTGTACGGATGTATATGGTCCGATTATTCAGAATCCAGTGACAGATACGATATGTCGAACAGAGAGTGTGGAACTTTCTTTGATTACGGACGAGCCTGCAAGTTATGAATGGAGTCCTACGCAAGACCTAAGTTGCTCGAATTGTGAAAACCCAATAGCAACACTTTTAGAAACAACTTCATTCTCTGTAACTGTAACAGATGACGCATCAGGCTGTACGGAAATAGCTTCCGTCGAAGTCTTTGTTGATCAAAACTGTGTATGGCCCGGAGATACAGATACAAATTTTGTAGTAAATAATTTTGATCTACTGAACATTGGTTTGGCTTATGATTCTGTAGGGCCATTGAGACCTGATGCTAATCTAAATTGGATGCCTCAGCCAATGGACGATTGGATACAGAGTACGCCTGGGGGCATCAATTATAAGCATATTGATTGCGATGGAAATGGCCTTATCAATAGTGATGATACTTTAGCAATCACTCAAAACTGGGAATTTACACATGCATTTACAGGTGATAATGAGACTGGATTTTCTGGATCTAATTACCCACAAGCGGCTGTTTTACAAACTGCGCCTTTTTATATAGATGTTGATACACTGATCGAAAATGAAACCTATGCATTGCCTATAATTTTAGGAGAAGAGAATGATCAGGTTGAAGATGTTTATGGTTTGGCTTTTAGTTTGGAGTATGATTCTTCAATCGTAGTGCAAGGGAGTACAAATGTAGCAATTGAAGGTTGGATTGGTTCTTTAAATGATGATATGATTGCCATTCAAAAAACATTTGATAGCCCTGGAAGAGTGGATGTAGGAATTACCAGAATTGATGGATTACCTATAAGTGGTTTTGGACAGATAGGACTACTTTATATCACTATTGAAGATGATGTATTGCTTAGAGCGGATAATGATGATCGGGAAGGAGATGAATTTGAAGTTTATTTTAATATCAGTAATGTACTTATTATTAATCATTTGGGAGAAGAGATTCCGGTTGTTCCAATGGAGACTTCTACTACGCTTGATGAAACCGTGAATACTTCAGAAATCAATTGGGATGAGCATATTCAGATACAACCTAATCCTGTAGATGAAGTCATTTTTATAACTTCAAAGAATATAGAATTACAATCCTTATCTCTGTTTTCAATAAGCGGAAAATTATTGAATCAATGGACACCTTCCTACTCATCAGCAGAAATGGATATGAGTCAATTAGAACCTGGCACTTATTTGTTGAAAGTACAGACAGCAGTCGGAGTAATTGTAAAGAAGATTTTGGTGATGAGGTAAGCTTCATACAATGTAAAATCTGCAAAGTAAAAAGGGCACTCCGTGGAGCGCCCTTTTTTCGTTTAGAGATATATTAAAAATCTATTTTAGATCAAAAGTTTGTTTGATGGCATCCACCATATCTAATTTTTCCCATGTAAAAGTCTCAACGGTGACTTTTTTAGAGTCTCCATTCAATCCGATCGTTACTGTTTTCTTCCCTGGTTTTCTTCCCATATGGCCGTAAGCGGCAGTTTCAGAGAAGATAGGATTAGTCAAACCAAAGCGTTTTACTATAGCTGAAGGACGTAGATCAAAAAGCTTGTCTAATTTTTTAGCCAAATCGCCATCTGTCATGTCTACTTTACTAGTGCCATATGTGTTGAGGTATAATCCAACAGGCTTTGCAACACCAATAGCATAGGCAACTTGCACTAAGCATTGATCTGCTAATCCAGCCGCAACAATATTTTTAGCCATGTGACGAGTGGCATAAGCAGCAGAACGATCTACTTTAGAAGAATCTTTTCCTGAAAAAGCTCCGCCTCCATGAGCACCTTTTCCGCCATATGTATCAACGATAATTTTTCGACCAGTCAAACCAGTATCTCCATGCGGGCCACCTATTACAAATTTGCCAGTAGGATTTACGTGTAAGGTATATTTTGTATCAAAAAGCTTTCTTGCTTTTGCAGGTAATTTTTTAATTACACGAGGGATCAAGATTTCCTTTACGTCTTTCTTAATCTGAGCGAGCATTTTTTTCTCCTTATCAAAGTCATCATGTTGTGTAGATACAACAATTGTCTCCACTCTTAGTGGTTTGTGATCATCACTATATTCTATGGTTACTTGTGATTTAGAATCAGGGCGAAGGTATTTCATCTGGCGACCTCCTTTTCGAATTGCAGCTAATTCCTCCAATAGTATATGAGAAATTTCAAGTGGAAGCGGCATGTAATTACGTGTTTCGTTATTTGCATAACCAAACATCATACCTTGATCTCCTGCTCCTTGGTCTTCTTCTTCTTTACCAACATCAACGCCTTGAGCAATGTCTGCAGATTGTTCGTGGATTGCAGAAATAACACCACAAGAGTCTGCATCAAATTGATATTCAGACTTTGTATAGCCAATTTTTTTTATGACTTTTCTAACTGTAGATTGTACGTCAACATAAGCATTAGATCTAACTTCTCCAGAGACAACCGCGAGTCCAGTAGTAACCAAAGTTTCACAAGCTACTTTTGATTTTGGGTCTTGAGCAAGAAAAGCATCTAGAATTGCATCGGAGATTTGATCAGCTACTTTGTCTGGGTGTCCTTCAGAAACAGATTCTGATGTGAATAAGTATGCCATTTATATTTTTTAAGGTGATTTAAAAAGTCTTATTCGAAAATCGCCACAAAAATAGGAAATCTTTATCGGATTATAAAGATAGATATAGAGTATGTTTAAATTTTCATCAATCGACTGCAAACGGCAAATTTAATCCTGTACCTCGTTAAAAAGCCTCGTCGATGCTATGGCATCGTCTACGTTTTTCGCCTTATTCAGGATTAAATTTGCTCGTTCTCGCTCAATCATGAAAGTTTATACATACTCTTATTTGATTTGACACTTTAATAATTTTATTTCCTCATTTTTAGTAGAGATGAACCCTTCCAGTTTATCATTAACTTGTACAGGGCCTACGCCTGCAGGTGTACCTGTATAAATTAAATCACCTTGTTGCAGTTTAAAAAACTGAGATACATAGGTAATTAAATAGTCAAAACTGAATATTAAATCTTTAGTAGTTCCAACCTGGACATTTTCTCCATTTTTTGTCAAACGAAATTCAATCGCATTAGGATCTGGTAATGACTTAATAGAAATAAACTCACTTAAGGCCGCAGAGCCATCAAAACCTTTTGCAATCTCCCAAGGGTGTCCTTTTGCTTTTAATTGACTTTGTACATCTCTGGCGGTAAAATCAATTCCAAACCCTATTTTATTATAGTACTTAGAAGCAAATTCTGCTTGAACATGTCGGCCATTCCGCGCAATTTTTAAAACTATTTCAGCTTCATAGTGCAGATTTTCTGTAAACTCTGGGTAATAAAGCGGTTTATTATTAACCAATAGAGCAGAAGGCGGTTTCATAAAGACCAAAGGTTTTTTAGGTACAGGATTGTTTAATTCCTTAGCATGATCTCTATAATTTCGTCCAATACAGATGATTTTCATGATCTCTTAATTTTGTAACCCGATAAAAGGAATGAACCGACTAGATTCATCCCTTTGGACAGGTTCTTACATCTTCACATTTAATAAACCCGTTAGTTCTTTGACTTCGCGGATTGTTTTTTGAGCTTGTTTTCTAACTTCGATAGAGGAAGCTTTAATTTGATCTTTGACCCTTCTCTTATCAGCAAGCAATTCGGTTTTACGGGCTCTGAATTTCGTACTTATCTCTACTAGAGCATCAGCAGTAGCATCTTTAAGAGCAACATATTTTAAATTACCCGAATTATAGTCAGCCATCAGGCTGTCATGGATTTCTTTCTGCTCACTTGCACGTAATAGACTAAATAAGTTTGCTATGCCTGCGCTCATTTCTCCTTCAGGTGTATCGCCCGTATCTGTTACTGCGGATCGAATTTGTTTGCGAATGCGGGCTTCTTCTCCAAATAAATTTATGTAATGTTTCTCTCCTGCACTCTTACTCATCTTTCTTGTTGGATCAGCGGGAGACATTACTTTGGGCACTTCTGTTAAAAGCGGTTCAGGTAAGACAAAATATTCTTTTCCTACTTGATTATTAAATCGTTGAGCAATATTTCTAGATAATTCCAGATGTTGAATCTGGTCTTTTCCTACCGGTACATAATCAGCCTGATAGATTAGAATGTCAGCTGCTTGCAAGACAGGATAGGTCAATAAGCCTGTAGAAATAAAATTTTCACTACTACTTTCCGTGCTTTGTTGGCTTTTATCCTTGAATTGTGTCATTCTAGTCAATTGCCCGAAAGAACTAAAGCAGTTAAATATCCAATTTAGTTCGACATGTTCAGGGACTAAAGACTGAATGAAAAGATTATTCGGCTCGATGCCTGTAGCTATTAAATTGATGATGATATCCCAAACGTTTTCCCTTAATTTTTTAGGGGAATAAGGCATCGTCATTGCATGATAATCGACTACACCATAGATACAATCATATTTTTCTTGTAAGCTTACCCAATTTTTGACAGCACCAAAGTAATTGCCAAAATGCATTTCACCAGTAGGCTGGATACAGGAGAGTACTTGTTTTCTTTCTTTCATTGTTTTTAATATTACTTTTTGACCTAATGCTAACTAAACTTCCATTTTATTAATCAGAATGTGCAGCAACAACAGAAATCTCAATATTTACAAATTTTGGAAGATTGGCTACTTCCACTAATTCGCGTGCGGGAGCCGTATCTTCATTAAAGTATTCTGCATATACGGCATTGATTCGACTATAGTTGTTCATATCAGCTACAAAAACAGAAGCTTTGAGTACATGTTCAAAAGTCAAACCAGCAGCTTCTAATACATAACTGAGGTTTTTCATAACTTGATGCGTTTCTGCTTCTATGGTTTCATCAACAAGCTTACCCGTCGATGCATCGATGGCTATTTGACCGCTGACAAAGAGCATTCCACCATACATCGTTGCTTGATTATATGGACCTACAGGAGCAGGCGCTTTTGGAGTATTTACTATTTTTTTCATATTGAAGGCTTAAATAAATTCGATCGTTTTATTGAGAGAATTTTATAAATGTATGCAAAAATGAACGTATAATACAAAACACAAAAAGCCCCGCATAAAACTTATGGGAGCTTTTGTAATATCTTAAAAAGAATGGTAGTAATTATTCTACGTCGGCCTCTACTGCTTTTATTACGATTTGTCCCTTATAGTACATATTTCCGTCAAGCCAATAAGCACGGTGGTAAAGGTGTGGTTCACCAGTAGTAGGACAAGTTGCAATAGTAGGTAACTCCGCCTTATAATGAGTTCTTCTTTTTCTCTTTCTTTGCTTTGATATTTTACTCTTCGGATGTGCCATTATTATTTGTTTTAAAATGCAAAATGCACTAGTTAATTATTTCTTTTTAAATTTTTTCAACGCCTCCCAGATAGGGTTTTCAGTATTCGGTTCTTCTTCAACATTTTCTAAATAATCCAACATGCTTTGATTACAAGGTGGATCATCTATTTCATCACAAACTTTTATCAATGGAATAGCTAAACAAATGCTTTCATAAGCATATTTGGCAACATTAAGTAATTTAGTTTCTGTGGAAATATAAACGATTTCCGCTTCTTCTTCTGTCTCATCACTATACTTAACGACTATTTGCAAGCTATCCTTTAAAGGAAGATTAATATTTTCAAGACATCTCTCACAATCTGTCTTGAATGCTCCTTTAAATTCAAAAGTCAAAACCAGCATATCGGGGCGTTTATCGAAATGAAGCTTTAAATTAAAATTTCCATTTTTGATTGGCGAAGTTGGAAAATGATCAAAAAACGCCTTATCTATTTGGAAATCAAAATAATGTACTCCATACCCTAATCCCTCTATCGGGATTGTAAATTCTTTTAGCGCCTCCATAATTATAGAACTTTCTAAAATTGCGGGGCAAAGATAGGCTTTTTTCTAGGATAATGATAGTTTTTTATAAAAAAGTAAAGACTTTTTTATAGATAATACCACTCTGTTAAAAAAAGAACTTCGCATTAAGCAAAAGCGAAGCCCACTACTCCCAAAAGGAGTCTTTCTCTTTTTAACATAGCTGAAACGATCCCTTTTTGATCAAAATCAAAATGATCCCTTTCTAAATTCCACTTTCCAAGAAATACCTCCCTAAAATGAAACCCTCTTTCCCAAAAACACCTTTCTGAAAAGACTAAATCATCTTCTCAGGCTTAACCCATGCATCGAATTCCGTTTCCGTTAAATAACCCAACTCTACGGCAGCAACTTTTAGTGTTTTATTTTCTTTGTACGCCTTTTTAGCAATAATAGCCGCTTTATCATAACCAATCTTAGTGTTTAATGCGGTTACAAGCATAAGTGAATTTTGTAATTTCTCCTCGATGACTTTATGATTTGGCTCAATGCCTTTTGCACAATTTTCATTGAAACTCCTACAGGCATCTCCGATTAACTTTGCTGAAAACAGAAAATTAAAAATCATCATAGGTTTAAAAACATTCAACTCAAAGTGTCCTGTCATTCCTCCAATATTAATGGCTACATCATTGCCCATCACTTGAGCCATTGCCATCGTTAAAGCTTCAGATTGAGTAGGATTGACTTTGCCGGGCATAATAGAAGAACCAGGTTCATTAGCTGGAATAATTAATTCACCAATACCACAACGAGGGCCAGAAGCTAGCATACGTAT
>CBDICS010000105.1:0-11934 GCA_965277415.1 Saprospiraceae bacterium
CTTATCCCCATTTCCACTGGCTCAATGCTCTCCAAAAGCAAAAACCTGAATGCTTACAGATAGCTTGGATAAAGATTAAGTATACGGAGGTCTATTGTGGCTAGGTTGCTGCCTCGCCACCGCCGTAACTTTAATCACATGGGTTCGAGCGTGTTCAAAATTCAAATCAAACTTACTGTGGGTTGAAGTGTAGGTAAGTTTTTGCAGACTTTTGATTGTGTTGGCACACTTATAAGGAGTATAGGTTTAGGGAGTGTGTAAGACAAAGCATCGTGCCGAGTTCTCATTTAGTGAGGAAGGGCATGCCAAATCAAAAATCACCAATATCGTAAACCCACTGGTTCGTGGTGTTTCCCAAACCATCTGTGGCCGGACTCCCGTCCGTGCCGCAAAGCGGCGCAAGCAAAACTTTCCTGTCCCAATTTAGATAGAAGATAGGTAGGTCTCCTGACCGGCCAGCTCGTAGAACCTGCCATCATCTTTGGTGGTTATCACGGCCGTTTGTCCCGCAAACGGCCGTTTTTCTTTGGGCGGAAACGGCCGATGGGCAAGGGGCTAAATTGGAGTAGCATTTAATGGCCATCTCCCATGCACGGCCGTGGCCGTGCAATTCGCAAATACTCCCCTACGGCCGTTATCCGTTCTCTGCTATAATACCACCATAGTCATGACCGTAGTCATAAATAAAGATTGTTATGCAAAACACAATATTATCCAAAAAGAAGCTAGTGCTTTATTCATAGTGATTTATGCTCTGAAGAACAATCCAGAATGAACAGTTAATGATCATTTTAAATAGTATAATTATTAATCTATAAAACACAAACTAATGAATTTTAAAGAATTTGTCTACAGTATACTTTCTGTAGTACTGCTTATGTCATGTGGAGTCAGTAAAAAGACATTTATTAAGTCGAATACAGATTTTGCAGACAAACAATTTACCAATACGATCAATGAATCTAAAGATTTACACCTAATTCCTAGAACAATAAAAAAGGACGGGACATTGAAGAGTGTAAAAGTGTATAACTGGACAAGTGGATTTTTTGCTGGTGACCTGTGGTATATGTATAAGCTAACAGGCGATCAAAAGTGGAAAAAAGAGGCGATCAAAAGAACGGAAGTATTAGATACTATTCAATATTGGAGTGGAAACCATGATGTCGGTTTCATGATTGGGGATAGTTATGGTTTAGGATATCGTTTTGCAGATATGAAAGAGTATGGTCCTGTAATTGTTCAAACGGCAGAATCTTTGATAAAACGATATAGCGACAAAACAAAGGCAATCAAATCATGGAACTACAGAAAAGCATGGGATAAGAAAACAGAGTGGTTCTATCCTGTGATCATCGATAACATGATGAATCTTGAATTGTTATACGAAGCAAGTATTATCAGTGGTGATAATAAGTATGCTAAGATTGCAACACAGCATGCTTTGACCACCATGAAGAACCACTATCGTAAAGATTTTTCATGTTTTCATGTAATCGACTATGATGTAGAGACAGGAAAAGTGAAGGATAAAGCCACATGTCAAGGGTTTGCTGATAATTCTGCATGGGCTAGAGGACAAGCGTGGGGACTATATGGTTATGTTTTGTGTTACAGATATACCAAAGATAAGCAGTTCTTAGAATTTGCAGAGAATATCGCAGAATATATTCTTAATCATCCTAATATGCCTAAAGATTTAGTACCTTATTGGGATTATAATGTGTTTGATAAAGGATATACTGCAGAGTGGAATTATGATCCAAATCATAAACTAATCGGATCAAGAGATGCCTCAGCAGCTGCGGTAACCTCTTCCGCTCTATTTGAATTGGCCGAATTAACAGGTAATACTCACTATAAGAAGAGTGCAGAGAAGATGTTGGTCTCTCTATCAGAGAATTACAAGGCACGACCAAATAACAAATATTTTATTCTGGATCATAGTGTAGGAAGTTTCCCTCATAATGGAGAGATTGATGTGCCACTATCGTATGCCGATTACTATTTTCTTGAAGCACTATACCGTTTTAAAGAGACAAAATAGATGTGAAATACCATTTCATCCTTTAATGAGTTATAAGGTTAGCTAGTATATTTGGTTTTGATAAGGCACAAAAATGGAAACAAAGCCATCTTTACAGTGATATCTCTTAACGACGGATAAATATTATAGAATGCAAGGATATCATTCATTTCATGATTTAATTGGTCTAAAATAGAACATAAGAATAAGTAGTATTTTAATGTAGTATGATAACAAGAAAAGAGTGTCTGATGAGACACTCTTTTTTTTGGTGTGCCATGCATGTAAATTAACTAATCGGTGCAAGTCCGTAGTGGAGGTTTGTAGAGCCAACCACCTAGCAGAAGGCAAGGGTGCTTATCGTGAGGTATAACCTGAAGGAAGCCGTATGCAAAACTCTGATCCGAGGTATACGAATCTCATTAGGCGGTATATAACTGGATAAGCTTGCCAAACAAAGTGAAGTCCGAATTCTACACGGAGTTTATACCGTAGATGTGGCGGATAGATGGAGTGAAAGTTAATTTCCTTACCATGGGAGGTCTCACAGATGGATACAGTGTATTTTTTTTTCCTGTCCATTCACAAAAAGTTAACTGTGAGAAGTCAGCCGAGGTCATAGTACTGTATCCACTTTACAGGAAGGACTGAATCTTAAATTGTTCATAATACAGACTGTTACCTAATGAAGGGATCAATGCAGAAAATATCGGAAGATAGCTACTTGAGTGAAGGTAGAGCGGAACTCGATAATAACTCAAGAGCGCACACTTTCAATGGGATAACTGAAGCCATTATGAAAACGACCATTACAACAGATAATTTATTAGAACGAGTCCTAGAATCAGATAACCTAAATAAGGCTTATTTACAGGTTTATCGTAATAAAGGGAGTCATGGAGTTGATGAGATGCAGGTGGAATCCTTAAAAGATTATCTCAGATTTCATCGAAAAGTTTTAATAACAGAACTACGAAAAGGTAAGTGTTAACCCGATGGCGAATTATCATTATTTCATGCGGCATATTTGATCGGAGTTTTGAAGAGCAAAGCGTATGAATATGCTAATACGAGGAAAAAGTATTGGCGCATTTCATTTCAAAGAGTCCAATTCTACAAACGACTATAACGAATAAGAATTTGGAGAAGGCAGGCTATATTACGCTAAGTGATTATTATCAGAAAGTAAAGTCGTGATTTAGGGAGTCGCCGTATACGAGACCCGTACGTACGGTGGTGTGGGAGGTGTACTGGAAGATTAAATATCTTCCAGCCATCTACCCGATCTATTTAATATGCTACCCCAAATACGCAGATGTTTTTCTTGCCTACCTCAAATCCTTACCATATGGTAATATCCTGATTTTAAGTCTAAAGCTGTAGATACTACATGCTATGTCTATGAATTTGTATCTTTGATAGATACAAATTCGCTTACTCACTTAGGTCTTAAGTCTAATTATATCCCTTTAGCAAACCTCTTACTGGATTTTTTTATAGGGACAACTATTGCTCGTAAGTATATCATCCTATTTACTTTATGTTATTAGTCCTGATTATACACAACATCTAAATTGCTAATAATCAAAATGTTTAAAAGAAGATTAATTATATAAGGATAGCATAAAGTATATCATTGGAAGTACTTATGTGTGCGTATCTCACCTATATCTGAAAGCCCCCTTCCCTATACTTAACTTACCCTTAAGTTACCTTTAAGTTACGGTTCCCTTACCTCCGCCCGACAAAAAGGTAAAGGAACCGTAACGTAAAAGTATTGTAAGCATGTCATTAATATTGGTGAGATATAGGGTGGGACTGTATATGATAACTTTGTAAAAATAGTGTGCTTGTAGAATTATTATCGTCGACCTAATATTATCGGTTCATCCATGAATTGCGTATATGAATAAAAACATCGATGTAATTTTATGCATCGAGCCATGTACCCTGATAAGGTTGATAACAGCTACCCTATGATTCTTAAGAGAGAAGGGGTATGCTGTTGGTTTTGCTGGTAAATTTGGTTTTGGAGTGAAAGATCATCAGATGCTTATTCAGGCATGGGGTAGTGATCCGATTCATAGTCTAAGTGTTGTATCCAATAGATATAAATATACTTATTGGCCTTATGGAGAGGGTATGGCTCCACAAGAAGAGCTATTTGATCTGAAGGTTGATCCTTATGAGATGAGAAATATATCAGGTGAGAAAGGGAGTCATAAAATCTTAAAAAAGATGCGCAAGGCATATGATAAATATGTTGCTGGTTGGGAATCAGAAGCTGTCAGTGTAAATAGCTATAAGCAGTATGCACAAATATATAATCGCCATATTCCTTGGGCAGATAAAAAAGAGTTGATGACGTATAACGATTATTGGACCAATAAGATAAAAGCAAAGAGACTAGCAAAGAGAAAGAAACGCTAGGTTGATTCACGAAGATATGTTCCAATTTATGCATCCTTCATGTATCAATAATTTTTCATAAACGATGACAGATTAGTCCTATCGAGTTTTAAGGGATTACTCGATAGGATAAAGTCTGTTTTGTGCCGCAGTTTAATTACCAATTTATTTTGGCGAACTCCTGCTTCATGGCTGGTCTATTACTGTATGTTTGGAGCAGTAGGTTTTGTAGCTCCTTTGCTTTGGTTAAGCCACCGTCTATTGTTGCCATTTTTTCAAGAAGCCTTGCCATGTAGATGTAATTATCGCGGCCTAGCTGTTTTGCTTGCTTGGTGATCCCTATTTTGTAAAGGTCGATTAATTCTTCACTATAGTGATCTTTTAACTGGCAATGATAGTTTTTTAAGATGTCGATATCGCCATATTTTTTGATTAAATCTAGAAGTTTATCGATCATTTTTTCTTCGATATACAGTTTGGCTAGAGAATGAATGTCTATATGGGAAGAAGCAAGAGTGGATATGAGTTTATCTCTTAGTGGTATCCATTTATTTTCAGGTGTTGTTTTCTTGTAGAGTAGAAAATATTCTATTTCAGAAGGACGATCTTGAAATAGATCTAAAGCAAGTATATTCACTTTGGATGTTTGCTTTTGTTGCTGGTAAAATGCTATGAGTTGTTCCTTCCAATTGCGTGTTGTTCCCCAATTATTCTCTTTCTGTGCGATATTGATGCCATCTAATAGTAGTTTTTCGTGTTGTTTAATATTTTTTGAGGCGATGGCTTGGTCGATCCTTATTTGACGAATACCAGCGATGTTTAAATGGCTGTCGATAGTCGCATCTGCTTCCACATTTCTTCCATCCGACTGGAGAAAGTTGATTTTCATCAAAAGAATACTTTCGAGTCTATAAGCTCCATACTTCTCCTTTTTCTGTTTTTTGATCTCTTTATTAAGATATTCATATACAGCGTTTTTATCTCCTAACTTATGAGCAGTTGAGAAAAATAGGGACTCAAGTTCGTCACTAGACCCATAGTTATAATAGTCAGAATTGTCTAGTTGCTTTTTTGTCCATTCAAAAATGGAGTTCTTTGTCTTGGGGCTTTTTGTTTGATTGAATATGTTCTGAATATCTATGATAGCGGTAGATATAAGCCCTCCACACTCTCCGGAAGAGTCATCAACAACAGGAACCGCTTTGATACACTCCATGGCTATTGCTGCAGATATCGAGAATGCTTCGTCATATTTCTCTTTTTTGCAATAACCATCCGTTTTTTGTTGTATATCTGATATGTCACAATCAAGGTTAAACATATCACGATAATTAATATAGCCATCATAACTATACTTTTCAAAAATACCTTCAACGATACGTTGATGGTATTCAATACTGGTTTCTCCTTCCGTAAGGTCTGATTTTGCTAACATCACCTGAACTTGATGTCTGAATTCACCATTTCGATTACCGTACTCTATCATAAAATCTCTGAGTTCATCAAGAGATGCATTTTCAATTATATGTTGCCAACTATTTTGTATTGTCACTTCTGTTTGATGCTCAATAAGTTTCTCTTCTTCCATTTTTAGAGCAACAGCAGCGAGATGTTTACAGATCCCATCATCATATGGACAGTCACAGTTATAATTGGTAATATTATTATTGTTGTCCATCTTAAACATGATGTTATAGTTCCCATAATTGCCTTCTACTTCTCCATGCCAATTGGTTTTATTTATTTGGTCTATGTATCTAATATAACCCATTTCGTAATACTTCTGACCTCTTTCTAGTATCTCGGGATATATTTGTTGAAGAAAATCGTTTATTGTCATAATACCTTTATGTTATGATTAAAGATGCATTTGGGGCGGGCATATAATTAGATATTCTCAAAGAGAAGATCGTTTCCCTCTTTGAGAACCGTGTTATTTATCCACAACATTTTTTATATTTCTTACCACTGCCACAAGGACAAGGTTTCATTACGCCCTACCTTCTTCGTTTCATGAACAAATGGTAGTTCTCCATTATGAATGACTTGATTAACTTTTTTTTGTTTTGTGTCGCTCATTGGCATGTTTTTTTGACCGAAGATTTTATCAAGAAGTGAAGTGTTAATTTCCTTCTCTTTGACATTTTCGATATAATCAGCCAACGCTCCCAACTGTGAAATCTCTTCGCCCAATTGATCTTTAATTTCATTAAAAGGACTGTTCTTTATTTCGGCACTTTTATGGAAAAGTTTATTTTCATAGATAAATTCATTCTCCGACACAAAATTCGGCTTAGGCCAATGATGAACAAAGTTTGCCTTCCATAAAGATGGAAAATATTCGACAATAGCACGAGCTTTAAGCTCCATGATGGCTTCTTGATTTTTCTGATGAGAAGCTTGTGAGATAAAGTTATGTTCGTGTAGAAAATCATAAAAATATACACTTCCCCAATAAGCAACTATAACCTTTACCTCATCAGTAAAAAGAAATTTGTTGGTCGTATTTGTTATGGTCTCTTCAAATGAATCCACATCGATGTCACTATATTTTTCAATCTTTTTGATTCTAGCATTTGCTTTCGAGAAGTAGCGTTCTAAAAGAATAGCGATTTCTGTAGATAAATAAAATGGGACTCCTTTGTTATGCATATAACGATTGAAATAGATGTTAAGGATGATAAAGGCTTCATCCCTTGGTCGTTTTTCAATTTCTTTGAGCCCAATCATTGGGGAAACAAAAAATGGATCGAATTCTTCTCCAAAAAGATCATATTTGGATGTTTTTTTTCTTGCAATAGAGAGTTGTTCTGGAGCTCCCTTGAATTTTTCATAAATTTCTTGCCCTAAGAGATTCCCTTTCGTTATTTGTAATTCTTTTTCTGCACCCTCAATTAGCGTATCACAAGCTATGACCTTGTCTAAATTCTTTGTAATAGTATGAGATAAAAGTTCAGTTTGCTGTGTATATATAAGTTTGTTGAAGACTGTCAGAAAAAGATCGTAATCCTGTAATGGATCATTGTCGTAAAATTTAAATGTCTCCTTTAGCTTTTCATACTCTTGTTTAAAAGAGTAATATGTGATTAAGAATTTATCCGCATAAAGAAAGACTTCTTTTTTGTAGAAATCAGGATTATTTGCTTTTACTGTTTCAACAAATTTTGCCGCTTTATCGAATTCTGTTTCCTCCTTGAGTCGCCCCATTATCTCAATAACCATCTCAACAAGATCATACTCCTCTTTTGCTTTATTTGTAATTTCTTGAGAGAAGTATTCACAAGCATCATCATAAATATTTAGGCCATTTTCTTTAATGTATCTTTTCCAAAGTTTTTCTATTGTGATCATCACTTATGTTTTTATTCCTTACAAAGAAAGAAAAATATACTATACACATTCGATCTTTGTATGCATATATTTTTTTTCATAAAAACTATCTTATAGTCGATAAAAGGACTCTAACTTTAAATATCCCACGAAAGTATTTGTATTAATAACCATAGCAATGGGAAGAAGTCTATTTTATTATTCCCATCGTTATGGTTGATTTCTGGATCATTCTATTCGATATCGAATTTACTACTTTCTTTATGTGAATTGTAACGTGGATTATACATTGATGTAGGCGTTTCACCTTTCTCTTTTAGTTGTGCCATATATTGTTCGCAACAATTCCTGAGATCGTCCAAGAACTCAGTATTTAGTTTCGAATCTTCCGTTTTATCAAAATCTGGGTCATATGCTACCCTAAAAGCCAAAGCAACAAGGTGTTTGCATGCAATGTGCTGATCACAACAGTTACATTTGTAGGTTGAGATATGACTATTTTGATCTAATTTTAGTTTCTACAGTAAAATCGTTTGTCAGAGCTTTTACTTTTGCACTGTATTGGTGGTCGTTGTGTTTTACAAAGGTAAGCGTTCGGCTATACCCGTATTGTGTAGTGTGATTTTTATTGTACTATTTTTTCCTTCCATTGTTCAGGAAGAAGATCATCATATTGAGAAGGCTTTGTATCTATTATCCGATTAAGGACATCGGTGAACCAAGCATGTGGATCTACTTCTGCCACTTTGCACATAGCAGATAGAGTATAAAACAGTGCAGATCTTTGTGCTCCATCTTCAGATCCTGCAAACAGATAGTTTTTTCGTCCAATAGCTACAGGTCTAATCTTATTCTCTACAAAATTATTGTCAATAATGTAACTACCATGCTCCACATATCTACTTAAATTATTCCATAGATTCCATGTATAATGAACAGCTTTTCCAATAAGACTTTGGGGTAACACTTGAGATGCCTGCGTTTCTAGCCATTTACCTATATCGTTCAATATAGGCACAGCTTTTTCTTGACGAAGTTGAAATATCTCTTCGTGTGACAGGTTATTCTCGACACATTCTCGTTCTATTTGGTAAAGTTTTTGGATTCTTATTAATGCATATTCGGACCGTTCTTTATCGTTTTTTTGTGCATCGAAGAACTTCCGTCGTGCATGGGCCATACATGCTAGCCTTATAATCGGCTTATCTCTTGACAGCTTATTGTAGCCTTGATATCCATCCGTCTGTAACACCCCCTTGAAGTCTTTTAGTATCGCGTCAGGGACATCTGAGCTTCTTGATTTGTTGTAGTCAAACAGACAACACTTTAGGTGTGGAGCATAATAGACCCAGAAGTATCCTAAATGCGTAGCCCCTGGTTTTTTATCGGTAAGCACTTTAATGGTTGTTTCATCCGCTTGAATATAATCGGATGAGACAACCTTATGCTTTACATGCTCATATAATGGAGTTAATAGCTCTGCTGCTTTACTCATCCATCCATTAATGGTGGATTTAGGGAATTCAATTCCCGATCTTTTAAATATTCCTTGGGCTCGATATAGAGGAATATGGTCAAAATATTTTCCTACAATAAATTGACTTATCAAAGAGGTTCCAGCCATACACCTTGGAATAATATCCGAAGGAAGTTCTGCAACAATTACCCCCGACTCCTTAGGTAAGCTATACTTTGGTCGTACGATTCTACGCACGTATAATTTTCCTGGTTCAAATTCAATTCTCTCCGACACCTCTTCTCCTATACGTATCGCCCCATCAGGGATCTCATCAGGTTCAATAACTTCCTCTTGACGTGGAAGATGTTTTGGGATATGCTTTCTTTTGGCACGTCTCTTTTTCTTCACCTCTACAACCACTTCCTCTTCTACTACAGGATCAGAGTTGTTGGAACTATTTTCTTCTATAGGAAGATCTAACTCTAATTGATTTGGATCAATAAAAGGCTCTTTAGTCGTTCCAAAGATACGTCTATTAAGATAAGCAATATGAGCCTTCAGTTTCTCAATCTCTTGTTTGAGACTTACATTTTCAGAGTCAATAGATGCATAGGCTTTCGTGACCTGTTGGAGTTTTTTCAACAGGTCATTTATACTTAAGTTATCTATGTTATCGCTCTGATTCATAGTATAAATATACACATTTTTATCTACATAACATAACGTTTTTGCTTCTTATATTGTTTAATTACAACCCCTTCTACCATAAGAACAAGATCAGTCCATTCGATACTCTTGTCCATATCACTATTAATTGTTGGAATCTTAAAAGTACCCTGTTCAAGTCTTTTAATAAAAAGGACAAAACCACCTTTTTCCCATCTCAATAGTTTCATCATATTACGACTCTTGTTGATGAAAATAAAGACATCACCAGAAACTACATTTTGTTTCATCTTATTCAGAACCAATCCTGACAATCCGTTAAAACTCTTTCTCATATCTGTAGGTTCTGAATAGAGACGAAAACGATCATTAGATGATAATGTAAACATTAGCTTTGCAATTGAATTAAAGATTGGATAGTTGAGATGGCAGCACTAGTCGAAGGAATATTAATGGTCACCCCATTAGGGTAAGTGATGACAATATCAGTATCTATTCGAGGATCTGGATTGTCTATCGAGACAAAGAAACCTTTATCTACATGGCTATCCAATTCCTTCTTCTGTTTCGATTTCCAATAATTAAATACAGACATCTTTACTGCATGTTGTTTGCAAAAATCAGCAACAGTAAGATCACTTTCCTCTTGCTGAAACACCAACTGAAACATTCTTTCCTTCTTAGTCATTTCTTATTGTTTTGATTCGAAATCAAAAATATAGACTATAAAATCAGGTTACAAGATGGTCTTATCATATTGTCAAATTTAATATGATTTAAGCATTCATATTTGATCGTTTAAAGAAACTTTCTGCTACAGCATTGTCCCAACAGTTACCCTTTCGACTCATGCTCTGCTTTGCATCACAGTGCTTTATGAAAATATTTCTAAATAAGTTACTTGCATATTGAGAACCACGGCAGGGAAAACGCTTTTAAAACTATTTGATTATCAGGCATTAATTATTACAGAGGAATGCATTCAATAATTTCTCACGGTAGTTGTCATCTAATGTCGACCTTGTAATTTTCTCTTTAAATGAACCTTTTTTTTCTTTACTTTTCCTATCATCAGTCATTTGCATTAGGTTGAGTGCTATTTTATAGATTATACTAAAGTTGGCAGCTGAATTCTCTTTCTTACGCTGTTTATTGTCTTCCCTAAAGATTACATCTAAGCACCAATGAAGATTGTTCTCGATGGCCCAATGCAATCTAATAATACGATTAAATTCCTTAGCACTAGTATTTAGTGATGAAATATAATATCGTGTCTGAACTGTTTCTTTGTCGCTATCCTGATGTATTACACAAGAAGTAACACGAATGAGACTTTGTATACCTTTCCATTTTTCTAGCGTAGAATTCTTCTCAAAGTTTGTTATTATCTCACATATACGAGTCTCAATCCGACCATGACCAACATCCTCTGTAATATTCGAATCATCAACTAGATCTGGATTGAATTGTATCTTTAACTCCTCTTCTGTCTTTTCTTGATTCCCTTTTACCTGTAGAACATAATCTCCTTCTTTATGGATAATCTTTTTTGCTATTTTTGTTTGACATCCCATAGCATCTATTGTAATAACCTTGTCTTTTATCGAAATAAGATCTATTAAATCAGGAATGGCAGTAATTTCATTACTCTTTTTATCTGTGACAAGCTGACTAAGAGAAAGACCCTGTTCCGAAGCGAATGCTGACACGATGTGTACTCCACCTTTTTTACGTTTAGCCGAACCTTTGATACATTTGCCATCGATGCTTATAACACTCTCCTTATTGGTAAAAGAATACTTAGATATCCATTCAGTAAAGCAGTCATTAAAGGCCTCATTATCTATCTTTTGAAATAACTTTGAGATCGTGTCATGGGAGCTTATTCCTTTTTCATAAGGAAAGTATTTCCTTAACCAATCAATTTTAATTTCCCCGAATATTACAATGTCATTATAAGTGTCACGCCCAGATAGTATTGCCGAAATGGTGAGAAATAAAATCTCCAGCATTGGGTAAGTATAATTGCCATTAGTTGTTCTGC
>CBDICS010000106.1:0-13916 GCA_965277415.1 Saprospiraceae bacterium
ACAATATTGTTCTATCATTTTCCTGTTTTAAACCTATAAAATTTAAACACGATGAGCCGAACGTTAAGATATATTTTGACTATTGTTCTGATTCTTGCAGCTGCAGCATGGATATTTACTGTTTATAAAACTTGCCAGAAACCAAAAACAGACAATACTGAAGTCTCCAATAATGATGCTGGAAATGCTACTGTTTTTGAAGAAGAAGAAGATCCTGATGACTTAGAAAATTTGTATGAAGAAGATGATGAAGAGACCGGTGAAGAGGAAGACTCAACAGGTTTGGAAGAAGAAGATTCAACTGTAGTAGAAGAGGAGGAAGATTCAACAATTGGTGAGGACGGAAACTATATGGTCGTTGCAGGTGCATTTGTAGCCAAACATAATGCAGATAGGTATCAAAAACAATTATCCATCAAAGGGTATCAATCAACGGTAAGAATATTTCTTGGTTCAGAGTATCATGCTGTCATTGTTGGTAATTATGCAACAGAAAAAGAAGCTCAAAGTATCGCCAGAGAACTAGGTGGCGAAGCATATGTCCATAAAAAAAGATATCCTAAAAATAAGAGATAATACTTAAAGCACATGCTTAAACAATGTCCATTTAGCTAATCGATAATATTCATATTCTCATGGATGAGCCAATAGAGCAATATAAGCCTGCTGAAAAATTAGAACTAAAGAAAGTCAAAAATGAATTTTCGAAGGTATTTAAGAAGGTTTGTTGCCCTTCTTGTGAGGAAGAAGTGGATGCCGATAACCTAAACTTGCAAAATAGCCTAGCGAAATGTGGTGGCTGTAATGCCATCTTTTCTATTGAGGAGGAAGTAGAAAGTGTGAAGCGTAAAAAGGAAATGAAGCAAGAAACCTTACGGCCAGAAGGTATTGATTTGTTTTATTATAAAGATGATTTAGACATCACAATACAAGATCACCTTCAAGGTATAAATATTTTCGGGATTACCTTCCTTCCTGTTTTTTCTGTTTTTTCAATACTTTTTTATTTTACTAAAGGGATTTCTATTTCCTTTCCAATTGTTTTTACATTGGGGGCTTTATATTTCATTTACCAAGTATTCAATAATTCGAAAAACAAGACCTATATCGATATAAATGATCGTTTTCTAAATATTAAATCCCGTCCTAAAAACTTCCGAAAGGATAAGACTTATGCTGCTGATGAGATTGATCAATTATATATTAAAATTTCTGCTGATGGTATGGGACATTATACCATTTTTATGATTGTAAATAGTTTAGAAGGCCAAAAGCATGAAAAACTAATAACCGTCAATACGCTTTCTAAAGCGAAATATTTAGAGCAAGAAATAGAAAGATACCTGAATATTGAAGATAGAAAAGTACCTGAAGCGAATGCTTAGGAACTTATAAACAGGGCTGAAAAAATGGCCTTTCCGGCCAGCCTACGTCTTTTTCCTCTAAGCGAACAAAATTTGCTCGCTTTCGCTCAATCATGAAAATTTAGACAAGCGCTTACTTACAAATAATCGGAATCAGACTATCATACCAGCTTACGACAAGAATATCTTTGACCTTTCGTAAATCTGCACAAGCTTCCTCGTTTTTTTGCATTTTGATATATGCTTGTCCTCTTAGTGAAAGGAATTCACCATTATTGGGAAACATTTCAATAGCTTCTGTCAACTTTGCTATTCCTTCATCCATTTGCCCCTGTTCAAAAAGAATGGTAGCTGCTTCAACGGTTCTATCTGCTTCATGAAAATTACTAACAACATCACCACAGGTTATCAAATTTGGAGTGAAAATCATTCGAAGTGTCTTACTGGTATTTACTGTTCTTTTGCCAAAGGTTGCAGGAATCCATTTGCCTGCGGTAGAGTTGATCACCCGGATAGCTTCAAATTCATAATCAATACCCAAGCCACTAAAGTCAACCACATTTGAGATATCTACGGAAGCATCATCTTTTACGAACATGCTTACTTCCACCATACCTATTTTGCAACTATCTTGTCCTTCATTTGGATACCTCAAAGATTGATCAATATAAGTCACAAGCGCTTCATCTCCACCTTTAAAAGTAGCAGGAGTATCAAATTTGACCCAAATAGAATCTTTCCCAGAGAGGATAAAATCAGGTTCGACTACTTCTTCCAATTTAAATTTGACAGGTAGGTTGAATTGAACCCGCACTGGAACACCATCTTGGATACCAGGCGACCATTTTTCAGGGAGTTGATTCATCAAATTGACAACTCGAACAGCTTCTTCTCCCAATTGATCACCCGGATCTTTCAAAATCGTGGGATTAGAAATACTACCATCTTTTTCAACAGTAAAAGTAATGACTGCAGTTCCTTGATTTCCATTGAGTTGATCCCGTTCCGGATATTTAATATTCGAATGAATAAACTCTAGCATTTTTTTATCTGAACATTCTTTCTGGGCTTTTTTATCATCCGTAATATCTGTACATCCTGGAAACATGGGCATTTGTTCTGCCGCTATAAGTATTTCTTCTTGCTTGCTTTCAGGTGGTTGAGCTATTAACAGGGAACCAAAGAATAGACAAATTAATCCAATTAAGTATTTCATTTTTTCATTTTTTTCTTAAAACTACTGCTTAAAAACCTGTCCATACTCTTTAATAAGTAGTACCAAACAGTTTTTTTAAAACAAAAAAAGGTATATATACCTGATCGCTCAATTCTCTCAAATAAGATTGAGAAAGTGATTGATTGTTAATGAAGTTGCTCAAAATAGCTATTTCTCAATACAAGCTACCAATATTGAATTACTTCAATTTATATTAGGTCTGGAAGTTCTCTAGTTTGAAATCGGGAATACAAATCTACGAAAACCTTCTCTTTATTAACTTATTAAACCAGAAAAAATTAAAGTGATGGCCTTGAGTAAGTGAGGAGACAACATTAATGATAAACTATTTTGACATTCTGAAATTTCATAAACGTGACTAAAAGGAAATTGTGTTGGATATTTTGGGACGGTTAAAAAAAAATAGTTTATTATGAATTCCGTCTAACAACTTAAATAAATGTTACTAATTTAGCCATTCTACCAAGGACAGTTCAAAATGAAATCTATTGTATATTATTCCAGCTTATTTCTTGCAGTTTTAGGAATCATTTCTTGTCAAAGTAATAAAGAAATTTCCTTGCAAAAAGGAATGACTATCAATCGGTCGGTTACGATCAAGCAAGATACCTTTTACCTTAATGGAGCAGATTCGATTGCTCAACCAGTAATTCGAATTGAAGGAGAAAACATTGTCGTCGATTTTAATGGTGCCGTACTAATTGGATCTACTAATTATGATCAACCACATACTTTTGAGGGTTTAGGTATTGAGGTTAAAAATGGGAAAAACATAACGATAAAAAATCTAGTGGTCAAAGGATATAAAGTTGGTTTGATTGCGACCGGAATTGACAGTTTAAAAATTTTGGACACAGATTTTAGTTATAACTATCGACAAGCACTAAAAAGTACTTGGGAAAAAGAAGACCTATCGGATTGGATGAGCTACCATCATAATGAAGAAGATCAATGGTTACGTTATGGAATGGCGATCTATTTAAGACATTGCAACTATGCTATCGTTAAAAATCTAAAAGTAACTGGTGGTCAGAATGGGCTAATGATGACCCACTGTAATAATGGTCTTTTTTATAATAATGATATTTCTTTCAATTCTGGAATAGGTATTGGGATGTATCGATCTTCGCATAATAAGGTAATGCATAATCTTTTAGATTGGAATATCCGGGGATATAGTTTTGGAAGGTATAATAGAAGGCAAGACTCAGCGGGGATACTTTTATATGAACAATGTAAGGAAAATATCATTGCATTTAATTCTGCTACACATTCAGGAGATGGATTTTTTCTCTGGGCAGGTCAAAGTACCATTGATTCAGGAGAAGGCGGTTGTAATGATAATGTAGTTTATGATAATGATTTTTCATATGCTTCTAATAATGGGATTGAAGTAACTTTTAGTGGAGGGAATAAGTTTTATAAAAATAAACTTTATGATTGTGATTATGGTCTATGGGGAGCTTATAGCTACGATACCGAAATCATTGGCAACTCTTTTAAAAACAATCATTACAGTATTGCGATTGAGCATGGGAATAATAATTTGATCAACAATAATCAATTCGTAAAAGATGAAATAGGAATAAAACTTTTCGAAAGACAACAACAACCAAGGGAATGGTATTTTGCTAATAATAGAGATGTACAAAGTAGAGACTATGAGATCAATGAAAACATTTTTTCGGAAATGGAACATCCATTTGATTTGAATAAGACGAAGGGACTTACAATTGAGCAAAATCTTTTCTATAAAACTACCATACCTTCCTTTGTCAATAAAAAAATCAATAAAACAACTGATGCGAAAATAAGCGATAAGGATTCTGCATTACCAAGTACTTATTCGTCTACCCCCAACTATCTTGAGGATGGAATCAATCCTTTTTTAAAAGAAAGAGTCCTGAAAGGACGGCCGTATATCATTCTTGATCAATACGGTCCATATAATTTTAAATACCCAGCACTTTTTTTGAGAAAGGTTGAGGGAAACATTTACACCTTTGCAATCTTTGGACCTTTTGGTAACTGGAAAGCCATAGGTGGAGAAGGATTTAAGATGATGTCTCAAAAAAGAGGATCATTGCCTGCAACTTTGGTTTTAGAGGCAGAAGAAAATGCAACAGCGCTTTTGATCGAATTGGAATATTTAGGTCATGCCTTCGTCGATGCCTTTGGCGTCTATCACAAAAAAGGAAAACCTATTAAACTAATTTGGAGAAAAGGTAATTAAGAGATACATTAAAAATCGTGCTGCTGGTTATATGCAAGATAAGGATCAATATATTAATGCACCATCCATTAGTATGGATTGGCCTTATGGGGCAGGAGCATTACTGCCTACTGTGGGAAATCTCCTGAAGTGGAATACGGCATTGCATGATGGAAAAATATTAAAGAAGGAAACACTGGAGAAAGCTTTCATAAAGGGAGATGATGGCAAGTATTCAAAAATAATAC
Source organism: Saprospiraceae bacterium (assembly GCA_965277415.1). GTDB lineage: Bacteria > Bacteroidota > Bacteroidia > Chitinophagales > Saprospiraceae > JAHDHW01. The sequence goes on from CBDICS010000106.1 coordinate 5,062, forward strand.
TGTATTAAAATGGAATGGAAATGCCCGGTACTAGAAAATAAATCTACTGGAGGTTTCTGAATTACGAAGAGCATGAAGAATAAAGATTAAAAAAAGGCTTAGTGATATGCTCACTAAGCCTTTCTTAATTACATCTAATGATGTTCTATGCGAACATTTTAGATTTTCTAAATTTCTTTACTAGTAGATAGTAAAACATTGCTCTGAATTTGTTACGATTCTTAGAACCCATTTGTGCACAAACTTCAGCAAGACCTTCATCCAATTTAGGTGTGTCTTTAAGCTCAAGTTTTTTAAGTAAGAAATTCTTTCGGATTCTTGCCATCTCTTCTTTGTTGCTACAAGCAACTTTAGAAGCATCAGCTTTATAGATAGCAGGTCCGCAAGCTTTTGCAACTGCATTAAGAAGTGGTCTGTCAACTTTTTTGACAATCTCTTTCTCTATAAAATCCTTTTCGTAACGGTCGCAAAGATCTGATAGTTTGCTCATGTCTTATTAAGGTTTTGATTAAAAAAATAAATAGTTCAACTTTGATAAGTTATAAACTTGCAACGAAAAATAAATATTGTTGCAGTAAAAAATCTCTTTCGATTCCCGCAAAGTTAAATAATTAAAATTGCTTACAAAATATTTTTAATTCAATTGTGGTTTACGCAGGAAATGATTTTTTGTTTTACTGCTTTTGAAAAAAAATAAATGCGGAACAAAATGAAGTAAATAAGTTTTGAAGCAATGAATTTCTTAGGTCGTTTTATAAGCTTAACTATACTTCCTTTTTACTTATAAATGCACTAGTCTATAAACCAAATGTTGATCACGTATTCGAAGGTGTAATAGATAGACACCTTGCGGTAAGGCAGCACTTTTAAACTTGTAATGATGCGGACCGCTTTGTAGTATTTCATAGTTTTGAAGTTCATCGACTTTTACACCACGTGCATCAAAGAGATCTATACTAAGTGGAGTCTGCTCAGGAAGATCAAAAAGTATTGTAAAGGATTCACTAAATGGATTAGGAAAATGTTTTAAATCAATAAGTGTAGAAAGACTATGCAAGTGATCTAAAATATCTACATAGAGGTTAAGTTGTACTATGCTATCGCAACCATGTACTGTAGTGAAAATGTTTTCATAAGACCCTGTCGACTCGTAGATTGAATCACCAACTATATAGCTTTCTCCCTCTTGTATGGTATCACTGATTGTGATTAGGTAAGTAGGATCTACACTTAGTGTTACAGAAGAAGTACTATCACAACCAAATTGGTTTAGATAGTTGAACGTATAGATTCCTGCTTCAGTAAGTTCAAAACCATTAGGATCAAAAACATCTCCTTCGCAAATTGTTCCGAATATTTCACTAGGATTACTACTACCATCTTGAATACCAATTATAATGATGCTATCACATTCATTGACTCCAATCCCTTCAAGTACTTCATAACCTATAGGATTGCCGATAGAGTAATTTGTACCATTAATATAAAAAGTATCTTCTATGCAAAAGATTTCATCAAAGTGATAAATCAAGTCAAGGTCAATATCTATAATCTGATTAATGGTATGACTTCCAAATTCATTACTTACAGTCAAATTGACTTCATAAGATCCTGGGAGATCAAAAACAACGGATGGGTTTTCTTCTGAAGAACTTATAGAGTTAGCATTACTGAAAGTCCAAGTCCATTCTGTAGGGTTTTGTATAGACTGATCTTGAAAATGAATAGTATAAGGACCACATTCGTTATCAATTACATAATCGAATGCTGCAATAGGTGAACCGCTTAAATCTATTTGTTGTACATAGGTATCACTACCACATTCATTTATTGCAACTAAGGTAACGCTATAGGTTTCGTGTTCATCAAAAGTATGTTCCGGATCAAAAGATAAAGTAGTCGTTCCATCACCAAAATTCCAAAGGTAGCTCGTCGCGCCATCTGATGCATTCGTGAAGTTGACGGTAAGATCATTGATCGCATAGTCAAAACCTGCAGAAGGAATATCTTTGATTAGAATATAATTACTATATACAGCAGTATGACTTCCTGCGACATTGGATACTTCGAGGATGACTGGGTAGTTTCCCTGTGTATCATAAGTTACTACTGGATTTTCTAATGTAGAAGTTGTTGGTGTTCCCCCTGGAAATGTCCAGGACCAAGTATCTGCTCTTAATGATTCATCCTGAAAGTTTAGCGTATCTCCAACACAAGCCTCCACTATATTAGAACTGAATTGAGCTAAAGGCGGCATAATGGTTTGAGCAATTTCAGTTAGAAAAATTGGTGTACCTGTCAATTCAACATCTGTTGTACTAATAATTAAATTTGATTCGGTCTCAGAATAATCCCATTCTTTTTTGTACACTTCACTTAGACCAAGACTAGTTGGAAACGTATAAGTAGCGGAGGCTGTCTCTGCCTGATCAATCCAAGTCTTTGCCCAAAGGACATAAGTGTAATTTCCATTGGCATCAACTAAAGCTGCGCCTTCCATTTCATCGGACAATAATAGCTCATTTGTTCTTATTGAATCATAAGTAGTACCGAACAAGAGATCTGAAGTTGTCTTATAGGCTTTACCTTGATTATTGATGTTTTGATTATAAGCTTCAATGCCTTCTATTTTCGAATACAATCCCATCATTTGGAAAGGATCATCCGCTTCACCATAAGAAGCGGTTTCCGCTAACTGCCTTACATGAAATTGAGCAATATTATTTTTTATACTTTGGATATATGCCTTAATGATAAAATTTCTATGGGCACTGCCTCCTCCGATATAATCTCCAAACTGTTTTCGAGGGATATTACAGCCACTGATATACCATTGCTTTTCTGGATAAACATTACTGTCATAGCCATAGTCAAATAGGACAGTTTCAAATTCATTTTTTAAGTTTAATATTCCATTGGCGGCTGCATCTGAATGCCGTTCATATACAAATCCTCCTACACCAACATCATAATGAATCGTACTACCATCAAAATGAGGAAGGGAGTTATAAGCAATTGCATCAAAGTATGCGCCACCTGTAAGTGGATAAGCTGATATAACACTTCCATCAATTGGATTATCTGTATTTCGCAAGACGGCATCGAGGAAACTAGGAAAACCAATTCCAGCTATGGTAACATAACTATCTGGGTCGAGGGTTTTTATTATTTCATAACTGATACGCAACATCCTGACATAGTATTGAATAGGAGCATGTAGTGCATAATCACATGGATCAGGATTGTTTTCCCACCAGTTACCATCTTCACCTGGAGGTAACCAACCTTTTTCACCGGAAGCATCAAAGTCTGGTCCGCTGGTTATTTCCCAAAAGCGGATATGATCCTTATAAGTGTTCACTGTTTGGTAGAGATATTTTGCAAAATCGTTCTCCTCATTTATTGGCGTTCCATTTGCTCCATTATCCCAAATGTCTAAATATAGATTTCTAAACATAGTAGAATTTTCTTCTGGACAATGAGCAATAGTATCTCGAACAGAAGAGGATGGAAAACCAATAGTCACTACATTTTCACGAAGATCCAAATTGTTATAATGTTCATAGGTTTCTAACTCTACATCATAGCCCCAAAACTCTAAAAAGTAATGAGGTAAAATTGTTCTAAAAGATTTTACTCCAGCACCTGCTTGATTTTCATTGATATTTCCGGCTGCGATATCTGCTAATTGCTCATCTGACCAAGGCGGATAATACGAAGTATTAGAACCAGGTCTGAATTTAGTATTATAAGATGGAACCAGATCATTAGCAGTATAAGTCAATTCAGAGTTTGAATTTAGGACTATATCAATAGTGATATCGTCAGTAGCATTGCCGCAATTGTTAATAGCATTCAGTTGAACAGTATAAGTCCCACTAGCCAAATATAGATGATTAGGACTTGCTTCAGTACTGGAATGGCCATCTCCAAAGTCCCAATGAAAAGATGTACTATTTGTACTGGACGTATTAGTAAATTCAACTAATGGTCCATTGGTGCTAATATTAAAGTCAGCTTGCGGGCTAGATCCAATATTAATAATATCTGTTTGTTCGGCGATGAGGTTTCCGTCAATGTCATAAGCTTTAAGTGAAACCGGAAATGATCCTGTTTGATTGAATAGGACAGAGGGGTGTTGATTAGTGGAACTAATAGGCGTTCCACCTTCAAAGGTCCAAAGCCAACTGTTTGCTACCGAAGGAGATTGATTTGTAAATTGAATACTTTGAGGACTACAACCTTCAGTTACATCCATAGCAAAGATCATATCTGTTAAGAATATTGGTGTACCAGTCAGTGTGATATTTGCAGCATTGATACTGGTTCTTTCTTTGTTTAGGCTATAATTCCATTCTCTTTTGATCAGATTGTTAATACCTAGACTTGCAGGAAAAGAATAGACGGCACTGGCTGTTTCTGAATTATCTATTGACGTCGCTGCCCACAGAACATAAGTATAATTTCCTTGTTGATCTTTGAATGCACCACCTTTTATACCCTGAGGTAATGCAAGAGCCATTGTTCGATCTGAATCGTGGACTGTCCCATATAATAATTCAGAAGCAGTCTTATATGAAATGCCCTCCTCGTTAGCTTCCTGAAAGTATCCATTAGAATGGTCGAGTTTTTTATATAGACCCATTACATCAAATTCAAAAAAAGCCGTTTCATAAGTTTTATCTTCTGCCAGTTTGAAAATATGAGATTGCAGAAAACCATTTTGCATACAGACAACTAGATTTTTTATCATAAAATTTCGTTGAGCGGCTTCAGATCCGATATAATCTCCAAATGTTTTTCGAGGCAGATTTATTTCTGTGATGATCCAGGGCTTTAAAGGATAGGTATTACCATCATAGCCATAATTATTTAGTACGCCTTGAAGTGTATCTTGCAAAGCTAGTACGCCATCTGCTGCGGCATCCGAATGACGGGTGTGTACAAAATCCATTATATCATTATCCCAATATCTAAGACTACCATCAAAGTGTGGATAAGAATGAAAACCCATCACATCAAAATAAGCACCAGCCGTAAGCGGATAATCTACCGAAGGGCTACCATCTACTGGATTATCTGTATTTCTTAATATAGCATCTAGAAAACTGGGATAACCAACTCCCGAAACAGTAATATAAGCGCTTGGGTCAATACTCTTGATAACCTCATAGCTAATTCTTAATAAACGGACATAATGAAAAATGGGCGCTCTCAATTTATAATCACATGGATCAGGATTGTTTTCCCACCAATTGTTTGGCGAGCCAGGAGGAAGCCAGCCTCGATTTTGAGTAAAATCAAAACCAGGCTCATTCCATATTTCCCAAAATTTTATATACTCATGATATAATAGAGCGGTTTGATAAATATAAAGGGCATAATGATTATCATCATTCACTGGAGTTCCGTTTTCACCATTATCCCAAATATCTAAATATAGATTAGAAAATAGGGTAGATTGTATACCTGGACAATATTCCGTGGTGTCTTGATGAACTTCAGCTGGAAAACCAACAATCAAGGTGTTGTCCTCAAGACCTAGATTTTTAAATAACTCGTAGGTACTTACTCTGGCATCATATCCATACTCGTATAGAAAACTTTCAAATAATCCAGGTCTAAGCGCTTTTATCCCTAGTCCTTCCACTCCATTTGCCGGGTTTCCTGCCGATATCTCTGCCAGAAATTCGTCACTAAATCCAGGATAGTCTCCTAGATTAGTTCCCGCTCGGAAGAAGCCCTCATAAGGCAATATTGTGTCATTTGCAGTGTGGTTGATTTGGGCAAATTGATAAGCACTAATAAATAGATACAGGATGCATAGCAAGGTCTTTCTCATAATACATAATTCATTACATCTATCTATTAAGCTAAAATAATACCGAATAGGTAGAATGTATCTAAGACAAACCTCGTAGACAAGCCGTAAATAAGATCATAAAGAATAATGAGTAATAGAAAGAATGATTTGTATTTGAAGAAAGGTTAGGTCATTTGCCATTAATGAATGACAAATGACTCAATGATAATTTAAGAAGTGCCCGAAGCGGGAGTCGAACCCGCACGCCCAAAAGGACACATGGCCCTCAACCATGCCTGTCTACCAATTCCAGCACTCGGGCTAGTTTATCGTTATGTATAAGATGCGTCAGTGACACACATTTGTGCTTACAAGCGCAAATATAATTTTTAATGATGACATTGTTTAACAAAAAGTAGAAAAGGTTGAATTGTTAAAACGTCAGATTGATACAGATAGAAACAAGTAAATAGTCTTATTTTTAATGCACCACCCTTTTTTTAAAAAATATATATAATGAGGATGTCACAAAAGTGATAAAATATTATTTTTTATTAAATATGTTGGACAGCCGAGTGATTTTGTTTAGCTACCGATTACTGTTTATTCTTAACCATTCAATTGCAAATTGGGACAAAAAAAATAAATTATCAATAATTGTAACTTTATAAAAATGCAATTATTTGGGATTTCTAATTTTTTTTATTTTAGTCACATAGATTTTTTTAGAAACTTGCATATGTTTTAGTGTTTATGTTATATTTGAAATATGTTACTGATATAGAGTTTTATACAAAATTAAATAATTATAATTTGTGTTGAATTAAGAATCAGAACAAAACGCCAACAAACCGAGTATTTTAGAAACACTATAACTTAACAACCACACACTATGGAACTTTTTTTACTCCTGTCGATAGGCTTGTCTATCGTTGCTTTTATTTCTATTGCTCTAAATCAAAGGCCTCCTTTACCAGCAGCTTCAGATCAGAAAATTGAACCTGCATTCCCTTTGGAATCTTTTTTGTTAGCTTCAGAATCAATGAGTATACTCAAAATTGAAGATCAAATTGTTCCACAAAATATCGAGTTATTTAAAGAACAACAGCGCCTAATTAAAGTAGCAGAATCTACATTATTACAAGAAGAAGCCTTTTAAATGAAGGCTTAGGTATTCGAAATTCACGCTTTATAAATACAATTATTTATCAGACCGAATGATACAAGATTAAAACCAAAGCTGTTTTGTAAAAAGTAAACCTATTAAAATGATTAAGATTACCCTCAAATTCGGAGTACTTTGTTTGTTATTAAGCTTTTCGCAGGCAATCTACGGACAAGTAGATCAAAAGACAGTTTTAGTGACGATTGAGACTTTAGAAAAAGAGGATAATCAAGCCCAGAAAGCAAGCAAAAAGTCAAACGGACCTTCTAGTAGAATAAAAGACTTCTATAGGCATCATAAGAAATTGTCAGTGACTTACGACGGTTATGCTATAGAATTAACAACAGCTGATTTCCCATTAAATAGAGATTATCACTTGTTTGAACAATTTGGAAAGGTTTATTATGACAGAGTAGAAGGAAAAGGGTATTCCTATTTAATTATTGCCGATTTCTCTAGTAAAAAAGCAATCGAACAATATCTCAAGACTGTTATTATTCATAAAGCTCCAGAAGCTAAATTAGTGGAATATAAAAAAGGAAAAAGAATTTTTAAATAATTTTAATACCCCCATATTTCATCTTTATACAATTTCTCCAAGCAAAGAATTTGAGACCGAAGATGAATTGAAGCCTGTTCCATTAGGAATGGGCTTTTTTTGGTGAATGTATTATTGAGTTGTAATTAGCTATTAGAAAGAGCAGCTTTCCGAAGCCGTTGAAGAAAAGGAGAGGCAAAGATAAAATTCTGAAGTACTTCATTATCACTAGTCAAGACTTCGTCCTTATGACCAGTCCAGACCAATTCTCCATGGTAAAGGAGTGCAATATTTTCCCCGATTTCCATCACCGAATTCATATCATGCGTATTAATAATGGTCGTAATATTATTTTCGACAGTAATACTTTTGATTAATTCATCAATGACAATTGATGTTTTGGGGTCAAGTCCGGAGTTGGGTTCATCGCAAAACAAATATTTAGGTTCTAATACGATTGCTCTGGCAATTCCTACTCGTTTTTGCATACCTCCACTAGCTTCTGAAGGATATTTATTATTTGCGCCTTCAAGGTCTACACGTTCAAGACAATAATTGACCCGATCAAGTTTTTCTTTTTTCGTCTTTTTCGTAAACATATCGAGTGGAAATCGAATATTTTCTTCGATTGTCATTGAATCAAAGAGAGCTGATCCTTGAAATAGCATACCCACTTCCATTCTAATAGCTCGAATTTGTTTTTTATCTAATTCTGAAAAATTAATGTCATCATACCAAATTTTACCTGATGTAGGTTGAAGCAAACCAACAAGTAACTTTAATAATACAGTCTTACCCGCACCACTACGACCTATAATAAGGTTAGTCTTTCCATTTTCAAAAGTATGTGAAATACCTTTGAGAACTTCTGTATCGGCATCAAACGATTTAAATATTTTTTCTGCTCTTATCATTGTGTTAAAATCAAAGCAATCAGATAATCTGCTAATAAAATTAAAATATCACTATAGACTACAGCTTGCGTACTGGCCTGGCCCAATTCTATACTTCCGCCTTTTACATGGTAGCCTTGATAAGCCGAAACCGTGGTCAGAATAAATGCAAACACGATCGCTTTTACAAACATCATGAATACATAATATTCAACAAAAAAGGAACGGACCCCTCTAATGTATTCAGCATCTGTAATCTGTCCTGTCGGTACACTTGCAAGATATCCTCCCATAATACCTACAAAACAAGCAATAAATACAAGAAGCGGGATGACAATGACTGCTGCTATAACTTTTGGAAGTATTAAATAAGCTGCAGTATTTACACCCATGATCTCCATGGCATCAATATGCTCTTTTTGTCGCATCCCTCCAATCTCTGCTGCTATATTAGAT
>CBDICS010000107.1:0-10552 GCA_965277415.1 Saprospiraceae bacterium
GAATTATTATATCGTGAATTTTTTAAGCTAGGCGTTGAACCTTTTTCTTGTGGTTATTTAATCAATGACGAGGAGAAAGGGGAATGGAGAATATGGTTGACCAATCCGGGCGAACCCTTTTTTAAAGAATATTGGACGATTCCCTATACCGCAGACCACAATCTTCAAGCAAGGTATGAAAGTTGGAAAAATAAAGAGGCCTTTCATTGTGCCGTATTAGAAGGGGCAGCGAATCAGGCACATCATCAGGTCATCTGTCAATATGCGCCTTGGAAGGAAGAAGTCACAGACAACCTTGCACCACAATTGGTTTTTAATAGTGCCCATTTTTCTTTGGGCCATTTACTAGTTATTTCCCCCGACCGACTCAACTCAGAATTGGAGCAAGCAATGGTCCGTTTCGCCAGCGTTTTTGACTTGACTTATCGTCGTTTCTTAGATTTAGAAAAAGCAGAGGAACAAAATCGACAATTGGAAAAGACCTTTGAGGAAAATCAACGCTTGTTACACAGTATTCTACCTAAGCCAATCGCTGAAAAAATTCGGGCTGGACAACAAACCATCGTCAAAAGATTTGAATCAGTCTCCATTCTATTTGCAGATATTGTCGGATTTACCATCTTATCAGAAAAATTATCGCCGCAAAAGGTGGTGGATATTCTCAATGGGCTATTTTCTAAATTTGATGACTTGACAGATAAATATGGCTTAGAAAAAATCAAAACGATTGGCGATGCTTATATGGTGGCAGCAGGTGTGCCAGAAGAAAAAGATAACCATGCCCAATTAATGTTTGCTTTTGCCAAAGAGATGTTACAAACGCTGCAAGATTTCAACGAAGCGATGGGCGGCAATTTAAAGATAAGAATTGGTATTAGTTCTGGCCCTGTTGTCGCGGGTGTGATTGGCAAAAAGAAATTTGCTTATGACCTTTGGGGCGACACGGTAAATACCGCTGCTCGGATGGAAGCGAATGGACGAGCAGATTGTATTCAGGTCTCCCCTACTACTCATGTTATTCTTAAAAAAGAAACTGCTTTTGAAAAAATTCCGAATGTGGAGATTAAGGGAAAAGGGATGATGGATGTGTATTTGTGGACGCCCCTAAACCAAGAATCAAATAAGGGATAAGCACTCTTAAAATTCCAATTACTTTATTTTATACAGCAGTTATTTTTTTTAATAGTCAGGAGTATTTTTCTTGCTTTTCAATTAAAGGGTACTTAAATAGGCTAGTATAATAAAAACAATAATAAAAGATGGAAAAATTTCTAAGTATATTCAAACCAGCAGAATTAACGGATACTATTAAAAAAGCTGGCAAAAAAGCAATTAGAGGAACAAATGTGGATGGCAGATGGATTTGAATTAACTGCTACGTCAGTTGATGCACTACAATACTTCATTCGCGATGAGGAGAAATACAAAAAATATGAGGATTCGTTTTTAATTTTTGCTCAGGCAACACATTCGGGAAGTCTCTTTGCTTTTTACAAAAAAGCTGGTTCAAAAAATTGTAATGAATGGCCAATAATTGTATTGGGAGATGAAGGTGGCGTTGTCGTTTTAGCAGAAAATATTTTTAAATTGATGCGATTTTGGACTTTAAATACGGTTCAGCCCTATATTGACTTGGATGAAGAAAGTTTTTAACTTATTTATTGATGAGGATGAAATAATTCCACCCAACCAAGATTATAAAAACTGGATACAACAAGAATTTGACTTAGCCGCAGTTTCAAGCATTGCCCAAGCTGAAGAAGAAATAATAAAACCTGCAATTGATAAATACCAAAAAGATTTAAATCAAATTTTTGAACTGTAAAATAGGCCTTTCAACAAAATGATTATTAACAATATACTATTTTTTCAGGAAGGCTATAACCTATCCTTATATGGCATCTGAGAAAAGAAAAGCTGTTGTACTTGAGCATATGGTTAAGCTTAAGAAAGGGATGTCTAGAAGCGAAGTAATTGAATTAATGACTTATCCTGATGAGGTTAATTTGACCTACAAATTTAAGTATGCTAAAGCTAAAGAAAATGTTATCGGATTTTCATTGGTTTATATATTGAGGCGAAATGCAGCATCAGGTAGTTTTAACGAAAAAAAGGAACAACTTTTACGCATTCATTTTGATACATTTGGACAACTTTATTCGGCTTACGCCATTGACATCAATGAATTTAACCCCATTTAAATGATACATCCTGTTGATAAAATAAAACTTCCTTCCGTCATTGAAAAAGTGCTGGAATACATAGATGAAAAATACAGAAGCGTATCATGAATTTTATGAACTGAGTTATATAGGCACTACTAACCTATTTTACGAACTTGCGGCCGCCATTTTAAAAGGCAAATTTGAGGTTTCAGATACAGACTTGACCCCTGAATTAAGCTATTTTTCTATGCCCTTTGAAATTGTGCCTTTTTCTTATAATGGAGGAGATGCACTCAACTATTCTTGGGCCAATCTTACACCAGAACTTGAGCATACGGATTACTATTGTGTATCTTATGCTCCGCTAGATGATTGGGCAGTTCTTTTAGGAAATAGCCCTGAAGAAGGTTTATATAATTTAATGATTGGCAACTTAAGAGAATGGGAAAAATCAGATTGGTTACAAGAAAACACTCCTTTCCCTTCCGAAACCAACCAATGGAAAGAATTAGTTAAAATTATTGGCTCTTTTAACAATTCTAAAATTAATATAACGGCTGGTGCAAGGTCAAAAAGAATGCTTGACCCAATAGTTTCCAAATGGTTGGAAATACCATCCAAGCATAGATGGAATTGGCATATTGGCACAAGAAAAGTACTTCTCAACTGATTTTAAACCGCTTCCTGCTCATACCGCATTTGATATTTATTCTGAGAAAGCCCAACATTACTTAAAAAAAGGTAAAGCTGCTACGGCATTAGTCATTCTTAAACAAGCTAAGGAGGAAATGATTCTTTATAAGCAGGAGCAAATTGAATCTATCGTCAGTCAATTTAAAGCTGCTTATGAAAGCTTGAATAGGGAAGCTCATTTTAATAGGGCAGAAATATGGCTAAGTAGGAATATCAAATAATCAATAGACTTAATTCTGAATGAAAAATTTTGAATTTTGAATGAAAGTAACTCCTTGATTATCAGTATTCAAATTTTGTCATACGATTTTATTTAGAATAAATACTAATGAGCTATGGTAATTTTTATTGCCAATACAGCCAATACAATGTTGTCGTTAATTAGCTATTAAAAAATGGAAATAACTGAATTTATAAAAAGCTTAAAAGTAATTGTTTGTCATCATGAAAATGCTGAGCCAACAGAGGAATATTTAAGAAGATTGCTAGTTCAAATAGACCGAAATAAGCATAAAAACCTGAATTCGGACTTGTTGCTGGAGATATTTGAAGCTGCACTAATGACAACACCTTGTCCTTTCGAATCAAGCTGGAATAAAATTAAAGAACCGGAATTTTATGATGATAACGATATTCAAATAATGAAAATTGACCCGCTAAAATATGTTACCGATACCATACAATTTTTTGTAGCGGATTTAAGGAGAATGGAGGCTAAAGAATTAAAAAATCCATACCGATACTATGGCGTAACGTCTTCAAGTGGGGCAAGATGGTATAATTTTACGATGTGCAGTTTTGTGGAAGCAAATAAAGGTTATAATAATGGCGTAGCATATGAAATGGACACTAAAAATTTATCGTGGGATTTTATAGCCGTTTTTTTTATTATTGGAAAAGCTTATGAATAAAATGAACAAGACTACGATAACAGAAAAAATGGAATTTATCGTTGATTGGATGAGCACCAATCGACCCAAAGTACTGGAAACCTTCAATCCTCCAGCGGAAGAAAAAGACTTTGTTTTTTTGGAAAACCTAATAGACCATCAACTGTCAGAAGATTTTAAAGCCTTTTATTTGTTTATGAATGGTCAAGATTGTGCTACTGTTTATTCCTCTGCAATCATCGAACCTGAATCGGAAGGAGCTTATTCCATTTCGCAGATTGAATCTACCTATAAAACACTCAATGATTCCATGCTACATCTTCAATCTCTTTATCAACTTGAAGTTAAAAGAAAGAATGTTCAAACTGGTATCAAAGCGCTTTATTGGAATACTAAGTGGATTCCTATTATTGCCGTCGGAAATGGAGATTATTATTTGATGGATTTAGACCCTGATATTGCTGGGGTTGCTGGTCAAATAATCCATTATGACCACGAAGGACCAATAATTAAAATTGTAGCAAATTCTTTTAATGAATGGATTGGAGACTTTATAAAATATTGTTTAGACTAATTTCCGCAAAGCACTTTCTACTACTTAAACTTCAAAAATCATTTAACGGCTTTCAAATAAACAAAAATTGAGTTGACCCATAGGTAAGTAAGTCAATTGTCCAAAAAATGCTAGTTTTTGAACAAATAGTCCAGATTTTAGTGGGCAAATGCATTTATCTTTAGCAGTTAAAGGAATTCCAATTTCAACGGCAATCTCTAATTCCCGCCAAAGGAGGTTGAACATTGAAAATGATACATCAACTACACATTGAGCTATAGAAAACACAAAAACACATGGATCCTAATCAACTCATTATTCTATTATTCATTTTTATTTACTTCGGCTTTATCCTATACACCCGCCGAAAAGGAGATTTTGAAGAATATGCCGTGGCAGGAAGAAGTCTAGGCGTATTCTTGATATTTGCGTCTATTTGTGCGACTACTATTGGTCCTGCTAGTACCTTGGGATTTAGTAGAGCAGGTTTTACCCAAGGAGGCACTATTGCTTTTTTTGCCATTTTTGCAGGCTTGGCTACCCTAATGATTGCTTTTCTAATTGTCCCTAAAACACGGGCAAAATTTTCCACCAGTAAGTCGATGGGAGATATAGTAGGGGGAAAGCATAGTCATAATCATCCAAGCATTCAGTTAGTCGTAGGCTTGATTGGCATGAGTATGATGTCCGCTGTAACGATTGCGATGGCTTATGCAGGTGGGGAATTGGTCAATAATGTCTTTGGTTTTTCCAAAACGATTTCTATCGCCGTTATTACCATTATTGTCATCATTTATGCCTCTTTTGGTGGAATTAGAGCGACCATTCAAACGGATGCCTTTCAATTCATCATCTTTGTGGTTTTAATTCCTGCCTTAGCCATTTTGATTATTCAAAGTCCTGCTTTTTCTTGGGTCAGTTATCAAGAACATACTGCTGAACTTACAAGGCTGTCCTTCAATCAACAATCTATAAATGATTTATTGAGTAGTATGTTTTATTTTACTTTTGGGTATCTACAGCTTAGTCCCGATTATATAGGGCGGCATCTATCTGCAAAATCGCCAAAGGTCGTCAAAATAGCGACTATCTTAGCTGCTGTTTTTTTTGCTTTTTGGATCGTTTTAATGTGCTTTATCGGTAGTGCTGGCGCTTACCTTTTACCCAATTTGGAAGAAAGCGACCAACTCTTATTAAACATCGCCGAAAGTCAGTTCCCCAGTATTTTATACAGCATTTTTATTATTGCCATGTTGGGTGTCGTGATGTCCACCATGGATTCCACCATAAATAGTGCGTCTATTACTTTTAGTGAAGATGTCATCGGTCGATTTAAGCCTCAAATCACCGATGCTACCAAATTAAAATATGCCAAATTCTTCACTTTGTCACTTGGTGTAATCGCCATCATCATTGCCAGTTTTTTGACCTCTATTTTGGATATTATCATGAGCATCATTGCCATTTATACCCCTATTATGGTGCCCGTCGCCTTGTTTGCGATTCTTAAATCCACCCATTATTGGCAAGCGGGCGTCGCCTCTATGATTGGCGGCTTAGTCTATTTTCTTTTTTGGCAACTCATTGGTGCGCCCTTTTTGCCGCCCGAAGTGGTCGCTACGCTTTTGAGTGGGTTGACTTATTGGGTGGTGGATAGGTGGTTTACTTATGCTAAAGCTTAAAAATTTCTTCTTTTTAACAGAAAATTTATGTTCAAATTCTTTAGAAAAATCAGGCAGCAACTTATTTCCGAAAATAGAATTTCTAAATATCTACTCTACGCAGCAGGTGAAATCTTGCTAGTCATGATAGGCATTCTCCTAGCCCTTCAAGTCAATAACTGGAACAATCAAAAAAGGGATGCCCAGTTAACTCAGCAATATTTAATGGGTTTAAAAGAAGATGCCCAAAATAATAGAACTGCACTTGACCGCTATATTGGAAGAGCTAAAAATTATGTAGAAAAAGTAGCTGATTTTCAACAAAGAAAAGGTGGAAATCTTAGTAAAATCGACTTAGATAGTATAGGCATTCTTCGGCAAACCTATTTTTTAAAAATGGACACCTATGAAGAAATTTTATCCAATGGGCATTTGAAATTACTGCCACTCGAAGTCAAGTCCGTATTAGGAGAAATAAATTCTTCTCTTAAATCTATCAATAAAATTGATGAGCACGAAACACGCATTATCAATAACCAACAACTAAAAATGATGGACTATTTTGAATTAAAAAGAGGTAAACAACCGAACGCCTTTCAAGTTATTTCGAATCCTTATGTCAACGCTCAACAGGCATTATTCACTTATAGAAACTACATCAATACTAGTAATAATTGGATGAAAAACCAGCAATTTTTTTATAAAAAGATGCAAAAGGAACAGTTGGAATTGATAGCGTTATTGGATAAATAAAATGGGGCGGAATGTGGGCGATACTTTGAAAGTATCGCCCACCTTCCATTTTAAAATCAAACATTTATGCTAAAAATCTTTCGGAAAGTCAGACAAAATCTAATCGACAAAGGAGATATCAAAAGGTATTTATTTTATGCCATTGGGGAAATTTTACTCGTCGTCATCGGCATCCTAATTGCCCTACAAATCAATAATTGGAACGAAAACCGAAAAGTTCAAATTCAGGAAACGGAGACCTTAAAAGTCATCAAAAAAAATTTAGAATCTGATGTAGTTAACCTAGATAGTATCATAAGCATGTACAGGGAACGCTTATCCTATTTTAAAAAAGTGGACCCTACTTTCTTTATTCCAAAAGAAGATATAGTACCAATAGCCGATACCAGTACTCAATTAAACTATGGCTGGTTAATGTCTCGGATTCAATCATTTAGGTCTAATCAAGGTGATTTTTTGAAAACGGGTGGACAAATTTCGAATAAAGATTTATACACCAACATTCAAAATATTTATAATGGAATGATTGGCGGCGGGATGAGTATTTATGAGACCATAAAAGCTAGAGAAGATAATCTAAATTGGCATCGAGCCTACGAAAAAAAACACCAACCTTATCAAAAAATTAGTGATTTGAAAGATCCTCAATTTATAGCGGAATTGGACTATTTTTTTGGAGCTATGCGCTTATATTGCTTTTATTTAAACACTACAAAGAATAGAATGCAGGCGCTAATAAAAGAAGTAGAGACAGAATTAGAACCTCAATAAAAAATAGGGCGAGCAAGGTTAGTGACACCTTTAAAGTTTAATGCACCTTCCGTTTTGAAATTAAACAACTATGCTAAAATTCTTTAGAAAAATAAGGCAAGAACTAATAGGCAAAGGAGATGCTAAAAGGTATTTATTATATGCTATCGGAGAAATTTTCCTCGTAGTCGTCGGCATCCTCATTGCCTTGCAAATCAATAATTGGAATGAAACCAGAAAAGACAGACAGCAGGAACAACAAATCTTAGCAGCCATTCTAGATAATTTAGTGGAGGATGAAGCCAATCTAGATTATGCTACCCAGAATTTCGTGAATGCACAACGAGCCATTGAGCGGATAATTTTTCCTACTCAAGTTCCAAAAGACAGTTTAACCTATTTCTTTTTTCGAGCCTATCGGTTTGAAAATTATGTGCCTATTAGAGCCGCATTTGATAGAAGTATCAGTAGTGGAACATTTGATTTAATACAAAACAAGCAATTAGCGCAAATCATTCAGCGGCTTTATAGTTACGAACTCACACTTAGTGATTTTCAGTTGAGTACTTTGATTGAAAATCATAGGGAAATGCGAGCAATGAGTAGAGCATACGGTGTTGTCGAATTGAGAGACCCCGGCAACCAATTTGATGCCTCGTTTACCATGGCATTTAATCCCGATAGGACCTTAAAACTCTTAGAAAGTGTGGATATGAAAAAATTAAACAAATCCTATTATGCTAATGCGAATATGATTAGTGGTCAATACCAATATATTAAATCCAAGAATAAAGCCGTGCAACAGAAAATTCAGGACTATTTAAAAAGGCTGTAGTTTGATGGCAGATTTAGTAGCTAATTTTTCTTCTGCTTTAAAATCAAAAAACCATGCTCAAATTCTTTCGAAAAATCAGACAAAACCTAATAGACAAAGGCGACGCTAAAAGGTATTTATTATACGCCATTGGCGAAATCCTCCTAGTCGTCATAGGTATTCTCATTGCCTTGCAAATCAATAACTGGAATGAAAATAGATTGGAGCGAAAAGAAGAAGAAAATGCATTGCTCAATCTGAAAGATGATTTTGAATACAACCAACGTAGCCTTGAAGTAGCGATTGAGCGATTGAAAGGAATGATAGATGGAAGCATTAAAATTTTAGAACAAACTGGTGAAAAATACAATACGGAGGCAAATTTTAATTTGGATAGTTTACTAATTTTGGCGACTGCAACACCTCGCTACTTCCCTCAAAATGGATTTTTAAATGACCTCATTAATTCAGGAAAATTAAGTATCATTAAAAATGAACATCTGAGAAACCATCTTTCCTCATGGCATACCCATATCGAATTGATAGCAGATAGAACAGAAGTAAATAATACGCATAGCCTCAGTATAAATGATTTTGTGAGTAAGCATGGTAATTGGCTAAAAGTAGATGCTAAAAATAAACTCGCTCACATTCAACTTCCTCCATCAGGATTTAAAACTTCCAATATTCCTCTTCTTCAATATCCAGAATTTGAAAGTCAAATTGATTTGAAAATAATATTCAAAGATGGATTATTAAGTAATTTTAATTCTACCATGGAAGCTTGTGAAAAAATTCTAGAACTGATTAATCGAGAAATAAAAAGTCCAAAAAAATAAACTCATGCTTAGATTTTTTCGGAAAATTCGTCATTCATTCCTAGAAAAAGGGAATATCCAGCAATACATTTTCTATGCGATTGGCGAAATCTTCCTTGTCGTCATCGGCATTCTAATAGCCTTACAAATCAACAATTGGAACACTCAAAGAATAGAGCGCAATCAGGAAAGACAAATCCTCTTACAACTTCAAAAAGAATATCAAGACAATAAACAACAATTGCTACATAAAATAAGCTTGCGCAATACCATGAGTACGTCCGCCAAAAAATTGCTAACTTATTATGAGCTGGGCTTAGACAAATTGAATATAGATAGCTTAGATAGTTATTTAGTTTACACTTTTTTACGCCCCACACTAGACCCTGCTTTAGGCGTAACCAACGAATTAACGAATTCGGGTAAATTATACCTGATAGAAAATGAGCAATTGCGCACCCTTATCTCCAATTGGGCGGGTAAGTATGTCAGCGAATTGAAAGAAGAAGAATTCCATTTGGTCAGCATAGTAAATGAACATTTCACTTTCCTTTTACAGCATTACCAAATTAGAAGAAGTTTTGAGCAGATGTTCTCATCAGAAATTAACAAGGCTATCTTTTTTGAAGAGGTTCAATTAGCACAAAGGTCCTTTAAAAAGACCAGAGTAAAAGAAGATGCGAGCAAACTATTTGCCAATGATGATTTTGCGGACTATATGGCCTCTTTAGTTTTTTTTATTGTTTCGGTCAATGCGCAGTCAGAGGCAGTAATGATAAAGATTGATGAGATTTTATTGCTTATTGAACAGGAATTAAATCAGTAATTATGTTAAAATTATTTCGAAAAATAAGACAAAATCTAATAGGCAAAGGAGATGTCAAAAGGTATTTACTATACGCTATCGGAGAAATCTTCCTAGTCGTCATCGGCATTCTCATTGCTTTACAAATCAACAACTGGAATGAATATCGAAAGGAAAGAATAATGGAGAAAGACTATTTGCTTGCCATTAAGACGGACTTAGAAAGAGATACTGCTTTTCTTCATCAACTGTATCCTGACCTTGAAACTCGTTTAATTCGGTTAAATTATTTGGATGCTAGTTTCCATCTTCCACCTGAAATCAATCCTACACTTAAGGATACCATTTTTCGATTTTCTGATTTAGCTTTTATGGCAAGACACTTTAATCCGACCAATGCGACTTATTCTGCTTTAGTTTCTGATGGAAAGTCTAATCTTATTTTGAATAGACATCTTTTCAATGCTATTCAAAATTTATATGATACCGATAATTCCTCAGCTGAAGGACTCGGAAGTATTATGGCAGAAAGGTCCGAGAAAGTAAAATGGGAAAACCGACTAATTTTTAAAGACAACCCTTATCTGAGTCCTCACGAAAATATTAACCATTCCATGTTGTCTGAATTGACTTTTTTAAATGATGGATAC
>CBDICS010000108.1:0-42042 GCA_965277415.1 Saprospiraceae bacterium
TCTACAGTATAAAAAGAATAATTTCAAAATTGGCGTAAATAGTCTGTATACCAGATTTGATCGCTCATTTGAACGAAATAGCCAACCTTATAACCAATTCTATTTTAGTGGCCAGTCTCTTTTAAATCTAAGTACAGATTATAGCTGGGTTTATAAGAATATAAATTTCTTTGGAGAAACAGCATTGAGTGATAATGGGGCTATAGCCACAACCAATGGAGTAATCGCTTCATTAGATCGTCGCACACATGTATCCATACTTCATCGATATTTCCCAGAGAACTATCAAGCCTTAGACCCCAATCCTATTGCTGAAACAGGTGGCGCAAGAAATGAAAATGGACTATATATGGGGCTCGAATTAAAACCTTCAAATCAGTGGACCTTCAAAGGGTATTTTGACATCTATAAACATCCTTGGTTGCGTGCTTTTGCTGATGCTCCTTCTAGTGGTTATGAGCTCAGAGGTAAACTTATTTATAAAATTAAAAGGAAACTGACCGCTTATCTAGAGGTAAGAAATGAAATCAAATTATCTAATACCCCTGATAATCTAAGCAGAATTGATTTCCTCTCTGAGACCCAATTATTTCAAACCAAACTACATGTTGCTTTTAAGCCAAGTAAGGCTTTAGAAATTAGGAATCGAATTCATTTTGGATTTTTTGACAATGGTAATGATCGGCTTGACGGAATAATGCTTTATCAAGACATATTATATAAGCCTATTGGTTTTCCGCTTTCTTTTACAGCGCGATATGCTATTTTTGAGACAGAGAGTACATCTGTTCGATTCTATACTTACGAGAACAATCTTTTATTTGCACAATCTATTCCTGCTTTAAGTGGCAGGGGAATACGATATTATTTGAATCTACGATATAAAGGTATTAGAAACTTAACCTTAGAAGCTAGAATCGCCCAAACAAGGTATAATGATAGAAATATCATTGGAGATAATCTCGAAGAGATACAAGGAAATAAACGAACAGAAGTTGCAGTACAAATTAAGTATAAGTTTTAAACAACTTCGCTATTAAGATAGGGCGATTGCAAGAACGATATTTTAGATTTGTGTATGGTGATCGCTTCGTTTGTGATGTGGTGATCAGTCCTGTGGACTAGGTGATGTGGTGATCACTTCGCTTGTGAGGACTATTAAGATGAACCTTTTTGAACTTTAAAAATATTATCTAGATTTGTCCCGCGCAATATTCTATCTAAATGTTAAACCAAAGTTAAAGTGCTTTGTTCCATAGGGAAAATCACATTTAAAATGGTCTTAATTGTGGAAGAATAAAGATTGAAATTGTTCAAAAATGGGAGACTCATGAAAAGATTAATCACACTCTTATATATAGTTACAGTTTTTGCAAGCCCTTCTTTTGCACAAAAGGATATAGGTCCACGAAATAGTTTCAAATTTGGAATCGGAACGACTTTTTTGAAGCCGGGTAGTTATTTCGACAATAACACTTTGCACCTTCAGTATGAACATACTCTATTTAAGCCAATTCGAATCGCCTTTGATGGATTTAGAATAGATGGTGAAATTTTAGAAAATGATGGACACGAAAAATCTACTTTTGCCTACCAAGTAGATGCCGGATTAAACCTTGCTTTATTATCTAACAGTTCTAATGCGCTGAAAATTGGTGGCGGTGGTACTTGGCAAGATTCAAATTACACTTATACCACAGATATTGAAAGAGATGCCAATGATCAAATAATCAATAAGGTCTTCGCAGAAACTGAGGATGAGGTCTTTGGGTGGACTGCTGGATTAGAATATGAGGTTTACATCATTGAACATATCGTTCTAGGTACAAGAATGACTTATAAGCGGTATGAAAATGGAGATGAAAATTATTTCTTTGGCCTTAATGCTGGGTTTAGGTTTTAGTGATCGCTTCGCTTGTGGAAAGTGATCAGCTCTTTGAGCTTTGTGATTTAGTGATCGCTTCGCTTGTGTAAGGCCTTGCTTTTGATTGTCTGTGGAATATGAATATTTTAATTATATAGCAGGTATTTGTCTCGAATAGTTTTAAAAGTTGCTAAGTCTTTTTGCCATGTTTTTCGAATAGCAACTTCTTCCATACCACTTATTATTTGGGTCCTTAATTCATCGCTTCCTGCGAGTTTATCAAAAAAATTATTCTCTAAAAAGAAATCTTCTTTATTCGGAAAAGTCTTATAATAATTGATGAGGTAGTTTAAATTCAATTGAGTTTCTTTTTTTATAGTCTCCGGTTTCAAAATACTTAGATCGTAACCATAACATTCTTTTCCTTCAAACTTAGGGTATTTAGCTCCAGGCATTGATCGTGGTGCATAAGCATAATTTCCTCCTTTATAATTAGGATGACCATAAATTTGAAATTGCTTATCTGTTCCCCTTCCAACATTTACAGTTGTGCCTTCAAAAAAGCAAAGTGAAGGATAAAGATAGATAGAGCGATTATTCGGTAAATTTGGAGACGGTTTTATCGGCAGGATATAGCTTTTATGATGATTATAATTGGCACATTTGATAACCTGAAGTTTGCATTGAATATGATTAGCTAGCCATCCTTCTCCATTGACCATTTTTGCATATTCACCAACGGTCATCCCATGCACTATTGGAATCGGATGAAGACCAATAAAGGATTCAAAGCCTTTTTTTAATACAGGGCCATCTACATAATGTCCATTAGGGTTCGGGCGATCAAGAACCAAAAAATCTACTCCATTTTCAGCGCAAGCCTCCATGACATAAGACATCGTCGATATATAGGTATAAAATCGAGCCCCAACATCTTGAATATCAAAAACAACTAAATCAATTCCTGAAAGTTCAGCTTTTCCTGGTTTCTTTTTCTTACCATAAAGAGAGATTAGAGGGATGCCCGTTTTGGCATCTTTTCCATCATTTACCTGTTCACCGGCATCGGCCTGGCCTCTAAATCCATGCTCCGGTGCAAAGATTTTTTTAATTGAAACGCCTAAAGAAAGGAGTGAATCTGTCAAGTGAGTATTGCCTATCATAGAGGTTTGATTAACAAGTAAAGCAACATTTTTATTCTGTAACAAATCCAAATACAGGTCAGTACGACTAGCTCCAGTTAGAATACTTTTGGGGATTTCAGTTGGCTGCTCTGTCACCGTTTTATCTTTTGCCTCCTCTGATTGTGACATGGGTTTATTAGCATCACATCCATAAAAGAATAAAAAAACAAAGAAGAGAATTTTAAAATGTGGTAACATCATTGTAATTTGCATTAATAACGCAGAGAGACTATGGAGCATCTAGAGTTCCTTAGTGTCCTGCGTTTTTTTATTTTGGAATAACTTCTTAATATTATTGATTAGTTCAAATGAGCTCTAGGATAGCAAAAATATGGCAAAAAAGAAAAAAATATATGCGGTTGTTGATATAGAAACGACAGGAGGGCGTGCAAATAGAGATAAAATTACTGAAATCGGGATCGTTCGCCATGATGGAGAAAATATTCTAGATACTTATCAAACGCTCATCAATCCGGAAGCTTCAATTCCATATAATATCACCCAGATTACGGGGATTACTCAAGAGATGGTCGCAGATGCTCCTAAGTTCTATGAGGTCGCTAAGAAAATAGTAGAAATGACCAATGATGCTATTTTTGTAGCTCATAATGTTCGTTTTGATTATAATTTTCTACAATATGAATTTAAACGATTAGGCTATACGTTCTCAAAGCGCCAACTCTGCACTGTTCGCTTATCACGAAAAGCATTTCCTGGCTTGCCTTCCTATTCTCTTGGAAATTTAATCAAGTATTTTAATATAAAAGTAACCGATAGGCATAGGGCTTATGATGATGCTATTGCAGCTGCGAAGCTATTAGAAATGGCCCTTAATCAAGATGGAAGTGAAGAAAAAATTAGTCAATTGGTTGATCTTGGAATCAAAGAATCTCAATTACCTCAAAATATTACTTTAGAAAAACTTCATGACCTTCCAGAGGAATGTGGTGTTTATTATTTCCACGATAAAGAAGGGGAATTAGTCTACATTGGTAAAAGCATCAATATCAAAAAACGTGTGATGGAGCACTTTGCCAATAAGACTCAAAAAGGAGATAAGCTTCAAAAAAGTGTCCATGAAATTTCTTACGAGATTACAGGAAGTGAATTGGTCGCCTTACTCAAAGAGTCCCATGAGATCAAATATCATCATCCTTATGTAAATAGAGCTCAGCGTGCCCGGAATTTCCAACATGTCATTCATCAATATAAAAATGACGAAGGATACCTATGCTTAAATTATAAAAAGCCAACTGCAAAAGATAAAGCGAATTTAAATATTCTTCGCGCCTACCCTACTCAAACCTCAGCGCGATCCAACCTCAATAGACTTTTAGAAGAATTCGACCTTTGTCAATTGTATTGTAATATTGACTCTTCAGGTAAGCCTTGTTTTTATTATCATCTCCATAAATGCGCTGGTGCTTGTATTGGAAAAGAAAGTCCTGCCGATTATAATGCTCGGGTTTTAGAAGCTACTGAAACGATCTCAATGGATTTTGAGGATGATTTTATAATACTCGATAAAGGAAGAACAGATAGTGAACATAGCGTTATTCTAATTGAAGATCGAAAATATCAAGGCTTTGGTTTCCTTGACAAAGAAGCAATAAATGGTAATATCGAAACGCTAAAAGATGCCATAAAACCATTCAAGCACAATCCTGAAGTTGTCGGAATTATTCAACGTTTTGTTTTTAAAGATAAAATAGAACAGATTATCTCATTGAAGCGTGAAGTCTAGAACTATTGAGATAGAGATCAGTCCTTCGGAATTTGTGATCGACCTCGCAGATTTTGTGATCGCTTCGCTTGTGGTCGTTCCTTTGGAACTTTCGATCAGCCCAAAAAGGGCTTTGTGAAGCGACGCCTCCAGCAAACTTACAAATCTTTGATAAGTGATTACTACTATACTCAAATGCCTAGAGATTCTTGCGATTGCAATGGGTTCTAAAACCTACTATTCGACGCAAATATGTTAAAGTCCCTCCCCTTTAACATCTATTAACATCAAAGTTCGCAACGTTTTGTATTTTAAGTCGTCTTTAAAGTATATTTATATTTCGCGATAGCTGCCTATTGCGAAATATATAAAAACAGCTTCACAAAAGTCTTTATTTTTTAACTCATTTAAATTTAGAAGACCTATGAAAAAAAGCAATGGTACTATTCTAAGCTGCTTAGCTTTTCTACTCTTTTTAAGCCCTACATTAAATGCACAACAAGATTCTCAAAATAATGATAATATTATTATCAAAAAAGAGATTCGTGAAGATGGTGCAATAAAAACGGATAAAGAAACGCTGGAAAAAGGTGAGAAATTTAAAGTTTACCTCGATAAGCTTAACCTTGAAAATTCAGACGCCAAAGACGTCAAAATAGAAGTTTTTACTTCTGAAGACGGTGCTCTACAAGCAGAAGATAATGGAAATGAAGAGACCATTTTCTTTTATCGATCAGCTGATTCTGATGAAACAGACCACCAAGACATCGAAAAACTTGTCATTACATTAAACGACGTTCTTGAAGAAACACAGAAAGAAAAAAAACCACTTTTAGGTGTTTATTCAAAAGAAAGTGATGATGGTGTCCTCATTACTGGGATTGTCGTGAATAGTGGTGCACAAGCCGCTGGCCTCCAAAAAGGAGATCTCATTACAGCTTTAAATGATCAAACCGTAAATTCAACTAAAGCGCTCACCGAAATTATTGCGCAATATAAAGTCGGAGATGCTATTCTTGTTTCCTTCCAAAGAGATGGTGCAAATACAGAAGTTACTGCAATTTTGGGTGCAAAAAAAGAGCGCCGTCATCATTTTAACCGTTCGCATTTTAAATACAAAATGCTTTATGGCGATCAAGCAGATCGTTATTATAATAGTTTTCAGGATCGAAATCCTTGTAAAGCATTTATTGGTGTTTATACCAGTAATCACTCTAAAGGCTTAATTGTCCATAGTCTTATAGCCAATACTCCTGCTGAAAAATCAAATGTAATGGTTCATGATGTGATCCTTGCGATTGATGATGTGGAAGTTTCTTCTCATGAGGAGTTAATCATTCAAAGAGATAAACACCAGGCAGGTGATTATTTTACTTTGAGTATTTTAAGAGATGGACAAGCTATAGAAATTGAAGCTCAATTTGATCCATGCCCTACGGATAAAATAGAGGAGCCAATATTAGATGAAGAAACACTGGACCAAAACATAAGTCCTCCTTCAGAAAATATAGATAATACACTCGAATTAGAAAGTATTCGGGTCTTCCCAAATCCTACATATGGACCGATCAATTTAAATTTCAAAGGACAAGCTGGTCCAACGACGATCCGGTTGACAGATTCAAGTGGAAAGGTTATTTATGAAGAGACGCTAAATAATTTTGATGGTGAATATAGCGGTGTCCTTAATTATAGAAGCGCTGCTACGGGTACACTATTTCTTACTGTTCAGCAAGGGCAGAAAATTTATAGTGAATCATTGATTTTATTGCCTAAGGCTTAGAGGATGATCAGTCCTTATGGCCTTTGTGATCAATTCCTTCGGAATTAGAGATTGGCTCTACGAGCCTTGTGAGGCAAAACGTATATATATATTAGCCTCATAACATTCTGATAGCTCTATAAACATGAATCATCCCGATTTTTTGAAAATCTATAAAACGTGATTTATGACACTGAAAGACACTGGTTTATTATGATAAAACACTGTTTTTATTAGTGCCAAAGGCACTAATCGCTATAATTAATCATACAAATCAGCGTCTTTCAGCGTCAAATAAAAATAAGGGATGACTCATGTTTATATTCTACTCTGTAATTACAATCTTTTCAATTAAATCTCCTTGTCGGATATCATCAATGACTTCAAGGCCATCAAAAACTCTCGCAAAACAAGTATGATTTCGATCTAAATGTGCCGTATTATTTCTACTATGGCAAATGAAGAACTGAGACCCACCAGTATTTCTTCCGGCATGAGCCATAGAAAGCACTCCACGATCATGGAATTGGTTATCCCCATCTAATTCACAATCAATAGAGTAACCTGGTCCACCTGTACCTGTACCATGAGGGCACCCTCCTTGTACTACAAAATCAGGAATGACTCTATGAAATGTCAAACCATCATAATAGCCTTCTTTTGATAGTTTTATAAAATTTGCTACCGTTTTTGGAGCATCGTTTTCAAAGAACTCTAGTTTCATCAGTCCTTTGCTTGTATGAAGTTCTGCATTCATAATAAATTTGTTTTGGTCTTTTGATAATTAATTTGGGCGGCAAATATAGGAAAAATTGTAGAAGAGCCTGTTTAAATTTTATTCACTTAAACGAATAAATAGGATTTTATGACCAATCAAGACTCTTTTCAATTGAAAAAGTTGCGGAGTGGGTAAAAAAGATGTTTTTGCAGCCCAGATAATGATTTTGACAGGTGTTTAAGCAAAGGAAGCAAATCGATGGCTTAATATAGCAGCCATTTGTTCTTGCACTTTTTTTGCTGCTTCTTGAGCTCGTTCAGCAAAATCAATATCGTCTCCAGCAAAAATAATTCCTCTTGAAGAATTTACTAAAAGTCCGCAATCATCATTTAAACCATAATCGCATACTTTTTGTAGATCACCACCTTGAGCGCCAATTCCGGGGACAAGGAAAAAATTGTTTGGTGCAATCCTACGAAGTTCACGAAATTTTTCAGGATGGGTTGCGCCACATACA
The DNA here is from genome assembly GCA_965277415.1 of Saprospiraceae bacterium. Taxonomy (GTDB): domain Bacteria; phylum Bacteroidota; class Bacteroidia; order Chitinophagales; family Saprospiraceae; genus JAHDHW01. Next base: position 7,769 of record CBDICS010000108.1, read on the forward strand.
AACATCAGATTTTCTGAATTACCCCAAGTTTGAGCCTGTTGCATAACCTTCTCATAAAGCGGTGCTTCATTTTCTTGAATTGCAAATTGGAAATCATCACTCCCTTTATTCGAGGTCAAAGCAAGGAGAATTACCCATTTATTTTCAAACTCCAAAAAAGGCTGAACAGAGTCGCTTCCCATATAAGGAGCAACCGTTACGGAATCAAAGCTAAGGTGTTCGAAAAAAGCTTTTGCATAGAGTCTTGAAGTATTTCCAATATCTCCACGTTTCGCATCCGCGATTGTAAAATGCTCTTTGGGGATATATTCCAAAGTCTTCTCTAAACTCTCCCAACCTTTAGCTCCATGTGCTTCATAAAAAGCAATATTAGGCTTATAAGCTACACATAAATCTTTGGTTGCATCAATGATTTGTTTGTTGAATTCAAAGATTGGATCGTCTAATTCTAATAAATGCTTGGGAATACGATTGATATCTGAATCTAATCCAACGCAGAGAAAGGATTTCTTTTGTTGGATTTGTTGAATTAAATCTGCTCTATTCATTAAAATTTAATTTGATATTCCATTGATCGCTTCTACGCCTTTAATACCTGGGATTTTATCTTTAATCGTTCTCTCAATTCCAGCGCGCATGGTCATAGCTGACATGCTGCATCCATCACAGTTCCCAAGCCATTTGACCTGAACAGTCATATCTTCTGTCACATCAACGACTTCAATATTACCGCCATCAACTGCTAGATGAGGTCGAACATCATTGAGTGCAGAGTCAATATCAGCGATTAGTTGTTGCTTTTCTAGTAAAGACATTTTTTAATTTTTATGTGCTTTGACAAATATTGAAGACAATCCATTGAGCTTATAAAGCGGCTTATTAATAATAAACGATTAAACTTCAACAAAGTTTTACAAAAATACGTATTAAAAGGCTTAAAACGGTATTCAAGAACGAAATTAATTCTGCATTTTCACTGTTTCAGTTGGTCCAAGCATTTCATTTCTAATAGCAACCTGTTTTGCTGTATTTTGAGCTACTTTCATAAATGACTTTACTAATTCTTCGTTTTGTGATTGAATCGCTGGTTTTCCAGAATCGCCAGACTCTCGAATACCCTGAACCAATGGAATTTGTCCTAATAGCATGGACTCACTTAAGCTTGCCATTTTCTTACCACCACCCTGTCCAAAAATATAATATTTATTATCCGGTAATTCTGCTGGCGTAAACCAACTCATATTTTCAACGACTCCTAAAATTGGTACATTGACATTAGGAAGCAAAAACATATTCATTGCCTTGACTGCATCTGCAATAGCTACTTCTTGAGGTGTAGTGACCAATACCGCCCCTGTCACCGGTACAGTTTGTACCAAAGTCAATTGAATATCACCAGTTCCCGGAGGCAAATCAACAATCAGATAATCCAATGGTGGCCATAAGCAATCCATAAAAAACTGCTTAATGATCGCCCCCAATCTTGGTCCTCTTAGTACCACTGCTTGTTCTGGTTCAATAATAAACCCAATTGACATCACTGAAAGACCATAAGCTTCCAAAGGTGTGATTTTGGGTTTTCCATATACATCTTGAACTTTTGGCCTTTGCCCCTGCAAACCCAACATAGTAGGAATTGAAGGTCCATATAGATCTGCATCAATTAAACCAACCTTAGCCCCCATTTTTTGAAGCCCCAAAGCAAGATTAACAGACACTGTAGATTTTCCTACACCTCCTTTTCCAGAAGCGACTGCTATAATATTCTTAACATGTGAAATAGGACTGGTAGGTGCCTCCGCAGCTTTTGTCTTAGACATTGTATGCACATTGACATTTGCATCCGGATAAACCGCTTGAATAGCCGCAATACAAGCGAAGTTCAATTCTGCTTTTTGCGGTGTATTTAAACTAGGTAATTCAAGCGTGAAGTTTACATTCTTTCCTTCTACTTTAAAATCTCGAATCATACTCATCGAAATGATGTCCCTTCCTGAACTGGGGTCTATCACCTTGGTTAAGGCTTCTATTATTTTACTATTTTCAAATGACATTAATGTTAATTTTTGACAAAAGTAATAACAAATATGATAAGGAAAGGATTTTTAGAGTTTGATTTAGGTAAATAGAAATTTCTAATTCATCATGAACATTACTACTTTTGCGGAGAATGGAGGTTTATAATAATTTATCCGAACTGCCAGCATTTGAGAATGCTGTTATTACTATTGGCTCATTTGATGGCGTTCATGTCGGACATCAAAAAATTATTGATCGGCTTAAACTACTGGCTAAGCAATCAAAAGGGAAAAGTATTGTAATTACCTTTCATCCACATCCTCGAATTGTTCTTTTTCCAGACGATCCTAATATTAAGTTGATTACTTCTATTGATGAGAAAGTTGCTTTAATGGAATCTTACGGCATTGATGTCCTCGTGGTTGTACCATTTACGAAGGCTTTTCTTAGCCAAAGTCCAGATGACTATATTCAGCACTTTTTAATCAAAAGATTTCATCCAAAATATATTGTAATAGGCTATGACCATAAGTTTGGGAAAAATAGAGCTGGTGATATCAATTATTTGAAAAAACACCAATTTTCTGGAGATTTTCAAGTCATTGAAATCGAAAAACAAGAAATTGAAAACATAACCATTAGTTCTTCAAAAATTAGAAAAGCCTTAGATTCAGGGGATGTTCAGGCGACAAATCATTTATTAGGCCATTCCTTTACAATTAGTGGTACTGTAATAAGAGGAGAAGGTATTGGTAATACGATGGGCTTTCCTACAGCTAATGTTGAACCGCCTTCTAAATATAAATTGATTCCCAGAGAAGGAATTTATGCTATTTGGGTGCATTATCAACAGAAGCGGTATGATGGCGTGCTTTATATTGGTACGAGACCAACACTAGAATCATTTAAAAATCGCACAATTGAAGCCCATATTTTTGATTTTGATAAAGACGTTTATGGAGACAAATTGAAAATAGAATTCGTAGATTTTATTCGAGGAGATGCAAAGTTTGAAAGCCTTGATGCCTTAAAAGTGCAAATGGAATTGGATGCATCAAAAGCTAAGAATATTTTAAAAAGAATCAAAGAAGCAGAAAGTAATGAAGTAAAAAGTAGTTTAAAAATAGAGCCAAAAGTAGCTGTAGTCATTTTAAATTATAATGGAAAGGATTGGTTTAAAAAATTTATGCCCTCCTTAATCAAAACTAGATATGAAAATCTTGAATTGATTGTTGCAGATAATGGTTCAACAGATGATTCGCTCGAATATTTGGAAAAACATTTCCCGGAAGTCACTATTCTCAAACTTTATCAAAATCATGGCTTTGCAAAGGGATATAATGAAGCACTCAAGAATATAGAGGCTACTTATTTGGTTTTATTAAACTCAGATGTTGAAGTCGAAGCTAATTGGTTAAATCCTATAATTGAACTCATGGAGGAAGATACTTCCATTGGAGTATGTCAACCAAAAATTTTAGCTCAACAACAAAAAGACTATTTTGAATATGCAGGTGCAGCAGGTGGAATGATTGATAAATGGGGATATCCATTTTGTAAGGGTAGAATATTTGAAACGATTGAAAAAGACAATGGACAATATCAGGATATTGATGAAATTTTTTGGGCATCCGGTGCCGCTTTAGTCATTCGAAATCAATTATTCAATATGCTTGAAGGATTTGATGCCGACTACTTTGCTCATCATGAAGAAATTGACCTTTGTTGGAGAATAAAAAGAGCTGGGTATAAAATCATGGTACATCCTGAATCTGTAGTTTATCATTATGGTGGCGGAACATTGGCCTATGGCAATCCTAGAAAAGTCTATTTAAATTTTAGAAATAGTTTTTACAATATTATAAAAAACGAAAGTTCTAAAAAATTACTTTGGCTTTTTCCACTCCGGCTTTGTTTGGACGGCATAGCTGGTATTATGTTTTTATTAAAAGGTCAATTCAAAAGTGTAATAGCCATTATAAAAGCCCATTTTTCAGTATATGGCCATTATCGACAGCTCCTTATAAAACGTAAATATTATAATAACCTTATTCAAAAAGTTAGCATATCTCCAAGACCTAATAAAACTGGTATTCTTAAAAAAAGTATAATTTGGCAGTACTATATACGTCAAAAAAAATACTTCAAGGATCTATAAATACTCAGAGCCTGTTTAAACAAACCTATGAAAAATCAACCTGCAATAATATTTCAAGATGATGAAGTGGTGATTATCAATAAGCCAGCTAATTATCTTTCTATCCCCGACCGATTTAAGCCCGATTTACCCAATGTTCAACATTTTTTAAAGAGGAAATATGGTCAAATCTTTACCATTCACCGATTAGATCGAGAGACTAGTGGTATTATGATTTTCGCTAAAAATGAAAATGCTCATAAAGCTTTGAGCCATCAGTTTGAAAATAGAATAGTTGAGAAAATATATTATGCTCTGACTAGTGGTTATTTCCATAATGACGAAGGCATCATCGAGAAACCAATCGATAAGCATCCAGGGATAGCAGGAAAAATGATCGTTTCTAAAAAAGGGAAACCTTCAACTTCAGCCTATAAAGTCATTGAACGATTCAAACACTTTACGCTATTGGAGGTAAATATTAAAACAGGAAGAACACACCAGATTCGAGTGCATTTGAATGCTTTGGGATATCCCCTTGCCGTGGATGGACTTTATGCAAAAAAATCAAACTTCTTTTTATCTGAACTTAAAGGAAAGAAATATAAAATTAACCGAGAGGTTGAGGAAAGGCCGCTCTTATCAAGGTGTTCTTTACATGCTTATCAATTAAGTTTTGATCATCCAAAAAAAGAAGAGCGGTACACTTTTACTGCTGATTTACCAAAAGATTTTAATGCTGTCCTCAAACAGTTGAGGAAGTGGGGAAACTGATTCTCGATCTTTATGGAGTATTGCAGAGTAAAGCATATTCCAAATAAAACCTATAAAATTGTTTCACATTGACTATAAAAGTCTAATTTTGAGCTTTGATTTTTTCTAATCAGCACTAAAGTGCAAAAATGAATTATAGACCGGAAAGAAAGGCGGAATCTTCTTTGATTATAAACGTAGAACACCTTCGTAAGCAATTACCAAGACTTAGCGCTACTTATCAAACAGATACGCCTTATCCCCACATCACAATTGATAATTTTCTTGAGCAAGCTGCTGCTATTAAAGCTATGAATGCTTTTCCCGCTGTAAAAGATGAAGGTTGGATTCATTATGTTCATGTAAATGAAAAAAAACATGGTTTGAACAAAATGGAGCTACTACCTGATTATATTCAACAAGTAATCAGTACCATGAATAGCAAAGAGGTTGTCCGTTTAATTAGCGAATTGACAGGTATAAAAAACCTTGTAGCAGATGATACCTTAGAAGGCGGTGGATTGCATCAGAGCCAACGCAATGGATTTCTAAACATTCATGCTGATTTCACTGTCCATCCACATAAAAGGCATCTTCGACGACGGGTCAATTTACTGATTTATTTGAATGAAGGTTGGAAAGATGCTTATAATGGTCACCTCGAACTCTGGTCTAGAGACATGAAAGCTTGTGTCAAAAAAATCAGCCCGATATTCAATCGATGTGTCATCTTTAACACCGATGAAGATAGTTATCATGGTCTCCCTGAACCTATTCTTTGTCCTGAAGATATGACCAGAAAATCAATCGCTTTATATTATTTCACAGAAGAAAGCAATCCAATAAAAAAATCTACGAACTATAGAGCGAGGCCTGGAGATGGCGCCAAAAGCATTCTCATTTATTTAGATAAAAAACTAATTGCTTTTTATAGCAATATAAAAGGATACTTAGGTATAAATGATGATTTTGCCAGCAAGGTTCTAAATTTTTTCAATCGTAAAAAACGAAAATAACTCTTTTGTTTAAAAGCGCTACCAAAGATATCCTCTTTATAATTGGTCTAGGACTAATTTTCTTTATTCCATTTTTAGGAGGGGTTCACCTATTTGATTGGGATGAAATTAATTTTGCAGAGATTAGTCGCGAAATGTTGATCACTGAAGATTATTTTAGAATCTATGTTGATTTTCAACCATTTTGGGAAAAACCGCCATTGTATTTCTGGTTACAGGCATTGAGTATGAAATGTTTTGGCTTGAATGAATTTGCAGCCCGCTTACCTAATGCCATTTGTGGAATTATTACTTTAGTATTTTTATATCAAATCGGTAGGCGATTATACAATAGACTTTTTGGTTTCTTTTGGGCTATTGTTTATTTCGGCACTATATTACCAAATCTCTATGCGCATTCAGGGATTATTGATCCTTGGTTTAACCTTTTTATTTTCAGCGGCTTATATTATTTCATTCAATTTCATTGGAAAAAAAACCAAGTCGATACTAATCTTTCAAAATCAAAATGGAAATATCTCTTTTGGGGTGGTTTTCTTATTGGATTAGGAATATTGACAAAAGGGCAAGTCGCCTTTATCGTAACTTGCATCACTTTCTTCGTTTATTGGGTATATAAAAGATTCAAATTCTATGTGAACGTCCCTGAGTTTTTGTTCTTTACCATTGCAGCAATGCTCGTTTCGCTAACTTGGTATGGCTTAGAAACCTGGAAAAATGGGCCTTGGTTTATCAACGAATTTAACAAATATCAATACCGTTTATTTAGCACCCCTGATGCTGGCCATAAAGGCTTTTTTGGTTATCATTTTATTGTTTTATTAGTGGGTTGTTTTCCAGCTTCGATATTCTTAATACGATCATTTTTTAAACTTCCCATCTATCAATTTGAATATCAAAAAGATTTTACAAGATGGATGAAAATGTTTTTTTGGATTGTATTGATTTTATTTAGTATTGTCCAATCCAAAATTGTTCATTACTCTTCGCTTTGTTATTTTCCCTTGACCTTTTTAGCGACCTTAGTAATATACCATATCATCGAAAAGAAAATAGAATTTAATTCCTGGTTAAAAACCAGTCTCTTTTCATTAGGTTTTGTCTTTGTTTTGGCTACGGTCATCCTGCCTTTTGTTGGCATGAATACAGAAATATTAAAACCACTATTCAATGACCCTTTTGCATTAGGTAATCTGGAAGCTGATGTAAATTGGTCTGTTTGGGATAGTATACCTGGCTTTTTCTTACTGGCTGTTCTTATTTTTTCTATATACTTTCTTCGATCAAAAAAACAATTTTTAGCCCTCCTTATCGGCACTGCTATTTTCATTAACCTCTGTTTATATTTTATCGTTGGAAAGATAGAACAACATTCTCAAAGAGCTGCCATTGAATTTTTTGAAAGCAAAGTTGGTGAAGATTGTTATGTAAAACCTATAGGGTATAAAACTTATGCACACCTCTGGTATGGAAAAAGGACAAATGATTTGGTCAAAGAAAGCAGAGATATCAATTGGCTAATGACAAAAGCAGATAAACCAGTCTATGTCATTACAAAGATTCATAAATTAAAACAATTAGAGCAATTCCAAAACCTAAAAGAGATTGGACGAAAGAATGGTTTTGTATTTTTGAAAAAAGAATAGCCCTTTCAATTTTTGTACTAAAAAATAGCACCACTCATTTTATCGTCCCTCTAATTTTTCAGTAGCTTCTTCCCAAGCTTCCATCGCTTTTTCAAGGTCTGATTTTAGTTGTTTATATTTATCTAAAACTGCTGCAGAACCTTCACTTTGGTAAAACCCATCTTTTCCCATTTCTAATTCAGTCTTTTTAATTTTTCCTTCAATATCTTCAATTCTCCGTTCTGCATTTTGAACACTTCTTTCTAGTTTTTTTAACGTTTTCCTTTCTTCATGCGTGAGTTCCGCTATTTGTCCGCCTTTATTCTTGCTATTATCTTTTGAAGTACTTTTTGACTTCATTTCGACGGCTCGCATATCTTCCAGCTTCCTTTTTTCAAGAAAGAAATTAACATCACCTAAGTACTCATGCAATTTTTTGTCTCTAAATTCAAAGGTTCGTGTAGTCAAGTCTTTTAGGAAATCCCGATCATGAGACACAACTATCAAAGTGCCATTAAATTCCATGACCGCTTTTTTCAATACCTCTTTTGATAGAATATCCAAGTGATTGGTCGGCTCATCCAGTACCAGCAAATTAATTGGTTTTAATAACAGGCAAGCCAAAGCTAAGCGAGCACGTTCACCACCTGAAAGGACCATTACCTTTTTTTCGACATCTTCTCCACTAAACATAAAAGCACCTAGAATCTTTCTGACCTTAGTGCGCAGTTCTGGTGGCGCTGCATCTTCCATTGTCTGCAACAATGTCTGATTTTGCTGTAAGCTATCAGATTGATTTTGAGCATAATAGCCAATGTGGATATTATGTCCCAATTTAAAATCGCCGCCACTAGGCATAATTTCTTTTACCAATATTTTGGCAAGTGTCGTTTTCCCTTGACCATTCTGGCCAACAAAAGCCACTCGATCTCCCCTATCCAATTGAAAGCTTACTTCATTTAATACCTGAAGGTCCCCATAACTTTTTGACAGACGTTCAGATTTGATTACCACATCTCCGGATCTTGGAGCTAGAGGAAATTTGATACGCATCGTTGCAGTATCTTCAGCATCTAATTCTACTCGATCAATTTTATCTAATTGTTTAATTAAAGATTGAGCCATTTTTGCTTTATTCGCTTTAGCTCTAAATTTTTCAATCAAAACGTTCTGTATTTGCAATCTTTTGCTGTTGGTTTTTAAAAGCGGAAAGCGTTTTTTCTTTTCGCTCTTTTCTCATATCTAAGTACTTAGAATAATAAGCTTTATAATCATAGACTTTACCTAATTCGATCTCAACTGTTCGTTTGGTAATATTATCCAAAAACATCCTGTCGTGAGAAATCAATACAACGGCGCCATGATAATCCTTTAAAAAAGCCTCCAGCCATAAAATAGATTCAATATCCAAATGGTTAGTAGGCTCATCCAGCAATAAATAATCAGGTCGAGCCAAAAGCATTTTTGCCAATTCTATTCTCATTTGCCAACCTCCACTAAACTCTTCCACCATCCTATCCATATCTTGCGTCTTGAATCCTAATCCTTGAAGTATTTTTTCAGCTTCGGCTTCCATAGACACACCTCCTAAGATTACAAATCGTTCATTAGCAGCCGACATTTCTTCAATCAACTTTGCATAACTCTTACTTTCATAGTCTTCTCGTTCACCAAGTTCAATATTAATCTCTTCAATTCTTTGCTCCAATTCCTTCAATTCATCAAAAGCAGTAAGGGTTTCGGCAATGACTGTTTTTCCTTTGGGCAAAGACATTTCTTGGTGCAAAAAACCTAGCGTACTCCCTGAGGGGCGAGTAATTTGACCTGTATCAGGTTGCTGTTCTCCTGCTAATATTTTTAGGAAGGTTGATTTTCCGGCTCCATTTCGTCCTACTAAACCCAGTTTATCTTTTTCTTTAATCACCACATTGATAGAATCCATTAAGATTCGATCTCCGTATTTTACAAATAAATTGGTTGCCGTTATCATCGTTAAATTTATAATTAGATTTTTTCAAAAAAAAAGCAGCTCGTATTGAAGCTGCAAAAATATATTTTTTTTATCACTATTAGAGTCTGAGTTCGTTTAAAGTTTATGCATTTAAAATAAAATCGCAGGCTCTCCTGTATGTATCCTAATTATAATTCACTCCATCAGGCATTTGAGCAATTACAGAATAGGTATCACCTTTATTTTGAAGCACTTTCTTCCAAAGCGTTTGAGGACTATTTTTAAAAAGATAATTCGAATGCATATCACCTAACACCCATGAACCGCTATGTAATTCTTCTTCAAGTTGTCCTTCTGACCATCCCGTATATCCAACAAAGAAACGGATATTCTCGGGTTCAATTAATTTTGAAGAAATAAGAAATTTTAACTTTTCAAAATCACCTCCCCAATACACTCCAGGGCTAACCAAATTGCTGTTTTCTAATAAATCACCCACATTATGGATATAATGAATTGTATCTTTTTGGACAGGGCCACCATAATAAACATTGGCCTCAAATTCGGGAAAATCAGCGATCAATTCTGACACCCCCATTTTAAGGGATTTATTCAAAATAAATCCAATGCTTCCATCTTTTTCATGTTCACACAGTAACACGACACCTCTTTTGAAGTTGGGGTCAAGCATAAAAGGTTCAGCGATTAAGACTTTACCTTTCGTAATTTGTTGTTTAGTATAAGTCATATTGAAAAAATACCCTATAAAAAAATTGTCGTTTTATACTCCGTGAAACTAAAACGGAGTCATCTCTATACAATTTTAAAAAAAATATTAAACTTTATTACAATTATTTAGATGAAGTTATTCAAGTATTATTAAAAGGCTTAGGTTTCCTGCTATAGGATAAGAAAACGGAATGTTTAGAAATAATTATCAACAAGCTTTAGAGCATGCTGGGATGGTTTACAAAGGTTCTACTTGCAAACTACGATCCACTTTTAGAATTAAACCTCTTAATACTTTACCATTCCCACCTACTTCTTTGAAGTCATTAACTCCGTCAGCTACCATGTTTTTAATAGTCTGTGTCCAACGAACAGGTGCGGTCAATTGAGCTATGAGATTTTGTTTAATCTTTTCTGGGTCTGTTGCAGGTTTTGCATCCACATTTTGATAAATAGGACAAATTGGTGTATTAAAATTGATTGAATTGATAGCTGCTTCCAGCTCTTCTCTCGCAGGTTCCATCAAAGGGGAGTGAAATGCTCCACCTACTTGTAAGACAATTGCCCTTCTGGCTCCTGCTTCCTTTAGCTTTTCCACTGCAATATTAATCCCTGTTACACTTCCTGATATAACAAGCTGACCATTTGTATTATAATTAGCTGGCACTACAACCTCATCTATTTCATTACAAATTCCTTCTACAATTTGATCTTCCAAACCAAGTATTGCGGCCATTGTCCCTTCTACTGCTTCACAAGCTTTTTGCATAGCTAATGCTCGCTTATGTACCAACTGAAGGCCTTCTTCAAAAGTTAGGACTTCAGCCGCAACTAAAGCTGAGAATTCACCTAATGAATGTCCAGCTACGGCACTCGGTATAATGCCTCTTTCGCTTATTTTTGATTTAACAATAGAATGAATAAAAATCGCAGGTTGAGTTATTTTAGTAGCTTTTAATTCCTCAGCTGTTCCTTTTATCATTACATCAGATATAGAGTATCCGAGTAATTCATTGGCTTTTAAGTATAATTTTTTAGCTATTTCCGAAGATTCAAATAACTCTTTTCCCATTCCTTCAAATTGAGCACCTTGCCCAGGAAAAACGAATGCTGTCATGCTGTTGGTTTTGTTTTTTGTTTGTTTAATTAAGAAGTTGTTTTCTAGATACAAATTCCCTGAAGGAAGCACGAAATTTTACAAAGGACTGATCACCAGGCTAAAATTCGGTTTTACACTTCGCCTAAGTAAAAATGTCAGTTCTCGCCTCAAAAACTAAACCCTCAACATGCTTTACACTCGAATATAGCAGTTTATTGCTAAGATAATCTAGAAGAAATTAAATGCATAAACTCACTTCTAGTTTCTACTTTTTGAAATTCTCCTGTAAAAGCTGAAGTAGTCGTTGTAGAATTCTGTTTTTGAACACCTCGCATCATCATACATAAATGTTGTGCTTCTATTACCACTGCTACACCTAATGGTTTTAAAGTATCTTGAATGCAGTTTAGAATCTGATCAGTCAAACGCTCTTGCACTTGTAGTCTTCTGGCAAACACGTCTACTATTCTTGGGAGTTTACTCAACCCCACTATATGGCCATTTGGAATATAAGCGATATGTGCTTTACCAAAAAAAGGCAACATATGATGTTCACATAAAGAATAGAGTTCTATGTCCTTAACGATTACCATTTCACTATAATCTTCTTTAAACATTGCAGATGTCAAAATCTCTTTAGCATCAAGGTCATATCCTTGTGTCAGGTATTGCATTGCTTTTGCAACCCTTTCAGGCGTTTTTATTAAGCCTTCTCGATCAGGATCTTCCCCTAATTGCTGAATGATCGACTCATACTTTTGCATTAAATCGTCGGTTGTAGCTTCCGTGTATGTTTCTGTTTTCTTATATGACATATTACAATAAATAAAGATGTAAAAAAAAGAGCTTATTCACCGAAATATTCGGCATAAATATTCTCGGTCTCAAATAATTTGACGCAGTGCAATTCACAACCCTTGATATGAGGTTCTAATTGCTGCCATATAAGTATAACCAGATTTTCAGTAGTTGGTTGAATAGTATTCGGTATAAATTCAACATCAAGGTTAAGATTCTTATGATCTAGTTGTTCTATTATTACTTCTTTGATAATTACGCTCAGTTTTTTAATATCAACTATAAAACCAGTTTGGGGGTCAGGCTTACCTTTGACCGTGACATATAGGTAATAGTTATGCCCATGCCAATTGATATTCGCACATTTTCCAAAAACTTCAAAGTTTTGTTCATCACTCCAATCAGCTACCCATAATTTGTGCGCTGCATTAAATCTTTCTTTTCGAGTAATATATACCATTCATTAAAAATTTAAGAACCGCAAAAGTACAAAGAAATTCTTTTTATAGCATGCTTGGGGAGGAGTAAATGATGGCAATTATTGGAAAGGCATTTATAATGAGGCTATAAAAGGGATAGCGTATCATTAATTGTCCGATTTATACTTGAATTATAGTATGCTCTCCGTATGTGATTGACCTTCGGTTTTATGATCAGTCCCATAGACTATGTGATTTGGTGATCGCTTCGCTTGTGAGTGGCCTTGCTTCCAGCATTCCTACAAAGAATAATACTTTATCGTCCCCTACTCAAATTCCTAGTGAATATCTCGTTTGCCATGAGTCTTTTATCGAAAAACTTTCCTCTTTTGATTCTATTTTCTTTTATTGCATTGAATTCTAAAAACAATAAGCTTTTTTAAACAATGAGTAGCGGTTAAAAATGGGTATATTTACAGTTTAGGGATAAGGTATCATTAAAGTCCGATTTGCACTGATTAATACGCTATCCCTAAAAAATAGCAGGTTATTTAATTGCCCTTCAAGTAAAAGGCAAAATATTATGGATACAGTAGTCCCCAAAAATATAACATCAAAGGTTTTCGCTTTCTTAAGCAGGCGGCTTGTCTATCATGCTATATTTTGGGCAATATTTTTATTTATTCTAGTAAGTATGGACAACAAAGAGTTGGGTTTATTGCGCTCTATCTTTGTTGAGACTATTAATATTTTCTTTTTTGCTGCTATTGTTTATTTCAATTTATTATTCTTAATTCCAAGGTACCTTAACGATAAAAATTTTCTATTTTACTGCTTGTTTTTAGTCTTTTCCGTGATCGTTTTGACTCCTATAAAGATTATTGTCTTGTATTTCCTTTTGCATTACTTTCCAGAAATGCAAAATTCACTTATTGTCAATCAAACCACTATTTTTCTAGTAGCTTTTATTATAGCAGGCTCCTCTACTATTCTTAAGATTATTTCAGACTGGATTCGATATCAGAGAGATCGCAGGGAATTGCAAACACAAACTATGCAATCCGAATTGAAATTTTTAAAATCACAAATTAATCCTCACTTTCTATTTAACACCTTGAATAATTTATATGCACTCACTTTAAAAAAATCAGATAAAGCGCCTGAAATTGTTATAAAACTATCAGAAATGATGCGGTATATGCTTTATGAGTGTAATGAAAAAAGGGTATTATTGAGTAAAGAAGTTAGTTACATTCGTAATTACCTCGATTTGGAGCGTTTGAGACAAGCCAAAAATTTTGAAATCAATTTTGAAGTAAAAGGACATGTGAACGATCAAAAGATTGCGCCTTTAATGTTTATTCCCTTTTTAGAGAATAGTTTTAAGCACGGTTTGAATAATCAAATTTCGCAAGGATTTGTTACTATTAAAATGGATGTTGGTGAAAGAAATATTGATTTTTTTATAGAAAATAGTAAAGCAGAGAAGTTGCCAGCACTAGAACATCGGCGAAGTGGAGGAATTGGTCTGGTAAATGTACGTCGTCGTCTTAATCTTTTGTATCCAAACCATTATAATCTTGATATTAGGGATAAGCCTAAAACATATGCTGTAACTTTAAAATTAGAATTAGATCTCTAATTTGTAATTTAGGGCCCCAGGCTATAAGCCTAATAAATATTTAAACCAACTCCTTGAATATGATAAATGTAATTATTGTTGATGATGAGCCTCTTGCTCTCGATGTTTTAGAAACTTATATTGAAAAGATTCCTGAACTCAATTTGGTCAAGCGCTGTAATAATGCTTTAGAAGCCAATGATGCATTAAAAAACTTTGATGTCGATTTGATGTTTCTGGATATCCAAATGCCGCAATTAACCGGAACTGATTTTCTAAAGACCCTTTCTAACCCTCCATTAGTCGTCTTCACAACCGCGTATGCCAACTATGCTATCGAAGGCTTTGAACTTAATGCCATAGACTATTTATTAAAACCTATATCTCTAGAGCGTTTCATGAAAGCAGTAAATAAAGCAGTTGAACAAATTGAATTGCAAAGAAAAGATAGTGCTGCGACAATTACTTCTAGCGATGATCCTAATTTTATATTTGTAAAAGCAGATAAAAAATTAATTAAAGTATCTTATAATGAGATCATTTATATTGAAGGATTAAAAGACTATGTAATTATTCGACAAGATACTGGTCGGATTATTACTTTACAAACAATGAAGAGCTTAGAAGAAAAATTACCTGTGGGTATATTTAAAAGAATTCACAGATCCTACATTATCAATCTAAACAGGATAAACGCAATCGTTGGCAATATGGTTGAGATCACTGAGAAAGGCCAAACTAAACACCTTCCAGTTGGTAAAAATTATCGAGATGAATTATTGGAAATCATTAATAAGAATCGACTGTAGAGGGAAACAGGTAGTTATGTGGGTTATATAGTTATGCGTCCAAAGATTGACCACAAAACTATATAACCTATATGACTAGATAGCATTCAAATCTTAAAATCCAAATTGTACGCCGAGGCTATAATTAAGATTATTTGTATAGGACTCAAATTTTCCTAAGCTTGGATTTGATCTATATACTGCATCTGCAGAAGAAATATTCCGGTAATTTGTACGACTACCACTATTATAAATAACATTTAGATCAATCCAAAGATTATCAACGATATGAACGGCTAATCCGCCTCCAAGTCCTAATTGTAATGCAGTACCATGAAATGTAGTGCTGTTGTCAAAATGCTCATCAAACTCTTCATCAGTCATTTTGGTACTAAAGAAAGACAAACCTCCTGCATGTGCTTCTACATAAGGGCTAATCAGTTTTCCTTCTGAAAGGTAATATCGAGTCAATAAATTATAAGAAAAAAAGCAATCTTCTTCATCGACTTTGATATCTAATGAGTTATCCTCACCAATTTGTACTGTTTCGGTATAGTTATCTGTTGCATACATGGAAACGCCTATTTGGGTTCCGACATATAATTTTTTGAATATTGCTGGTTTGAACATATAATTAAAACCAATTCCTGCGGGATTAGCATCTAAATTTTGACTATAATCAGCCAAAGGTTGCATATAATTGAATTGTATTCCCATAAAACTTTGAGCCTTAGACTCAAAAACGATAGCTGTTAAGAAAAATAGTAGGCTAATAGTAAATTTATTCATGGTATTTGTTTTTTAGTGAAACAATACTTTCTCAGAAAACGCTGCGTCCGCAAAGAAATAATTAATGTTATATCAATTGAATCTATTCATTTGGACATTCGTTAAAATAGTAATTGGCTTATAAACGAATTGATGGCTTATTTGAAAATCATTGATTCGTTAATGAATCCGTTCTCTTAATTCCTATACAGGCTGACCGTAAATTGTTTTTTCAGCAGGATATACAGAATTTTCCATGTATTCTCGGTCGCCCTATATAGTTAAAACTATAAAAAAGAAGAACAACTTTGCCTTAGAAATCAAGCATTTACAAGCAAATGCTCAGAACACATTCTTAAATAAGTTCAGTTTATGACTATAAGAATAATAAGAATTTTTCAAATACTTTGAATTTCAGCTTAATTTTAACCAAATTTGTAGCCTATTAACCAGTTAGAGCATGCTAAGTAATTAAAAACCGGCCTGCTCTTAAACACACAATTGCTTTTGACATTTAAAGATTTTAATTTCGAACCAAGTCTTCAGGATGCTCTTGAGAGTATGGGTTTTATTGAGCCTACCCCTATCCAACAAGAAGCTATCCCTATCATTAGCGAAGGCCATGATATTATTGCTTGTGCCCAAACTGGAACCGGTAAAACTGCTGCATTTTTACTCCCTGTCCTTAATCGAATAGCCAAACAGAATAAACAAACCAGTGATATCAACACCTTGATTATTGCACCTACTCGTGAATTGGCCTTACAAATTGATCAGCAGATTGAGGGAATAGGCTATTTTTTAGGTGTTAGTTCTCTTCCAGTTTATGGAGGAGGCGATAGTGATTCCTGGACACAGCAGAAAAGTGCTCTAACTAAAGGAGCTGATATTATTATAGCCACGCCTGGGCGATTTATCTCGCATATTAATCTTGGTTATGTTGACCTTGCAAAAGTAGAACATTTGATTCTAGATGAAGCAGATAGGATGCTTGATATGGGGTTTTATGATGATATCATGTTAATTGTATCTAAATTGTCAAAAGCTAGGCAAACCTTATTGTTTTCAGCTACTATGCCTAGTAAAATCAGGACTTTGGCTAAGACGATTCTACAAAACCCCAAACAGGTCAGTATTGCTATATCGAAGCCTGCTGAAGGTGTTTTACAAGGCGCTTATCTAGTATATGATAGTCAAAAGATTCCTTTAATAGAAAGCTTATTAAATGGCAAAAAGAATTATCCTAGTATCATCATCTTTACTTCTACTAAAAGAATGGTACGAGAGATCAATGCTGCCTTAATTAGAAAGAATTTTAAATCGCTTGAAATCTCTTCTGATTTAGAACAAAAAGAAAGAGAAAAAGCTTTAAGTCTCTTTAAGAGTAAAAAAGTTCAAATCTTAGTTGCAACTGATATACTTGCCCGTGGAATAGACATCAAAGAAATCAGTTTGGTTATCAATTATGATGTTCCGGGGGATGCTGAAGATTATGTGCATAGAATTGGAAGAACAGCACGTGCTGATGCTACTGGTGTTGCACTTACTTTTATCTCTGATCGAGATCAACATAAATTTCATTCTATAGAACAACTCATTGGCCAAACGGTGATGAAAGCTCCTAATCCTCCCGAAATTGGAAAAGGTCCTGAGTATGATCCTAAATCTTATAAAGGTAAAGGTCGTGGTCGAAGTGGTGGCAGGGGTTCTTTCCGTGGTGGTGGTGGGAAGAAGAAATCTTATGGGAAGAAGCGGTTTAATGGGAAGAAGAAGTGATGAAGTGGTCGCTTTACTTGTGTGATTGACCTTCGGTCTTGTGATCTGCCTTGAAGAGCTATTCGTACATTTTTTGATATTTATCTCCTCTTATTAATTCAAATTCTTTTGGATTCTTGTGCTTTTATTATGTCCTTTTGGCTTGGCCCAAAAGGACCAAAAATCCAAGGCTGTATTCTTTTCTTTACACTCCAAAATATGCAAAACTCTAAATCTTAAAAACTCGCCTTTTATATCTTCCTTTGTTTGATCTATTCTAGATTAGCTTAAGTTCAGCTCATATTTATTCATTTCTTGGGGCTCAAACAGTTTAAGATTCTTTACGAGTTTTACATCCTTTGGAGCTAAAAAGAATAAGGCCGTTGCCTAGCTTCTGGCAGGCGAGCTTTGATAGTTATTAAACAGGATGTTATAAAAATAATAAGCAGAATATAAAAATTTAGCAGAGTCTGCGGGTTGGGAATGTTCAAAAAGGTGGGAGCGGGTGAATGACTCCGTGTTTAGCATTTTTTTGAACTAGAATTTTTAATGCAAAAAGCATCAAGAAAAGGAGATATTACCTCAGCAATAAAATGTTAAAATCCAGCTTAGGTTCTTAAGGAGCTTTTTATTATGTTCTTTTGGCTTGGCCCAAAAGAACCAAAAATCCAAGGCTGTATTCTTTTCTTTACACTCCAAAATATGAAAAACTCTAAATCTTAAAAACTCGCCTTTTATATTTTCCTTTGATTGATCTATTCTAGATTAGTTTAATTTTAACTCATATTATTCATTTTGGGGGGCTCAAACAGTTTAAGATTCTTTACGAGTTTTGCATCTTTTGGAGCTAAAAAGAATAAGGCCGTTGCCTAGCTTCTAGCAGTCGGGGTTTGATAGTAAATAAGCAGAATACAGGTTTGTACTCCCTTAAAAGCATAAGAAGCCGCATCGTTAGATGCGGCTTTCTTAGAACAAATTATATAAATCCTATGAACATATCCGAAATTGGGTTCCCGGTGTATCGGGAAACAGGATGCATTTACACCTCTTATCTTATCAACTCTACTTTCTTGGTATAAACGCCTTTATCGCAAATAGCAGTTATCAAATAAATACCATTAGCGACTGGTTTGTCATCAAAGGTAATCGATGTTTGTTTTCCACTCAGCTCATCATGTGTCCTAAAGACTTCCTGACCTGTGATAGAATGAACGATTACTTGTTCCAATTCATTGTTACCATTGACATGTATATTTAAATAACCCGTGGTTGGGTTAGGGTAAGCGATTAAATTGCGGTTATCATCATCAAATTGCTCTGCTATCTCATGTGCAACACGAATCTCAAAATCTTTAGAATCTAAGGCTATATATTGCCCCGCAGCATTCATAGACATCATGGACTCTGGACGGAAGGGTCTTGAAAGTGTGTCTTTTAACCTAGCGCCATCTATAATTTCTTCAACAACAATAAAAGAAACCTGTCCAATAATCCCATAACCATGATTGGAAACACCCGTAGCTCTGGTATAGCCTGATTCTACTCGACCTGTTACAGGTTCTTTCATCATACCAATCATAGCCGATTCATATGATAACCAGTTGTTATTTTTATACTCTACTGTCATTGTACCGGGCTCAACGATATCCGGATTAAAATTTAAAGCAAAAGTAATCCCATGAACATCAATAGCTGGTAAGTTTTCTGTTCCTAAAACGATATCAATAATCACCTTATCTCCTGGTGCTGGATTTGGAGTTTGAGGAACAAAGAAAAGCGGTATCTGAGTATTAGTTGGTTCCGATTCAGGCGCAATATGATTGGTTCTACCATAAGACAGGCTTATTGCAGCAGTATCCAAAGCCGAGATATAACCATCACCATTGGCATCCGCATGTTTGATATTTCTTCCTGTGCTTCCTATCATACCATTCCAATCGGCACTATATTGACCATACCAATTTGTACTTCCATTTATTCTATCACTTCCTACCTCACCAACACAGTAGCCTAAAGGCAAAATATCCGTCATATTTACTGAACCATCCCCATTGGCATCCCCTGGCCATACGCAATCTGTAATACATAGTGTATCCGTTTGAGGATTCAGGATTTCTTGAATGTCAATATCAATGGCAACATCTTTACAATCTGTACCCACGCAATATTCGATATCGAATGCATCTGTACCAACGTAGCTATCATATGGTGTATAAATCAATAAATTATATCCACTGACTTCCTGGCCATATACTTGAATAGTCGTTTCTCCCGGATAGTAAATGACTTCACCAAATTGTCCCTGATTAATTATTGCAAAATCAAAGTTGGCAATTGGAATATCATAATTAATAACCAGTGGTGTATTTTTAGGCGTAGATAAATCATAAGCTTCCGACGAAGGCTTTTGATTGCTTACTACAAAATAGCAAATCCCAGTTTCCTGAGCAGAAGTACCCGGTATAACAGCTGTATATTCAAAGAAATCCAAGCCTTCAAAACCAACAGGCGGAATATATTTAAACAGTCCATTACCATTATTAATCACCTGACCACCTTCATCTGACTGAGTAAAAGTCAAAATAGCCAAGTCCTCATTTTGATCATTATCTAAAACATTCAATTCCGTGCTATCCCCAATAGCTACATAGCCATAATCTGTTACGACAAAATTGCTAGGATCGGGTGCCCATAAGACATCAATAATAAAAGTATGGAGAGAAGTATTCGAATTAATATTATAAGCGTAAGTAAAAGTATCTAAACCCACAAAATCTACATCCGGTGTATAAGAGACGCCACCATCAATCAGACTAAGTGTACCATGTTGAGGGCTTGTCAATTCTTGAATACCATTAGATGTAGAAAACAAAGCCCTTGCCACTTGATTTTTTAGCGTAGCAACCAATGTTGTATCAATATAAGTCAAGTTTTCTTGTACAAAAACAGTAATTGTAGCTACATCACAAATATCCGAAACTTCATCACAAACGGTATAGGTCAAATTTGTTATCCCAGCAAAACCGGGATAAGGTGTAAAATCAATAGCATTATTTATTACTACTGCTGTTCCATGATTTGCTAAAGGTATATCCGCAAGTCTTAAATCCCCTGAACCTAGATCATTCTCTAAAACATCAACTGTAATACTTACGTTCGGAAAGGTTGCTGCATAATCATTGACTGCTACTACAAAGGTCTCTACTACATCAATGACTAAAGTAACATATGCCTGAGTTGGTCCAACCTGACCAAGTGCATAGTATAATATTTTTATTGTATCGCTTCCTGTAAAATTAGCATTAGGAATATAAATCAATTCATTATCTCCAGCTTGACCAAGTGGATAATTAGAGAGTCCATTGAAAATATAATCCCCATTTGTTGGTGGAACATCTATTTGAGCGGGATTTCCGACAGATTCAATATGGTAAGTAAGCGAATCATTCATCAATACCTCATGGTATTCGATTTGACTCGAAACTATAGTTGGCAAGAGCAGTACTGCCAAGTACAGAATAAATTTACGGAATGGAATGGATACATTCATCTTGTTTCGGATTTAATATAATTTGTTCACAGGTATTTGCTCTATATTACAATAATCAATTTTAAATCATAAAAGTACAAGTACAAAACTGAACAATTGTAATATAAATAAAATATTAATTTGTTTAATAAAACTTTACTAACTGGCTGATTTACAGCGTTTTTTGCTTTGATATGTTCGATTTTTGAATTTCAATTGTGAATATTATAATATTTTGTATAATATTATCATTTGAAACCGCGATAAATCTAACAGCTAGTTTTTTTAAAGTATTATTTAAAAAACAAACAGGGTTCTCGGGTTTTCCTCTTAAAATGAGGTTTTACATAGGAATTTACCTCCACAATATAGTAAATATTTTTTAAATGCAAAACAGTAAGGTCTATTCAATTTTAGAATATTTTGATAAGTATCAGCAAAACAGCTTGAGAAAGTATATCACTTCTCCTTACTTTAATAAGCATCCTATTTTGATTCAACTTTTTGAGGTTTTTATACAAGATATCAATGAGGAGAAAGATGAATCCTTGGAGAAAGAAATAGTTTGGAAAAAATTGATTGTGGATAAGCCTTTTGATGATGTTCGATTTCGAAAGTTGTCTTCTGATTTGTTGAAATTGGTGGAGAGTTATTTGGCCCAGCAGGAATATGAGAAAAATCCATTGCATCAAGCAACTTACTTGATTGAAGCAGTAGGAAACCGCAAAATGGAAAAGTTGTATAATAGTAGCATGCGAACTGCAAGGCGATTATCAAAACAACAATTTTATAAACCGGCTAATTTTTATTTTTACCAGTATCAGATAGAAAAAGAGTTTTATGAATTAGAAGAGTCAGAATTAAAGCGACAGAGTAAATCAAATTATGAAGCAATAATAAATAATCTTGACTCATTCTATCTTGCAGAAAAATTAAAATGGTATACCTCAATTATAAGTAGACAAAAGATTGTGAAATACGAATATGAGTTATTATTTATTGATGAAATAATAACTCATATCAAAAAATATAATTATGATGAAATACCTGCTGTTGCTATATATTTTCAAATATATTTAACATTGCAGGAGTTTGAAAAAGAAGATCATTATTTCAAATTAAAAGACTTAATAGAAAATAACATATTACTTTTTCCGATTAAAGAAGCTTATGATATTTACACTCATGCTATTAACTATTGTTCTACTAAAATAAACCGAGGAAAAGATAGATTTTTGTTGGAATTTTTAAAATTAAATGAGGACCTTATTGAAAAAGGTATCTTACTCGATGGAATCTTATCTCCATGGAGGTTTCAAAATATTGTAATTACTGCCCTCAGAGTGGGAAGGTTTGAATGGACCGAAAACTTTATCTATACATATAAAGAAAGAATACCTGAAACTTACCGAGATAATGCATTTACATTTAGTTTGGCTCGACTTTATTTTTATCAGAAGGAATTTGAAAAAGTGATATCATTACTCCAAACCGTTGAATATGAAGATCAATCTTATAACCTTATTTCTAAAGCTATGTTACTTATTACATATTATGAAACTGATGAAGGAGAGCCTCTATATTCACTTTTTGAAAGTTTTAAAACATATTTGAAAAGACATAAAGAAATCCCAAATAAAAGGAGGAAGTTATACACGAATCTTATTAAATTCACAAAACAACTGACAAAGATATTACCAAAAGATAAAATCAGCCTTGAAAAAATAAAAACAGATATTGAATTGGCAGAAGGAGTAGCAAATGCAGAATGGCTTAAAGATAAAATCAAAGAACTAGAATAAAAATCGGGAAGCATTTATGCTTCCCAATTCTTTTTTAAACGCCATCAATAATCTCATCCACTACAATGCCGCCTTTTAGATGGTTTTGTTCTTGTTTATCAAGGACATCCATGGTTTGGATATCGCTGATTTTTTTCAGTGACTTTTTCATATGAATTATGTTTTAGTTAAGAAATCAGTTGGATTAAGGGCTGTATATTTTTTTGAGTTGGTTTTAGATTATTGATTTGTTGTTGTGCTTATTTAACTTGATTTTTGGGTGGATATTGTTTTTGGGGGTGGTTTTTTTTGGTTTTTTTTCGGGGGGTGTAGAACCCCCTCGATCCCCCTTTGAAAGGGGGAGGTCGCTTTTGTTTGATGGGGTGCTGAAGTTTGGAGTTTGGATTTCACTTGATTGGATTTTTCGGGGTGCTTACTTTTGGGATTTGAGGGAAAATGAGTGGGTAGCCGGTCGCTTTTGTGAAAGGGGGAGGTCGCTTTTGTTTGATGGGGTGCTGAAGTTTGGAGTTTGGATTTCACTTGATTGGATTTTTCGGGGTGCTTACTTTTGGGATTTGGAGGGAAATGAGTGGGTAGTCGGTCGCTTTTGTGAAAAGGGGAGGTCGCTTTTGTTTGATGGGGTGCTGAAGTTTGGAGTTTGGATTTCACTTGATTGGATTTTTCGGGGTGCTTACTTTTGGGATTTGAGGGAAAATGAGTGGGTAGCCGGTCGCTTTTGTGAAAGGGGGAGGTCGCTTTTGTTTAATGGGGTGCTGAAGTTTGGAGTTTGGATTTCACTTGATTGGATTTTTCGGGGTGCTTACTTTTGGGATTTGAGGGAAAATGAGTGGGCAGCCGGTCGCTTTTGTGAAAAGGGGAGGTCGCTTTTGTTTGATGGGGTGCTGAAGTTTGGAGTTTGGATTTCACTTAATTGGATTTTTCGGGGTGCTTACTTTTAGGATTGGGGGGGAAATGAGTGGGCAGCCGATCTCTTTTGTGAAAGGGGAAGGTCGCTTTTGTTTGATGGGGTGCTGTAATTTTGGGACTGGTTTCCAAGTTATCGGATTTGGTGGATGGTTGCTTTGTTCTTAACCTAGTTTTTGGATATAGGATTCTAGTTTTTTTTCGAGGGTGTCCCATCCATTTAGGACTTCTTCATTTTTGAATCTTATAATATGGTATTTCATTCCTTTTAGGATTTCTTCTCTTTGTTTGTCGTATTCTATTTGCTGTTCGTGAATCCCTCCGTCTATTTCTACGATTAAGCGCTTTTCGTGACAATAGAAATCGGGGATAAAGTAGTACTTTTTGCCTTGGATTTCTGAATGGGCGATGGGATATTGTCTTAGGAATTTTAGTCCTTGAAACCTTCTATTTCTTACTTTTTTCCAGAATTTCTTTTCTGCTGGTGTTTGGTTCTTTCGATTTGATCTGGCGAATTGGAGGATTCTTTTGTAGGGGGTTTTCACTTTGTTTGATTTTTTGATTTTTTGATTTTTTGATTTTTTGATTTTTTGATTTTTTGATTTTTTGATTTTTTGATTTTTTGATTTTTTGATTTTTTGATTTTTTCTGGGGTGGTGAACCCCCTCGATCCCCCTTTGAAAGGGGGAGGTCGCTTTTGTTTGATGGGGTGCTGAAGTTTGGAGTTTGGATTTCACTTGATTGGATTTTTCGGGGTGCTTACTTTTGGGATTTGGAGGGAAATGAGTGGGTAGTCGATCTCTTTTGTGAAAGGGGAAGGTCGCTTTTGTTTTGAGGTGTGTTGCAATTTTGGGGATGGAGCTCACTTGATTGGGTTCTCACCTTAGGTCACAACCTCCTGTAATGTCGAAGCATGATCTAGTTCTCTAAAGTCGACTGCGCTTACGTTTGATACCCCTTGTTCCTGCATATAGACACCATAGATTACATCTACTGCGGCCATCGTTTGTTTGTTGTGGGTAACGATGATGAATTGAGATTTTTCAGCAAACTTTCGGATGATCTTGTTGAATTTTTCAATATTGGCATCATCAAGTGGTGCATCTACCTCATCGAATATACAAAATGGCGCTGGTTTAAGCAGATAGAGTGAGAACAATAAGGCGGTTGCTGTAAGCGTCTTCTCCCCTCCTGATAATTGATTGATACTTTGTGGCCGCTTCCCTTTTGGTTTGGCAACAATCTGGATTGGGGAATCGAGTGGATTGTCTGGATCTTGTAATTTAAGATCACAGGAATCATCCTCAGAGAATAGCGTTCGGAAAACATCTATAAAATATTCTCTTGCTTTACCAAATGCTTCCAGGAAATGAACTGTTGCTGTTTCTTCAATTTCCTTAATGGTCTCTAAGAGTGATTTTTTAGCTTCATTAATATCATCTCGCTGAGCAGTTATAGATTTATACCGCTCATCCATTTCATCGTATGCCTCTACTGCCATTGGATTAATTTCTCCGTAATTATCCAATCGATTTTTAAGGCGCTCTACCTTCGGTTGCAATTCTTCTGGATTCAATTTCTCATTCGGTTCCTGCTCCAAAATTTCACTCATTTCTACCCCGAATTCTATTTTTAATCGCTCCCCTATTGAAGTAAACTCTAATTTAAGATCTGTAAACTTATCTTTCAGGTTATTGATCAAACTTTGGGCATCCTGTCTTTGTCGATGAGCAGTCCGTAATTTATCTTCAATTTCAGTGATACCACCTCTTCCTTGAAAATACGTTTGCTCCGCTTTATTCAGGTTCTTTTCTTTTTCTTCTTTCTGATCATAGGTAACAAGTAAAGCAGCTTCAACCTTTTCAATATCCTCAATAATATATATCAACTCATCCTCTGACTGGCTAACTGTCAATTGATTAGCCTCCAAGCCTTCCCTGGTTTCTGTAAGTTGATTTTGCTTAAAGGTCAACTCTCTTTGAATGGCATTCACCTTATTCTGTTGGCGTATAAATTCTATATTTTTTTCATTATAAGCAGTAGAGGCAGCGCTAAGTTTTTCTGCGACTTCTCTATAATTCCCATCTGTATTAGAGATTTTCTCTTTTGCTTCTGTTGCGATCTTTCGATGGTTAATGAGATCCTTTTCGATAGTCTGATTAGAAATCTCCAAATTAGAAATCTGAGTTTCTGCCATCGCTCTTCGAGTAGTCGTTTCTTTTAAGAAAGTCTCAAAGTTTTCAAGACGTGTCATTAGAGAAACCTTCTGCTGAGTCAACTGATTCAATGCTTCTCGTTCTCTACTTATGGCCGCATTATTCACCTGAGACTTAAGCTTTTCGAGTTTGCCTTTGAGGCTAAAAAATGCTGTAGAAACCTTTTGCTCTTCTTTTTCTAATTGCTTGATTACCTTTTCAAGCACTTCCATATTTTTCTTTCGACCAATCTTCTTACCTTCAAATAAGCCAACAGAACCTCCGGAGATACTATACTTTCTTTTTATGAATCGACCACTCTTAGAAAGGAGGGTGATCTTACTGTCTGCTACTTCTGTTTTGAAATCGTCACTTTCCGTTACCAATACATTCTCCAAAAGGAAATTGATTAGTTTCTGGTAGTTAGACTCCGTTTCAATCATATCATAAGCCCGCTGCGTATTGTTTGGCAGCATCGCCATTGGTTGGTTATAGTCCTTAAAAGCATCTAGAATAAAGAAATTTGCCTTACCTTTTTGAGATTGATTAAGTAATTTAATCGCGGCATAAGCTTCATCAACTGATTGGACAACATAGTAATTAAGATACGGGTCCAGATAATTCTCTATAGCTACTCTAAAATCTTCTTTACAATAAATAAGATCAGACAGCAAGGGCACCTCTTTAGTACTTGCCCATTTTTTATTTTTACTCAAAAACTTTATAGACTCTGGAAAACCTTCCAAGTTTTCTACTAAACTTTTAGTCAGTTTATATTCATTACGCTTAGCATCTAGTTTTCGATTTATATCCGCTATTTGCTTTCTTGAATCTTCTACTTTTTCCTCTGTTTCACCAATATCAGTCTGTCGTTGTGCTTCTTCTCTCTCCAGTTGATCTAGTTGATTCTTTTTATGCGATTGATTTTTATGAATACTATTTAGATCCGTTTCAAGTGATTTGATCTCTTTTTGACGGCCTTCAATTTCTTCTGTATTGGTCAGGTTATCTTTGGTCAGGTTATCAATTTGATTGAGATTTATTGCTTTACCCTTTTCTAATTCAAAAATCAATCTTTCAATCGCTTGTTGTTCTGCAAGAATCTCATCTAACTCTGTTTTTAATGAGCCATGATTTTCTTTGATTTGGTTCAAGCCATTCTGAACATTATCCAATTCATCTTCAAGATCTCTTTCTTTTAATTTTTCTTCATTGATTTGTATTCGATATTCATCAATAGCTTCCGTTAACTGCTGAATCCTGACTGAATCCTGTTTTATTTGCGCTGTTAATTTCGTTTTATTTTGGCTTACGAAGCCTTGTTTCTGAACCAGGATATTTTTGTCATTCTCCATAGTTCGGAGACTCCCAACCAATTCATTCAGTTGTCTTTGAGCATCAGAAAGCGTTTTTTCTTTATCAAGGTTCATCTTTTTACCTTCTTCCAATGTCGCTTCTAATGTTCTGCTTTCAATTTCTAAACTTCGATACCGGTCTTCTTCATGTTGCAATTTAGAGCTAATTTCCTCATGGCGAGTTTTGTAGCTTTTTAATTTGAAGGCAGAGAGTTCGATACTCAATTCCTTATATTGCGCCTTTAATTCGTAGTACTTCTTTGTTCTTTTAGCTTGTTTTTCTAAAGCTTTAAGTTGGCCTTCTATTTCAAAGAGCAAATCTTCTATTCGATCAAGGTCTTCTCCCGTGTTTTTTAATTTTAAGAGTGTCTCGTGTTTTCGCTTCTTATATTTAGAAATACCCGCAGCTTGCTCGAACATTAATCTCCGAGAGTTATTTCGATCTGTCAAGAGATCATCTACCATATTCAAAGCAATAATAGCATAGGAATTAGATCCAATTCCTGTATCCATTAGCAAAGATGTGATATCTTTCAGACGACATGTCGTTCCATTCAATCGATATTCGCTCTCACCACTTCGATATAAGATTCTAGTAATCGCAACAGATTGATACTCAGTCGGTAGGAGGTTTTTGGTATTGTCAAAATTTAAAGTAACCTGCGCCAGACCACCAGCTTTTCGCTTTTTAGTCCCATTAAAAATGACATTAGACATCTTTTCCAGACGCAATTCCTTACTCTTTTGCTCACCAAGTACCCATCGAATAGCATCCACAACATTAGATTTCCCTGATCCATTAGGACCAACAACACCAATGATATCTTCTTCGAAATTTATGATGGTTTCGTTGGCGAAACTCTTAAAACCTTTGATTTCTAGACTCTTCAATCGCATAGCCTGCAAAAGTACCAAATTTCAATTATCAATTAACAAATTTCAATGAACAAATTTCAATTATCAATCTTAAAAGTCCTCGCTTTTGGAATTTAAACAATCAGTCCTTCCTTCTAGGCCTTATTTTTTTCGGCTTTTTTTTATGTTTACTCGTATATTCTTGAAGTATCCTGTCTTTTTGAAGCCTAGTCGTAGTCGGATTTTCATCGTAAAATCCCTTTTCACCGCGCTGTCTAAGTGCCTCATATAGACTCACCGCACATGCTACCGAGATATTAAGGCTTTCAACCATTCCCATTTGAGGTATAATAAAATTTCCATCTACATATCCTAAAGCCGTTTCACTTACACCATCATGTTCATTTCCAAATAGTAATGCTACTGAATCTGTCAAGTCTAGCTCATACAAATCACTTGCATCTTTACTTAAATGTGTTGCATAGATTTTTTGATATTTTTCACGCACATCTTTAAAACAGCGGTCAATATCACGATAAAGATTAACTGTCACCCATTTACGAGCACCTGAGGAAGACCTTGTGCCCATAGCAATATTGTCTTCATTCAATTTGTCTTCAGTGAATAAAACATATATTTCATGAATGCCAACTGCATCACAAGTTCGAAGCACTGCTCCAATATTATGAGGATCATGGACATTTTCTAAAATAACGGTTAAGTTACCCTGGCGTCTATCTGCAACCTTTTTGAATTTTTCTTTTCGTCTGTCTAACATGAAGTCCATAAAAGTGATTTTATAAAAAAGGTTTGATTTACAAGTCTAAATCTTTTAACTTTTGTTTTAATACAATTGTCCTATAATGCCGTTAAATCAATTTCCTTTTTGTCTTGAAACAAAAAGGAACAAAATATGCTCCAATTTCCAATGAATCTTGCAATTGTCATTCTTAGGGGATAGTGTATTCATAAGAGTCCGATTTATACTCTATTCCTAAATGTTCAAATGGCTCAAAAAGGCTTCTTTTTTATTTTCAGACAAGGACATTGTCATGCCATTAATTAATGTAACTTCTCCTCTATGTGTCCGCGTATAGCTTTTTAGGAAATCCAAATTTATGATATAAGATCGATTGATTCTGAAGAAACGAAGTTCTTGAAGGCTTTTTTCCAAAAATACTAATGGTTTTGATACAATATATTTTTCACCAGCCTTTGTATAAATATTCGTATAGCTTCTACTCGCTTCACAAGCAATAATGCTTTTTATTTCTAAGAAAACATATCCATTGCTACTTGGTAGTGCAATTTTCTGAAAATTTCGAGCATTATAATTAGACTTAAGTATTCCTAGTCTATTATCGTTTTTTTTATTTTTCCGAATTTTTATAACCCGTTTGATCGCTTCTTCCAATAAATCAACATTTATTGGTTTTAATAAATAATCTACAGCAGCAATTCTAAAAGCTTGAATTGCATATTGGTCATAGGCAGTTGTAAAAATCACATCAAAACTTGGGTTCGGGAAGTACTGAAATAAATAGAAACCATCTTTTTCTGGTAATTCTATATCCAAGAATACCAAATCTGGTTTTTGTTTTAAAATTAACTTCCGCCCCTCCTCTACTGTCATAGCTTCTCCAATGATTTCTACATTTGGACAATACAACATCAACATATTTCGAAGGGTATCTCTGCTTTTTATTTCGTCCTCAATAATTATGGCTTTTATTTTCATCATTCAATAGAAATATTAATAATAGATATATAGTTCGACTCTTGTACCAATAGAATCACCCATTGCATCCTTTTTATCGATAATAATTATAGTTTCCTTTTTCTTATTTTCAATTTTCTGTAATAAGTTTAATCGTTCTTCAACTGTAACTAAACTTCCTGATTTTCTTTTATTATTATGAATTAAACTCTTTTCTAATGCTGATTTACGACCTACTCCATTATCTTCAATAATACATTGAATACATCCTTGAGCATTAGGCAAAAATTGAATATTCAGAATACCATCCTCCAATTTGTGCATTAATCCATGCTTGAACGCATTCTCAATAACAGGTTGAATAAGTAAAGGAGGCAATTCTATAATTTCTGATTGATTTAATAATTCGGTCTCAACATCTAATTCTATTTTCATCCGATCTCCAAATCGGAGTTTTTCCAAGCTAAGATAAAGGTTTAAAAAATCTATTTCTTCCTTAAGCGTAACCGTTCTTCTATTTGAATGATCAAATATCAAACGAATCATATTTGCAAATTTAGATAAATACCTCAGAGCGGACTTCCTGTCATTTGTTATAAAGAAATCCTGAATTGCATTAAGGGCATTATAAATAAAATGAGGATTCATCTGAGTTTGAAGTGCTCTGCTTTTTAAAGCTAAAATTTGTTTTTCAAATTCTCCTTCTATTTTCTCTCGTTTCCTCAATTCCTTTTGTCGCCAGTAAACAAAAGTTCCAGTGAGCCCCATTAAACCTAAGACACTTCCTATATAAAAGATTGTGGTTCGCCACCAAGGACTTTGAATTTCAAAAGTGTAGGCAGCTGCTTTCAAACTTTGAACACCATCTTCATTAATCGTCTTAACCTGAAACTCATATACACCGGGTTGTAATTGATGAAACCGTACTAATCGACTATCTTGCTCATTCCATTTATCTTCTAAGCCTAAAAGACGATATTGATATGTTTCCGTTCCTCTGGATTGATAAGCGATTCCTTCAAATTCAAACTCAAAGGAGTTTTCGAAATATTTAAATTTAGGAGAGGTCCTTGCAATCGTATCTGTTCCATTAATACGCACATTTGTCAAATATATTTGTGGCGGATCGAGGTTTTTTCCAATTAAAGATTTATCAAAGTTCACTAATCCTCTGGGAGTTCCTACCCATACTTGATTCTTATCAACTACGACATCATTTACTTCATTAGAAGGCATTCCATCTCGATCATTAAACCAATTCAAGGTACCTTCCTCTATATTCAAAATATTTAAGCCATTATCTGTTCCAATAAATAATTGATTATCTGCTGCAAAAAGGCGAGTACATCTATTACTTGTCAGTCCATCAGCCATATCAATTGTCTCTAGAATTGTTTCATTTTTAATTCGCAATAAACCCATGCTAGCTGTTCCTACCCAAATTGTACTATCTCTTGTTTGACAGATAGATGATACGCTAAAAATTTGATTGTCAGGCTTTTGGTAAAAGGGTTGAATTAAATTATTTTCTTCAATAAAAAGTCCCTCAGTAGTACCAATCCACATTTTATTATCAAAGTCAGAACATAGGCCATATACTCGCTTACCTTGGAATTTATGGACTGTATTATTTTTAATAAGATTAGTGTTTAATGAACTATCAGTATTAATTATTTTAATAATTCTTGAAGATTGTCCAATCCATATACTATTATCTTTTGCTTTTTTTATAATCTTAGAAGCGCCTTTGAAGAGCGGTTCTATAATTTTTTGATTTTGCGTATTGTAAACACGTATTCCATTATCACCACAGAACCAAATATTTTTAAAATCATCTTCAACTATTGAAGTAATCCGGCCTAAAGATTTAAAGTCAAGAATATTCCTTTCTTTTGTTATTTTATCCATTTGAATAATCATCCCATTAGACAAACCAAAATAAAAATAATCGTCAGTCGGAGATTTATATATACTATGAATTTCATCAGAAGGAAAAAAATCATTATTTTCTGAAAATACTTGTGCTTCTAAAGTAGGGATAAAAAACAGACCTTTTCCTGCTGTGGCAATCCAATGATTTCCTTCTTTATCTTTATGGATACCATTAATATTAATACCTGATAATAAAAAATTTGCACCCTTTAAATTCTCGGAATTAGAGAAATATAGCCCTTCTCTTGTAGCTATCCAAAGTCGATCATCAATTTCATATAATATTTCAAAAAAAGAATTTGAAATCGCTTCAAGGAATATTAACTCACCATCTTTTTCTATATATAGTTTTCCGCCATCTTCCGAAAAGAATAAATATCCATTTTTAGAAATAAATTCAAGTTGAAAGCTTCTGTTATTAATATTGCTTTGGGCATTAATAATTTCTCTAGAAGTATTTTTAATCGAATCATTTTCTATTTTAGTAAAAACAAATGCATTATTTACAACATCAAGAGTATTGTTAATATAAATATCATTACCAAACTTCTTGAAACGCACACTAGTTGTTGTAAGCTCTCCCGCCAAATTATAAGTCTGACTTATATTTCCCTCTTCATCAAATACTACTTTTAATAATTTATTTTTTTTCTTTTGATCTCTTTTACTAATAATTGGATAGGAGATCAATAAATAATCTTCATTAAAAATAAACCGTTTTATTAAAGCATCTCTCGGAAGGACATCGATTTGAACTATTCTTCCTACTCCATCTTCTACCCGCCCAATTTGTCCACTCAAATTATTAAACCAAACTCGCCCCAAATGATCCGTTTGAACAATAATAATTTCCTTATCTAAAAATCCAGAAAGTGGAATATTTTTAAATTCTCTACCATCATATCGACATAAACCCTTTTGAGTTCCAAACCAAAGGTAACCTCTATGGTCTTCAACAATCTTATAAACAGTCATACTAGGCAAGCCATCCTGATCAGTAATCTGAAAGGATGCCGGTTCTTGAGCATTTAAAATTGAGGTTGAAAAAAAATGTATGAGAACAAAAAAGCAAAAATAAGATAAAAATATTCTCATAATTGAGGCATCGCAGTTGGTGTTATTTAAAATCTGTCTCTAAGGTAATAAATTCTTTTTGCTTGGGAAACCGAAGTGTGGTTTTCGGCAAGTAGGTCATTCAATTCGGAAATTCAAGTTCAGATTCAATATTCTATATCCTACATTTAATAATAATGACTAAAAGACAGAGATCAGTCCGACTTCCAAAGAATTCTAAATCATCTAAAATATATAATAATGAAAAACAAAAGTTTTATTTATCTGGTATTATTCCTAATACCAATGACAATGGCAATGACCTCTTATGGCCAATGTTCAACTATCCTCTTGCAAGAATCATTTGAAGAATATGGCTCTTGTATTGCATTTGATGATGGCTGTACTGGAAATTGGTGTGGATCTCATGGACGCTCACAGGTTTATCAAACTGATGCCGTATGCCATGGAAATAAATCGGCAGAATTTCCGATTAGAAAGCAATGTGGCTGTCCTCCTATTCCTGTTGGCCCAGGTGATGTCGTTGAAGAGCCAACTTCAGAATGTGCTCAGGGAGCTGGAATTCTTTACAAGTTTGAAGAGCCATTATCTCCAGGGAATTATCGCATCTCATTTTGTTACTGTGGAAAGCCTACTAATATAGGTGGCTCTCAAGACAATTATAAAATGGCAATAAACCTCTCTCTCTCTAATGAGCAAGACTGTTCTACTGATCCATTTAACTACGAGCCCTTTCCATATGCCTATGATGATATCCCTAGTGTAGATAAACAAGTGATTTACTATAATGGCTTTAATCCATTTGAAGAAGGGAATTGTGAATTTAATCAGGAAATTTCAGTTTCAAATCTCAACTTCTCTATTAATCAAGAATTTTCACAACTTTGGATTTATAGTTGGTTGATCAATAATTGTACTGGTAATGGAACAATCTGTATAGACAATATCATTCTTGAAAGACTAGATGATGGATTGCCAGAATGTACAGAAGAAACAGATTTGACAGCATGTGTAGAAGAAGAAGATTATGGTTATATCGCAATAGAATGTGAAGCTGACTTTCAATGGAGTCTACCTAATGGTAGTACTGCAATAGAATTCACCAGTTCTAATTCTTCTGTAATTGTAAACGCTAGTCCAGGAATCTATACTGTGACGATTTCAGATCAACAAGGCTGCTCCGAAATACGAGAATATAAAATTGAAGAAGATTGTTGTGAACCAGTTATTGACTGCCCTTGCGTCACACCAAATAATCCTCATTGTAAAAATATAGAACTGACAGATTATTTAATTTGGGAAGACATGCATTGCGCCATAGGTTATGAAGTACTTATTACACTAGGAGCTACAAGTTGTTGTCATACTACAACACCTCCATATAATATCCCTCCTATTTTTACCACTTCTCCTTTCATACCTGCTCCTACAGAA
>CBDICS010000109.1:0-251090 GCA_965277415.1 Saprospiraceae bacterium
ATTCGGGGTCAGAGGGTATGGGAAACCGAGGACGAAACTATTATTAACCCATTTTGCGCCACTGACCCCGACCTGCTGTATTGGGTACTTGCTACCTTAGTTGATACGACTTTGCTTCTTTTCGAAACAACCGTTCGAAAATTATCTCAGGAGGAAAAGAACAATTCTTTCAGGAAAGTAAAATCACTGCTCAACTCATGGGCATTTCCTTAGATCAATACCCAAAAAATCTTCAAGCATTTTACATTCGATATCATAAAATAATTAATAGTAATATACTCCGCTTGGAAGACGAAGGGCAAGCCATCAAAAAGGCATTATTCAATGTTCCTTTTCCTATTCGTCGAATTAATGAGATTTTAGCAGAAGGATTTCTTCCTCAGTCTACAAAAAAAGTTTTCCGTTTTAAAGCCGGTAAATGGTTTCTAAACAGCCTCATTTGGATTACACGTCTAGTCAATAGGCTTACGCCTAAAGATCTAAGATATGCCCCCCATTTTCATCAAGCTATGTTTCGTTTAGCAAAAGCTGAAAAGAAAAAACCAAGATTAATCGAACGTATACATTATTGGATAAGCACCCATATCAATTGGTATTTTATTTCTAACAAAATAAGTCTATAAATCGTATGATTCAAAGAATTCGAAAACTCATTACAAATCATCAAAGCGTAAAGATATTTCTTATCCTAAGCCTAAGTACTGTATTCTGCTTTTCTATGGTCATGTATAGGATGCACTATAATAATGTTGACCTCAAAAGTATCCAATCTATCAGAGATATTGTTTCTTCCAGAGGATATACCTTTATATTTCTGATTTGGAATTTATTTCTAGCTTGGATTCCTTATTGGATTGCTATTTCAATAAAGGGTATTTTCAAAAAGACGAATTCGAAAACGATAGCTTTAGGTATGGTTTTATCTTGGTTGGTTTTCTTCCCAAATGCGCCATATATTCTGACAGACTTACTGCATCTTCATCATCGCTCTCCTATTCCATTTTGGTACGATATGATGTTGATTGTCTCTTTTGCATGGACAGGTTTAATGTTAGGACTTATCTCTCTCCATGAAGTTCGAATTTTCATAATGAAGCTGTATTCAGAGAAGCTGAGCTGGCTATTCACTTTTGGAGCCACCCTACTCTGCGGTTTCGGAATATATTTAGGGCGATGCTTACGATGGAATACTTGGGATATTATAAGCAATCCTGGATCACTATTTCAAGATATCCTTCTAAGCTTAACAGACTCAATGGCTTTAAAAATAACTTTAATCTTTTTGTCTTTCTACTGCTTGGATATATCACTGTAAATATCTTGATTGGAAAATCCAATAAATAAATTCTGTAGAAGAAACACTATGAATATTTTATAAGCATCTTTTTGAACAACTTCTTAGAACCTTCATTATTAAAATATATTATCATGAAAAATTACTTATTTCTCGGTTTCATTTTACTCATTGGATTGAGTGCCTGCGATTCTTCTGTACAATACAATGTGTACGTCAAAAACTCCACCTCGGAAGACCTCAAAGTTGTTTTTAAAAGCCTTAATGAGACGAGTAACAAGGGTGAACAAACTATTCAGCTCAAAGCAGGTGAACAGAAGCAAATTATATCCACTATAAATATTGAACTAGGAGAAAGTGCTTCAACGACCCCCAACCATTGCAATTTAGTAGCAGAATATATCCATGCCTATACAAAGGATAAAATCCCCAGTAAGACCAAATGGTGCGATCAGGATATTAAGTTTGAAAAAGAAGATATAGGCCAGGCAGTATTCACTATTGACTATTCTGAAAAGGATTTTTAAACTAGTTTCTAAATTTAAATTAATGAAAAAGCAATTATTCGAAAACATATCAATACTGCTAGGTAGTGTTTTTTTCTACATTTTGTTTTGGCAAGAAACCATGGGGCTTAATGTATTTCTGTTTTATATTTTAATGACCTCTTTACTTTATTTAAATAATCCAAAACTTAAAAGTAATCGCCCAGTAGTTATTACTACAATTGGTACATTAATCATTGCAGTACTAATCATATGGAATAATTCTCTGCTGAGTAAAGTTGTTTTTCTAATATCATTTACTGCAATGATTGGCTTAGCTAAACAAAAAGAGCTCCGGTTTTTGGGCTATGGATTTGCACTATCATTTGTTAGTTTTTTTGAAGCTCCATTAAAATTGGCCCAGCGATTTTCTCAAATAGGAAGTGGATCAAAACCAATACGCTTAGCCCCAGTCTGGAGAAGTTTTAGAATAAGCCTAGTCCCTTTACTGGTATTACTCCTATTCTATGGAATCTACCATATTGCCAACCCGGCGTTTAGAAATTTGTCTAATCATTTTTGGATTAGTTTATTCGAATGGTTTTCCTGGGATATCACTTTCCCACAGATTGTTTTTTTCTTAAGCGGTATAATTATATCCGTTACTATACTAATAAAAAGCGATTTTCCATTTTTTAAAACACTTCAAAACAGGAGTAAAAATCAGTTAGTCCGTCTACGTGATAAGTTTCCAAGGCTTTTTAAAGGAATGATCGCTTTAAAAAGTGAATACCAATCCGGGCTAATTTTACTTTTTTCACTCAATGTTCTTTTATTCATCGTCAATATTCTGGATATCCGAAACTATTGGTTTGGCACTAAGTATCAATTGCCACCTATTGAAATGAAAGCTATGGTCCATGAAGGAACATACTTTTTAATTGCGGGTTTGCTATTGGCGATGCTTGTCATTTCATACTTTTTCAGAAAGCATCTCAACTTTTATCCAAAAAACAAAAACTTAAAGACTGCTGGATATCTATGGCTTATACAAAATGGGATTCTTGCTATTTCATTATTTATCAAAAATTATAGATACATTGAAGCACATGATTTAGCATATAAAAGAATTGGTGTACTCATTTTTTTAGTACTTGTATTTGCAGGATTGATTACTATGGTAATAAAGATAAAGGAGCGCAAAACATTTTATTATCTCTTACATCGTAATGCATGGATTGCTTATAGTGTTTTTATTATCTGTAGTTTTGTTAATTGGGACATATTTATCACCAAGTATAATCTATCCAATCAGGCAAAAAGTGAAATTGATTTTGCTTTCTTAATCGATCAAGTATCTGATAAAAATCTATACCAATTATTAGAATTTGAAAAAAGTAAGTTTCTTCCTGAAGATAAAATGAAGACTTTAAATTATGCTTTTCAAAATAAAAAGACCCAATTCCTGAAAAAGCAAGCTAAGGTAAGCTGGTTATCATGGAATTATGCTGATTTCGAAAATCTCCAATATTTAGAAACAATCGAAAAAAATGCAGATTAAGGGATAATTTCCTTCTCAATATTAAGATGTTTACAATCCCAGACGCTTTCCCTATTTAAAGTCGTAATATTGGCTACCTTTTTGTATTTTTTTAATATTTTACGTCACCATTTTGATAAAATACTCGTTGTAAAGGGTACTAGCCCTCCAGAAGGGATCTAATATTAATAAAATGCAGGTAGAAAATTCGCTATTGCTGGAAGTAGAAGCTTATGTCACTAATTTCATTTCAGAACAAGTGCCTAAAGAGTATGCATATCATGATATTCAACATACGGCCAGTGTTGTAACTGATGCTAAAGAAATTTGCGAAAAATTTGACTTAAGCGAACATGATGAGGAGATCCTATTATTAGCAGCTTGGTTTCACGATACTGGATATGATAAAGGAGCAATGAATCATGAAGAAAGAAGTGCAAAATATGCTCGTGAATATCTCAGTAGTCAAGGATATGATGAAGGAGATTTGCAGAGAATAGAGACTTGTATCCTAGCAACTAAAATGCCTCACCAACCTAAAACCTTATTAGAACGAATTATATGCGATGCTGACTTCGGTCATGTTGGTCAGAAAGTATATTGGGAACGCTGTAGCAAAGTTCGTCAGGAAATGGCCCTGACTAAGAAACTGATCATGACAGATCAAGAGTGGGTAGACTTTGAATTGAATTTCATGGAAATGCATCAGTTTCATACTCCTATTGCTCAACAACTTTATAATGAAAGGAAACAAAAGCATATTCGTCAGCTCCATAAACAAAAAGCCAGGCTGAATCCTCATGCAGCATATACTATCGACGGAATTTCAAATATGGTAAACCCAGAAAAGAAAAAGAAAAGAAAGAAGAAAAATACAAAGTCAGATATCAAGGAAAACAACCTTGGTCGAGGTGTAGAAACGATGTATCGAACGACCTATAGGACACATGTAAACCTAAGTTCTATTGCAGACAATAAGGCAAATATTATGTTGAGTATCAATGCTATTGTGATTTCGATTACACTTTCAGTATTGACGCCAAGGTTTGGTGATAACCCTAAGTTAATTTTTCCAACCTTAGTCCTCCTTTCGGTCTGTTTGCTTGCCGTTATTTTTGCTACGCTCTCTACTCGTCCTAAAATTACGGAAGGCAAATTTACAGTTGAAGACATTAAAGCAAAACGATCAAATCTTTTATTTTTTGGAAATTTCTATAATATGAAAATGGAAGATTTCCATTGGGGGATGATGGAAATGATAAAAGATCCTGACTTTTTGTATAGCTCTATGACCCGAGACTTATATTATCTTGGGGTCGTTCTTGCCAAAAAATATCGCTACCTCAGAATTTGTTATGGTATTTTCATGTATGGGCTCATCGTCGCTGTACTGACCTTTGCCGTAGCCTTTATGCTATAAAATAGAGCATTATTAATAAGTCCCCAGAATAGACAATGTTGAAGGCTAATAATTTTTCATCTAGAGTAAGTTTAATTTTCCTTAGAAAAGCTTAAACTTGTATTGTCTTAAATTGTTCTAACCTATCAGAACTTAATTAAATAACCCATTTGTGGTAAAAAAGTAGTCATAGGAAGGATTTTGCAAGAAATCTATGATTTAGAAACATAAATTGAACGTATGACTACTCTAGAGAAAAACCGCAAGTGTATTAAATATTTATAAAAAACTGTATTATGATTTCAAAGACAATGGAAGCTGCACTTAATAAGCAAATCGAATTAGAATGCTATGCTTCTTTTCTATATTTATCTATGGCTTCCTGGTGTGATTTAGAAGGCTTGGAAGGTAGTGCACAATTTATGCACCGCCAATCTGAGGAAGAACGAGATCACATGATTCGTATTTTTCATTATATAAGTGAAGTTGATGGGCATGCTATCGTACCTGCAGTGCAACAGCCTCCATTAAAATATGAATCCGTAAGGGCACTCTTTCAACAAGTATATGAACATGAGCAAAAGGTAACCAAAGCAATTAATGATATCGTAGGCTTATGTTATACAGAAAACGATTACTCCACGCTTAACTTCTTGCAATGGTATGTTGAGGAGCAACGTGAAGAAGAAGCTCTAATGCGTATGGTAATGGATAAAATTAAGATCATTGGTGATGGCCCTCAAAGTTTGTATTATATTGATAATGAAATAGAGAAAATAAATATTGCTGAAGCTGCTGCTAAAGCGGCGGCAGATAAAGCGGAGGGAGGCGCTTAAAAAGAGTCATTGATTCTACCGATTTCTTCATACTCTTAAGTACTTAATATGAGCCTTCTCTAATCGTATAAATATTCGATTTGGCTCATATTAAGGGACAGCGTGTCATTTCATTTTAAGAATCAAATATCTGAACCTATGGACAACGATATCCTAGATCATTTCAGAGATGAAGAATACTATACCGGTAAAATAATTGCGATAAAATATTTTTATTTAGAGTCTCAAGCGGCCCTTTATGCTGCACGTTTGAAGGAACACCATATCAAATGTTTTATTTCAAATACTAATGCGATTACTGCTTTCCCTTTAGGAGATGGAGGGATTGGATTACACATTCGAGAGATTGACAAAGAGGAAGCTTTATTACTCATCAAGCAATTAGATGACCAAAATCTAATTGATCCTCAGAATATATCTTTCCATGAAGCAGATCACGAAGATATCGCTTATGAAAAATTGTTATCAGAACGAAAAAACAATAGAAAGCCGTTATTGTTTTTAGTTTTTATTATTATTGTTTTACTCCTTTCTAGAGCTTATATGAGAGCTAATGGGATACTCTTTTGGTCAGATTCCTTTTAGGGATAGTGTATCATTATCTGCTTACCTCAATATTCGACATTCATATTATTTATAAGTATTCATTGAAATTGCCTAAAAAATTGATCATTTCTGGCTTTCTAACTAATATTTCTTGCGTCTTCAAAAAATAATTTATATATATGTCGCATGTTCTTCATACATTTATAAGAACAAATCTGTTATTATGCGAAAAATGCGCTTTTGATTTAAAGCACTTATTTCGTAAATAACAAAACGAAAACAAACATATTAAACCCATGAAAGTCCCTACTGATCACCTGTTTCAGCTTATCCAAGCTATGACTGCTTCAGAGAAACGTTATCTAAAACGTCATTATGCTTCAGAAAAGAGTATTACTACCGAGCTATTCGATTTTATCAACAATATGAAAGTGTATAATGAAGATGAGGTAAAAGAAAATTTTACCCATTCTAAGGTGGCGAAAAACCTTAAAGTATATAAAGTTCAATTGACTGATCTTATTTTAAAAAGCCTTATTTCATATCATAATAAAAAAAGTATTCGAAGTAAGATTAGAATAGGACTCGAAGAAATAGAACTTTTAATGGCCAAACAACTATATGGCCTTGCTCAAAGTAGGGTGAAAAAAATTAAAGACTTATGTTTAAAATATGAAGAGCTTGAATACATTTTTGCTATCCTGTTTTATGAGATTATGATCAACTCTTTTTTCGATGTTCAATTGAAAATTACTGAATATCCAATCTTAGAAGAGTTTGACCAATATACAGACAAAATCAAAAATACTTATCAATTAAAAAAGATCAACTTCACCCTCAACGATAAGAATAATAATAAACTCACCGAAAGATTGTCGAAAGAGGAAGAAAAAACATACGCCGAAATACTAAACATAGAAAACGATAAAGCAAAAGAGGGAAAACTCACTTTTAATGAACAATACTACCTCAATAGTAGCTTATCTTTAATCAATAAATTGGTCAATGATAACCCTGAAAAAGAATATGCTTTTAAGAAAAAGAATGTAGACCTCTTTGAAGCAAGCCCCCATTTCATTGA
Source organism: Saprospiraceae bacterium (assembly GCA_965277415.1). Lineage (GTDB taxonomy): Bacteria > Bacteroidota > Bacteroidia > Chitinophagales > Saprospiraceae > JAHDHW01. The sequence goes on from CBDICS010000109.1 coordinate 7,182, forward strand.
AAATCATACCAGCTACTATTACGCTGCACTTTACAATTATATGATTTGCTGTCGCCGAACTGGGCGACATAAAGAACTCATTGATGGTATTGAGAAAATCAAATCTTTAACTAAAGCATATCCATTTCTCGAGCGTAACCTAACTTTTGTTTATTACTTAGAAATCAAACACAATTTTCAGATTGGAAATTATGAAGCTTTGATCAATGATTTCGAAAATGTTATTATAAAACACATCAAAAAGCATAGTCAAAGCGAAGAAAGCTTGCCTGCGCTTTGTTTTATATATTTTACGATAACACATATGATCCTCAATCATCCACAAAAAGTCCAGTTTTATCTGCGAAGATTGCATGGAATGTCAAAACAGTTAAATCCTAGCTATGCCTTGTTTTTTGATATTCTGGAATTGATTAGCCATTATGAAACTGGTGATTATATCGTTATCCAAAACTTATTGGTCTCTTTCAAAAGAAAAGATAAAAAGCAAATGGGCAATGATACTTTTTATACGGAAACATTGGAATTTTTCTCAGCGCTTATCAATGATTCTACCGACAAAAATCAATTAATACATGCTTTTAAAGTTAAAGTAGATCAGACACAAAAAGAAGGTTTACTGAATTTATTAAGCGAATTTTTACTCGAAGACTGGTTATTAGCACTAGAAAGCAACAAAACTTTTTCCGAAATATCAAGATTAAAACCTTTAACTTAAATAGAAGCTTTTATAAAAATACGCGCAAAATGTTTTGATTATCAGAAAGTTAGTTATACATTCACACTGTTGCTTATTCAAAGGAGAATTAATTTTATTTCAAAATAAACATCATACTTATGAGAATTTCAAAATTGAAAGCAGCAAAACTTAATTTCAATTCTAGTAATGATGATATAGATGTTGAAGTTAAGGTTTAAGCTGATGCACTAGAAACACAAAAAAGCAAAGGCTGTTATTTCTATAAATGACAGCCTTCTTTATTTTATTCATCGAGCCAACTCTTATAATAATCCTTATCCTCAATTCCTGCAGCATACTCTGTCATTAATAATGGCTTAAACGTATCTACCATTACAGCTAGTTCATGTGTCTCTTTTTGCCCTATACTTTTTTCGGCTGTACCAGGATGAGGCCCATGCGGTATTCCTCCAGGATGTAAGGTGATCATTCCTTTTTCCACATGTTTTCGACTCATAAAATCGCCCGCTACATAATAAAGGACTTCATCACTATCTATATTGCTATGATTATAGGGAGCAGGAATTGCTAATGGGTGATAATCAAAAAGCCTGGGCACAAACGAGCAGATCACAAAAGTTCGAGTTGCAAATGTTTGATGAACTGGTGGCGGTTGGTGAACCCTTCCTGTAATAGGTTCGAAATTGTGGATTGAAAAAGCATAAGGATACACATATCCATCCCAGCCAATTACATCAAATGGATGGTTCAAATAATGATAAGGGTAGATATTATCTTGTTTTTTTATAAAAAGCTTAAAATCTCCTTTTTCGTCATGCGTTTCAATCGTTTCGGGTTTTCGAATATCACGTTCACAAAATGGAGAATGCTCCATCAATTGTCCGAATTGATTTCGATATCTATTAGGAGTAACGATTGGGCTATTTGATTCTACAATAAATAAGCGATTGTTTTCATCATCAAATTCCATTTGATAGATCGTTCCTCTTGGTACAACTACATAATCCCCATATTCAAACTTTAGATTACCATACATAGTCTTAAGCGTCCCAGTCCCTTCATGAATAAATATAACTTCATCAGCATCCGCATTTTTAAAAAAATAATCCGTCATACTTTGAGTTGGAGCAGCAAGTACAATCTTACAATCATCATTCACTAAGACCGGTTTTCGGCTTTTGAGATAATCGGCTTCGGGTTTAGTTTGAAACCCCATAAGGCTTCTGTGTTTCAATTGCTTATCATGAATAGTCTTTGGCGCAACGGAAATAGGATCCCCCACCTGAACAATCTGAGTAGGAGGGTTAGCATGATACAATAATGAATAGGCATCACTAAAGCCTTCAGTCGAAAACAATTGTTCATGGTATAAACTGCCATCTGGTTTGCGAAATTGAGTATGCCTCTTTTGAGGAATTTTACCTAGTTTATAATAATGCATAAACGCTTATTTTAAATTATCAAATACTTGATTCAATGTTTTGGTTAAAAAATCTACTGTTTTGTCATCAAGACCATTCCAAACTTTAGTTCGAAATGACCTTGCAGCAGGAATGATCTCATTTATTTTTATCCTTCCTATATCCGTCAAATAGATACTAAATCGCCTCCTATCTTCTGTATCGGGAATACGGGTCATTAATTTTTTAGCACATAGTTTATCTATAATTCTGGTAACGGTAGGCGCATCTTTAAACGTCCGATTTGCCAATTCGAATTGACTCAGTCCATCTTCCTTTTCCAATTCATATAAAATTGCCCATTGATCAATGGTTATTCCTGCATCCATCTGCTTCAAAACCATTTTGAATGATTGCCGTAAGCGTTTTGCTGTACGTTCTATAATAAAACCAGGAATTTCCTCTTTTCGATCTTTTGCACTTAATTGTTGCATATTTATTTTAGTTGCTATACTAATTATTCGTAAGTTAACTATTTTTATAAATAAAAGGAATAAATAAAAGAATTATTGATGAAAATAATGGAAAACGGCACTTAATTGCATTTCGATCAGTGCTATAAGCAAAGCTATCTATATCTGACGCGAAGTGGTCTTGGGGTATTCCAAACCACTTCGCGTCAGTATTTTTTCCCAAACCTCTTCAAAGTAAGTCAGTATATAAACAAAAAGTCCCTGCCAAATCAATTTCAGCAGGGACTTTCTATACTTCTTATAGAATTCAGTTATCCATCTATTCTGTGTGCCATACGTTGGATAGCGTCTATTATATTATCGAGCGCTGGAGGATAATCAACATATTTCATTCTTCTTTCATCCAATCCCCAAACACTAATCGTAACAACTTTCTTTTTATCGCCATATGCTACTGCTAAACGTAGCGGAATCGGAGTAGGTTTGGCTTTTTTCCGCCCTTGGCAATTGCTCGTCTGGCAATCATACATTCGATCATATTCAAAAAATTTCTGAGCAATGATATATTCAGCAAACTGTTCTAACTCATCTCTGGGAATATCCTTCTTTGTTACGACTTGACCGCCATTAAGGCTCTTAAATTCTTTAATCAATCGTCCATCACTTTTAATATGGATATAATCTTTCAAAACAGGATCTACACCTCCATAGTACCCTCCTCCGATTAATTCTATACTGATATATATTGGTTCTTCAACTGATTTTTTCTTTCTTTTCCTCCGTTTCTTTTTTTTCTTCTTTTTATTAAATCCTAACCAATTTTTTCCTTTTTTTCGTTGATTCTCTGTTTCTACAATAACATCAGGCAATTCATTCGCCGCCTTCTTAAAAGGTGCATCTTTACTTTCGACACGAATGAAATGGTACTGATAAGTCCCTTTACTATTAGGTTGTTTAAACTCTAAAACCAGCTTCGACTTATTGACTGTAGCAATTTCAAATTTCTTAATATGCTTAAAACTATAGAATAATTCACTTCCTGTCAAACTCCAAGTTCCTCTTGTAAGTCGACCATTTAAATACTCATCATAAGTATAATCATATCGGAAATGTAAATAATAATCATAATAGTTTTCAGCTTGATGGATAATAGTATTGGATTCCAAATGAATCGCATAAGTATACCGCCACTTTGTTTCAATGATCTCGCGCTCATCTGCAGCAGGATAACGAGTCCCCCAACCCAAAGAATCTATCTGTGCTGTTACTATATTTCCACCTAAAACAAATGCAAAGACTAGAAATAAATACTGATTGGTTTTACTCATAATAAGTTTTAAAAAAATTGGGAGTCTAAAACTTAAAACCTAAGGTTAAGACTATTCTATCATTATTAATTGCGTTATTAACTAATTGCTGTTTTGTAGGATCAGACAAAGTATAAGGTACATAACCTTCATCTATTAATAACCTTCTAAATGCAAGATCTGTATAAAAACGTTCTTTCCGAAGGCCTACTCCTAGGCTAATAGCATTATTTATCACTATATCATCTGCATAAGGTGTGCCATATATCCCATAACCCGCTCTAAAACGGAACATTTCATAAGCATACTCTCCGCCCAGTTTAAGGTTGAGTGAAGAAGTAAAGTCTTCTCCTATTTCTGCATTGACTTCATCCTGATAAGCAGCATCACTAGGATCAGAGCTATTCGCAGTAAAGTTAAAGGCAGATTTTGAATAATCTACATATTCTACCTCTGCTGTTAAAAAGCCTGTTTTCTTTATTATGACACCTAAACTGCCGATATAGCGCCAAGGGCTTTTGAGTTTATAATCAAAAGTCCCAGAAGGTGATTCATCACTAAACGATCTTGCTCCATTACCATCATCGAAAACATAATTTAAGTCTGTAGTGAAGTTATCTGTTAAATTATAAGAAGTAGGCGTATGCACTGCTGCACCTAAATGAATCATTTGACTCGCTCGAACGATAAGTCCTAGCTTTAAATTTATCCCTATACCCGAAACTCTTAAATTTTCTCGGAAGGTAGATTCTATAAATGCATCTACCTCTCCCGTTCTATCTTCTTCTATATAAGTTTTTTCTTCATTAAAATTTACAAAAGGTAAACCAACGGATGCACCGATCATAATTCGCTCATTATAGTTGCCAGCTAAAGCTAAATTAAGTTCATTAATAGCCCCTCTGGTATTAACTAATTGCTCTTTGTAGACCGCTACATCTCTAGTCAATTGGAAATCATTCACCCATTGAATGCCGTTTTCATAGTTGTCATCAGGATCATAAATTGCTCCAGTAGAAAATGCTAGGCCAGCTTCAAATTGATCTAAATTATCTGGTGATATGGGGCTTCCAAATTCATCATAAGCCAATTCTAAAAATCGATCATTATAAGACCCCTCTGTCGTACCATTATAAAAAAAGGTCTGATTAAAGTTCGCAATTTGATTCATTCCTATAGATAGATTAGCAGTAGTCCATTTCGAATTTCCTTGGGGTCGGCTACTCTTAATAAATCCCAAGCTACTGAGGTTAAATTTGCTTTTAGCTTCTTTATTTTCTGGCAAGTCGCCATTGTCTAAAAGTGATCGGGTACTTGATGCATAAATAGAAGGGCTAATTATAAATTCTGAAGAACGAAATCTTGCAAGACCAGCAGGATTTGTACTTATTACAGAAAAATCAGCACCTAATGCACCTAATGCGCCACCGACACCAATTGTTCTTGCAGAACCACTCACATCGAAGTTCGAAAACCTCAATGCATCAGCCGCCGTTTGGGCTTGTACAAAAAGAACAAAGAGGAAAGAAACTAGTAATAAAATATACTTTTTCATATTAGTTTATATTGATTCCATGAAGGGCTTATATCCATCATAGAAGGATTATCTTATCCCTTTCGAGTTCAAGAAATCACAAATTAATCGAAAGGTTTTATTTTTTAAGCATTTGGATCAAAATACATTGAACGTAAGGCTCAAAATATCATTACCCTAAACCTTCAACATGGTTGACGATACATTCAAAACGCTTTTAGAAAGCTATTAAGGAATTGAGCTTTGTAAAGTAATCGACTGGAATAGAGTGTAATAATGATCTATTTAAGCAACAGACCCAATGTGGTATTAAAAAAGTGGGTGAATTATGTTAATAAATCCACCCACTTTTCTCCAAGATTTATGTGATACTAAACGGTATACTATCTTGGTCCTCTTTTAGAACCTCCTCCAGATCTTGATCTAGAAGATGAACTACTTTTACTTCTTGAGCCAGAACTTCTTGTACTACTGCCAGATCTACTTCTACTAGGAGAACTGCTTCTTGTACTTGGGCTTCTTCTCGTGTTACTACTACTTCTTGTACTGCTGCTTCTAGTTGGGCTAGAACTTCTTCTTGTACTTGTTCTAGAAGGACTAGAGCTTCTTGTACGAGTACTACTTCTGGTTGAAGATCTTCGACTATCATTATTAGATCTGCTTGATTTAGTAGAAGTACCTTTTTTCCCTTTAGAGCCATTATATATACTTCTATTTGGCTTTTTAGTATTTCTAGTTGGTTTGTAACCAGAGTTAGAAGAACGATCTTTAGAAGTTGTAGAGGCTGAACGACTCGCTTTATCTTTAGTAGAAGTGCCTGCATCATATACATCATATCCGGAGCGACTAGCTTTAGATTTGGTTACATCCTTTGAACTAGATGTTCCTTTTGTAGTTGCTCGAGGATTGGCTGCTCTTGTTACATCAGTCGGAGATTCAAGTCTTCCATTTCTAGGAGAAGTACTTGGAGCTGTTCCTGTTCCACGTCTCCTTGTACCATAGTACACATCTTGATCTGAAGCGCCCGAACTTGTTGTTGTATAATTATAAGGGTTGCTATAAGAAGGGCCACAATATCCATTTGCAAAACTTCCGCCACCATAATTTCCATATGAGTTATAGCTACCATAACCATAGCCGTAATTGCTGTAACCGAAATTATTATAGCCATAATTATTATAACCATAATAGCTATTATTGTATCCGTAACCAAAGTTATTAAAAGAGTTCCATCTGTTCCATCTATTATATCTTCTCCAGCTTCTATAACTATAAGGGCTAGAATAGATATACACATTCACACCAGGAGAATAGAATGGATCATAATATCCACGATCTACATAACATGGATCATAATAACTAAATCCATAAAAAGGTCTATGGAAACGACGAATTCGAGATGAATAATAATAATCATATTGATCGTCTTCTTCATACCGATCATCATCATAGTCATACTCATCATCATCAAAACTATAATCCTCATCATCATAATCAGAATTTGAGGATGAATAATAATCCGAATCAGTGTCCGGATTGTAGTATAAATCGTCAAATTGAGCTAAAGATATGTTTGCCATACCTAAGGTAAAAATAGCGATTAATACGGTTGAAATTTTATATGTTTTCATAAAAAGAACTTTAAAGTGTAATTACTGTGACTCTCTTACAAGTTACAAGTGTAATTTATTACTTTTGTGGCTATTTTTTAGTTAAAACTCTATTAAAAAAAGCCTTTTTAAGGATATTATTGTGTTAAAGTTGAATTTCTTGTCGCGATTTGGACTATTCAAGTTCTTTCATTTTACAAACCTAGAATTAAGAAATAAGAAAACTTTATGCCACTAAGGGTTTTTCTTAAAAAATCAGAACTGAACCATAAACCAAAAAATTCAGTTTAATAGCATCATAGCTTTAACTTAAATAATCTAATTTCATGTCAAAACAAATTACAAGTCGCAGTGAAGATTATTCTCAATGGTATAATGATATTGTAAAGAAAGCAAATTTAGCCGATCATTCCGCCGTGCGTGGGTGTATGGTTATAAAACCTTATGGCTTTGGAATATGGGAAAATATGAAAAGTCAATTAGACCGAATGTTTAAAGAAACAGGTCATTTGAATGCTTATTTCCCACTCTTTATACCGAAAAGTTTTTTAAGCAAAGAAGCAGAACACGTAGAAGGTTTCGCAAAGGAATGTGCTGTCGTTACCCATCACCGATTGATGAATGATCCAAATGGGGGGGGTGTTGTAGTTGATCCATCTGCAAAACTAGAGGAAGAATTAATTGTCAGGCCAACATCAGAGACCATTATTTGGAATACCTATAGAGATTGGATCAATTCGTATCGAGATCTTCCTTTATTAATCAATCAATGGGCAAATGTTGTTCGATGGGAAATGAGAACAAGGTTGTTTTTACGTACAGCAGAATTTCTATGGCAAGAAGGCCATACCGCTCACTCTACTAGTGATGAGGCAGTAAAAGAGACCTTAACTATACTCGATTTATACGCAAAATTTGCAGAAGAATATATGGCTATGCCAGTGATAAAGGGGGTCAAAAGCGCCAATGAACGTTTCGCGGGTGCTGTAGATACATATACTATTGAAGGACTTATGCAAGATGGTAAGGCACTACAAGCAGGTACTTCACACTTCCTTGGTCAAAATTTTGCGAAAGCTTTCGATGTGAAATTCTTAGATGAAAATCAAAAACAAGAATATGTCTGGGCAACATCTTGGGGCGTTTCTACTCGATTGATGGGTGGATTAATCATGACACACTCTGATGATCAGGGACTTATCGTTCCTCCTCGATTGGCTCAAACTCAAGTAGTCATAATCCCTATCCCAAAACCTGGGCCTGAGATTGATGAAACGGCAGAAAAGATTATGAAAGAGCTGAAAGCCTTAGGGGTTTCTGTCAAATATGATACAGATGCAAAAAAACGCCCAGGATTTAAGTTTGCCGAACATGAAATGCATGGCATTCCAATAAGAATAGGAATAGGAAAGCGGGATCTTGAAAATCGACAAGTAGAAGTAGCTCGTAGAGATACAAAAGAAAAATCATCTCAAAGTTTAGATGGTATTGCTCAATATATTCAAAATTTGTTAGTTGAAATTCAAGATAATTTATTCAACCGAGCTTTAAAATATAGAGATGATCATATCACTAAAGTAGATACTTTTGAAGCATTTAAAGAAACTTTAGACAGCAAAGGTGGTTTCATTTCAGCACATTGGGATGGGACAACTGAAACAGAGGTTAAAATCAAAGAACTGACTAAAGCTACACTTCGTTGTATTCCTTTGGATGCTCAAGCTGAAGATGGTAAATGTATTTTGACTGGTAAACCTTCTAAACAAAGAGTACTTTTCGCTAAAGCATACTAGAACAATGCATATTGGAAGCCTTGAAGATAAATAGAAGGCTCTAAAGTCCTATCATAAAGCTACTGACGAATAATGACATTTGTCAGTAGCTTTATACTGTTTTCACCTTAATAATTTATGCCGATTGACCCAACCCTCTGATTCTATTAAGAATGAGATCTAAAATTCTTATTGGTAAATTTGGAATGCCTCCTGTTTTCTAATCAAGTTTGGTAGTGCTATACTCCTTGCTCAAGAACACAGCTCTATTGCATTACCGATAAATATTTTGTATATTTATATACTCACCAGAATAAAATATTCTTTTCTCAATCATTTTTACAATTTTTAATTATGAAAACTCATAATAGAGAAATATTAATATACTACAACCCTGAATCAAGCGCTGATCGAAAAACTGTAGCTCATGCCCAAAGCGTTGTTTCTCATGTCAAAACTTTCGCATTTGGGAAAACACCTTCTACGACTACAAGCTGGCAAACTATCCTAAATGCCTTAAACCTTCATCCAAAAGACATTTTAAATAAATCCACTCCTTATTATCAAGAGCATATCAGAGGAAAAGAATTTGATGATGAAAGTTGGGTTAATATTTTACGTCACAACTCGATCTTAATTAAGGCACCAATTGCTATTCGTGGACATCGGGCAATTCTATGCAAGAATCCAACAGATATTTATAAACTTTAGGTCATGTGTAAAAAGTGGTGGTTTAGTGATACACAAGATGTACTTTTTTAGTACTTTTGTGGTTTCATTAGTGATCTAAAATATTAATAAAATGGCATTTGACATTGAAGGTAAACTATATAAAAAGTTTGATACTCAACAAATAACTGAGTCTTTTCGAAAAAGAGAATTTGTCATTGAAATACAAGATGGTGCTTATCCGCAGCTGATTAAATTTCAAATGACGCAAAATAATTGTGAAAAATTAGACAACTTTACAGAAGACAACCAAATAAAAGTCACTTTTTCGCTCAAAGGTAGAGAGTATACTAAGGATGGAAGAACTTCATACTTTACAAATCTTGATGCATGGAGAGTAGAAAAAATTGGAGCAGAAGCTTCTCCAGCAGCTCCTGCAAACTCTTTTCCTAACGCTGCTGACGAACCAGCGGCTATGGACACCCCAGACACCGATGATCTTCCTTTTTAAATAAGAAAAATTAGATCTATCCCAAAGCGCTCTGTATTCATTTGGTTGAATAGGGGCGTTTTTATTTTTGTTTGTATACTTTGAATTTTGTACATAGCGTTAATAAAGAATATGAGATCTAACTTAATCCTCTTTTTGCTTTTTTTTACTTTCATCTGTAAAGCGCAATTTATTACTGGAATTAGTACTAAATGGAGCGACGACTTTATTGAATGGATAGTCTATACTGATGATGAAGACCTAGAGGGTGACATCACAATGCGATGGCAAATGCAACGTGATTGGACGGAATGGGATTATAGACTTGGAGATGAAACGGGTTCTATTAAATTGAAGTGGAAAGGTGATCCCAATCATTGGGAATTAAGTGGTGGAGATGAACTAATTACAATTCGGACTTTATGGAAAGGTGATCCTTCAGAATGGCGTATTACAAATAATTCTAAGTCCATTACTTTAAAAAGACGATGGAATAATAACTTTAATGAGTGGCAACTCAAAAATGGCAAATATGGTGAATTTGATATGATTACCAACTGGGAGAATGATCCCAGAGAATGGGTCGTTGAAGACGATTTAGATGATGATATCAGTATTCATATGAAAATGGCCATCCTTTTTATAGTGACTTATCATAGTTCACCTAAAGAATAAACTACTCCCCTTCTAAGATTTGAGCTGCATGATCCTTTGTTTTTACTTTATCAATGATGCGCTCAATTTTTCCTTTTTCGTCAATAATAAAAGTGGTTCGAAGGACACCGTCAAACTCTCTTCCCATAAATTTCTTCCTACCCCATACTCCAAATTGTTTAATTACTTCTAAATCTGTATCAGCTAGTAAGCTAAAAGGAAAATTAAATTTGTTTATAAAATTCTGGTGTTTTCTTGGCGTATCAGGACTGACACCTAATAAAGCATATCCCTTTTTTTCCAATTCAGAAAAATGATCTCTTAAACTACACGCTTCAGCCGTACATCCTGGAGTATTATCCCTTGGATAAAAGAATAAAATAAGTTTCCTGCCTTTAAAGTCATCTATGCTAATAGATTCTCCTTTTTCATTTATGCCTTTCAAAGACGGAGCTTTATCTCCTACTTTTGGTTTATCCATAGATTTTTAATTTTTATTAATGAATTTTCTAGTTAGTCTTGATTGTCTTTTTCTTCCAAATAGGGCTATCATCCTTTAATACCTTAGACAAAAGATAATCATTTCTTTCGCATTCCCAAATCTGAATTTTTTGATTTTCAAAAACAGGGATTTCTTTTACTAAAATCGCATTATAATTTTGTTTATAATAATTTATCGTATGACTATAAATTTTGCATCGCCACTCCAAATAATCTGATTGAATTAAATAAAATTTATTGAGTGCATGCAAATTTGAATTTTTCCCATGATGAATTGGAATGAATTTCTTGTCCATTGCTGCAAACCAAAAATCAGGAATTCCAACAATAGGTAACTTCTTATCCTTTAATTCTCGCTTGGTTTCCAGTACAATTTTTTCAAAATTATACGCACCATTAAAATAAAAATGTAAGCCATAATAAAGGCTCATTGAAAAGGCCAATACTACAGCGAATTTTTTCAATATCTTAAGCTGCTCAAAGGTATAGAAATATAAAAGTATAAATGCGGGGAAAATATAGACAAGATAATTTCTATTCTCTCTACGAGTAATTAAAGTAGAGATCAAAAGCACGAGCACCAAAATAGTCAGAAAGCGATTACCTTTAAACAAATTTTTCCTAAAATACAAGCCAAGCGCTCCTAGAAATAAGGCAAACTCCCATACTCTGGAATACCAGTCATAGTTCATGAAATAATTCAAGATATAGTTATTCAGGGGGGATCCCATATCTTTCTTTTCAGAAATAAGTCCAGTCAATTCAGCCCACGAAAAATGATTACCATGGATCGAAAAATAATAGCCCATAGCCATTAAGCCACCGAGTGTAAACTGAAGAAACAAGCGCTCAAATGCCCTTTTATTTAAAATTAATTCTTCTTTTTTAAAGATTACAAAGGAAAGTAAAAAAAATAAACCAACGGTTCCCATGATATGAGATTCAAAAGCAAAGCCTGTAAGAATCGCTGCAAGGAAATAGCGTTTTTTGATAAATGCTAATAGTTGTATTGATATTATGAAAATCGCAAAAGCCTCAGGGCGGCCACAGTGAGCAGCAAAAAAGAATGGAGGAAAAATAGGAAGAAAAGTTACAGTAAGCTTAGCTACTATATTTGAAAAAGGCAGTTGCTTAAGTATTTGATACCAAACTAAAGCAGTACTCCAAACAAAAATCGAATTGACAAGAAAGACATTACTTTTTGTCCAACCTAAAAGATTAAGCAGGTGCCCCATCAAAAAAGCATAAGTCACTCCAAAATATTGTACGTATCCGCCTTCATCTGGCTCAATAAAAACTAAGTCTTCCGCCAGCCCTAACTGGGTTATATTCCAAATATTAGAAATCACCCAAGCATCATCAACATAATAAATATTGTAGTTTACATGAACAAAAGTATAGGCCAAACCTCCTAAGAAGAGGGGTATCAACAGAAGTATATAATCTTGGCTAAAGTAATCATAAGATGATCTTTTAATCTTTCTCCGCATCGTTTCGTTCATAACTTCATTTTCAAATACACACACTCTTACTTAAGGCCTCTTTAAAAACTATCTTTCTTTGACAAATTTCAAAACTCATATTGAACACCAGTGTTAAATTTTAACAAAGCCAAATTCTCATATTTATATCTTCCTTTTTTTAGATTAAATTGAGAACCTCCTTCGAGAATTAAACTCCAGTTTCTATTCATTTGTATTTCAAAACCTAATGTGCTATAGAATGCGCTAATCTCAAATGTACTAGGCAACAAATTGCCTCTACTAATAGAATAATCGTTTCCTATAGATGAAATGAAATCATATTCCAATCTTGATTTTGAACTTTTAGCAGAAATTAATCCTGCTCCTATATATGGATAAAAATACCTTCTTGGAAATACTATATATTTTATCCCAAAAGGGATTTGTAAATAATCAAAATCTCCTTGAATGTTCATTAGTACATCCTCAGCATTATCAGGAGGCAAATCAGGAAAACCAATCAAAGGCTCTAATTCATCAGGGTCAATTTTTTTATTAAAATCATTAGAAAAGTATTCCGTCCCAACAGTAAGGCTAAATCTCTTGCCCATTCCTACTTCGGCGATTGCACTGCCTCTTAAATTAAATCCACTACCGCCTAAATTTAAAGAGACAAATGTGCCTGTAGTTCCTGAAAGTGCAAAACGGGTAGGCCTTAACTGATGCAAATAGAATACAATTCTTTTCTTTTTCTTATGATTTGCAATTTTTACAGGAGGAAGTCGATCCAAATAGCTGATGTTTTGAAGAAGAGGAATACGCCTAGGTGAAATCCTTGCTAAAGCATGGTTCCAGTTAAATTTTGATTTCAAGTCTTCTAGCTGTTGCAGTTCTTCGCCTTCTAGAATATGCGCTTCAGGTTTTGTTATTATGTGTTGCAATAAACCAAGCTTAGGCGCTGTAGAGTACCTTTGTTCATCATTAAAATATGACCAATATAAACGGTCTCTATTTTCAAATTGCCTATTTACTCTAAAATTGATTCGGTCTGAATCATTCAGAAAATCATTTCTTAGTCCTCCACCAAAATCCGAAACAAATTTGCTAAAATACAATTGGCCAAGCTTTCTGTTTTTCGTATGATGGGCTATCTTTTGTTTCTGAACTTGGTCGACTACTATATTATTATAGATTGTATCATAGATAACTGTAACGCGTCGTTCTATTTCTGATTTAGTATTTATTTCATTTTTACGCTCTAATTGTTGCTCTACTTCCGCAATTCTCGCGATTGCTTTATTCTGGTTTACGTAAAAATACCCAGCAAGGCCAGTAGTTATTAAAGCCAATAGAAATAAAGGTAAGCGCCCAACAAAACTAAGTATTGGTTTTTTCTCCTTCTGATTATTCATTCTGGCCTCTACATCTTTCCAAAGATTCTCATCGAAAGGAAAATCCGGTGGATCATTCATTAGCCCTTTGATATGATGCTCAAAATTATCTTCCATTACTTATTTTTTTCTTTCCATAATTTTTTTCGAGACGATTTTGAAGTATCTTTCTTGCCCTTGCATAATTAGACCTTGATGTCCCAACGCTGATATTCAATTGTTCCGCAATATCTTGGTGTTTATAGCCATCTATAGCATATAAGTTAAAAACCAAGCGATAGCTAGGAGGTAGTAATTGAATCTCTTTTAACACATCTTCGAATAAAAGATTCTCCCAACCTAAATTTTGTTCAGATGAAGAAGATATTGCAAGCTCATCATCAGTAATCTGAATCTTTAGTTTTTTAAATTTTCTATAATAATCTATTGAGGTGTTAATGAGAATACTTCGAAACCATTTTTTAAAATCAAACTGTTCATCATATTGATCTATTTTAGAGTATACTTTGAAAAATGATTCATTCAATATTTCTTCTGCCTCAGTCTTAGCATTCGAATATCTCAATGCTATACTCATTCCATAGCTAAAGTATAGTTGGTATAAGCGTTTTTGAGCGGCTCTGTTCCCTGCTCTACAAGCTTGGATAATAAGTGAGATATTATGGTTTGTCTTTTCCAAATTACTGTAATGGGGGTTTCTAGTCAATACGCAAGATTAAAAGAAAGCGTTGCTTGACGTCAAAAATTTATGACTCTTTGGCAAGAAAGTAGAAACTGCTTCCTACTTTTTCCAATTTTTCATAAAGATAGTTCTCTTTCCTTGATTTTGAACATTGAAGTTGTTTAAGAATGTGTTCTGAGATGAGTTGTAAGTGCTTGGTTTCTAAGACGAAGCTTATTTTAATTTACATAGCCATAGCTACGTAAATTAAAATAGCTGAAGTATTTAGGAATCAATGAATGCAAATTATCTATCAATTCATTTTTAAACAACTTCATTACTTTAAGCCGTTCAAAGTGCAAGAATTTGTATATAATTTTGTAATTTAGATTAGTCATTAGATCGTATTTTACAATTCGTTGTTAGTTAATTATTTATATATAATGAAATTGTAAAACCTGTTTTTTGATCATCTACTATCAAAGCAAAATATAGAGCGTTCTCTGTATAACATCTCCCAAGACCTTAGATTAATAATTGGAATAGCCTGTCGTTATTTTATAATCACCTAATGGTCATCATCATGGCCTCTATATGACAAGTTAACACCATTTCAAAGTACAATCCTATTTATTGATAGGAATGCACTTCTTATGAATGCAACATGATTTTTCACAAACCCATATAGCAATTGCTATACATACATTTTATATAAAATAACCTTAAAAGCTTTATGAAGATCTTACACCTCCCATTGATACTATGCACCTTATTGTATGCTAGTACTTTACACGCTCAGCTATCTATTAATGAATTTATGGCTGATAATGGATCCACAATTGCAGATGAGAACGGAGATTATGAAGATTGGATAGAAATATTCAATGCAGGATCTTCTTCAGTAGATATAGGTGGATATTATATTTCTGATGACCTAACAAATCCTACGCTTTGGCAAATTCCTTCTACTGATCCTTCAAACACAACTATTCCTGCTGGCGGTTTTTTATTACTTTGGGCTGATAAAGATACTGGAGATGGAAGTTTACATATTGATATAAAATTAGGTAGCGGAGGAGAAGATATTGTATTACTCGCTTCAGATGGTATAACGGTTATAGATCAACTTAGTTTTGGTCCGCAGAGTACAGATATATCTTATGGACGTACACTTGATGGCGGAATTGATTTTCAGTTATTTACTTCCCCTACTCCGAGCTCTAGTAATGAGGTAAGCCAACCTACCCCTACTTTTTCTACGACCATTAATGCAATCGTAGAGACTGTAAACGATGATGCCATTCAATATGGCACATCAGGAGGGAATGTAAACATTGATCATTATGGAATGACGATGGTCGAAACCTGGAATAATCAAACAATCGGTATCCGATTTGGTAACATTTTGATTCCTCAAGGTGCAACGGTTACAAATGCAACTATACAATTTAGTACGAAGAGCCCAGAAAATAGTACTGGTGATTCTAATTTAGATATCAAAGGGCAGTTGTCTGCTGATGCCGCCCCCTTTCAAGAAGTAAGTCAAAATATTTCTAGTAGACCTACTACTAATAGCACCGTCAATTGGCAACCAGAAGAATGGCTCCTAGATTTTGAGCGCGGTGATAAACAACAAACACCAAATATTGCGCCTTTGATTCAAGAAATCATTGACCAAAATAGTTGGGAAAGTGGAAATGCAATGGCTTTTGTTATCTCTGGAGAAGGTCAACGATCTGCAAATAATTTTACATCTGGTGATCCCTCAACGATTCAAATACAAGTAGAAATTCCTATTCCAACAATGCCAATCTCTAATATCTATATCAATGAAATTAGCCCTAATGGGACAGATTTTGCGGATGAGCATGGTGGCTATGAAGATTGGATTGAACTTTATAATGATAATGATTTTCCTGTTAGTCTTGGAGGGCTTTACTTAACCGATGACATAGATGATTTGACAAAATGGCAAATCGCCTCAGTAGGAGAAATCCCTGCTAATGGACATCTCAACGTGTTTGCAGATGACCAACCTTATTTAGGAGGACTTCATGCTACTTTCAAACTCAGTGATGATGGAGAAACTTTAGCATTAGTGCAGGCATTAGACAACCAGTTAATTATAATAGATTCTATTAGTTATCCTTCTGTTCCATTCAAAGCAACGGCAGGAAGGATTTCTGATGGAGCCGATGAATGGGTCATCTTTGGCGAACAGACTCCAGTTGCTCCAAACGCAGCTGCTTTACCTTGGCTTGCTGCTCCAGATATATCTTTAGATCATGGCGTTTTCAACTCACCTCAAGTGCTGACCATTACGCATGAAGATCCTAGTGTAACGATTCGTTTTACGACTGATAGCTCTTTACCTGATGAAAATTCAGCCGTGTATTCTGGAGAGATTACAGTCAATGAAACACAAAGCATTAGAGCCAGGGCTTTTAAGAATGGACATGAACCTAGTCAAACTAAAACTCGAAATTATCTGTTTGACGCAAGTCCAACTTTACCGGTATTAATGATCACAACGGATCCTGATAATTTGTGGGATGATGAATTTGGAATTTATACCATTGGTACTAATGGTATCGAATTGGGAGATTGTAGCAATAATGTTGTTGCAAACTTTTGGCAAGACTGGGAGCGACCAGCCAATCTTACACTATTTCAAGTAGATGGAGAAGAAGCTTTTTCAGTAAATGCAGGTATTAAAATTTCAGGAAATTGTTCCAGAAGATATGCATTGAAAAGTTTAAATATATACTTACGCAATAATCGATACGGTGATAAGGATATTGACTATAAACTATTTCCAAATAGAGATTTTAAAAAGTACAAAAGGCTACGACTTAGAAATAGTGGGCAGGATTATAGAAGCACAATGTTCCGAGATGGAGTCAATCACAGAATGTTGGCAGACATAACAGATGTAGAATATCAAAACTTCAAACCAACATTAGTCTATATAAATGGAGAATATTTTGGGATACAAAATTTCAAAGACCTTTATGGTGGCGATTATTTTGATGCATTCCACGATGTTCCTGAAGAAGAACTAGATCTTATTAAAAATCCCCGATTAGGTCATGATGTAAAAGAAGGAACGGATGTTCATTATAATAACCTATTCAGTTTTGTAGAGAATAATGACCTCAGTGAGGATTCAAATTATGAATATTTTAAAACCCAATTTGATATAAATAATTTAATAGATTATTGGATATCGATGATTTATATGAGTAGCTCGGATTGGCCTGCAAATAATTTACAAATCTGGAGACCAAGAACTCCTGAAGGAAAATGGAGACATGTATATATAGATACGGATGCTACAACGAGTGCTTATGGTTCAAACTCAAATACTGGACCTGCTCGGGACACTTATGAAAAGGTATTAGACGGCAATCAAGTGGGTTGGCCATATGATAGCAAATCTACTCTATTTATTCGGAGCTTACTTGAAAATCAAGCATTTAATGATGAATACATTCAGAGAACCTGCAGCTTTGTAGAATTAGTATTTAATCCGACCCGCGTAGATGGATTTATTGATGAAGCCGCTAATGCAATTGATGCTGAGATTGGCAGACATACAGAACATTGGGCATTTGACAATCCATATTTAGAGGACTATGATGATTGGACAGGTAAGGTAGATTCTTACCGATCATTTTTCGAACAAAGACCAAATTTCATTTATCATCTTCTAGCAGAAAATTTTGACCTGAGTGATACCTATGAATTATCATTTAATTATGATGAAAACACTAATGGTGATGTTGTTGTCAATTGGAATCAGATGGAAGTGCCTTATAATTATACGGGAACCTACTTTACAGGAATTCCATTACAAATCACAGCTATAGCTCATAATGGTTATGTGTTTTCTCACTGGTTGGAAACTGGAGAAACAGACCCAACAATTAATTTTATTGCAAACTTTGACGAAACCCTTACGCCAATTTTTGAATTGCTTGCGGAAGTTTGTGATCCTTCAGCACCTGGTTTTTTAGATGAAGACGGTGATGGCGTTTGTGATCCTGAAGATGAATGCCCCGGCTTTGACGATACAGTTGACATCAATAATAATAGCATCCCTGATGGTTGTGAAACTTGTGTCCTGATAGGCGACGATGACAATGATGGC
Source organism: Saprospiraceae bacterium (assembly GCA_965277415.1). Classification (GTDB taxonomy): domain Bacteria; phylum Bacteroidota; class Bacteroidia; order Chitinophagales; family Saprospiraceae; genus JAHDHW01. The sequence continues at coordinate 25,957 of CBDICS010000109.1, forward strand.
GTTTGTAATGATGAAGATCAATGTCCTGGCTTTGATGATACTATTGATACGAATAACAACGGCATTCCTGATGGCTGTGAAAGTTGTCCCGATGATGATAATGATGGCGTTTGTAATGATGAAGACCAATGCCCTGGCTTTGATGATACTATTGATGTAAATAATAATGGCATCCCTGATGGTTGCGATGGCTGTACAGATAATGATAACGATGGTATTTGTGAAGAAGACGATTGTGATGATAATGATTCAAACTTTCCAATGGCTCCGGGGACACCATGTGATGATGGCAATGCACAAACTAATAATGATGTAATCTTATCAAATGGTTGTACTTGCCAGGGAACAATTGAACCACCTTCTGGAACTTACTGTGAATCAGAAGGCGACTTCCCCTGGTCAGAATGGATAGAAGGTGTCCAATTAAATAGCCTAAATAATATCTCTGGTAAAAGTCATTACAGTGATTTTACGAATCTATCTACGACGCTTAACAGTGGCGCATCTTATAATATCTCATTAACAGCGGGTTATAGTTACACCACTTATGATGAATACTTTACCGTATGGATAGATTATAACCAGGACTTTGTTTTTGCCTCTAATGAAATCGCATATACGGGCATTGTTTCGGGCTTACCAAATGGAACTGATACGGGAGTCATTAATGGCTTAATCAATGTGCCTCCCGATGCGCTTAATGGTATCACTAGAATGCGTGTCAGTATGTCCCGAGATCTTTATGCTGATCCTTGTAGTTTAATCACTTTTGGAGAAGTCGAAGACTATAGTGTCATTATCGAATCGGGGAATAGTACCTTTTTGACTTTAAATAATTGCGCTGATGATATTGTTCATACGGCAGAGGTAGGAGAAACTTCTATGATCGTAAACTGGAATAGCCCAACAGCTACTACTACTTGTTCACCTAACACCATTATGCTAAATCAGACAGGACCAGTAAGTGGTAGTTCATTTGAAGTGGGTACTACGACAGAAATTAATTACATAGCAATGGATGAATGTGGCAATCAACAAACTTGTTCTTTTTCAGTCACTATTAACCCACCTATTAGTAGTTCAATTTCACTAAACTGTCCTAATGATATTAGTGTAGTTTCTGGAGCTGGCCAATCTGGTGCGACTATTAATTGGACAGAGCCCAATGGTTCTACGACTTGTCCAAATGGAGGCTTGAGTATTGTTCAAACCAGCGGCCCAGCTAATGGTGCTTTCTTTTCAGTGGGTACTTATCAGATTACTTATCATTCCTTTGACATTTGTTCCAACGTCGAAGATTGTTCTTTCTCAATCACTGTATTGCCTGAAGCGACCGGAGGTGATTATTGTGAATCAGAATCTAATTTCCCTTATCATGATTGGATTGAAATTGTACAGTTCAATACCATTAATAATTCTTCAGGAAAATCTTCTTATTCAGATTTCACAAATATTAGTACGACCATACCTTTGAATTCTACTAATAGTATTTCACTTACTACAGGCTATAGTTGGACGACTTATGACGAGTATTGGAAAGTATGGATAGATTATAATCAAAATGGTATTTTTGAAGAACCAGCGGAAATAGCTTTCTCCGGAATCTTAAACGCGCCACCAAATGGAACTGAAATAGGTACAATAAGTGGCTCAGTCGTAATACCTGAAAGTGCCATGCTTGGCTTAACCAGAATACGTGTTTCAATGAATCGAGAAAGCGAGCCTTCTCCCTGCGATATCTTACCATTTGGAGAAGTAGAAGATTATTCTATTGAAATCAGTTCTCCTTTTAATGGTCTTATAAATCAAAATGAGAACGAACACAACAGTAATCAGGTCTCAATCTTAGAGGAAGATGCACAACAGCGTTTGTTATCTATATATCCAAATCCTACAAAAGGAATACTATTTCTTCAAGCGCCTAAGCTTGTTGGGCTTCCTGCTACTTTAACTGTGTACAACCATCTTGGGCAAATAGTTACCAGAGTAGAGACTGAAAGCCTTCCAAGTACAGCAATAGAATTCGATTTGAAAAATCAGAAAAATGGATTCTATTATGTAGTAATTAAAGCAGAAGGAAGAAAATTAATTACTAAGAAATTTATTATCGAAGATTTACGATAGATTTCTATTGAAGTAAGTGATGGGACAATAGTTATTTGGGCAGTGTATTACCTATAAGGTTTTGCCATAAAGGCGCTAAGACACAAAGGTATGAAATAGTATACATCTTTGTGACTTGGCGTCTTTGTGGCAAAAGAATTGATGTAAGTTAAAACAGGTGAATAGTCTTATTTTGATGCACCGCCCTTATTTAAATAAAGTACCACTTAGCGCTCGATTTCTTTATTTTGTACTATAACTCGTCTAAATAGGCTATACGCAAACACTTCATTTCTTATACAAAAAAGTAAAGGGAGGTGATCATTTTGACCAACTCCCTTCCCAATTTAACATCATTATTTTTTATTGATTAATCAGGTCTATCTTTGCATTTACTGCATCGATAAAGTCATGATACTCTTCAGATACATTGCTCTTCATCTGATCCAACAACCAAAAATCTTTTAGCCCATCCTTATTGTATTCAATATACAGTCCACCCCAATCTCCTGCATCAGGCGATCCAAGGACGACTTCAGTTTCATTCAATAATCCACTAGGGAAAACATCTTGTAATCCATCTACTTCTTCAAATATGTTATTTGACAATTCTGTGAAATTTGCATTATAATAATCAGTTGATCCTGGGTAATCATCATTAGAGTCTTCGTATAATTTTCCATTTTCTAATTTATAAATTTCAATACAAGTTTCTCCTTGGCAGAATCCATAGAAATGGCCAAAGATCAGATACTCATCTACTTCTAAAACATCATCATCAGTTTTATTACAAGACATCCATAAAGAAGTGAAGGCTATAAGTACAAAAAGAAATTTGATCGTTTTCATAATGATTCAATTATTTTTTTTAGAAAAAGTAATCTGGTATTTTAGGATGAAATTTTTAAAATGTTATAGTCTTTCTTCTTAATTACAAGTGCCTGAAGTATAATCATAAATGCCATTACATTCTGCTTCGCAAGCATTAGAATACGTTTCGTTATCGCATCCACATACGGGAGCATATTCTTCTGTGCAAATACAATCTTCTTGAGGATCAGCAAAACATAAATCAGTATTTTCATCACTTGAACAAGTGGAAAAGAATAACATTGAGCCTAATACGAATATTGATAAAATAATCTTTTTCATAGCTAAAAGTTTGAGTTCTTATACAAATCTCGCTTTAAGAAAAAATAAAATAATCAATTCCTGCCTGACTGTTTTATTTCATTTATTCCTTGTCCACGAGATTTGCTAAAGAACGAAAGTTTTCAAATTGCTTTATATACTTAAAAGACGCAGGAAAAATTGATTTCGTTGGGTTTGATTTGTTAAGAAAGGGTTAAAACAATTTTAAGGCTTTTATAGGCCTTCTTCTAGTACACAGTGAATACATTCCGCCTGTTACTTATATAGAGGATATTGAGGGTTTGATCTTATCGAACAAACTCTTTTTCGAAAATACTCTTATTCCCTCTATTATCAGAAACCTCCAATTTCAAAATATGCTTGCCTGCTGATATTGTCTTATCAAAAGAATGGGTCAACAGATTATTTTTAGCATCGTAATTCAATAGTATCCAATTACCATCAACCGTGGCTTTGTATTGCATTCCTTTCGCCTTTCCGGTAGTTTGATAATTGTCTTTGATTTTGAAAGACATTTTTGAATACCCTTTCATATTTGACTTGAAATTAACAGGTGTGATTCTGGGCGCTTTTTGATCCAGCATAATACAGAAATCTCCTAAGTCTCGAACCTTAGCCGTCAGTTTACCATTTTTCCACTTACCGCCACAGTTTTTCATTTTTTGATCTTTTCCACAATAGGCAATGAAAGCCTTGTCTTTCAATCCTTCAGGAATATTATCTGCTTCAATCTCTATATCATAATATTTGTGTACTGGAGTTTTATAATTATGAATATGATAAACCATTGAATAGACATTCTCGCTATCATCTCGTGAGCTCCGGTATTGCAAATATAAATCTTCATAGAAAGTCCCTAAAGGAAAATGAAGCCGGATTGTATTATTATCAATAACATTTTCTTCTTTATAAGGCAGGTGATAATTGAAAGCTGTCGATTTTGGTTCTTTCACATTTCCTCTCTTGGCCCAAAACTCTAAGGTTGATTGATTCCCTTCGGTATCTAGGACATTCATTGTTATTTTCGTTGGTTTTTTATTACTCAACTTTATAATGCCTTTCGCGTTTTGTTCCTCATAAATGGATAATTTATTTCCGGGTAATCTAAAACAACGATTGAAATAACTTTTTTTAGCAACTTGTTCTGCATAATCTAAGTGTGCATTTATGTACCGGCTCTCATTAAATGCAAATGTTTCCATTCGATAGTTAAAAGACAATTCATCATCCTGATACATGTCTACATTATAAACGCCATTCCAATTATGAGCACCATTCATCTTGTCATAGGTTTTCACTCCAAAACCAACTCTCCATGCACCTAATCTTAAAGTATCTCCTTTTATTCGATATTTGTTTTTAGCGGTTTTTTGGAGTTCATATGTTTTTGTATTCAATGTATTGAGTTTATCATTTAGAAAATAAACCTTCAATTGATTGATCATTGGCGCGACATTATCTTTAATTGTAAAACCAAAAAGCAGTGGGTTAATTGGTTTTTCAGTCTTTGAGTCTCTTATTTCGAAATGTAAATGAGGGCCAAAAGATCGTCCAGAAGTACCTAATTTTCCAATAATTTCTCCCTTCTTAAAAACAAATTGATCAGCTGGAGGAAATAATTCAAGTTCGAATTTCTGTCTTTTATATTGAGCCTCTTTTACATAAGCTGCAATCTTGTCATCAAATTTATACATATGAGCATAAACCGTCGTAAATCCATTAGGATGACTAATATAGAGTACATTTCCATACCCCCCCGAAGAGATTTTAATTCTAGAAACATATCCATCCGCAGCACAAAATAAAGGCTGCCCAACCCTTCCATTATGTGCTTTTATATCAATACCCGCATGAAAATGGTTAGGTCGTAACTCGCCAAAAGTTCCTGATAAAAAAATAGGCCGATCTACTGGTGAGCGAAAATAATCTTGAGGATAAGATCTAGGTGTATCTGTGGAAAATGAACAAAGAATGATAAAAATCAAAAGGGAAAATGTAATCTGTCGCATTAATACTAAATTATCGTTAAATAAGAGCTTATCAAAAAGCTAAACCTTATACTTAAGGCATAAGAGTATGTTAGGAAATCCAAAGATAGGAAAAATCAATGCGATCTATTCTTACTCTTTACCTCCTTTCTTCATTGTTTCAATAACATAATCAAAAAGACCTGATTCTTTATTCCAACTTCCCTGACTTGTTGAAACCATTTGATTTTTTGTAATCTTTTCTAAAAAGACTTTTCTAGATATGCTACGTCCTCCGAGGCTTTTAAGATGCGCTGTTTCTTGTTGGCAATCGATTAATTTATATCCTTTCGCCGTAAGGAATTTTACGAGTGTAATAAACCCAACTTTAGAAGCATTACTTTCTTTTGAGAACATAGACTCTCCAAAAAATATTTCTCCAAGACTTATACCGTATAGACCACCAATTAAAGTATCATTTTTCCAAACTTCCACAGAATGCGCATATCCAGCTTCATGTAAATTACAATAAGCCTGGATCATATCTTCAGATATCCAAGTTCCTCCTCCTTGCCCTTTCCGAACTTGGCTTTTACAGCTTCTAATAACCTCCCTCAAAATTTTTATCAAACGTGACCTCAAACTTTCTTTGATTAAAATACGGTCGCATGCTTTTAGCAATTTTCAATTCCTCTGGGAATAAGACAAATCTAGGATCCGGTGACCACCATAGGATCGGATCTTCTGGATTATACCATGGAAAAAGTCCATTATTATAAGCAATAAGAAGTCGTTCTATTGATAAATCTCCTCCAATAGCTAAAATCCCATCTTCATTTGCAAGCTCAGGATGTGGAAAATTTAAATCTTTTTCAGAAAGCCAAAAAACAGGCATGTAGTATTTTATTATTTGTCTATTCGCTTGATATTATATCTCATTACCTAAAAAGGTGTGACCGCGAGAAGCGCGCCACACCTTTTATCCTTTTATTTTTTTAAGATTATTATTGATCAATTTCTTCAATGACTGCTGAAAGTCCTTTATCTATCAATCCATCCTTCAATGGTTTAAGCACATTCATTGTATCTGTTTTTACACAAGCCTTACCTTTAAAATGAACGATCAAAGATAATTGCTCTGCCTGTTCTGCAGAATGTTGTAGAATTTCTATAAAGCACTTAATCACCCAATCAAAAGTATTGTGATCATCATTATAAACGATAATTTGTGCTTTGTTCCCTACATCTGTCAATTCTTCTTCTAAGAGTAACTCTTCTAATTGTTCATCAAAACTGTTGTTATAAAGCATTTTAAAAAAATTTAAATTCCAAAAAAGGTAAGTAGGTATAAAAATTAGCCCTACTACTAATTAAATAAAAATAATCTAAAAGAATAACTAGTTTAAACCTGATAAAGTTTCTTTAACTGCCTCAAAATTTGGCAAATCCGAAGCTGCGTCTAGCACCTCCGCATACTGTATAAGTCCCTCTTTGTCTATTACAAAAGCGGATCGTTTTGATACCCCTTTCATATCTAAAACAAAATCTTCATAATACGATCCATAAGCCCTTGATGTTGTTTTATTAAAATCAGAAAGCAATGGAAAATTATAGTTTTCTTGCTTTTTATATTGTTCTAAAGTAAAAAGCGAATCTACTGAAATAGCTAATACTTGAGCATCCAAGTCTTCATACGTTCCTATATCATCTCTCATAGAACACAATTCTGTGGTACAAACGCCTGTAAAGGCTAATGGGAAAAACAATACGACAACATTTTTCCCTTTGAAGTCTTCCAAGGACACTTCTGACTTATCTGTTGCTCTAAGTTTAAAATTAGGTGCTTTCTCTCCTACTTTTACCGACATATCTTTTATTCTGTTTATGCTTTAAAATAAGTTATCATTTTCTCCCTAAAGATAGATAAAATCACTCATTTTTTCGTTTTTTTACAGCAGAAAATCTATTCTAGGCGACGGAAATGAATTATTATTGGACGCTTTCATGCGTATGAAAATAACAATATGAATAAGACCCAAGGTGCTTATCTGAACCTCCACATTGCAGTTTTACTTGCTGGATTTACTGCAATCCTAGGTGATTTGATACAGTTATCGGCTATTGTTTTAGTATGGTGGAGGGTTTTCATAACTGCTATTAGTTTACTTTTTTTCATTGGATTTGGAAAAACCTTAATACATATTCCTAAGTCGCTCATCCTTAAATATATGGGCATTGGTGTTTTGATTGCCCTCCATTGGATTGCTTTTTTTGGTGCGATCAAATATGCTAACGCATCTATCGCCCTGATTTGTATGGCTACGACCTCTTTTTTTACAGCACTTATTGAGCCATTGGTTACTAAACGCCCAGTCAAGGCTTATGAGATATTACTTAGTTTATTGGTTATTCCCGGAATGGTTCTCATCGTAAACAGCACTGATCTTTCGATGAAACTAGGTATTTGGATCGGATTGCTTTCCGCATTATTAGCATCAATGTTTGTTATTTTTAACAAAATGTTCATCAAAGAGGCAGATCCGATGAGTATAACATTTATTGAATTAGGGAGCGGTTGTTTGATGATCAGCCTAATATTGCCTTTTTACTTCTGGAATAGTGAAACGGCTGTCTTTTGGCCAGACTGGATGGATTTAGGATATTTGATGATTCTTGCTTTACTATGTACAACTTTAGCCTCTGTACTTGGACTATATGCACTAAAGCATATTTCTGCATTTGTTTCCAATCTTGCTTATAATATGGAACCGGTCTATGGTATAGTCTTAGCCTGGTTGATATTAAATGAAAATAAAGAACTGACCACTGGTTTTTATTGGGGCTGCCTAATTATTATCTTAGCCGTTTTTAGTTATCCGATTTTAAAAAGATTGGCTGAAAAGAAGGAAAATAGTCTTGATCATCCTTCAGGCTTATGAAAAGATGAAAACTTGAGACTAAGAGATAAATAATCTAGTGATCGCTTCACATGATGTGAAGCATTAATCAAAAAGCAAATCACAAATGAGTATAGATGACTCTACCAATAAATTACTCCAATATTGCCTTGATCATAGCACTACACAGTCCACCGTATTGTATGAATTAGAGCGAGAGACCTACCTAAAGACCCTTGCACCTCAAATGCTTTCTGGGCATCTGCAAGGTTCCTTATTAAGTATGTTGAGTAAAATGATCCGGCCAGAACGAATTCTGGAACTGGGTACTTTTACTGGATATTCAGCGATCTGCTTAGCTCAAGGTTTATCTAAAACCGGAATACTTCATACGATCGAGGTCAATGAGGAAATGCAGCTTATTATCCAAAAATATATTACTAAAGCTAATTTACAAGATAAAATCATCCTTCATATTGGCGATGCCATGGAAGTGATTCCTAAACTAAATGAAACCTTTGATCTTGTTTTTATTGATGCAGGGAAAAAAGACTATGCGTCTCATTTCGAATTAGTCATCGGGAAAGTTAAACCGGGTGGTTTTATACTCGTTGATAATGTACTTTGGAGTCAAAAAGTAATCTCAAGCAATCTAGACAAAGGAGCGCGCTCGGTTGATCACTTTAATAAAAAAATCCAGCATGATTCTAGGGTAGAAAATGTTGTGCTCCCGATTAGAGATGGTATTACATTGATCCGAAAACTTTGAAGTTTTAAAAATGAATAAACGCTTACTTAAATTTTTTCAACCTTTAGCCGCTCGCATTCCTTTGGAGTGGTTGATCAGAATAACTGGACAGCGATTATTTCTACCTTTTTATCATACACTCCAACAGGACAAGCCACTTCCCCATATTCAGCACCTTTATCAATTAAGAACAGTTAAAGACTTTGAAAAAGATCTTGACTATTTATTAAAAAACTATGATCCAATCAGTCTTGAAGATTTGGTCATACATATTAAAAACAAACAAACCTTCAACAAAAATACTTTCTTCTTGTCCTTTGATGACGGACTTCGTGAAGTGTATGATCTAGCAGCTCCTATTCTCCAAAAAAAAGGCATACCAACTACAGTATTTTTAAACGCTGCTTTTGTAGACAATAAAGGATTATTCTTTCGATACAAAGCAAGTCTTCTGATTGAGCATCTAAAAACAATCAAATTATTGCCCGCGAGCCAAAAAAAACTTGAACAAATATTACAATCAAAAAACACCTCTAAAGCTATTTTAAAAGTAAGCTATACCAATAAAGAAACATTAGATAAAGTAGCCGAATTGTTGGGATATGATTTTCAAGATTTTCTAAAAAAAGAACAACCCTATCTTACAAGCGAACAAATAAAAACATTAAAAAACAGAGGTTTTTCTTTTGGTTCTCATAGCATAGATCATCCACTGTATAATGAACTAGACTTAAGCGAACAAATCAGACAGACTAAGACAAGTCAACATTTTGTCAATGAGCACTTCAAACCAAACATTAAAGCTTTTGCCTTTCCGTTTACAGACTATGGTGTATCCAATTCATTTTTTGAAACGATAAAAAAAGAAGAAGTATTAGATATTTCATTTGGAACAGCAGGGTTAAAAAATGATATGGAAAATTTTCACTTACAGCGCTTTCCTGTTGAGGCGCTTCCTTTTCAAATGAATGAATTGATTAATACAGAGTATTTCTATTATTTTTGTAAATCTTTTTTAGGTAAAAATACTATTCTTAGAAAATAGTAAAGGAAAAAATGAAGCACACTCAACAAGCTCTAATATTATGCTAAAACCAAAAAAGAAAATGAAAACCATTATACTCGACGATGAAAAGCCCGCTATAAAAATACTTAGTGCTTTTGTAGAGAAAATACCTTTCTTAGATTTACTCCTAGCTACGACCAATGCTTTTGAAGCGATGGAATTAATCAATAAAGAAAATGTTGATCTACTCTTATCCGATATAGAAATGCCCGATATCACGGGAATTGAATTATTAAACAGTCTGGAAACAAAACCATTGGTAATTTTCACCACAGCTTATGAACAATATGCATTGAAAGGTTATGAACTTGACATTGTTGACTATTTAGTCAAACCCATTCGATTTGATCGCTTTTTAAAAGGAATCAATAAAGCCAATCGAATTTTTCAAAACCATTCAGATAAGCCCACTCCTATAAAAGAACAATTTCTTTTTGTAAAGACTGATTACAAAACTATAAAAATCCCTTTCGATCATATTCTTTATATTGAAGGTTTAAAAGATTATGTAAAGATTTTCACCGAGGACAGGATGATCTTGACACGCCTCAATTTAAAAGGTATTGGACTAAAACTTTCTAATGATCAATTTATTAGGATACACCGATCTTTTATTATAAACCTTTCGAAGATAAACTCCTTTCAAAAAAGTCAAGTCTCAATTGGACAAGTCTTCCTACCTATTGGAGAAACGTATAAAAACGATCTATTTGACAAATTAAGCTAGCCTACTAAAAACTTGGAAGCTGTCTAAAATTTATTCATCGGATTGCAGGAATATTTTTCGTCTAAATCAATAAAGTTTAACAAAGCATTTATTTGAGAATACTTGGTCTACACTTTTAATCTGTTTTTCTACACATTTTCTATTCCCGTATATTTATTGAGCTTCTTCCTTTAGGGAAAAGGATATCTGTATTGTCATTTAAAATAAATGATAGTCCTGTTTATTACTAAAAAAATATTATGGCACAATATCTGAATAATAACAAAACATTGAGGGTAGAAAAACCCTCTAAAGTCAAATCAAAGCGCTCAAAAAAACCAACCATTCAAATTATAGAAATACTAGGAAGTAATAGCATACACTTAAATCATAGTGTGCTATAAACCATACTTACTTTCTAGGTTTTTATAGTCCTCGATTTTGATCACTAATACTTTTTGTCGAATGACAATTATAAATAATAATTAATCCTTTTAAATTTAAATCTTATGAAAAGCAATAAATTATTTTTAGCACTTTTCTTTCTTATCAGTCTAAGCTTTACTATTACTTCTTGTGACGACGACGATGCGAGCCCTAATGACTTTGGCATTTTTTCTTCTCAAGATGCTAATACAGCAATCATGAATGGTCTAATCGGCTCCAACACGCCCACACATTGGGATAATTTCATTGCAGCCTTTCCCAACACAAACAATATTATTATGAAAAATTGCCCCGGATCAGAAGATGATACTGCCAATCTACAAGCGGCTCGAAAAGTCAAAAGTCAAAATGTAGCCATCCACCTGCCTGCTGATGCAGAAATTGCGTCAGGAGCAGTTGATTTTTACTTAGCTGGTGCTACTCGAACAAGAGAAGCAGGCAGTAGAATTGGTGTACACTCTTGGTCGGACGGAACAAATGAAGCTTCAAGTTTCCCAGTAGGTCATGCTAACCATCAACCATATATTGACTACTATTTAGAAATGGGATTTTCCCAAGCTGATTCAGAGGCTTTCTATTATTTTACTATTAATGCAGCTCCTGCAGCAAGTGTACACTGGATGACAGAAGCAGAAATTGCTCAATATAAATTAGTAACGAATTAATCTTTTCACTCCTAGAAACACAAGTCAACCTAAACCTAAAAAGATAAGTATTTGCTAATAGTCATTGGTCACCAACCAATGGCTATTGGCAAATGGCTATAATAATTTTTATTCCAAAAAGAGTCAAGAGTCAAATTGCCTTTTCAATTTCTAAGTAATACTAGGGATTTAGGATGGCTTCTATTTCTATTAAAACTACTTTTATGAAAAATTACATTTACATTTTTCTGCTTTGCGCAGGTTTTTATAATCCTATTCACACTCAAACATTACCAGATGATATTGACATTTCTAATTCTTCAAACGGAATTGTCTCCTTGCCAAGTACAGTAGATCCAACTTGGGCAAGTAATGGTTTTGTAAAATATACAAAGATTGAAGCACCAAATGGACAAGCTATTCACTTCGTTGCACAAGATCAATTAACCGATGCACAAATTGTTCGAGCAAGAAACATTCTAAAATTTTATTTGACGGATTTTTCTGGTTCGCAATATGGAGCAAATAAATCTATAGTCGCAAATCAAATGGCAGAAAATGATGCCACACTGCTATTAATTAATGGATCTGATGGTCAGGGAAGTAGTCCTAGCCTCTCAGGTCAGCCTCTATATGAAAATGAAATAGCTGTAGAAGGTCATAATTGGTATATCAATAATGATTATGAACATAGAGATGCAGCTTTTGAAGAAATCCTGCACATGATGCATGATACCGGTTTTGGCGTAGATGGTCCAAATTCCAATCCTGGAGCGCTCCCTGCCTATCAAGCTAAAATTAGAGCTGCTCAACAAAATGCTATCGCTAACAACTTTTCTGTTTGGCCAATTGGAGCAGGTGGTTCTAATCCTGATACACAAAATTGGTATAATGAATTAGATAATGAAAATAGTTTATCACAGGAATACCTCGCATCTGTTGTAGATAGTTATTATGGTTTATGGGGCGCATGGACAGAAGAACCTGGTGGAATGTGGGGACTTTATATTGCTAAAACAAGGGCCGAAGTTGAATCTAATGATCCTATGGGAGCGGCATTGATGCCTCAATATTTTTCGCCTCATCTTAATATTAACATGGATATAGATCCTTCTTTCAATGGGATCTTTACCATGGCTTTTGACAAGGATCAACCTTATACTCACAAAGCACAATATCTTCAGCATTGCACTTTGACAGGGACCAATTCATCGGGATTAAAAGGAAATGATCTTTATAATCGACTGACAGGTAATCAATCTAATAATATATTAGAAGGTGGAAAAGGAAATGATCGAATTGATGGTAAAGGAGGCTTAGATATTGCAAAATTCACAGGTGATTTAGCGGACTATACAATAAGCAATATGAATGGAATGATTGTCATTACAGATAATTCTGAAAAACGTGATGGAATAGATACATTATTGCAGATTGAAACGCTACGTTTTGCAGATCAAGATTGGTCTACTACCACCACGACAACTAGTATTTCTACTATTTCAATCGATCAACAATTAAAGGTGTTTCCAAATCCTGCAACTACTTTTCTCCAAGCAGAATGGGATATTGAATTAACTAGAGGAGCTAATATTAATTTATTTGACGGGACAGGAAAAATGGTTCGATTTGGTTCAATTCCTCATGGTGATTATCAGTATCGATTAGATATTGCAGAACTTCCTTCAGGAATTTATTGGTTAGAATTGACTGACGGAATACATCAAGCAAAGAAAAAAATCGTCGTGAAACCTAAGGATAGATTTTAAAAATCGCTTCCTTCTTAAGGTTTCATATAAAGAAGTTGTTTAAAAATAGATTAGATATGCTAAAGCTATTTTTTCTTTAAGTTTCTGAAAAATGTCATTTGCCAGTAGTCTTTCTTCTTTAAAGGCTACTGACAAATGATATTTCCAATTAGTTTTAAAAATAAAAAAGCTCACCTAATCTAGTCTTCATCTACACTTTTCATTCCTTCATCTACAAATAAAGCCTTAAGCTATCTCTTCCACTTCTCATCATAGGGGAAGGAGCTATATCTGATGTCTTAAGACCGATAAATAACTTATTCGTCTACTAAAGAATAAACCATATGAGACTATCCAAATTGTTTTTCCTCGCTCTAATATTGTTCTCCTTTAATGCCTGTGATGATGATGATACATGGTAATGGAGTATCATTATTGGGCTTTAACTTCTATACTTGGTGCACAAGAAAATCGCCTTTCTGATATCCAACAAGAGTGGAAATTAAACACTAGAGAAAAAGTAGAAAATCAAGACCCTACTGTCTATCAATTATTAACAGATCCTCAATACAATTTTCCGACAGTTCTGCCAGATGGTACGTATAGAAGATAATAAGGCAGGCCCGTAAAAATTGATACTTAAATACTAGTCTGTCCCCTAAATTAAGTCCTAGAATCTTTTTAAAATTTAAAAAAATAAAATATCAAATCATGAAAAATTATCTTGGAATATTAATACTCCTGTCCATAACATTTTTATCTAGTTGTGATAAAGAAGATAATACAATCACCACAAGCTCTTGTGATTTTAATACCTTGATAGAAAGTAGTTCTGATACTTATTCTTTCGACTCCAATCTAAGCGATTACTTTCTTCAAACCAATCGTTGGGAATCAGTAGATGCTACAATAGCACAAAATAACGATATAGCGGAACTAACTGCTAATGCTACTGATATCTCTCAAGCCTTAGAAGCATGGTTAACTTATAAAGAGCAAGTTCCATATAATCAATCTTGGGAATTTAGCGTAGATCTTAAAGTTCCCTTAGCATGGAATACAGCAAGTGGTAATGAACCTCAAGTTGGAATTGGTATCTTCGTTGGTAAACCAGAGCCTTCTGGTCAATCTAAAAAAGTGTATGAATGTAATCTAGCAGTTGTTGCAAATGCTCAAAGATTTGTACAAGGTCAACTCATTGCCAATCGACTTGGAGATGATCCAATTAAAGTAGATCGAAAAGTATTATCGGATTCAAAAGAAACGGCTAATATGAAACTTCGATATTGTGCTGAGGACCATACAATTAGTCTGCTACTTGATAATGAAATTATTGGGACTCAAGCTATAGATGCTTCGGGAAGGGACGATTGGGGACTATCAGATTCTGATGTATTGGATATTGGGATTATGGGTTTCGCTGAGAATACAGTCATTACTCAAAATCCTCCATCTCTTGACAATTTTGAATTATCATTTTTTTAAACGGCTTCATAGTAAATTATTAAACGGAATTAGTAATAAACTATTTTGTTTCGTCACTTAAGGACAGGGTATCAATAAGTCCATATCGGACACGTATTAATACCCTGTCCCTTAAAACCAACTGAAAGATGAAAAGTAAAATCTATTATTACCCTAAACTTGTTCTAGCGATAATCTTATTCACAAGTATTCAATCTTTTAGTCAAGATGGCGCACAACTTTTCGATGATTCCTATGTCCATACAATTGAAATCACTTTTTATGAATCGGATTTTTGGCAATTGCTCGAACAAGATTATGAAGCTTTACAAAATACAGGGCAAAAAACTTATCGCTCTGCTATGATTTCTATTGATGGAAATATTTTAGATACCGTTGGTGTAAGGCAAAAAGGCTCTTATTCTAACTGGGGTTTTCCTGATGAGTTGAAAAAACCACTAAAAGTAGATATCAATGAATTCGTATCTGGTCAGAAATATGATGGCATCAAAAAATTCAACCTAGCTAATGGCGCTGCTGATCCAACTATGCTTAGGAATAAACTGAGTTATAATATACTCCAAGAAGCTGGAGTGATTGCGCCTAGGTCTACTTTTGCAAAAGTTTATCTCGATGGTACATACTGGGGATTATATGAGTTAATAGAGCAAGTAGATAAGACTTTTTTAAAAAACCGCTTTCAAGACGGCTCTGGTAATTTATGGAAATCAAGAACAGGAACAAGTCTTCAACACTATGGAAATAATATCAGCCAGTATAAAGAGGAATTCGATTTAAAAACGAATGAAGATGAAGATGACTGGGATTCTTTTATTCGATTAACAGATATTCTCAATAATACACCTAATGCGGACATGTACGACTCTTTAAGCAATATTTTAAATATTGAAAAATATACCCGCGTATTAGCAGTGGATATGATTACGAATAATTGGGATTCTCAACTTACGGATGGTCGAAATTTCTACCTTTATTTCATACCAGATCAATCGCAATTTTACTGGATTCCATGGGATTATAATTTTTCTTTTTATGATGAGGATTTTGATCTTTGGCCTGAAAATTTTGATGGTCAAGTAAACCCTCATATTCAGGCACTCCAAAATAATGATCAGCTAGCTGAAATTTATTATCAGGCTCTTTGTGAGATTTTAGATGATAATTTCACAAACAATCGACTTGACCCTTTGATAGATTCTTGGGCCAATCTGATCCGAGATGATCTAGATGCTGACAATAATAAATTATATACTATTGAACAATTTGATCAAAATATTCATTCAAATGTTTCAATTCCAGATTGGTCTCCTCCTGGTTTAAAGTCACTCATTAGTCAACATCATAGCACTATATCTACACAATTGGCAAATTTGTATAATTGTAATACAACGAGTTTAACGGAACAATCTATTTTGAACTCATTTTCCATATTCCCTAATCCTGCTTCAGATTATCTTATCATTCAAAATGAACATTTAGAAGGAGAACAAACAATTGCTTCGATTCCATTCTCGATATACAATACAATAGGACAAACACTTATCAAAGGACAATTAGACACTTCCAATCAAGCGGTTTATATAAATTCACTTTCTAGTGGGGTTTATTTTTTAAAAATTGAAGGTCTCTCAGCTAAAAAGTTTATCGTAGGAAAATAAGCTCTATTTTTGTACTATGATAAAAAAGGTTCACCGAAATATTTCTGTTCAATCTAGCTTAGTCATTCATTTCATTGTCTGGGTCATCGTTCTACATTTATTGTTTGATATTTCAGGATTATATTATGCCTTTAGAGAATTATTCTTTGAAGGCATGGAATACATAGACGAAGCATTCATAGATATTCCTCTAATGATTGCATTGTTTTATTGGAATAGTGAATACTTAATTCCAAAATTCTTAAGTCGAAAGTCTTGGTGGAAGTATTTGATTGGTCTAATCTTGAGTTTTTTATTTTTTATTTTTTTGGCAAATATCTTATTCGAATTATTAACACAGCAGGGATATGATTTTAGACTTTACAAGGATGATTTTTTAGACTTATTTTTAGTTTTAAACCTTCTTACTATTGGTGTCAGTACAAGTTTAGGCGTCACCAAGATGGCCTTAACAAATGTAGCCTTGAAAAAAGAAGCCGTAGCAAAACAAAAAGAAGCAGAAATGAAATACCTGATTGCTCAAGTCAATCCACATTTTCTATTCAATACACTAAATACTATCTATGCACTCTCTACTGAAGAAAATGCACCTTTAACAACTGAAGCTATTTTAAAACTTTCTGAGATCATGCGTTATCCAATAAATGAGGGTTCGAAAAAAAAGGTTTTGCTCTCACAGGAAATTGATTTTTTAGAAAACTATATTGATCTGCAAAAAATCCGCCTTGGCGAAGATTACCCTGTTTCTTTTGAAGTAATGGATATGGATGCTCAAATAGAAATTGCTCCACTCCTCTTTATTTCTTTTGTTGAAAATGCTTTCAAATATGGTGTAAGCCAACATACCAAAAAGCCAGTTTCTATTAAAATAAGTTGTCTTGATGACAGCATTCATTTTCAATGTCTGAACGAGATTGTAAAAACCAACAATATTAAATCCCATGAATTAGGGATCATAAATATCAAATCAAGACTGGATTTAATATATGGAGAAAACTATGTGCTTTCCTCTAAGGTACAAGACCAAAGATATTTCGTAGATTTGAATATCAAAAATCTATCTAATTTCTAAGGTTTTCTAAATTGACAGATAATAAATCTAAATATAATCAATTCTCTAAGCAAGAACCGACACTCCCCATTTTCGTCAGACCGTGGCATTTAGATGCCGTGTCTCAAGCTGACCAGGAGCATTGGGATGTAGCATTAGTTGAAAAGTCAGGAAAAATAATTGCCGCTCTACCCTATCAAATAAAAAAAAGTGGCCCTTTCTCCGTATCTACCATGCCCCTACTGACAAAATTTTTGGGTCCTTACATCATATCTGAATTTCGCTCACCCAAACAGATACATAAAGTACTTAATGCACTTATTGAGCAGTTGCCTCCATTTGCTTTTTTTAATCAAAATTGCTTTTATGACTTAAAGGATTGGTTGCCATTCTATTGGAAAGCATTCAGCCAGACGACTCAATACTCTTATATCATTGAAGACCTTAGTGACCTTGATGCCGTATATGCAAATATTAGTACTGATTATCGAAACAATAAAATCAAAAAAGCCAAAGAACTTGTTCAAGTCGTTACGGATCGATCTATTGAAGAATATTATGAAGTAGAAGCAATGAGTTTTAAACGTCAAGGCTTAGTCTTCCCTTTCTCTTTAAGCTATTTGCAAAAGTATGATGCCATTGTAAAGGAAAAAAATGCGCGTCAATTATTTTTTGCAATTGATGACAAAAATCAAATTCATTCCGTTCTTTATTTACTGATTGATCATGATCGTGCTTACTATCATATGGCTGGTGATAATCCCGATTTGCGAAATAGTGGTGCTGGTATTCTTTTAGTTTGGGAAGCTATTCAATATACGAAAAATGTATTAGGATTAAATGTCTTCGATTTTGAAGGGAGTATTATCAAATCCATCGAAAGAGTAAGGAGGCAATTTGGTGCAAAGCAAGTTCCTTATTTTAATTTAACCAAATATGGTTCCAAAATCTACCAGCTTTTAAGGGTTATCAGAGGTTAGGGAATGTATGTGTTCTAAAATACTAACTAAAAATAACTCACGTATCCAAAGTGTGTTTTTGTATTTCTAAAATCAAAAGACTTATCAGATAAACGTCCTATTGCCAAGCTAAAACCAAAAACACCGACCCTCGTTTCAAAGGTTATTCCCGCACCAAACCCTAGTGGGCTTTCCTTACGATCAATATTTAAAGTTCTATTTTCAATATACCCATAATCACTAAAGGTATAGAGGTAAGAATTTTGCCCCAATAATAAGCGATACTCAAAGGTAAAGACCGCGTAGCGTGTTGCAAAAATAGTCTCTTCATCATACCCACGGAGAATCCGATTTCCCCCCAGTCGAAATTGTTCATTTTGATAAATCGAACCTTCTGAAAATATTCCACCAAGACGAACACTGCCCTTTATTACGCTATTAGCAAAAACCGGAAGATAGCCTTCTAATTGAGTAGAAAATTTATACTGAAAAGTATTCAAACTCAAGGTATCATAAAGGCTTTCAAAACGAAAATTAATATCCTCAGGATCTTCTAAACCCAGAATCGTATTGTTCTTTTTAATTTGTTTTAATCCGGCTCCTCCTCGAATTAAGCAGGCCCATCCTTTTCTTGGATTAAATCGGTAATCTAGTTTTTGAAACTTATATTCTAAACCGAAAGTAGAATTCCCAACATCTAAACTTGAAGGCAGCCTTCGATTTTGAATGACGAAGTTTTCATTTATATTAAGTATATTGGTTGACGTTCGATTCCAAAAAACTTTAAAGTAATTCCCTCCTTCGAGTAGATATTGAATACCAAAATCTGAAATCACATCTATATATGACGTATCCCTCTTGTAGAGATTAAATTTCGTATCAATCCCAAAAGGAAGGTTTAATATATAAGGATAAGCAAATTGTAAATCCAAATCTTGTGTCTCTGGCCGAAGTTGTTCAAACTCGACAAAAATTCGTTCTCCTAATCCAAATTGATTGTGCATATCTGCTTCGAAAGTAGCCGTGACTTGGAATCTCTTAATATCTGGATCAGGGCCGACCGAAGCATTGGATCGAGGAAGAAAACCAAAGATAAAGTCAAATCGACTCGCTTTTTTAGGTTCTAAAAAGATATTCACCCTTGCTTTTTCTCCTGCAAAAGTAATAGTTGCATCTCTTTTTTCATTTAAGAAAGGAAGTTCTTTGATCCGATTTCGAATTTTTAAAACCTGGGCTTTGCTATACGGCTCTCCTTCATTGACTCCTAAATAATTCTGTAAATAGGCTTGAGAGATTTTTGCTTCTCCTATTATATTGATTTCATCAAAAAACGTGAGTTGCTTTTTATCCATCATCAAAGAAGCCTTAATCTTTCCTGCTTCAATATCCAGACTATCTAGATAAACAGATGCGAAAGGATAACCATTGTTTTCAGCATATTCCAAAAGGGATTCCTGAAGTTTGACCAATTCTTTGTAATGAAATGGTTTATTTTGGTATAGACGTTCTCTAAAACCTACTTTACTCAGAAAAGCTTTATCAACATTTCCATTTTCGAGATTCGCCCACTCATAAATTTTCCCAACGTTTAGATTTGCAGTGTAAACGGAATCCTGTCTGCTTATTTCATCAATGGACGCTTCGAGGTAAGCATTATCTTGTAACTGACGTATTATTTTTTGAAGTTCTTTGAATACAGATAAAGAATCTGACAAATTTTCCTGAAATTTCAACTTCTTATCAAGAAAGCTCTTTTCCACATCCAAGCCCCTAAGTTGCAATAAAAATTGCTGTTGTGCTGATAAGTTATTCATCAACAACAATAAAGGGATCAGAGATTTGATTACTTTTGTTTGAAGTTTTTTCAAGTTTTTAATTTCACTTATTTTAATAAGGTTCAAAAGACAAGGAAACAGCATCCTTACCTCTTAATAACGGATTTAACACAAAGAAGTTGTTTTAAGTATATGTCAGGAATTTATATCCATATCCCGTTTTGTAAGCAAGCTTGCCATTATTGCAATTTCCATTTTTCAACCTCTTTGAAATATAAATCGCAAATGGTCAATGCTATTCTCAAAGAATTGGAATTACAAAAAGCTTATCTGAAAAATAAGCCTGTAGAAACTATTTATCTGGGAGGAGGAACACCTTCCCTACTCGACCGAGAAGAGTTAGAACTTATATTCAATAAAATTTATACCCTACATCAAGTCGTCGAAAATCCGGAGATCACTTTGGAAGCAAATCCAGACGACCTAAGCTTGGAATATTTACAGACCTTAAAGCATACACGAATCAATCGTTTGAGCATAGGTATACAATCTTTTTCAGAAGCTGATTTGAAATATATGAATCGAGCACATACTGCTGAAGAATCCAAAATTTGTATCGAAAATGCTTTAAATACAGGGTTTTCAAATCTGACCGTCGATTTAATATACGGCTCTCCAAGTACATCAGATGATCAATGGAAAGAAAATATGAATCGTGTTTTTGCTTATGGCATTCAACATCTTTCTTGTTATAATTTGACTGTGGAACCAGGCACTGCACTAGATCATTTTGTAAAAAACAAAAAGGCAAAACCAGTAGATGAAGAACAATCAGCGCGACAATTTGAGCTATTGATCGAAGCAAGTGAAGATGCCGGCTTTATTCATTATGAGATTAGTAATTTTGCAAAAGAAGGTTGGTACGCCCGGCATAATGCTGCGTATTGGCAAGGCAAACCATATTTAGGTATTGGCCCCTCTGCACATTCTTTTGATGGATTCTCTCGACAATGGAATATAGCTCATAATGCCAAATATATTCAATCCCTCGAAGTCAATAAACTGCCATTTGAAAAGGAGGTTTTAAATTCAACACAACAGTACAATGAATACATCCTCACTGGCCTTCGAACGATCTGGGGTTGTGATATTCAAAAGATTGAAAGTTTTGGTTTAGTTTATAAAAATCACTTTTTGAAATTAATTTTAGATTATAAAACTAAAGGGCTAATCATTGAAGAAGCAGGTACTTACTGTTTGAGTAAACAGGGAAAACTATTGGCAGATCGAATTGCCATGGACTTATTTTTTGAGGAAAGTGAATAAATTAATCAATCATTATTTTTAAAATATCCTGCGCTGCTTTCGAAATAACTGTTCCCGGACCAAAGACTCCAACGACACCTTTGTCATACAAAAATGTATAATCCTGTGGCGGAATCACTCCACCCACGACAACCATTATATCATCCCTTCTCAATGCTTCCAATGCCTCAATAGCCTGAGGTACCAGTGTCTTGTGCCCAGCTGCCAATGATGATATCCCAAGTATATGAACATCATTTTCTGCAGCCTGCCGCGCAGCTTCTTCAGGGGTTTGAAATAATGGTCCTATATCCACATCAAAACCTAAATCAGCAAAACTTGTTGCAATCACTTTAGCCCCACGGTCATGGCCATCTTGTCCAAGTTTGGCGACCATGATTCTCGGTCGTCGACCTTCTAATTGCGCAAACGCATTGGCCAGGTCTTGGGCTTTTTTGAAATCATCATCCATTTTTATTTCACTTCTATAAACTCCAGAAACAGAGCGCGTCGTTGCTTTGAATCTTCCATAAGCATTTTCCATAGCTAAGGAGATTTCGCCAAGTGTTGCTCTAAAACGAGCTGCTACGACTGCTTTTTCTAATAAATTCCCCACTCCGGATTTAGCACAAAGTTCCAAATCTTTTAATGCTTTATCAACAGCCGTATCGTCCCGATTGGCGCGTGTCTCTTTCAATCGTTTGATTTGAGATTCACGAACAGCCGTATTGTCTACTTCCAAAAGTTCGATATCCGTTTCCTCTTCCGTTTGAAAAATATTAACGCCAATTATTTTATCCTGTCCGCTATCTATCCGTGCTTGTTTTCTAGCTGCCGCCGCTTCAATTTTCAATTTAGGCAAACCTTCTTCGATCGCTTTGGTCATACCTCCGAGTGCTTCAACTTCCTGAATCAATTCCCATGCTTTGCTGGCAATCTCATCCGTGAGGTACTCTACATAATAAGACCCTGCCCAGGGATCTACTGTTTTAGTAATATCTGTTTCTTGCTGGAGGTATTTTTGTGTATCTCTGGCAATCTTTGCAGAGAAGTCCGTTGGCAAAGCCACCGCTTCATCTAAAGAATTGGTATGCAAAGACTGTGTACCACCAAAAGCTGCTGCCATCGCCTCAATACAAGTCCGTGCAATATTATTAAAAGGATCCTGCTCTGTAAGACTCCACCCTGAAGTCTGGCAATGCGTCCGAAGTGTCATAGATTTTGGATTCTTTGGATCGAACTGTTTAACCAATTTTGCCCAAATCATTCTTGCGGCCCGCATCTTAGCAATCTCCATAAAATGATTCATGCCTATACCCCAAAAGAATGAAATCCGAGGTGCAAATTCATCAATTTTCAAGCCCGCTTTTAAGCCCGCACGAATATACTCTAATCCATCTGCTAAAGTGTAAGCCAATTCTATATCAGCCGTTGCTCCCGCTTCATGCATATGATAACCACTGACACTAATTGAATTAAATCGTGGCATATGTTGAGCCGTATATTCGAAGATATCTGAAATAATTCGGATGGATGGTTTTGGTGGATAGATATAAGTGTTCCGAACCATAAACTCTTTGAGAATATCGTTTTGTATGGTGCCACTCAATGCTTTAGTTTGAACGCCTTGTTCTTCTGCTGCTATAATGTAAAAAGCCATAATTGGAATAACCGCCCCGTTCATCGTCATCGAGACAGACATTTTATCCAATGGAATACGATCAAAAAGGATTTTCATATCCTCTACAGAATCAATCGCCACTCCTGCCTTACCTACATCACCAGGCACTCTAGGATGGTCACTATCATAACCTCTATGTGTTGCCAAATCGAAAGCTACTGAAAGTCCTTTTTGTCCATCTGCTAGATTCCGGCGATAAAAAGCATTACTTTTTTCGGCTGTAGAGAATCCTGCATATTGGCGAATCGTCCAAGGTCGAACAGCGTACATAGAACTATACGGTCCGCGCAAATAAGGTGGGATACCAGCGACAAAGTTTAGGTGTTCAATTTCGCCAATATCTTCTTTCGAATAACGAGACTTGATTTCAATCTGCTCAGGACTCTGCCAAGATTGCTCTAATCTATTATCATCTTCAAGATCAAAGTCTAATGCTATCTTTGAAAAATCTGGTCGCTTCATTTTGTAAAGATACAATATTGGCGGGATGATGGAAAATTTTGGAAAAACGCTTGCCCTCTCAGCTTTGGTTACTATTGGAAAATGGTAATATTATGCATGAATGTTTTAATCGAAGTCTTGCCTTGTGGGTAAATTCGACCTTATTGGCGGAAGTTTTGACTTATTCTTCTATGTAGTGAATTGCTACGGCTATTTTTGAGTCTGCTGTCCCATAATAAAGAAACCATTTATTCTCAAACTTCACTAGCCCTTCTACAAAACAAACTTCATTTACTTCACCTACTTTTTCATAATCTTTATCGGGATGAATAAAATATTTTTCTGTTCTATCGAGTAATTTATATGGCTTGTTCTTATCAAAAAGAGCTTGACCTGCTGCATATGTGAATTTAGGCAAATTTGAGTCATTAAAATTAGCTGCATTACTTCCATTGTATATTAATAAAATCCCTTGTTCTTTGAATATGGCAAAAGGGCCGGGTTCAACTAATCTGCTATCAAAATAGCCCTTTCGAGGATGTAATACAGATATCATCTTTTTATTTTCCTCATTTTTACATACTTCCCAATTTATCAAATCTTTTGACGTGGCCAAAAATAAATTTGTATCTCCAAAATACATCCAATATTTCCCATTTATTTTTTTAGCAATATTTTTGTTTCCTACTAATTCTACAACAATAGCTCCTGATTTTGACCAATGATCTTTATCCTCTTTTAAAACAAGTCCATGCTTAGTCCAAGAAATTAAATCTTTAGAAGATGCAATAGCTAGTCGAGCTGTTTTTCCATCATATGCAGTATATGTCATAATGTACACCCCATCCTTACTTTCAACAATTCTTGGATCTTCAACTCCATCAAAATAACAGTTTAGACAATCTTCCAATTTTGCATCCTTATCCATCTTCTTATAATTCCATTCATATTCTTTCATGAAATCGTTATCAGGATAGAATACAGGTTTTTCTTGTTTCGTAAAATGAAGTCCATCAGAACTGATTGCAAGTCCAATTCGAGATGTTCCACTTGAATCTTGTGCTCTATAGAACAAGTAAATTTCACTACCTTTTACAATTGCGGAAGGGTTTAGTACATTTCTTTCTTCCCAATTTCTTTGTTTCTTTGTTAAAGGGCATTCAAAATTCAGGCTTGCTGTTGGCCTTAAAATGGGGTTAATGCTATCGACTTTTGTGAAATTTGTAAAGGCCCAATGATTAAGATAATCTTGTGATTGGTCAGTCTTTAAGGAGTCCTTCTTGCATCCACAAAACAAAATTGTTAATAGAATTATCGAATAAAAAGACTTAACCATATTGTTGTTGAGGATATTATACTGAAGTTGTTTAGTTCTGACCTTCTTCTTTATCCAACTCATCCATTGCTTTTATAGCTTTCTTCTGTAACAACCAATTCATATGAATCAAAACATCAATTTTATTCTTATGTCGCCTCTCCCTCATATCACCAAAAGTATGCATTATCATATGTTTTCCATTTTCTGTATAGCATAAAGATGTACTTTGCATATGACTTACGATTATCTGTGTCCCATCTGAGTTAAATACGGTCGATGATATACCATTATGAAAAATCGATGCACTAGTACCATCAATCGCAATTAAAGTTGAAGAATTCCCGCAGAAGTCAATTGTCGATTGAGTGCCATCGGAATTCATTAGAGTAGCTGAATTTCCACTCACATAAACTGTAGAACGTGTGCCATCAAAATTTTTCAGTGAGATATTGTTCAAATAATGATAAGTGGAGGTGAACTCATGGTTATTTTTATTTACTAAAGTAGAGCTTTCAGATGCAGTAAAGGACAGTAGTAAAAAGAACATTAGAATTTTCATATCTTTTATTTGAAATATACAAAAAAATATTTAATAATAGTAATACTTTAGAACCTGTTTAAAAATTATTGTCGAAGGCGAAAAGGTTCTTAATCTAATATGCACTCCATAGCTCCTAGTAAACATTTAATCTTTTTATTCAATCCCCATCGTAGACAATAAATTCTTGGTGACTGGTTTCGTTCAATATTAAGGTCTAAGTCTTGCATTGTAGGCGACTTTCGAACTTATTTATTAGTAGTTGGGCTTATACTGGTTTTTCTGTTTTCCATATTTCTGTAACCAAAAAATTTATCTTAACATCAATTTGTTGCAAAGTGTCATTTAAATCCTTAAGCCGCGAATTCATTTCTTCTTCACGATCTTCCTCTCTATTAAATACCATTTTGTTAACAATAACTACATTATGAAGATCTGTCAAAAGTTTGTTATTTAGCACAATTAATTTCCTAGCTATTGGCTCTTCATTCTCTTTTAGGATCGTCACAAAATATGATTCACCCCATTTTTTATTAAACCAATGTGCTTCTCTTTTTAAATATTCTAAATCTCTTTCATCAAATCGGGGATAGAATCTACTAATATATTCAAATGGATGTTTTAAATTTTGAATCAAAGTTTGTCTAGCGTGTCTTAATTTTTCTCGTTTTTTAATAAGCTTATTAATAAGTCGAACGGTTATCCAAATACTTAACAAACTAACTGAAAGTCTTTGAAAAAATGAACTATAATCAAATTCAGGATTATCCGAAAACTTAATTGCGCATGTTATACTAATAACAAAAAAAAGCATAAGTATTAGATCAATAAAGATTGGTTTTTTATAAAAATGGCGAATACTATAAATAGATATTGAAGGTTTCATTTTTTGTACTTTTTCTTCTTTCTTTTTTTTCTCAGCTGGATGTCGTAATCGTCTAGTGTCCCTTTTACTCTAAGGTTTAAATACCGTGCTTTTTTATTCGGATCCTTTTCTATAATTTCATCATCACCTATATCTCCATCTTTTGTTTTTTTGCTACCGAATAACTTATAGCGGGCACCTTGTTTAATTATTTTCCAGGGAATCCGAATATAATAATCCATGTTACCAATAAGTGATTGCTCTCCTGAGAACTCATAATGGCCTAATGTTGACTCTATAGTCATGTTTGGTATGGTAATGGTTCCATTCATAATATCCATGTGATTTTGGAGCGTATCAAATTGAACTAAAGATAAGTTCTTATCTCCAATGTAGTCTGACAACATCAATACAGGCTCATAGTTTTCCAATCGTCCATTCAACAGTTCAACATCCATATGAATTTCAGATTGATCTAAGTCCGGTACCATGTCTGGATATACGCGAATATTTCCAGTAATATCTGCTGATAGTTGACCATGGAGATAATCGGAAATTACCTCATCCTGTCCAAAGTTTTCATACTTGAACAGTAGTTGATCTAAATCTGCTTGTATTACTTTTAATTTTGGCTTAAGGTAAATCCGATCTGGGTTGCTTCCGTTGAAGTAGCCTGACATTAAGAATTGCCCTCCGGCAGCACGCATATACATCGTATCTACATAGATATAATGATTATGTGTTGTCCTCAAGCGACTATGAATATTTTGTAAATCAATATGGTGATAAATAAAATGGTCCACATCAATATCAAAAGTCATATCGGTAAAAGGAAGCTCGTAAATATTGAATGCGGTACTGTGTGATTCCACATCCTCGGTAGTTGGCTTTTGTGTTTTAGTAGTTTTGGGCTTATTGGGCGGGGCTGTATTGAACGCAAATAATTGATCAAAATCAATATAATTAGCTTTTATGCCAAAGTGATTATCTCGCAGTTTAATCGATTCATCTTCCCCAAGGTAATAATTCATGTCAAGGTCGAAAACGGTGCGGCCTATTTTCCCATGCATTTTTTCAATTATCAAATGCTCATCCTCATAATGAAATCGCCCTGAAAAATCTTCAAACCGCATAGGGTGTACATGCATTTTTGCATCGAATTGATCCAAATCGATATCTATCGAATGTAGTGCGGAATCTTTATAATGCATTTCACTATTTACGTGTAGTTTAAGGTTTTCAAATTCCTCATGGCGATAATCTTCGGGAACATAATTTTCACCTTGATACGAAAAAACATCTTCTAGCCTTAGTAATTCGGCGTTTAAGCCAATGTCCAGTTTTACATCCCCTGCTAAAGTATCTTTCATCCAGAAACCGTAGTCATGAACATTGCCATTGAAATGAAAGTCAGAATTGTCAATAAATCCGGTGAAGTCAATAATCTTTAAATCTCGGTCATCAATAAGAATGTCAGCATGAAAGTCGTGCAGCTCATGAGGATAGTGTTTTAGCTGAGCATGGAGTCCTTTTATAAAAAACTCTCCTTTTGGCAAATATTTATATTTCGTCAATCCACGAGCAGTAGAATTGAACTTCATTTGTATGCTAAAATCTTCTATTTGCTCATCTATCCCGGTACTATCAACTTTTGAAAAGCTCGTCAATTCTGCAATGTCCAATAGGTTGGAAGTCATCTCCAGTTCTACTTCAACTGGAGTGTTCAATCTTACGTCTCCGGCTAAAGTATCTTCCATCAAGGAACCGTAGTTACGAATATTACCATTGAAATGGAAGTCAGATTTATCGATGTATCCTGTGAAGTCAACAATATTTAAATTACTGCTATCGATAAGAAAGTCAGCGTGGAAGTCGTGCAGCTCGTGAGGGAAGTGTTTTAGTTGGGCATGAAGTCTTTCTATAATAAACTTCCCTTCAGGTAAGTATTTAGATTCTGTAATTGCACGTGCACTGGATTTGACCTTCAATAGCAGGCGTAGATCTTCTATTTGCTCATCTATCCCGGAATTATCCCCTTTTGAAAAGCCCGTCAATTCAGAAATGTCAAATAGGTTGGAGCTTATTTCCAGTTCTGCTTCAACTGGAATATCAGTGTGATGAACTATTGCTGGAAGATCAGAAACATAGCCCTTTAAAGATAGGTCCGTAGCGCCCATTTTTAGATCGAATTTATCTAAAACACCTCTCTTGCCAGACATAGCAAGATGCATATCCAATTGATCAATTGGTATCCTTAAATCAGGTGATTCCACATGCAGGTTTTCGATATTTAATTCGCTGTAATAGGCCTGATTTAGTTTGTCAAGTGCCTTTTCCGGATGCTCCAGGTCAATTATATCATGAAAATTCATATCGAGTTTTACATTGCCAGAAACATTTTCTACATAGGATAAATTAAAAAACTGGACAAGAAACTCTAAGTTAAAGTCTGTATTGAGCTTTAATTCCACATCAGGTTCGATGAAGTTTTTCACGGATAATGAGGCAATAAAGTTACCTCGTTCTAGTTTTGATGTAAAGTCTTCAATAGAAAATTCCATAGATTCAAAGGATTTCTCCTTGCCATTGGTAAAGTGGCCTTTAAAGCCTAGGTCATCTACTCTTTTACGTACGTCTACATTCTCTAAAAATGCTTCATTTGCTCCGAAATCAATATCTATAAATGGCATTTGGCCATTACTAGTTGGACCAATTATATCTGCATTAAAATAAAATTCGCCTGCATTATTATAACGTTCCAGCGTAGGGATAAGGTCTTCCGGAGCAAAAGCGATCAACATATCAAAGTTTGGCTTCGTCCCGTTTACATGCAGATCCAATGTCATATCTTGTTTCGTTTGAATATTCCCATGAACCTTAAAATCTCCATTTTCCATCTTAATTCCTGATGGTGCTATTTCAAGCAAACCTGAAAGCTCGTTAAACAAAACATCCGTGTGGAATTCAAAGTGCTTATGTTTTATAAAGCTGGTATCTTGGTTCTGAATGATATTTAACTCAAACGCTGTATCAATATGGGCATCAATTTCATTGTCAGTGGTTTTAATCCCACTTTTAGCCCAGTAAATGTAAGTTTCAATATCCAGATTGGTCGCTTCGTCAAGTTTGTGGATATCAAGATTTTTGAGTTCAATGTTTTTCAAATGGATATCAAAAGGCTCCTCTTCTACGACCTCCTCGCTTGGTGCGGTTAGTGCATTTTCAATATTAATACTACCATCCTTATGTTTGATAATATTAAAAAAACCATCTTCCACTACCAATTTCTGAA
Source organism: Saprospiraceae bacterium (assembly GCA_965277415.1). GTDB lineage: Bacteria > Bacteroidota > Bacteroidia > Chitinophagales > Saprospiraceae > JAHDHW01. Next base: position 55,803 of record CBDICS010000109.1, read on the forward strand.
TGTCATAGTTAGCATCAACTATGTCCCATATATTAAGGCCTACATATATATCTGCTACATCTAAAATAAGAGAAGCATTCTTCTCTTTTGATTCATAAACCTGAACACTATCGATTTTTATGGAGATATAAGGGAAATTTCTAAATGGTGCTATATGAGTGTCTCCAATTATGATTAGGCCCTTATGCGTTTTATTCAAGACGTCTATTTCCCCCTGAATGAGTCCATCTTGCTTTTGATAAACGATAAAAATTAAAACTCCAACTAATAATATGGGTAATAGGATGCTTAATAGCATAAGCCTTTTCCAAAATTTCCATCGATTAAGAAAGTTAAATTTCATAATGATTCAAAGATAATAACTTTACATATAGGAATTCTGTAAAAATAATCATCCCTCTATCGCAGGGGAGTACGTAAAAAAAGAAGTGCAGCCAATCCTCAGTATAAGTTTTTTAGAAGCCTTGCCTCTTGTTAGAAGTTCGCCTTTTAAGAAGGCCCTTCAATATTTGAATCCTGAGAAATAAATCAGCTCGTGTTCTTTGGACACCTGAAACCTTAATGTCTTGCCCTGTTGGCGAATTGGAGCTTAATTATTGGCAGTAGTGTTTATTTTTTTTCAAATTCCCTTGAGTATCAACACAAACACAAGTACAGGGACAATAATTACAAAAACTGGTAACAATAAATTTAATATTGATTTGCCAATTCCAAATTTTTGTACTTCTGAAACGCCTACAATACAAAATATTAATGTACAAATTCCAAGCACTAACTCCAATATTATTGAGCTATAAAAGATAATATTTGAAATTATGCCACCGCTTGTTATATCTCCTTCAGCTTTAAATAATTCATTACCATAAATTCCTATTTGAGGAATTAATAATACCAAGGCAATGATGGAAGGTGTCATTGCATATGCCATTATTCGTAAAATAGAAGTAGTATCTCCCTTTCCATTAAGCCATTTGCCTGTCCAACTAATCATCCCTGAATAGATGTAATATGAAATCCAGCCTATTAAAATTCCTGCAATTATGCAAATCCCTAAAATTGCAAATAATGAGAATTTATCTCCCATATCTTTCATTATTGCCCTATCAAAAGCTCTTGATATTCCCGCAAATAATAAAAGAACAGTTACATATTTATCATACTTTTCCTCATGAATGTATTTAAAAACTTCTCTTGGCTTTAACCACATTTTTGTGAATATCTCCTTGTCTGTGAAGGATAAGGGTTTCTCGATTTCATCTAAAATATTTTCCATAAGTATTTGATTTGATGTAACTGCAACTACGCAGTTCAATCTCTAAATTTAAGGGATAGAGTATCAATAACTGTCCGATTTACACTAGTTCTTTTTGCACTATATTTCATTTATCCTGAAACAAGAATTTAATTTTGAAAACCAGTTTTGGAAGGGTAGAATTCGGTATTTCATTTTGCTGAAATTCCGAAATTCAATTGACCTGAATAATTTCGATTTGATTCATTATTGCCAACGGCAGTCTATAAAAATACTCCCCCCTCTATCGCAGAGGAGTATGTAAAAAAAGAAGTATAGGCAATCCTCAGTATAAGTTTTTTAGAAGCCTTGCCTCCTGTTAGAGGTTCGCCTTTTAATAAGGCCCTTCCTTATTGATTCAGTAATTACATCTATTCTTGTTCAAAAATAATACTTCTTTCCGGATTTTTCTTATACATGTTTTTAGGAAGAATCTCTCTGTTCGCAGTTGAATGATAATTTTTATGCTTTGGGTTTAGAATATATTCGAGTTGATACTCAATCATTTTTTCAAAAGGAATAAGGAAATCCTTTGTCTCGCATTGTTCTAAGTCACCTTCCTTGAGTAAATTTAAGACAGTATAGACTGACTCAATAGTACTAAGACAAAGAGATTCTGGCTGCTGCTTGATAATAAATCTTGATTTTATTTTATTATCAAAACTCACTCTTTTTAGTTTTTGCAAATTCTTACTTAGTTTAAGCATTTTACGGGCGCAGGGCCATGTTCCATCGAGAAGGAAGATGTGCGAATTACTCCCCATAAATGAATTTATTTCTGAACTTTTTCTTATCGATAAGTTGAAATTATTTTTTCCCGGATAAAGTAAAAAAGAAGAACTTTTTTCTTTAGCCAGTATTTCATTTACACGATTATTATTGGTAAAATCGACACCAACTATAATTTCTGAATTTTCAAGTTGCAGCTTAGTCATATGTCCGGTTCCGTTTTTTTCTTTTTTGTACTCCTTCGGGTGCATAAGAATAATAAAACGGGTCTTAGTGTGGAAAGGATTAATGTGTTTACAAATACATGTGCTTGAAGGCCTCATGCATTTGTAACATTTGATTCTTGTATTTTTTATTTCTACTTGCAAGGTGAATATCTCTTTAATTTTCTAATTCTGACTAACGTCCATATGTTATTGATTATCAAGATTAGAATTAGAACTTAGTTGCCAGAGTTTAGGAATGCTAAAAAATAGTTTATCATTAGCTAATTAGGTTCATTGACTTTGATCAGTGATTTTGACATCAAAAAACAAATTCTTCATGGAAACGGAGATATTTAAAGATTGAAGAATTATAATACTTTCTTTTCCTTCAATTCTTGTAATTCTCCACAAGTCACTTTTAGGATTTTTGTAATGGATATCTACTACATATTTATCTTGCTCGATTAAAACATATTCTTGCAAAGTAGGAATTTGTCTGTAAATATGAAATTTATCTCCTCTATCATAATCTGCGGTAGATTTAGACAGAACTTCTACTATTAAGACAGGATTTTTTACTGCATGTTGATTTGTATCTGATTCTTTAAGTTCACCACAAATAGCCATTGTATCAGGATATAAGAAACTATCATATTTTTCACTTTTTACATGCAATTTTATTTCACTAGATAAAGGTTTGCAATTAGAGTTATTTTGACGAAGTTCATTTCTGATTTCTGAGTAAATATTAGCACATAGTAATCCATGCTTGATAGTCCACCCAGCCAAGGTAATGATTTGGCCCTTATGGTATTCATATTTTGTATTACTTTCCACTTCATGCTTTAAGTACTCTTCAATGGAAAGTTTAGAAGTTTTATGTGCTTTCATATCAAAAAATTCTTACAAGATAACTAGAATCCGCATTTTAAGCAATCCCACCACCCACAGATTCATGGCGATTGCAAGAACGGTATTTTTAACTGGTGTTGTAGTGATCAGTCCTATGGACTGTGTGATTTGGTGATCGCTTCGCTTGTGAAAGCCTACTTTGGGCAACCTTCAAAAATTTTAATCATTTATTTTCATTCAATTCATATTTGATAGATAAACTTTCGATTGCCATGCCCACAGATTGTAAGTGATTAATTATTAGCAACTTAAGCTTAATCACCTTGACTGAGTGGATGATTTTTTCGAGTCTATTATTCTTTCGGGAGGTCAAAATTTGAGATGATTAGATAATTTTCATCTCTACTTTTGGTTTGATGTCGGATTACTAATAATTTATTTTTCGGATAAAATGTCATTCTTCTATTCTGCATACTTCACAATTTAAGATAATACTTTTGTAATTAATACGAATTTGCTCATATGTCTTAGCAAGTAGATGCTATATCATAATAAGGAATAATGGAAGAACGCCAAATTGATTGATTAAGTGGAAATGTGTTCCTTGTTATTGAGCTGTTAAACGATTTGAAAATAATATTTCTATGTGATTAATATTTTAACTTGAGAGTTCAATTTGATTATAACGATAAACTATTGGATTGGAAATTAAAAAATACGTTAGTTAGAATAAAAAAGAAAATATGAAACTGATTATATTAGTAATACTAACAATATTGGCAACGTCTTGTATCTCGCAAAGGAAAGAAATGAGTACAAACACATTGAATGATTCAGTTACAAAAGAAACTGCTTCCCAAATTGGCGATTATGTTACAAGTATTTTTGAAGATTCTAAAGGAAATTTATGGTTTGGGACTCTTGAGAAGGGAATTGCGAAATATGATGGAATTCAATTGAAGTATCTTACAAAAAATGACGGATTCCCCTCAAACAGAGTGACAAGTGTAATTGAAGATTCTAATGGTATTTATTGGTTTAGTACAGGTGAAGGGCTGTCAAAATTCGAAGGTCGTGATTTTACAAATTTTATTGTAAAAAAAGATGATTGGGGAAGTAATGTAGTTAACCAATTATTTATTGATAGTAAAGGTCAATTTTGGATTGGTACTTGGGGCGGTGTATATAAATTTGATGGGAAAGAATTTACTCCATTTCCGATTCCTTATCCTAAAGTGGAAACAACTATCAATGAAGACACAAAAGATTGGATAACTGAAATAAATGAAGATACTGAAGGAAATATGTGGTTTGCACATGATGGCTATGGAGCTTGTAAATTTGATGGTGAGACGTTTGTACATTTCCTAAAAAAAGATGGTCTTCACTCAAATAACGTCACAGAAATTGAATTTGATGATGAAGGAAATATTTGGTTTGGAACAAGAGTAGCTGAAAGAGACAATCCGGACCCTGAAAAACGATTTGGAAAAGGCGGAATTAATAAAATGACAAAAAATGGAATCATCTCATTTCCCGAAATAGATGCGTTTAATAATGGTGATGTGTACGAAATTTATAAAGATAATTCAGGAAATTTATGGATAAGTACAGTAAAAAATGGAGTATATAAATTTGATGGGAAAGAGTTTAAACATTTTGATATTCCAATTTCAATTATGGATATAATGTATGACCAAAAAGGAAATCTGTGGTTAAGTGGAGCGGGTGGATTATACAGAGTTAATAAGAAAGGAGACATTTTGAATATAACGACAAGCGGGCCTTGGAAATAAAAAACATGAGGAGAGGGACTTGTCAAGCTTCCAAGGGGGACTGATTCATCAAGTGTATCATTTTTTTTATCTAGGGACACACTCTGACACACAACGCCAGTCTGTAAAAATTCTCCCCCTCCCAAAAAACTAATTCCCTCAGACTCAATCCCAGCTTCTCTACCAGGCTCTATTTTCTATTTTATTTCTGTAACATCTATTTCTTTTAAAATAGTACTTTTAATATTCCAAGCATATATCAGGCTGCATAGTTCCTAGTATATATTTACGCTTTTTATTCAATCCCCATAGTAGACGAATTAATCCTTGGTGATCGGCTTCGTTCAACATTAAAGTCAAAGTCTTGCCCTGTTGGCGAATTGGACCTTAATTATTGTAGCCAGTTTTATTTTTTTCTGTGCAAAACTCATATTCATATGTTGATATTTGTTTTAGATTCCCCTTTCCTGTGTACCACTTACTTTTAATTAAAAGATTTTTATAGTTGAAAGTCCGTACAAACTTCCTATCTATGCTATCATCATAGTTGTAAAATGTTTCTGTCTCTATATATTCGCTGTCATGGTATTCATACTTTTTAAAACTCTTCTCATAAGTTGACTCGTCAATTCCATTCCATTCCATTATTCTACCTTTTCCATCTAATTTATAACTATTTTTAGATAAATTTGTCTCGATCTTTTTATAATAGGTAAAAGCCAATGAGTCATAGTCAATCTTGGATTGATTGGAGTCATCATCATTAATATTTGTTTTTTTAAGTTTTACCTCTTTCCTTTCCGTATTGAATAGTCTTCCATTTTGATAGTATGAAGAAATTTTAAATGGGATTCCTTCCTTATTGTACTCTATATCACTTTTTTCCTTGATTTTACCATTGTAATGAATTTCTGATTTTACCGTATTCATAAATTCATCATATTCATATTTATTTCTTATTGTAGTTCCATTGAAATTTGATTCACTATCTATAGTTAAACCACTTTTATTATATTTTGATTTTGACCTAAACTCTTTTTCTTCTAAGTCTCCATTGCTTTTTACTTTTTGTATATACATTATTTCACCTGTTACGCAATGTTTTAACCGATTCATTTCGATCTCTTCCTGAGTCATGCTGTAAGGATCTTGGCCCAATAGACTAATACTAAAGAATAATGCAAGCAATATCAATAAAGAGTTTATTTTCATGTCTTAATTAATTTAGTAGTTTAGAAAGCGGTAGAAAACTATTTTTCAACAAAATAGATTTTTTTATTAGCATTGATAAAAATACAATGCGTACTATCTGCATTGTCCATTTAATTTATTTCTTTATCATCTTAAAACCAATGATTATAAATATTATCGGAACTCCAAACGAAATTACTTCATAAGTATAGTCATATCCAAAACAACCTTTTGTTATTATTATTGGCTCCATAAGTTTGACACTTAGTCCTATAAGCCCAAATATCAATAATAATTTACCAATTAATTTATAATCTTTCATTTAAGTAGAATTGTTTTTGAAAAATTAATTCACGCCTAGGACTCCTTCCTTGATTTGTTATAACCCTTGGTGACCGATTTCGTTCAACATTAAAGTCAAAGTCCTGTCCTGTTGGCGAATTGGACCTTAATTATTATGTGTCGGATTATTTTGTTGCATAATTTGTTCCAGCCCCTTTACCGAATTTTTCTATTAAATTCAATTTTACTAATTCTGTTAGAATTCTTTTTACAGTTGGAAGTGGAATATTTAATTTATTTTATGATACGATTTGATACGAAAATATTCAATCTTGATTCGTTCTGATACATAACGCCAGTTTGTAAAAATACTCATCCTTCTATCGCAGAGGAGTACGTAAAAAAAGAAGTATAGCCAATCCTCAGCATAAGTTTGACTTCCACCTTGAAATGGATGAAATCACACAAGCTCCTATGATCGCTATGAAAGCGGCCATCCAACAATATGATAATCGAATCAAAACATTATTAGAGGAAGATATAGAACTCGCGAAAAAAACTAAAATCGTCATCTCAATACCTGGTTTTGGCTAAATTATTAGTTCTAAATTAATTCAAATAACACATGGTTTTACTCGACTAACAGATCCTCGACAATTAGCTTGTTTTGCGGGTGTCGCTCCTTTCGAACATGCTTCTGGTTCTAGTCTTAAAGGCAAAACCAGAATCTCACATCTTGCAAATAAAGAAATTAAAAAAATGCTCCACCTCGCTGCTTTGGTAACTATTAGAAAAGGTAATATTATGCATGAGTATTTGAGGGACAGAGCATTAATAATTGTCCGATTTACACTTGTTCTTTTTACACTATACTTCATCAAAAAAACTGACCATAGAACCACTATTCTCAGTTTTTTTGACTCGTCTAGCATAAAAATAACATCGTCTAAAATGGACACCTATTAATTCCCTGTCCCCTAATCGAAAAGTCGCCCAAGGTAAAAACAAAATGAGCGTTTTAAATGCGGTTCGAAACAAACTTATTCATATTCTTTTAGCTTGTGTTAAAAATAACACTACATATCAAAAAAAATAGTACATTTTATTTGCTTAGAACATGAAAAACACTTTGTTCATGGCGGTTTATTTCATGAAAACAGAATAACAAAATTTATTTGTTCCTTCATTTATTTCAATTTTAAATTTCAAATCTTCTAATTCCCAAACTCTTCCATGCCATTCTCCTTTATCTATAAGCAAGGTGTCATTTTCTGTGTACTTTCCTCTAAAGTACTTATCTGTACCAAAGATATTAACTGCCTTATTTACAACTGATTCAAATTCTTTGTATGAAGTAAATATTGAGTAATTATTGAATTTTTTGTAAAATACATAAAAGTCACCATCATCAGCATCAATGATATGATCAAAATGATTAAAGAATCCAAAATGGAAGTTATTAGTTTTGAAAGTATAGTATTCTCTATTGTATTTAAACGATTTACTATTATCTATAATCAATGAGTTTTGCAATTCGAATCTTAAGAATTTAATATAACTATTCAAATCTTTGTCATCATTTCCAGCAATTATACTTATCGATTTAGCAAATTCTTCGACACTCAAGACTTTTGTCTCAATGCCAAATAATTTATATAAAACTTTAGACTTTAAAAGTAATCCTTTATCATCAGTAACTAAGTAATCGCAGTGGGCAGCGTAGAATGAATGTAATCCATCATGCATTGTATTAGCAAATCTCGCTTTCGAGTTTGGTTCTTTGTCAATCCCTAAAATATTTAAGATATTATAAGCAGTTGTGAAGAAATTATATGTTTTCTGCTTCTCGTTATTTTTATTTAATGCTAAGGTTTGTTCTATATATTCAATGAAAGATTTTTGTACTGGAGTATCTTTTAAGTCTTCATTAAAATTTATCGACTCTATATCTATATCGTATTTTTTAGTAAGACTCAAATGATCTAAAGAAAATCGTCTTAAATCCTTATAAACAGATTTATCATTATACAACCCACTTGTCATTTCTGAGAATTTCTTTATCCATTCTAAAAATGTGAAATTGTTTTTATATCCAGGAATAAGTCTTTCAATGATATCCTTTGTTTCTTGAGGTTGTCCTTTTAGTGAATCTTCAATTCCAAAATTGAGATTTGTATTTAAAAGTTTCTGCATTAATTCTTTCTGGGCATATAACTCTGGATTACTAGCCAATAATTCTTCATCGAAAAGAGTATCAAGATTAAAATATTCTTCGAATGGAAGGATTTCTTCAAAACCATCAAAGACTTCTCGTGGCTTTGCTATTTGTACATTAACATATTCTTTATCATAAGGAAGCACTAGGTAATTGGTGTCAACTAGTTCTTCCATGAAATCCATGTCTGCAAACTTGTAATCTGTTTTGTCCTGTTCTAAATCTAGTAAATGAGCATGGGAATAATAATATAATAACCTATCATCAAATTTTTGAAGATTTGAGTATAGTTTTCTGTAGATTTCTTTTTCACCTTTTTTTAGATACCGAAAAATATTACTATCTAAATAAATTCTTTTCATTAGAAAATTTAAAATTGATTCTACCTTTTAACATCAATTGTAGTAGATAGGTTCCGCTATTTTTTGTCAAGTAGGTAAGAGGAGTTTCACCTCGAACCTCTCACAGAACCGTACGTGATAGTCTCCCATCATACGGCTCTTGTTATACAGAGATTAAGAATTAATAAATCCATATTTCCAATGAGTAAAAAGTTGAGGGTTAATCGTTTTAAAATGTCTCAACCATTTACCTGCTCTAATATAAGATTTATTTAGTTTCTTAAACCTATTCATTACCCAGCTAGTAAGTCTGTTGTTGAAGATTTTACAAATTCTATTTAGCTTACCAATTCTAAATTTTCCAAAGTAGTTGATCCATCCATTTAATTTAGGATTAAAGTGTTCTGCAATTTGCTGAATACTTCTTTCAGTCCACTTATGGAATTATGACTTTAAATTTTAATAATAACATGAATGATATCGAAAAAATTATTTTTTTTAATAAATAAAATTAATCAAACTGTATAGCCCCTTGTAAATATTTACGATACTTATTCAATCCACATACTATACTATTAATTCTTAGTGACCGGTTTCGTTCAACATTAAAGTCAAAGTCTTGTCCTGTTGGCGAATTGGATCTTAATTATTAGCTGTCGGATTGTTTTCTTCTTTCAGCATATTGTAGGTTTTGGGATTGCTGACATACTCTTTGGCTATTTATGGACTTGAGTTTAGAAATTGCGGGTAATAGCCAATGTGCATGGCCTGTGCTTGCTATTTTATTAATCTAAATCTACAATTGCAAATAACTTATCCTCGCTCAAAATAAAATTCTTTCCTTTATATATATATATCAGAATTTAAGATTATAACTTTATATTTGAGACGATCTTACTCATATTGTTGAGTTATGTCTCATGAAATTTTAAAAAATTGTCTATAGATAATAAAATAACATCTAGTTTAATTAAGGGACAGAGCAATTGTAGGTGCATGTAATTTATCTTTTCATAAGAATCTATTCTAAAGATTCTGTTGAATCACATTCGTAGAACAAAACAAAATGAATTTTCAAAAAATTAAAATAAGTTTGAAGACAATAGCCTTACTGGGAATATTTAGCTTAATTCAAATTTCCTCCTTTGGGCAAATCTTTATTGAGGCTGAAGATTATGACGACATGTTTGGTGTCCAAGCTGAGAATACACTTGATATAGGAGGAGGATTGAATATAGGGTATATAGACAACAATGATTGGTTGGAGTATGAAATTGATATTCCAATGACGGGCGATTATATTTTTAGTTTTCGAACTGCAAGTTTAAGTGGTGGTGGTGATATAAATATTTCAAGTCAAGGGCTTGAAGTAGGAACTGTAAATATTCCAGTTACAGGAGGCTGGCAAAATTGGGAAACTTTTGAAGGAACCGCAATCTCACTTGAGCAAGGTTTGCAAAATATAAGATTAACCGCAGTAAGCGGAGGCTTTAATATCAATTGGATTGAAATAAAATTGGCTGACCCTGTTGATGCTGATCTACCAACCATTCCAAATATCCTATCAAGTGAAGCAGATGTTCATACCATACAATTAACTTGGAATGAATCAACTGATGCTACTTCAGTAATCACAGGGTATAAAATTTTTAATAATAATAATTTTTTAGCGTATGCTCAAGGCACAAGTTTTAGTTTGACAAAACTTGCTCCCGATACTGAATACAATCTAGAGATCAGAGCTACTGATTTAGCAGGTAATCAATCTGATCCTGCAACATTGACAATTTCAACTACTGCCATTGAATGGGATATAGTTTGGTCCGATGAATTCGATGGACCTGAAGTAGATGAAAGTAAATGGAATTTTCAAGTAGGTGGTAATGGCTGGGGAAACAATGAAGCTCAATATTACACGGATGGGAACAATTCCAGTATCGAAAATGGTTGCCTAATAATTGAAGCTCGACAAGAAACCATTGGGAGTAATCAATATACTTCATCTCGAATGAACAATGCGAATAAAGGAGATTTTTTATATGGAAGAATCGAAGTAAGAGCGAAGTTGCCAAGTACTGGTGGGACGTGGCCAGCCATCTGGACATTGCCAACAGATTGGATTTATGGTAACTGGCCAGATGCAGGAGAAATGGATATTATGGAGCACACAGGTAATAACTTGAATTATGTTTTTGGAACAATACATACAGGGGCATATAATCATCAAGATGGAACACAAGTAGGTGCCGGCGTACTAATGGATGATGTCGTTAATACATTTCATACTTACACCTTAGAGTGGTATCCCGATCATTTGGATTGGTATTATGATGATCAAATTATTTTTACTTATGAAAATGAATATCAAACATTTGAAGAGTGGCCTTTTGATACACCACACCATCTATTGCTCAATATTGCAGTAGGAGGTGGACTTGGAGGAACAATCGACCATAATGGTGTTTGGCCTCAACAAATGAAAGTTGATTATGTAAGAATTTATGATTTTGAAATAGGAGCAGGAGATACGATTGCTCCAAGTATTCCAACTAACTTAGAAGCAGATGTATCAGGAGTTGTGGTAGACCTTTCATGGCAAACTTCGATTGATGATCAGTATGTTGAAAAATATTTTATTTATCAAGATAACGAGTTGATTGATTCTGTTTCAGGAACTATTTATTCGGTTAATTTTTTAAGCCCATTGACTGAATATACTTTCGGCGTTCGGGCAAGAGATTTTGGGGGGAATTATTCTGATACAGTAACTGCGATTGCAACAACAGAAGACATTGAACCCACTCCAATTCCAGGGAAATTCGAAGCAGAAGATTATTTAAACATGTTAGGGATGGAATCCGAAACTTGTACGGACATTGGAGGTGGATTAAACATGGGATTCATAGATGAAGGAGATTGGTTGGAATATTATGTTGATGTAGCTAGTGATGGAGAATATTTTTTAACTACTCGAGCTGCCTCTGCATCACAAGTTGGGAATTTTGAATTATTAGATGAAAACGGAAATGTTTTAGTTACTACCCAAACACCTTTTACAGGTGGATGGCAAAATTGGGAGTCAACAGTTTCAACTGGTTTTAATTTAAATGCTGGTGTTCAACAGATTCAAATTAGAGCTCTTTCGGAGGAATTCAATTTTAATTGGTTTGCATTATCCACTGATCCGGGTGAGTATATAACCTCAACAATATCTTTGGAGGAAAAAAATGAGATAGTTTTTCCTAATCCTTTTGATGGGGAAGAATTATTTGTCAAGCTTAATGAAAATATTTCATCTGTGGAAATTCGAATACACACCATTGATGGTAAAGTTTCCTTCCAAAAAGAATATCAAAATGTCAATGATCAAATTGTCATTGATGATTTAAACTTAAAAACGGGTTTATATATTTTGACAATCACAGGAGGAGGATTTTCCTCTCATCATAAATTACTCTCTAAATAATTTTTAAGAAAATAATTAATCAATGCGGTTTAAATAGAATAAGAAATTCCTTTGTCAAATTTTATGCCTTTCCATTTCAATGCTCATGCACAGTGTTTTTTGAGTACCAATAGAAAAGCGATTGTTAATGACCATGCAAAAATTCAGTCTTTTTTGTAGTAGAGCTAGAAGGGTGGTGTGCTCTCTTCAGAGAGCTTACCAAACTTGTAGGGTTGCCAATTTTTTCCAGTTTTGAATCTACCCGATTTCTGACAACTAATGCCAGTCTGTAAAAATACCTCCTAAATAACACTTTTAATATTCCAAGCATATCTCTAAACCGTTCCAGTAAGCCTTTTATGCATATCATTCCTCATCGCTTTATTCGTATTCGACATTATGGCTTCCTCGCTAATCGGAATAAGAAAACACAATTGGAAGTTGCACGCAAATCTTTAAAAGTCTTAGCTCCTTCTCCTCTCCCTATACCTGACGCGAAGTGGTTTGGGACTTTTCCAAACTACTTCGGTCAGTATATACTGTAATGAAGTATATTTCTTTTCTCGAACGACTTCAACCTCAGTATAAAACTATTTATAAACCTTTATCTGATTTACATCGACCTGCTTGGTGTAGCTGTTGTGAGAAAATTACTCCTCATCTTATTTTAGAGGTTTTGCCTCCTGTTAGAGGTTCGCCTTTTAAGAAGACTCTTCAATACTTAAATCCTATAAAATAAATTAACTCGTGTTCTTTGGACACCTGTAGTCTTTATGCCTGTAGTCTAAAAATCTAGTGAAATTTTATTTTGATGCCTTTGGATTTCACTGATAATATGAATAATATAGAAAAAATCATTTATTATTTCTAATAAATAAAATTAATCAGGCTGTATAGCTGCTTGTATATATTTACGCTTTTTATTCAATCCCCATAGCAGACGGATTAATCCTTGGTGACCGGTTTCGTTCAATATTAAAGTCAAAGTCTTGCCCTGTTGGCAGGATTGTTAAGTTCTAAAAGAAAAGCTCAGGATTCGATTTTTAAATTTCAAGACCACTTGATTCGATGCAATTATATTTTGTTTTAAAGCAAGTAATAGTATTGATTCAGTACTATATTTTACTCGTTTTTAATCAGCAAACAGAACTTAACAAACCTGCCCTGTTGGCGACTTTGGATCTTAATTATTACCTGCATGTTATTCTTCTTTTGAAAATAAGCTAAGAATTTTTGAAAAATAATTAATTAATTTATTGTACTCATAATAGTAATAGTCATTAGGAATTATCCCCTTATTATTATCATTCTCAATCTTATTCAATTTCGATAAAAGCATTCTTAATTCAATTTTCCTTTCTAAAAAATCTTCATTAAGATTACTTGATAAGAGTTCTATAGCCTTTTGTAATTTACTCTGTTCAAAAAGGGCTACAACTTCTTTGACAATGGAAGGGTCGATAATTGAAGAGTTGCTTTCTTCCGACTTAGAATAAAGTACAGGCTTGCTAATTTCAGTTTTAAATGAAGAAGCTAACTGCTTTTCGTAGGACGGGTCTTTCAATATATTATTAAAGAAAAGTCTCATGTTTTCTTCCTCGAAAGTAATATCTCTATTTAATTGTTGGCTAAATTTAAATTCTCTATCAATTAGATTTTTTCCTTTATTTTTTTCATGTATTCTAAGAGAGCGTACTAAATTAATTCTGCCACTAATAAATCTAACATCTCTTTTAGTTGGGTTATATACATTTGCATATATGCATAATTGCATTTTGTTTGATATGCCTACATTTCGATATTCCATTCTATTCCTAAATCTTATTAAGTAAATTCCCGCTTCTTCAAATAATTGATATAATTGAGGATAAAAAGAGTTTCTTTGCCATTTTAATAATATTAATAAATTTCTTATATCTATTAGTATGTTGACAGCTTTTATGAACACTATTATTGCTAATGCTGCAAATAAAATATATACCCAAAATGCCCAAAAATATTGCCATCCATTAAACCCTGGGTGCATTTCTAATGGAATATCGTATAAACTATGAGTAGAACTTAAATCATAATAATTAGAAAACGCTAATCTTAAAATTGAAATGATAAAAATTAAAAGACTTGCTTCAAAATAAAAATAGAATTTCCTTTTCTCCGTACCTGGAAGTATAATATAGAATAGTGCAGGTATCGTAGTTGCTTCTTGGTAATTTTGTGTGGTTGGAAAATTAAAGGTTTCTACAAGAACATTTCTCGAATCATTTAAAACTTTAAACAGCCATAAAAAAATTAGAGTTCCAACTAGATATAATAAAAATAAATAATCTGTTGTTGGGGTTTTTAATCCAGCAATTGGCACAGTAGAAATGTTTGTGCTGCTGTTGAGTTCTCTATAATTAGCGATGTTACTTCTAACAATATCTTTTAAATTAAATGGAATAGAATCGCTTTTTATAGATTTCGATAACTTAGCAGATTTTTTTTGAAGAAAATCATTAAAATCGAAATTTGGATCATTTGCTAAATGATGTTTTTTAATGTTAATTTCTAAGCTATCAATTTCTTTAAAGTTTATTTCCTCTCTATCGATTGCATATTTCATGCTGCTAAAATACCATTTATAGCCACTGAAGAATGTTGTAACAGAAATAAGAAGTAGCAAGAACACAAACCAGTTTATTTGAATTGTAAATCCAGAAAGAATTTTGAAATAATTAGAGGCCCATGTGTTTTTGGGGCTATTTGTGTTGTTTTCCATATTGTTTATTAATGTGGTGAGGATTCAAAATACAATTGATAAACAATATACTATTTTTAGTTTTAAATGACTTTATGTTTAATAACTATAATTCATGGATTGTTAATTTTATAGTTGCAATATTTTTCTTGGTTATGAGATTTGTTATACCCTTATTTCAAGACGAGGCAATAGGGGAATTGCAGGTAACACTCGGTGCAGACGACGTAGGCGCGTTTAGCGACTATGTACGTTTCTGCCTTTAGTTTTTACAATATACAATTTCAACAACACTTGACAGCAATATAAATATATAAAAAATCAATTACCTCAAGTAGACATTAGAAATATCTAATTTAAATTCTCTAAATTAAAGTTGTAAAAAATGGTAAGACCGGCTAGCTACCTAAGGGACAGAGCATTAATAACTGTCCGATATGGACTTGTTCTCCTTGCACTATACTTCCTCAAAAAAATAAGCCATAGAAGGACTATCCCTTATTTTTTTGACTCGTCTAGTACAACGATAACTTCGTCTAATCTGGACACTTATTAATTCCCTGTCCCTAAGACGTTTTGAAGGACACCGATCCTATAATGTGTTTCAGTGCTATCGGTCTTTTTTTTCGCTTTAGTCCAGATGAAAATTCAGGCCATAGAGCCTATTAGTAAGGTAATGGCGCAATGCGGAAAATTACCACATTTCTTCTTATTTTAAAATTAATAAAAAATGACAACTTATCAATTTTATCTAGGCATCGATATAAGTAAATCGACTTTTAATTATGCACTTAGAAATGAAGAGAATATCCTCCTTAAAGAAGGAGTCGTTACTAATAAACAAAACGCTATTCTTTCATGGATGGAGGAACTTCAGGAATTCCAATCTCACACTGATTTATTCTCCACTTGTCTTGTTTGTTTAGAACATTCAGGGTTTTATTCAGCGCCTCTTTTAAAGTCTTTAGATCAGCACGTCGATACAGACATATGGTTGGAAAGTGCTTTACAAATTAAACGAAGCATTGGCGTTCAAAGAGGGAAAAATGATAAAATAGATGCGCAAAGAATTGCTACCTATGCAATTGATTTTCAGCGTAAAGCAAGACTTTGGAAGCCTACTTCTAAGACTATTGAACGATTAGGATTATTAATTTCTCACCGTGATCGAATGGTAAAATATTTAATGAGTTTGCGTAATTCTTTAAACGAAGAAATAGGTTTTGTCGAAGATGACTTGCATCTTGAAATGGACGAAATCACACAAGTTCCTATGAGTGCGATGAAAGCGGCCATCCAGCAATATGATGATCGGATCAAGACATTGTTGGAGGAAGATATTGAGCTCGCGCAAAAAACTAAAATCGTCATGTCAATACCTGGTTTTGGCCAAATTATTAGTTCTAAATTAATTCAAATAACACATGGTTTTACTCGATTAACAGATCCTCGACAATTAGCTTGTTTTGCTGGGGTCGCTCCTTTCGAACATGCTTCAGGTACTAGTCTTAAAGGTAAAACCAGAATCTCTCATCTTGCAAACAAAGAAATTAAAAAAATGCTCCACCTCGCTGCTATGGTAACTATTAGGAAAGGTAATATTATGCATGAGTATTTTAATCGAAAAGTCGCTGAAGGAAAAAACAAAATGAGCGTTTTAAATGCGGTTCGAAACAAACTTATTCATATTCTTTTGGCTTGTGTCAAAAATAATACTACATATCAAAAAAAATAGTACATTTTACTTGCTTAGAACATGAAAAACACTTTGTTGTCAGTCGTTATTTTTTGTTAGTCATCAAAGTAAAAAAGAATTGGCCCAATCAATAAATAAATTGTGAATATTAAAGCTAAGAATCCTATAATAAAATATTTTTTATAAAGTCTCACTTCCTTTATTAAACCAACTAGAATCAGTAATAAATTCCCGATAAGTACATACAGTATAGTATCGATTTCATTACTTATTTCTTCAAAGTTTGAACCTTCTTTTAAATAATTCAATTTATGAAAAAATATTTGTCCATTATAATTAATTATCCAGAAAATAATTGACATGACTAAGTAAAAATAATTATAAATTGATCTTATCCAAGTAGGATTGCTAGGATGATTTTTATTAGGTTCAAAATCTAAAATATTTTCGGACATAGCATTCCTGTTTCTATATTTAGTTAAAGAGCATAACTGGTTTTCCAACATAAAAATTTGTACCTCGTACCCATCTATAATCACCGTAAAGTAACATTTCAGAACTAGGATAGACAATTTCAAAACGATTACAATTATCTATATTTTTGCAAATTAACCTACTAATTATCACAGTTCCATCCTTAAGTAAAATGAATTCAGATTCATCAATTTTGTCAGCATATCCAGCTATCATTTCTATTATAGAAAATTCTATATCAAGTCCATTTATATAGTTTTTAAATAAATTGTCATTTTTGTTTGTTCTTAAGAATTCTAAAGTTTTTTTCCCAAATGAATATTGCACTTTTGAACTCCCACCTGATAATGATCCTTCATCATTGTAAGTGTTAAAAGCAAATTGTGGTTGTTTAGATTTATCAAGACCATTTTTCATTAAAAATACTTTTAAGGAATCCCAATGAATGGGTGCAGTTGCAACTTGTGCCCCATTAATTCACCAAATTATTCATAAGAATATTCCATCTTTTAGATAAAAGAGCACCTCGCAAAAAATACATTTTCTCTACTGTTTTTTCATTCCAAAAAGTGGAGGCATTTTTAAATCGCAAATTAATCACTCTCCTAATTGCGGATTCAATTATTCCGCTACCGCACATTAATTTATCTCCTTGATAATCAGTATATTGTGTTTTCTCGTTATGCTTGTCTAAATAATTTAACCACCGCTTAATTATTTTACTTGGACGCTTATATATTTCTCTACATCTTGCTACTATTTCTGTGGATTTGCCTTGCCATAGTTTTGCTTTAAATTCTTTTAATAGCATTTTTCTTTTTTCTTTACCAATAACTTTAGGCATCTTTTCTATCAGGTCATGAACATAAGAAGAGGCGTGGTAATAATCTAATGTCTCAATTATTTTATTTTCTGCTACTCCTAATTCTAATAACGTTTCTTTAGTATGGTTCCAAATCCAGGGCGCTCCATCTCCCAATATTTGTATTGATTTTACTTTACTTACTTTTAATTTCTTTAAATATCTGGACAATAACTTAAAAACATCTTGTTCTCCAAATCGGCATCCATAAATTGGCAATGCATTTTCATCTGGTTGTCCTGATTCATTCAGTACATCTATTACAAACAATTTTGGTTCTCTCCAATTTGTATCAAATTTATGATTCCCTGCCTGATTTATTTGTCCGGTGTAAGTTCGTGTTCTTGTTCGGCCTCCATCTATTGATAATACAACTCGTTTGCCTTCCAATGATTCGTTGGGCCGAACTAGCAATTCTTCTTCCTGCTGTGTGAAGCAATGATCTGCTAATTGGTTATTGATATCTCGAACTGAACTAAGACAAATTCCTGTATTAAATTTGCTAAGTACCTGATGTCCAACATCGTAAGAAGGACCTAGAGCTGAACAAAAACCAACTCTATCATATAATCCAGGACTCCCATTTCCTATTATCTTCCAATGTCGTGATATAGAATGTCGTGAGCCAATCCAGTCCGCTGGAATCTGTTTTGCATAATAGCTATTCACTTTTATTTCATGACCCGTTGATAAGCGTATTCTAAATTTACGCTGCTCTAATTTAACACAGCCAGATTCTTTTAATTCCCGCTTTTGAATCAATAATGAGTCATTCGCTGCTTCCGGAAGTAGCTGCTCTCCTATATAATTAAACACGCTTACAAGCGTTTTTTGTATTTCTTTTTCGTAATCATATAACTGACCCCTTTTTAATATGTCATGCCATTTCACAAGCTCTTTTATCAGCTTTTTCTCAATAAACTTCTCTATCTTTGGTAATGTAGTGTGGGCGTTCATTTTTTTTGATTTAAGCACCATAAAGATGCTCATTCCACACTACATTTTTATTTTATTCTTTGGCCACATATCGCAACTACGCCCCAATGAATTGAATCTTTAATATTGCTTACGTAGTTTGAGAATTTAGTATAATTAGGAGTGTTGATTTCAATATCATTAATTATTTTTTTGATTAATTCTTCATCGTTATTTAATAAGCACGATTTAAACGGTAGAGTCAATCCTGTTAAAAATAAAATTAAAAGTATCATGTTTTTCATAAGTTGACTATATGTTTGATGAAATTAATTTAAAGTCAAAAAATGTGTTTATGACTGACAACGCTCAGTGCAGACGACGTAGCCGCGTTTAGCGGCTATGTGCGTTCTGAACTTTGTTGGTGGCATCCCTTTTTGATTTCTTATTCTGAAGCCGGAAGCCATCTTGTTCCGTTTAAAGATACAAATTTTCAAGGTGATCAGAAACCGAATTCCATTCGTCCAATTCTCAAGAGTAAAAAAATATTCATTTGAGCGACCTTATTCACAAAAAAGCTAAAACTAGATTCTTTGTTTGTCTGTAATCTAAGGAGTGAATTTGAATAATTTAGGCGTTATCACAATTGATTTGGCAAGACTCGAATTTGACTTATCGAAAATTAACGGCTCAAGATTCCATTTTTTATCTACAGTGTTGAAACGAAATTTAATTATTAAAATCCATTCAACGTGTTTAGTCGAAATTCGAATGATGAACGTGGGATTGGAAAAGGTTGAGGTTGTTTTGGGAAAGTGATCGTTTTACTTTGGGAGATTCATTGGATTAATTCTCTGCTTAATGAAGCTTGTTTCTCAAACTCTATTTCGTTGTTTTGGTATCCGATTTAAAGGCAAGATCACGTTAACAAGCGATTCATTTATTAGCCGAAACAGGAATCAAGATTTCACATTCATAGGGCGTTAGTTAAGCAAATAGGTTAGGAGGTTGATTAACTAATTATTGACTCTTAAAATCTACTTCGTTCTACAACTTTTTATTCAGAGCTTAAATTTCTACTGAATTTAGCTTCTTGGCTTAGCCCTAATTTATACGATTCTAATTCTAAAAATTTTATTCAATGAATCGCGTTGGCACAAAGATGCGTTTAGCAATTTTACCGAATACGAGCACTTTCCCGTTGTTGAATTTCCGATTGGTTGCCACCAACGCCAGTCTGTAAAAATACTCACCCCTCTATCGCAGGGGAGTACGTAAAAAAAGAAGTATAGCCAATCCTCAGCATAAGTTTTTTAGTTTTTTTACACTCTGACGCTCGGTGCAGACGACGTAGGCGCGTTTAGCGACTATGTACGTTCTGCCTTTAGTTTACCTTTAGTTTTACAATATACCTTTAGTTTTACAATATACCTTTAGTTTTACAATATACCTTTAGTTTTACAATATACCTTTAGTTTTACAATATACCTTTAGTTTTACAATATACCTTTAGTTTTACAATATACCTTTAGTTTTACAATATACAATTTCGACAACACTTGACAGCAATATAAATATATAAAAAATCAGTTGCATCCAGTGTATCTTAATAATATCTAATTTAAATTCTCTAAATTAAAGTTGTAAAAAATGGTAAGACCGGCTAGCTACCTAAGACGTTTTGAAGGACACCGATCCTATAATGTGTTTCAGTGCTATCGGTCTTTTTTTTCGCTTTAGTCCAGATGAAAATTCAGGCCATAGAGCCTATTAGTAAGGTAATGGCGCAATGCGAAAAATTACCACATTTCTTCTTATTTTAAAATTAATAAAAAATGACAACTTATCAATTTTATCTAGGCATCGATATAAGCAAATCGACTTTTAATTATGCACTTAGAAATGAAGAGAATATCCTCCTAAAAGAAGGAGTTGTTACTAATAAACAAAACGCTATTCTTTCATGGATGGAGGAACTTCAGGAATTCCAATCTCACACTGATTTATTCTCCACTTGTCTTGTTTGTTTAGAACATTCAGGTTTTTTATTCAGCGCCTCTTTTAAAGTCTTTAGATCAGCACGTCGATACAGACATATGGTTGGAAAGTGCTTTACAAATTAAACGAAGCATTGGCGTTCAAAGAGGGAAAAATGATAAAATAGATGCGCAAAGAATTGCTACCTATGCAATTGATTTTCAGCGTAAAGCAAGACTTTGGAAGCCTACTTCTAAGACGATAGAACGATTAGGGTTATTAATTTCTCACCGTGATCGAATGGTAAAATATTTAATGAGTTTGCGTAATTCTTTAAAAGAAGAAATAGGTTTTGTCGAAGATGATCTCCATCTTGAAATGGATGAAATTACACAAGCTCCTATGATCGCTATGAAAGCAGCCATCCAACAATATGATAATCGGATCAAGACATTGTTGGAGGAAGATATTGAGCTCGCTCAAAAAACTAAAATCGTCATGTCAATACCTGGTTTTGGCCAAATTATTAGTTCTAAATTAATTCAAATAACACATGGTTTTACTCGACTAACAGATCCTCGACAATTAGCTTGTTTTGCTGGGGTCGCTCCTTTCGAACATGCTTCAGGTACTAGTCTTAAAGGCAAAACCAGAATCTCTCATCTTGCAAACAAAGAAATTAAAAAAATGCTCCACCTCGCTGCTATGGTAACTATTAGGAAAGGTAATATTATGCATGAGTATTTTAATCGAAAAGTCGCTGAAGGAAAAAACAAAATGAGCGTTTTAAATGCGGTTCGAAACAAACTTATTCATATTCTTTTAGCTTGTGTTAAAAATAACACTATATATCAAAAAAAATAGTACGTTTTATTTGCTTAGAACATGAAAAACACTTTGTTGAACAAAACCTAAAGGTAACCACCACCTCAAAATAAATCCTCGTACCTTTATTTCATTATTAAATATTAAATCCAAAATAATGAAAAAAAACGATTATTGAAAACGCCTGCCAGCAGGTTCCTTCCTTTGCTAAAACTTTTCAACAATTACTCACCAATATTCGACTCAATGGTGGGAGTGAATCTACTCTTAAAAACTATGGCCGTTCGCTTGCTAAAGCTGCGCTCTATTTCAAGGTCTGCCCTACGCTCTTAGAGGATGATAAAATTAATGAGTACCTCCTCTTAATTAGAGATACTCAAAACCCTTCTTACTCTTATTTTAAACATACTGTCTATGGACTTCGGTTAGCCTTTCGATTAATTGGACGCGAAGATCGAGCTATTCGCTTGCCTTCCATTAAACGTTTGAAGACTTTGCCTACTGTCTTGAATAGACAGGAGTGCAGGGAATTATTTGCTGCGCCTAAGTACCTTAAACACCGTGTGTTATTTTGCCTCATCTATTCCGCTGGACTTCGCATTAGTGAAGTTCATAATTTGAAACAGGCTGATATTGATTTCGATCGGATGACTATCCATATCAGACAAGCTAAGTATAATAAAGATCGAATCGTGCCCCTTTCTAAAAAAATTAAACTCGGATTAATAAAATATTATCAAACCTGTAAACCTCGCACTTTTGTCTTTAATGGACAGGACGGACATTCCTCCCTCAGTAAACGAGCCATTCAACATATCTTTCGGGCTACTGTAAAAAAGACTTCCATTCAAAAGAAGGTTTCTGTTCATACTCTTCGACATAGTTTTGCTACGCATCTGTGTGAAGAAGGACTTGACATACTCACGATCAGGGATTTACTCGGACACGAAGATATTGTCACCACTATGGTTTATTTGCATGTCGCTGGCCGATCCAGAGACCGAGCTTATAGTCCTTTTGATACTTTATATCCCGAAGCTCATGAGCAGACCAAAGTATGATATTGGTACTATCATTCGACAACACTTGAATTGGGTTTGGAACAGTCATGCTTTTACTGTACATCAAAAAAAAGTCTTACAAGCCATTGCCAATTGTCGTACTAAGGCACTGGGTACTCATAAAATAGTTTGTACAGATTGTGGCTCAATTCAGTTTCAACACAACTCCTGTCGTAATCGAAATTGCCCTAAGTGTCAAGCTAGTGATCGAGAAAAATGGATCAGGCACAGAGAAGCAGATTTGCTGCCTGTCCCTTATTTTCATGTCGTCTTTACTTTGCCTAATGCTCTTAATCAACTTTGTAGGAAGTATCCCAAAGCCTTGTATAATTGTTTATTTACCAGTGCTTGGTATACTATTAATAAACTGGGGCATGATCCAAAATGGTTGGGTGCGCAAACGGGAATGACTGCTGTACTCCACACTTGGGGATCGAACTTAGCTTTACACCCTCATCTCCATTGCATCGTTCCAGGCGGGGGTTTGAATAAAAAAGGAGTTTGGAAAGCAAGCAAATCCAAAGGGAAGTATCTTTTCAATCGACAAGTCATGGGGCTTATCTTTAGAGCTCGATTTGTCAAACAATTGAGGCACCTCATTAGATCAAAAAATATTCCTTCTAGTGACATCCCTTCCGATTTATTCAAACAGCTATTTAAAAAACAATGGATTACTTATGCCAAAAGACCTTTTTTAAAACCTCAAAATGTTATTGAATACCTAGGTCGATATTCTCATAAAGTTGCCATTACTAATTATAGAATTACTGCTGTAAGCCCTCAGCAGATTGCCTTCAGATATAAAGATTATCGCAATCAAGCCAAGCAAAAAGTCATGACTCTAGAGGTCAAGGAATTTATCCGACGATTTGCCATGCATATCATTCCTCATCGCTTTATTCGTATTCGGCATTATGGCTTCCTCGCTAATCGGAATAAGAAAATACAATTGGAGGTTGCACGGAAGTCTTTGAAAGTCTTAGCTCCTACTCCTCTAGCTAAAACTATTAATAAACCTTTATCTGATTTACATCGACCTGCTTGGTGTAGCTGTTGTGAGAAAATTACTCCTCATCTTATTTTAGAGGTTTTGCCTCCTGTTAGAGGTTCGCCTTTTAAGAAGACTCTTCAATACTTAAATTCTGTAAAATAAACTAACTCGTGTTCTTTGGACACCTGAAACATTAATGTCTTGTACCCTGAAAAGCTTCTACTTTTTTATTCTTATGCCTTTAAACTTTAATAATAACATGAATAATATGGAAAAAATCATTTATTATTTTTAATAAAAAAAATTAATCAGGCTGTATAGCTGCTTGTATATGTTTACGCTTTTTATTCAATCCCCATAGCAGACGGATTAATCCTTGGTGACCGGTTTCGTTCAACATTAAAGTCAAAGTCTTGCCCTGTAGGCGACTTTGGACCTTAATTATTGTATGCCGTTATTTTTTCTATTTGATTCTTGTTCGAAGCATTCGGTTCTTTTATTACCTAAATTTAACAAGATTCTTTCAATTTATTTAATGATTCTATGAGTGAATCTTCTATGCTCATCATATCAATAAATTCATAAAGATGATCGGCTTTTTCGTTATAATATTCTATGATTCTTTGAGCTGGCGCTGTAAGGTATTGAAAAGGGCAAAGTCTGTCAGGAAGAACTATTTCTACCTTATCCATTTCGTAAAGGAAGACATATAAAGAAATAATTCTAAAGTAAGAATCTTTTTCTCCGCATTCTAGATATTTAAAGAACTGTTTTAGGTTTTCTTGCCTTATTTCGATAGTATAGTTCTTCTCATTGAGTAAGATTCTCCGCATCTCAAAGTAACATTTGTTAATTTCTGCTAAGATAGAAGTAGTTAATCTTTTGCTCATTTTGACCATATTTTATAGGTTATATGGTCAAATATAAAATTATTTGTCCATAATAAGCAAATAATAGCTGGAATATTTTATTTTTCATTCGAAATGCCTAACGATTTGAGGAAATAATATAATATTGTAGTATGTCTATAAAACGAATTTACATTGTTACTGAATCGTACGAAATTCCTCCACAAGAGCAGTATACTAATCTTATCAAACTACATGAGGATTTAAAGGAAGAGTTTGATTTGCCATCTTTAAATGCCTTGCACAAACGTCTTCAACGAGCGAAAAAGCGTACAGGCAAGTCTTTGATTCGATTGAAAGATAAATCTGGCAAAGAAGTTACCATTGAGATAAGGGATGTGAAATAATTATGTTTTCCTTTCGATGTTTGAATTTTAATTAACTTATAAATGCCAAAGTAATCTATATCATATCAGCTTATTAAAAACCTAACTTCTAACGACGCTTGAATTTGTCAAAATATGAAAAACGGAGCTTTTCTAAGTATTTTTTTTTCGCTTCTTCTTTCTCTCTGATTATATAATAGTCATTTTCGTAGAAATCTTTATATGGAGTTGGATTTACATCATATCTAATCTTGATTAATTCTTTTCCTATTACCTGCCAATCATTCAATCTATCTATCCAGTCAATTGTATCAACTTTGGCATTCGCTAATCTAACATTGGTTAAGTTTGCATATATTAAGTCCGTTTTTAATAAATTAACATACTCTAAGGTAGTATTTTCTAAGTTGGCGTTAAGTAGACTAGCGTTCTGTAAATTAGCATTCAGTAAGTTTGCATTCAATAAATTAGCGTTCGCTAATATAGCATTATTTAAGTTAGTGAACTGTAAGTTAGCGTTCTGTAAATCAGCCATCAGTAAGTTAGCGTTCTGCAAATTAGCGTCTTTTAAATTAGCATTCTTTAAATCTGAACGCAGTAAATTAGCGTTTTTCAAGTCAGCATCTCGTAAATTAGCACCTTGTAAAGAAGCTATTTTGACCTTCAGCATTATTGCTTTTTTTATTATTTCTTTAGAGCATTGACCCAAATGTAAATTAGATAATTCTTCTTTTCCAAGTTCCACTTTCTTATCCTGTAACCGTCTAATAATACCAGCTATTCTGTAAGCTGCTTCATTTTCAGTCCAACCTTTATAGTCATGTAACTCTTCTTTCCATCGATTTACCTCTTGCTTCTTCTGTCTTAATTGATTATATAAAGCTAGCAGTACACCTAAAAATAAAAAATCAAAAACAAGCCCATGTAGTTCTACTAATACATCTTTGAAGTCTGACCAAAATTCAAAAAAATGCAAATCTAAAAATAGTACAATAAGAGCAATCCATATAAATCCAACTATAAAAAAGAAAGCAGGATGTTTCAAAAACCACTCTAATGGAGACTCACCTTTAGATAAAATCC
Organism: Saprospiraceae bacterium; assembly: GCA_965277415.1. Lineage (GTDB taxonomy): Bacteria > Bacteroidota > Bacteroidia > Chitinophagales > Saprospiraceae > JAHDHW01. The sequence continues at coordinate 81,985 of CBDICS010000109.1, forward strand.
AAATCGTTGAAATGGTAATACAATAGAGTCCAATTATGTATAAGACGAAAACTACAAAAGGATGAAAAGCTCCTGCCCATAACCATATACTGGAGACAGTGATAGCAGATACTCCGGCAGTAAAGCCCTCTGCTATTGGCTGGTTGATGATATTATTTCTAGACATGTTTCTGTTTTTATAACATAATAGTTACATAGTTAGAATCACATAAATGTAAATTTGTTTAGCTGAAGCATTGAAATGGTGCTATTCTATTTCTTCTTTCCGTCTTATAAAATTATAGTCATTCTTTTAAGTATATAGCACTTTAGTGTTTGTGATATTATATGATTCTTGTTACATGTTAATTCTGACTAACGTCCATAAGTTGTTGATTATCAATGCTCATGTTTTAACATTTCACTCCAAATCTAACAAATTTTCTTATTTCTGGACGTTAGCTCTCTAAATTAATTCCAGTATTCTGAATACCCTAATGGCATACAACGGCTAGTACACACGGCGTATCGCCGCCTAGGCGATATGAACGTTGTGTGCTTTGTTGAACAAAACCTAAAGGTAACCACCACCTCAAAATAAATCCTCGTACCTTTATTTCATTATTTAATATTAAATCCAAAATAATGAAAAAAAACGATTATTGAAAACGCCTGTCAGCAGGTTCCTTCCTTTGCTAAAACTTTTCAACAATTACTCACCAATATAAGACTCAATGGTGGGAGTGAATCTACCCTCAAAAATTATGGCCGTTCGCTTGCTAAAGCAGCGCTCTATTTCAAGGTCTGTCCTACGCTCTTAGAGGATGATAAAATTAATGAGTACCTCCTTTTAATTAAAGATACTCAAAATCCTTCTTACTCTTATTTTAAACATACTGTCTATGGACTTCGGTTAGCCTTTCGATTAATTGGACGTGAAGATCGAGCTATTCGCTTGCCTTCCATTAAACGTTTGAAAACTTTGCCTACTGTCTTGAGTAGACAGGAGTGCAGGGAATTATTTGCTGCGCCTAAGTACCTTAAACACCGTGTGTTATTTTGCCTCATCTATTCCGCTGGACTTCGCATTAGTGAAGTTCATAATTTGAAACAGGCTGATATTGATTTCGATCGGATGACTATCCATATCAGACAAGCTAAGTATAATAAAGATCGAATCGTGCCCCTTTCTAAAAAAATTAAACTCGGCTTGATAAAATATTATCAAACCTGTAAACCTCGCACTTTTGTCTTTAATGGACAGGACGGACATTCCTCCCTTAGTAAACGAGCCATACAACATATCTTTCGGGCTACTGTAAAAAAAACCTCCATTCAAAAGAAGGTTTCTGTTCATACCCTCCGACATAGTTTTGCTACGCATCTGTGTGAAGAGGGACTTGATATACTCTCGATCAGGGATTTACTCGGACACGAAGATATTGTCACCACTATGGTTTATTTACATGTCGCTGGACGATCCAGAGACCGAGCTTATAGTCCTTTTGATACTTTATATCCTGAGGCTCATGAGCAGACCAAAGTATGATATTGGTGCGATCATTCGACAACATTTGAATTGGATTTGGAACAGTCATACTTTTACTGTACATCAAAAAAAAGTCTTACAAGCCATCGCCGATTGTCGTACTAAGGCACTGGGCACTCATAAAATAGTTTGTACAGATTGTGGCTCTATTCAGTTTCAACACAACTCCTGTCGTAATCGAAATTGCCCTAAGTGTCAAGCTAGTGATCGAGAAAAATGGATCAGGCACAGAGAAGCAGATTTGCTTCCTGTCCCTTATTTTCATGTCGTCTTTACTTTACCCAATGTACTTAATCAGTTATGTAGGAAGTATCCTAAAGTCTTGTATAATTGTTTGTTTACCAGTGCTTGGTATACTATTAATAAACTGGGGCATGATCCAAAATGGTTGGGTGCGCAAACTGGGATGACTGCTGTACTTCACACTTGGGGATCGAACTTAGCTTTACACCCTCATCTACACTGTATCGTTCCAGGTGGAGGTTTGAATAAAAAAGGAATTTGGAAAGCAAGCAAATCTAAAGGTAAGTACCTTTTCAATCGACAAGTCATGGGGCTTATCTTTAGAGCTCGATTTGTCAAACAATTGAGGCACCTCATTAGATCAAAAAACATTCCTTCTAGTGACGTCCCTTCCGATTTATTCAAACAGTTATTTAAAAAACAATGGATTACTTATGCCAAAAGACCTTTTTTAAAACCTCAAAATGTTATTGAATACCTCGGTCGATATTCTCATAAAGTCGCCATTACTAATTATAGAATTACTGCTGTAAGCCCTCAGCAGATTGCCTTCAGATATAAAGATTATCGCAATCAAGCCAAGCAAAAAGTCATGACTCTAGAGGTCAAAGAATTTATCCGACGCTTTGCCATGCATATCATTCCCCATCGCTTTATTCGTATTCGGCATTATGGTTTCCTCGCTAATCGGAATAAGAAAACACAATTGGAAGTTGCACGCAAATCTTTAAAAGTCTTAGCTCCTTCTCCTCTAGCTAAAACTATTAATAAACCTTTATCTGATTTACATCGACCTGCTTGGTGTAGCTGTTGTGAGAAAATTACTCCTCATCTTATTTTAGAGGTTTTGCCTCCTGTTAGAGGTTCGCCTTTTATGAAGACTCTTCAATACTTAAATTCTGTAAAATAAATTACCTCGTGTTCTTTGGACACCTGAAATATTAATGTCTTGTACCCTGAAAAGCTTCTACTTTTTTATTCTTATGCCTTTAAACTTTAATAATAACATGAATAATATGGAAAAAATCATTTATTATTTCTAATAAAAAAAATTAATCAGGCTGTATAGCTGCTTGTATATGTTTACGCTTTTTATTCAATCCCCATAGCAGACGGATTAATCCTTGGTGACCGGTTTCGTTCAACATTAAAGTCAAAGTCTTGCCCTGTAGGCGACTTTGGACCTTAATTATTAGCGGAAGTCTATTTTTTTAATTAATACCTTCCCAATCATAATTCAAGATTACTCTTGTTTCACTCTCCTTGAATTTCTCACGTAAATCCTCTTTACAATCTTCATCCACTTCCCCATTAAGTTCCAAATACCTCACTTTTAATTTAGCTACATTCTCAGGATAGACAATCTTGTTTTTAAAATTAAGGACTAGTTCGTCAAATTCTCCTCCCTCCAGCAACTCACTTGGAAATTCATCTAAGGAAAAATACTCTCTTGAATCTTCGTTGAATTTACTATAAGGATTTTCTGATGGATTTCTATTAGTTCTATTACCCACAAACCAACCGATTTCCGGACGTAGATTCAAGGTGTCTTGATCCTGTCTTACACCAATAAACCCTGCTGAGAACTCCATGAGAAATTCTTGCTTTAATTTATTCTCCGAATCTATTATTTGGAATTTGAATGGAATAGTTTTTAGCTCACTCGGCAGCAGTTTAAATATTCGCTCAACTCCGAGTCCTGACAATTCTTTATCTAGAATCTTATTCCCCTTTTTATCATATGGATAAAATTTGGTTATCCAGCCATCAATCACCTCTGGTTCCCCATAATCGTCTTTTGTGTGGACTTTAAACATGTTTCTCCAAAAAGTCATGTCAATATTTCCAGTAATTGTGCTTTTAATTTGATCAATTATTGGCTCTATTTCTTTAAACCACCAATCCAAGTTTAACTTCTTAAAATATGCAAGCTTCTCTAATATCCTATTCCAGTCAGATTCTGTTCCTTCAATTGTTATTCTTGGAATTCCGCAGATACATAACCTAATGGTATATTCAAAATAAGGCTGCATAGCATCCATCATCATCAAATCTCCAACTGCTTTTTCATCAGGAGTACTATTAGAAAAATCGCATTTGAATTGATCTACAAATTCAGAATCCAAGTATTCCTTCATCTGGTCTGTAAATGATGATATTATCTTCCTCCATTCAACTCGATTATCAACAAAATAATTCTTCTCAAACGCTAGTGTCTTTTTCTCAATTAACTCGGGATAATACCTAATAACTTCACTAACATTGTAATGTAAAAAAGTCGTAATTCCTTGCTGAATTAGCAACCAGATCATTTCTGGAGAAATCGTAAAAGGTCTATGGTCTGCGTAAGCCTGGTACATTCCACCAATAAATGCATGATCCCCAAACTCCACTAACTTTTCTGGGAGAATGCTAACTTCACTAATGCCCTCACCATACTTTGATATTAGCCCCCTTATTTCTACCTCTTCCAGTAAATCTGTTGCAAAAGGAACCTCCTCAACATCAATCGTAAGAGAAGTCTTTCTTCCTATTTTTCTCAGAGAATCTTGCATATTTCTATATTTTTTTGAATTTGATTTCCGCTAACGCCAGTCTGTAAAAATACTCACCCCTCTATCGCAGGGGAGTACGTAAAAAAAGAAGTATAGCCAATCCTCAGCATAAGTTTTTTAGTTTTTTTACACTCTGACGCCAGTCTGTAAAAATACTCACCCCTCTATCGCAGGGGAGTACGTAAAAAAAGAAGTATAGCCAATCCTCAGCATAAGTTTTTTAGTTTTTTTACACTCTGACGCCAGTACGTAAAAATACTCACCCCTCTATCGCAGGGGAGTACGTAAAAAAAGAAGTATAGCCAATCCTCAGCATAAGTTTTTTAGTTTTTTTACACTCTGACGCCAGTCTGTAAAAATACTCACCCCTCTATCGCAGGGGAGTACGTAAAAAAAGAAGTATAGCCAATCCTCAGCATAAGTTTTTTAGTTTTTTTACACTCTGACGCCAGTCTGTAAAAATACTCACCCCTCTATCGCAGGGGAGTACGTAAAAAAAGAAGCATAGCCAATCCTCAGCATAAGTTTTTTAGTTTTTTTACACTCTGACGCTCGGTGCAAACGATGTAGACGCGTTTAGCGGCTATAGCCGTTTTGCCTTTAGTTTTACAATATACAATTTCGACAACACTTGACAGCAATATAAATATATAAAAAATCAGTTGCATCCAGTGTATCTTAATAATATCTAATTTAAATTCTCTAAATTAAAGTTGTAAAAAATGGTAAGACCGGCTAGCTACCTAAGACGTTTTGAAGGACACCGATCCTATAATGTGTTTCAGTGCTATCGGTCTTTTTTTTCGCTTTAGTCCAGATGAAAATTCAGGCCATAGAGCCTATTAGTAAGGTAATGGCGCAATGCGAAAAATTACCACATTTCTTCTTATTTTAAAATTAATAAAAAATGACAACTTATCAATTTTATCTAGGCATCGATATAAGCAAATCGACTTTTAATTATGCACTTAGAAATGAAGAGAATATCCTCCTAAAAGAAGGAGTTGTTACTAATAAACAAAACGCTATTCTTTCATGGATGGAGGAACTTCAGGAATTCCAATCTCACACTGATTTATTCTCCACTTGTCTTGTTTGTTTAGAACATTCAGGGTTTTATTCAGCGCCTCTTTTAAAGTCTTTAGATCAGCACGTCGATACAGACATATGGTTGGAAAGTGCTTTACAAATTAAACGAAGCATTGGCGTTCAAAGAGGGAAAAATGATAAAATAGATGCGCAAAGAATTGCTACCTATGCAATTGATTTTCAGCGTAAAGCAAGACTTTGGAAGCCTACTTCTAAGACTATTGAACGATTAGGATTATTAATTTCTCACCGTGATCGAATGGTAAAATATTTAATGAGTTTGCGTAATTCTTTAAACGAAGAAATAGGTTTTGTCGAAGATGACTTGCATCTTGAAATGGACGAAATCACACAAGTTCCTATGAGTGCGATGAAAGCGGCCATCCAGCAATATGATGATCGGATCAAGACATTGTTGGAGGAAGATATTGAGCTCGCGCAAAAAACTAAAATCGTCATGTCAATACCTGGTTTTGGCCAAATTATTAGTTCTAAATTAATTCAAATAACACATGGTTTTACTCGACTAACAGATCCTCGACAATTAGCTTGTTTTGCTGGGGTCGCTCCTTTCGAACATGCTTCAGGTACTAGTCTTAAAGGTAAAACCAGAATCTCTCATCTTGCAAACAAAGAAATTAAAAAAATGCTCCACCTCGCTGCTATGGTAACTATTAGGAAAGGTAATATTATGCATGAGTATTTTAATCGAAAAGTCGCTGAAGGTAAAAACAAAATGAGCGTTTTAAATGCGGTTCGAAACAAACTTATTCATATTCTTTTAGCTTGTGTTAAAAATAACACTACATATCAAAAAAAATAGTACATTTTATTTGCTTAGAACATGAAAAACACTTTGTTGAACAAAACCTAAAGGCAACTACCACCTCAAAATAAATCCTCGTACCTTTATTTCATTATTTAATATTAAATCCAAAATAATGAAAAAAAACGATTATTGAAAACGCCTGCCAGCAGGTTCCTTCCTTTGCTAAAACTTTTCAACAATTACTCACCAATATAAGACTCAATGGTGGGAGTGAATCTACTCTTAAAAACTATGGCCGTTCGCTTGCTAAAGCTGCCCTCTATTTCAAGGTCTGCCCTACGCTCTTAGAGGATGATAAAATTAATGAGTACCTCCTCTTAATTAGAGATACTCAAAACCCTTCTTACTCTTATTTTAAACATACTGTCTATGGACTTCGGTTAGCCTTTCGATTAATTGGACGTGAAGACCGAGCTATTCGTTTGCCCTCCATTAAACGTTTGAAAACTTTGCCTACTGTCTTGAGTAGACAGGAGTGCAGGGAATTATTTGCTGCGCCTAAATATCTTAAACACCGTGTGTTATTTTGCCTCATTTATTCTGCCGGACTTCGCATTAGTGAAGTTCATAATCTGAAACAGGCTGATATTGATTTCGATCGGATGACTATCCATATCAGACAAGCTAAGTATAATAAAGATCGAATCGTGCCCCTTTCTAAAAAAATTAAACTCGGCTTGATAAAATATTATCAAACCTGTAAACCTCGCACTTTTGTCTTTAATGGACAGGACGGACATTCCTCCCTTAGTAAACGAGCCATACAACATATCTTTCGGGCTACTGTAAAAAAACCCTCCATTCAAAAGAAGGTTTCTGTTCATACCCTCCGACATAGTTTTGCTACGCATCTGTGTGAAGAGGGACTTGATATACTCTCGATCAGGGATTTACTCGGACACGAAGATATTGTCACCACTATGGTTTATTTACATGTCGCTGGACGATCCAGAGACCGAGCTTATAGTCCTTTTGATACTTTATATCCTGAGACTCATGAGCAGGCCAAAGTATGATATTGGTGCGATCATTCGACAACATTTGAATTGGATTTGGAACAGTCATACTTTTACTGTACATCAAAAAAAAGTCTTACAAGCCATCGCCGACTGTCGTACTAATGCCCTGGGTACTCATAAAATAGTTTGTACAGATTGTGGCTCAATTCAGTTTCAACACAACTCCTGTCGTAATCGAAATTGCCCTAAGTGTCAAGCTAGTGATCGAGAAAAATGGATCAAGCACAGAGAAGCAGATTTGCTGCCTGTCCCTTATTTTCATGTCGTCTTTACTTTGCCCAATGTACTTAATCAGTTATGTAGGAAGTATCCTAAAGTCTTGTATAATTGTTTATTTACCAGTGCTTGGTATACTATTAATAAACTCGGGCATGATCCAAAATGGTTAGGCGCACAAACTGGGATGACCGCTGTACTCCACACTTGGGGATCGAACTTAGCTTTACATCCTCATCTACACTGTATCGTCCCAGGTGGTGGTTTGACTAAAAAAGGAATTTGGAAATCAAGCAAATCTAAAGGTAAGTACCTTTTCAATCGACAAGTCATGGGGCTTATCTTTAGAGCTCGATTTGTCAAACAATTGAGACACCTCATTAGATCAAAAAACATTCCTGCTAGTGACATCCCTTCCGATTTATTCAAACAGCTATTTAAAAAACAATGGATTACTTATGCCAAAAGACCTTTTTTAAAACCTCAAAATGTTATTGAATACCTAGGTCGATATTCTCATAAAGTCGCCATTACTAATTATAGAATTACTAATGTGGCTCCTCAGCAGGTTGATTTTAAGTATAAGGACTACCGCAATCAAGGCAAGCAAAAAATCATGAGCCTAGAGGTCAAGGAATTTATCCGACGCTTTGCCATGCATATCATTCCTCATCGTTTTATTCGTATTCGACATTATGGCTTCCTCGCTAATCGGAATAAGAAAATACAATTGGAGTTTGCACGGAAGTCTTTAAAAGTCTTAACTCCTTCTCCTCTCCCTAAAACTATTTATAAACCTTTATCTGATTTACATCGACCTGCTTGGTGTAGCTGTTGTGAGAAAATTACTCCTCATCTTATTTTAGAGGTCTTGCCTCCTGTTAGGGGTTCGCCTTTTATGAAGACTCTTCAATACTTAAATTCTGTAAAATAAACTAACTCGTGTTCTTTGGACACCTGAAATATTAGTGCCTCGTACCCTGAAAAGCTTCTACATTTTTATTTTTATGCCTTTAAGCTTTACTAATAACATGAATAATATCGAAAAAATCATTTATTATTTTTAATAAATAAAATTAATCAGGCTGTATAGCTGCTTGTATATATTTACACTTTTTATTCAATCCCCATAGTAGACGGATTAATTCTTGGTGACCGGTTTCGTTCAACATTAAAGTCAAAGTCTTGCCCTGTTGGCGACTTTGGACCTTAATTATTAGCTGTCGGATTGTTTTTTCGGCATATTGAAGGTTTTGGGATTGCTGACATGCTTTTTGATCATTTATTGATTCGTGGTTAGCATTTGTGTGTAATGATCAATGTGCATGGCTTGTGGTTGCTTTTCTATATAGTCGTCATTGTTAATTCTCATAACTTGAATATACGAACATTTTAGAACTGATTTTTTATGATTCTATAACTCATCTTTATACTTTTCTCTCAGTTCTTTAATTCTTGAATTATAGATTGACAAAAACTTTGCAAAACTATTATCCCCTTCATGGTTAAATAAAATATCTTTCCAATTTAAGTTTGAATCAGATTCTTCGTAATATTCTTTTATTAAACTAGGTATATCACGAAGACTAGGGTAGTACTTAGTCTGATATATACTAATTTCGTTTGTATCAATAGCATAAAAATATCCTTTTAAAAATCCTTCCAAATTATTTAGACTTGCTTTACCTATATGGGAGTCACTATCCTCTAAAAATTCTTTACTTTCGATAAATTCATAAATAGATGGGGAGTGTTTTATTTCAAAAGTTCTTTTAATTTTTGCCTTCACAATTCTATATGCGTCCTGAATGCAGAAAGCTATTTCATCAAAAATTAAACTTTCTTCTTCTCTAGCTTTCTCAGCAAAGTAACCCCCCATTTCTTGAAGATTGAATTTCATTCCTACTACTGATTTCATCATAGAAGCTCTTTGATCTATGAAATGCTGAAATTCACTAAGGGATTTCATAGCTTTTATTTTATTCGATTCATTCAACTCAGAACGCTCCATTATCATTCTCATGGCTATTGGAACAGCTCTAGAAATATGGATAAAAAAACTTTGTTTATTATCAATTGTCCATGTTTCGATTTCTTCTAGATGTTGTTTAAGTCTCATTTTTTTTCATATGTTACCTTCAATAAGTTATTAATTTCAAAAGTCAAAGTTATCAATCATAATAGTTTTTTACTAAAATTGAAATCATCTTTTTTATAAAATCAAGACTTCGATCTTTTTATGCGGAGGCGGGAAGTGTAGAGTGCTCGCTAGAGCTTTCTGTACTTGAGGGTTTGCCAATTTCTTCCTTCAGTTTGAGCCTACCAGATTTCTGACAGCTAACATCCCAATAAACACTACCCCACAAAAAACATTCGTTTATTCCCACTATCTAAACAAGTCTAAATTATTATTATTATTTAAATTCGAATTCAGCGAGATAACATTTCAAGTCTATTTAAAAATTCTGAGCTAGGCTGTAAAATGTCTTTTTCGTCCATCCTAGGGGTTTTCAATCGCAATAGCTAATAAGGCTTAACACAAGGTGTGTTTACATCACTTTTACAATATAATGAAATTTGGAATTAATTTGTTATCTATAAGCGTTTTTAACCGTTAAAAACGGATAAAATGTTGATTCTATTTTTTAAGTGACTATGCACAACTCCTCTGTTGCATTTGGTAGATTGATATTAGATGAAAGACAAGGATGAAGAGTCGTGTCAGGTTCGCGGGGATAGTCGAAATCAATTAGGGACTTAAAACTAGCGAAAAGGGCGCCTCCAATGTTGAAGTACGCCCCTTTCTAGTCGTCGAAAAACTACGTGTTTAATTTTTTGTTGGACTTAAGTAGTTCTCGGAAATTGGGTATAGAATAGCTTGAGATGAATTTTATTTTTTAGACGAGTTTAAAAACGTAGACATAGTGGTAGCTATGGTGAGGCTTTTAAAGGAAGTATAAAAGAAAAAACACTCAAGATAATTTAATATTTAATTCCGGGAACTACTTAGCTCGACTTTAGCAGTTTATTGCTAAGATTGCACCTTCTTTATTGGTACTTTTTCATTGAAAAATAGGCAAGGAATACCGACTGGATATTCCGGCATTAAAATTCTAGTTCAAAAAAATGCTAAGCCACTAACCTGTCTCCCGCACCCACGTTTTTGAACATTCCCAACCCGCTGACTCTGCTAAACTTTATCATCTTGCTTTTTTATTTTTACATATCTTGTTAAATTATACTTTAGTTTAATTTAAATTTAACGGGAAGATTAAACTGTACCCTTACTTTTCGTTTTCGTTGTTCACCAGCAATCCAGTCCGGCATTTTTTTGATCATCCGCAGCACTTCGTTTCCACAGCCTCCTCCGATTTCCCGAACGATCTTGAGTCCTGAAAGTGAACCATCTTTTTCTACTACGAAGGAAGCAACTACAGTTCCTTCTATTCCATTATCTCTGGCAATTGGAGGATATTTTATATTAGAATAAATAAAATTTAACATCCTCTTATCTGAACAGCCTTTTATTTCAGTATCAGTCAATCCTTGATTTTCACATCCATCAAATCGAGGCATTTGTTCAACTATTATAAAAATAGGTGGCGCGGTTTCAACAGGTTCATCAGGTAATACAACTGTAGGTTGGACAATAGGTTTTGATACGATTCCTGGACTCGGATCAACTGGTCCTGGATCGGGGTCTGGAATAATAATAGGTTCGATTGGCTCTGGAACCGGTTCAATAGGATCAGGCTCAACTATATTGTCTGTCATTTTAAAAACAGGCGGAGTTGGCAATGGTTTTTTCTTTTGAATTGTTCTTTGCACCTGAACCAACTCGTCTACTTCCATAGGTACTGGTGTTACTGGTTTTTCATAATCATCGTAAACAGTGTAATTAAATGCCATAACCGTAAGGCTTAAAGAAATGACGAAGCCCAGTTTCAAATAAATACTTCTGTTTTTATTAAGTCTTGAAATATCTGGTCGATCCATGTTGAATTAAATTTTAATATTTGACAAAAATTCCTCAGCCCTAATGCATACAAGACACATTGGAATAGAGATTAAAATCGTAGTTTTTCGGTAGGAGTTTTTCGAAAATCTATTTTGGAAAGCTTTCGTTTATATTGATGTGATTGATATTGGTTTTGGTGTATGGGAGTGATTTTATTAGTCCAAATTGCTTCGCTTATGAGGTAGTGATCAGCCCTACGGGCTTTGTGATATGGTGATCGCTTCGCTTGTGGGTGGCCTTGCTTCCAGTATTATTGTGGAAATTTGATATTTCTATGATGCTCAAGCTTCTATTGAATCTTGCGATTGTCATGTAGTCATAGCGTAGGAATTACAGATGAGCGAGTATTTTTGTTAAAATTGATTCTTTGCCAAAAGCTAGGAATACGGCCTTTTACTTTTTAGAGGACATCAAGACAAAAAGGAAATTGATATAAGGACCTTATCGCCCTATGTGGGTGGCCTTGCTTCCAGTATACTTCCAAGAACATTAATATCTTAACATCCCTCAAGCTTTTGCTTTCTAGCTTTTAAAAGAGTAATTTTGCATTCTTAGAAATTGAAGTCTTTAAATCAAATTATTCTCTTACTCTTTAATTTAATACTTTCTTGATAGATTTTTCCAAATTTCAATTAGACAATGGCTTACGAGTGATCGTTCATGAAGACGATAGTACACCAATGGCTGCTGTCAATTTATTGTATAATGTAGGGTCCAAAGATGAATCTCCTAATAAGACTGGATTTGCCCATCTTTTTGAGCACCTTATGTTCAGTGGTTCTGAAAATGTCCCAGATTTTGATATCCCAATCCAAGAAGCAGGTGGAGAGAATAATGCTTTTACAAATAGCGATCTGACTAATTTTTATAATACTGTCCCTGTTGAAAATCTAGAGACGGTTTTATGGCTAGAGTCTGATCGTATGATGAACCTTAATATTGATGAACGAAAATTAAGTATTCAAAGGAAGGTTGTTGTCGAAGAATTTAAAGAGACTTGTCTTAATCAACCCTATGGTGATGTATGGCATCATCTGGCCGACCTTGCCTATGAAGTGCATCCTTATCGTTGGCCAACAATTGGAAAAACACCAAAACATGTCAAAAATGCTACATTAGACGATGTTAAAGCTTTTTATAAAAAATACTATTGCCCCAATAATGCCATTCTTGTAATTGCTGGAAACGTAAAAACAGCGGCAATAAAAGAACTAGTTATCAAATGGTTTGATGATATACCATCGGGGGAAAGGCCAGAAAGGCAATTACCTGAAGAGCCTCCACAAAAGACTTTCCATAAAAAAATTCATCATTCCAAAGTTTCGGTTGATGCATTATATATCGCTTTTCATATTCCGAGCAGAACTGATGCAAATTACTATGCTGTTGACATACTTTCTGATGTACTTTGCAATGGTAAATCTTCTCGCCTGTACAGGCGACTTTTGAAAGAGCAAAAAATATTTTCTCAGATTGATGCCTATGTTACCGGAAACATTGACCCGGGACTTTTAGTGATTGAAGGCAAGCCCGCAGATGGTATAAAGATCGAAGATGCCGAAGCTGCTATTTGGAAAGAGATTGAACAATTAAAAACGAATGTAATCGACGAGCAGGAGCTTCAAAAGTTTAAAAATAAAATAGAAAGCACCTTGGTTTTTTCAGAGGCAAGTGTTTTGAATAAAGCCATTAATCTTGCTTTTTTTGAACTGATCGGAAATGCCAATATTATCAATGAGGAGGTTGAATATTATAGAAAACTCACACCTAAAGATGTTCACGAAATGGCAAACCGCATCCTTACTCATGAAAATTGTTCAGAGCTCTATTATTTGAAGAAAGAGTAGTAGGATACATTCCCTTGATAGCAGCCCTAAAGGGCTTTGTGATCTGGTGATCGCTTTCCTTGTGATTGACCTTCGGTCCTGTGATCAGCCCTAATGGGCTTTGTGGGGCTTTGCTCCTAGCATTCTTATAAAAATTTGATATTTCACCTCCACTATATGCAAACCGCATCCTAATGGTTAATGAAAGTTTTACTTATTAAAACTCAATTTCGTCAATTATTTTCCAAGGGTTTAGTCTGTTGATATCAATACTAAAGGTGAGTTTTGTACTTCTTTCCGAATATAAATTTCTCATATTTTCAGAATTAAATAAAGGATAATACAAACCTAGTCGACCATTAAAAAACTCAAGCATTAAACCTCCACTCCATAGAAATTGATCGTTGAATGTATCATCAGATCCAATAGGCGTCGCATTATCAAAATACCCAAAATCAAAATATGGCTTCAATGGTAGTCTAATGGGTAGATTTATAGGGAGATCCGCTTTGATATTGCATGAAAAAATAAAATTATTACTTTGTCCAATTCCAAAAGCACTTCCAAAAGCGTTTTTCATACCGCCCTCATTTCTGCTAATCTGATGAGACCAGATACCACTCTGATCACTCCTCCCCAGATAAAATTCTTCATTTGTATAATCATTAAATCCTTGAGAAGTTAAGGCAAAAGTTCCCCTTGTAGATTGGTTAGATACACTCCCAGCATTCCGTCTAGTGTTCTGTAAAAAACCTCCTGCAAATATTCTAAAATAAACTGCTTTCCCTGGCTTATAAGAGAAGGCATTTGCAAAAGTTGTCGATAATTTCAAAAAGTTTTGATCACCGATAAAAGTCGTGTAATTCCCTTGTTCAAGACTCACTTCTAAGCCAAATGGATTGGGTGCTCTTCGACTCTTTAATATATATGAAAGTTGATAAAACTGAGCCCCTTCTCTTTTATTTCCCAGATAGACACCCATATCATCACGTTGTGCTTCTTCTTCTGACAAAAAGATCGCTCGAATATTTATACTTTGTTTAATCGGCTTAGCATCCTTGCCGCCGAAATCAAACTTGATACCAGGACTAATTCTATTATAATTTAAATAGTAATCATCATTAGAGACATACTTAAAATTATACCGTTTCAGCCTCAAATCAAGGCTCACCTTAGTCAATTGATCACTGTCTGGAAAAATATTATACTTAAAGTTTGCCAATCCAGTAAGATCCTTGGTTACCACTGAATACATCGGTGCTATTGAAAACTCAAATTTATTGGCCGGAAGCGTCGTATTATAAATTGCCAAACCAAGCATCGTTTTATCATAATTATTCCAAGTGGCGAAAGGCAACCAATAAATATTCGTCTTTTTGGAGTGTTCAATGCCCGCAAAGAATTTCAATTTTATTGGTTCTACTGTTTTTAGTATTCCTGAGGTTTTGATATTATTATTTCGTCGATCAACATCCAAGGTATAGCGCTCTTCATCAATAACAATGGCATCATAATCTCCTTTTCTAAATTGAATTTCTTTAGATCCTTCAAAGCCATCATACCATTCTGAGTGTATTATATTTCCATTTTTGATTCCTGCCACAGGGAATGGTGACTGGATATCTCCTTTGTTTTCAATGGTCAAATTATAATCATTATTCTCGTTTATTTTCTTAATGGCATAATCAATTTTTCCATTTGAGTTTATCATTCCATCAAACAGCCAATCTAAGTCTTTATCTGTTGCTTCTTCAAAATGAGTTCTCAAGTCTTCTGGTTGTGGATGTTTAAATGCCCAATCTTTATAAAAGCTTTTCATGATTCGATCAAACTCCTCCGTCCCCAAATATTTCTCCGTCATTCGAAAAAACTGCGCAGGTTTTTCATAACCGCCCAACCAATAATTGATGGGTTTAAAATCATTAGACCCAGTCTGCGGTGCTTGATCCAAATTTCTTCTCGCTTGAAATAGGTAACCTAATTCTAACTCCTGCATATCAGAAGATTTCAATATAAATTCAGGAAGTAGCCGCAGTCCACTACTTTCATAATATTGTTCCGTATATCGATGATCATAATAAGAATTTAGTCCTTCATCCATCCACACATGATCTCGTTCATTAAATGCTAAAATTCCATAAAACCAATTATGCCCAACCTCATGTGTAATCACTCCATCAAGGGATTGCGGATCGCCCATTAATCCAATCACCGTAATCATTGGATATTCCATTCCGCCCCCTGCACTTAGAGCGCTTTGCACCGCTGAAGCTTGCGGATAAGGATACTCTCCAACTTGCTCCGAATAAAATAGAACGGATCGATCTACATAATTAATGGCCTCTTTCCACATCTCTGCCTCATCGTTTGTAAACATCGTCCAAGTATCCACTTTCTTTCCTGAGGCAAGTGTTACTTCACTTTTTTGAACATAAAAGCGTTTGTCTGCAAACCAAGCAAAATCATGGACACGTTCTGCGGTATAATGCAATGTTTTCATTTCTGAGCTGGATTCTGGGAAAGTAGACATTTTGGGTAAGGAGTCTATTTCTTCAAGTATTTCATTTGTCCATTTTATTTTTTCTTGTAAAAAAGTTTTTTCGCTTTCATTTTGCAGGACTCCAGTTGACCCTACCACATAATTAGAAGGGAGTGTGATCTTTACATCATAATTACCAAATTCGTAATAAAATTCTCCCATATCAAGATAAGGCATAGGATGCCAACCATCTTTATCATAAACTGCTGGTTTAGGATACCATTGGGTCATCTGATAAGATTGTCCTACATGCCCCAACCTAGAAAAAGAAGCAGGGATTTTTAATTTGAAAGGTGTATATATAATTATTTTTGCCCCTGGTTTTAGTGGTTTATCCAAGTCTAACAAAGCAATATCTGGATTATCTTTATCATAATCCCAGGCTACTGTTGAACCATCAACCGTAAAATCTAACTGAGAGAAATTTCCTAAGTCACTATCTTTAGCAAAATAAAACTTGGTACTTCCTCCCCTAAGTTTCTGTTTATTAAATGCTGTAGTCCTATTTTTATACGCATTGGCCCAGAGATGCATATAAATCTTATCCAATTCATCTGGAGAATGATTGATATACTCCATTTCAATAGTGCCCGTAAGCGTATGGTCTTCATCGTTAAGTGTAACCTCCATTTTGACATTAACTTCTTGCTGGAAGTAATCAGACTGGCTAAAAGTATACACAGATGTAATTAGTACTAAAATCAGAGTCGATAAAGAATTTTTCATTGAATTATTATATTTCTATGCTTTGAGCATTTTGTAAACTACAATTATGCCTCAGTATACGTCATTTCTAGTATTTTGCTTCATTTTGAGTACCTCTTCTTTCATGAGTCAAAATACTATGAAGTTGTTTTAAAATGGAGGTTGAAATTGATTGTAAGTGTCCTGACGATAACTGTCTGGAACAAAGCTCTATTATTTTTTCGTAGCCACTTAGTCAATGCCTTAATCTAAGGGCAATTTTGGATTTTTTATTCTCACCAGTTATTTATTCCCTATCCCTTACCATTCTTTAAAAATCATTTTTTTTGCTGGCTCTGAAAAATGATGCAGAATTGTATTTTCATCCACTTTTGTGCATTCCTCTATCCATCCACTTGGATCATAAATTAATATAACTTTATCACCTTCAATTTTATATTCACCACCTCTTTGAATTAAACTAAGATCGTCTTTATTTATTACTTCTTTATTCTTCCAATTTGTACATAGAAATTTATATTCGTCGAGAAATACTAAAAATGTTTTCACAAAACCTTCTTCAATATAATTTGCATGATGGTCTTTAAATAGACTTTTTTCAGACGAGTAGTAACCTTGATCAAGCTTATTCATATCTATTAGATTCCTGTTTTAATTGGTTCATTCTTATTTGTAATAACTCATATATTCGAGCTATGTGTCCAAATTTTTCATTCGATTGTTTTATCTGAATGACTTCCTCCCAGACTAATTCCAATTCTGAACTTTCAAGCTCCTTCATATACCAATCTTCTCCAATTTTATTAAACTTTAACTCAGATGCAATTGATTGATTCCTCGTGGCTATTTGGAAATGATTTTTATTTTTAGAAACAAAGACCTCAATTATAAAATTATGATATTTCCCTAATGTCCGGATAGCAAAAACATTTTTTAATTGATCAATTTTTACTGTTTTGAAAAATCCATTATTGTGATTAGATTTTTCAAAATCCTCAAATGGACAATCCGAGTCATCATCATACCATATTTGATATTCTTTTTGTTCAACAGGAATAGGAACTTCAATTCGAGATTCTATCAATTTAAGTTGATAGCCTTTGTACTCCGTAAATATTCCATTTCTTATTAAACTCATATGATTATAATTATCTAATTGATACTTCTTATTTTTTTAATTGATGAGGAGGTCAGTAGAAATGCTGCTCCACCTAAACCATTCATTTATTTCTACTATCTAAAGAATCTAGATAACTAGGCTCTATATTCAAGCCACAGTAAAAACTCATTCCCTAAATGACTGTTCCATTCAACATTTAGATCTAAGTCTTGCTACGGAAATATTATCTTTAATAAGTTCAATATAGGTCTAAATTTTCGAATTGTAATATGCTTCAACCGATGATTTGTTTTTTGTATCTTTTAGCAATTAAATTTTTGTTCCACGATTTATTTAATAGATTACAACTTGAAACCTTCAGATGTTAGAGCATGTTTAAATTTCATACTTTGACCTGCAAATGCCCATGGCAAGAACCTGATTTCACCTTTTTTTCGTAACATAGCCCACTATGCAACGAAAAAAGACTTCATCAGAACCTTATACTACACATTTTCGGTTTCAAAAACGAATTTTAAATATGCTCTTATGTATTGGATACGGGCCATTATTCTCCATTTATTTTTTTTCTCTTTTTACTTTACAGTATTAAGTCAGCCTTTTCCTTGTGATGGCAGCTTAATATTGTCTACCGTACAGAGCAATACAGCAACCTACAGAATTACTTTTGGAGCTTTTGGAGCTATTTACTATAATCCGATGACAGTGTATCAGGATGAGAGCTTTGACGCTTTAGGGTTCAATCCGAAGGACAATTATATTTACGGAGTTCAAGCAAATACAAATTCTATAGTTCGGCTTCACTTAGATGGTAGTTATGAAACGCTAAGCTCTGTTGTTCAGGTAAACTCTTATGCTGGTGATTGTTCACCAGAAGGATTTTATTTATGTCATGACAATGAATTTGATCAAATCTTAGTCTTTGATGTAATAGACGATTTTCAACTGGTGGATCAGTTGAACCTCTTCTGGGATCCAAATTCTCAGAATAATGGACCATTTACAACCCGGATAGATGATTTTGCAATTGATCCCAACAATCCTACAGTTGCTTATGCCTTCCAGGGCAATTATAATCAGGATGACTTTGAACCGGCTACTACTCAAGGGTATCTTCTTTTGATAAATCTGGACTTCAGCGATTCAAATGTGGGGATGGTAACTCCTATCGCTTCTATTCCAGAGAATGTTATTTTACAATTGGAAAGTCTTTTTTTCACAAAAGAGGGACAACTATTTGGTTATGGGCCTTATACGACAGGTCCTTTTATAACAAATCGATTAATTTCTATTAATCAATATACGGGAGAAACAAACGTAGAAGGAATAAGCAGCCCTCAAGCATCTATAAGTGACGGATGTTCTTGTCCATATAATCTTTCTTTTGAAAACAATCCTTTCCCAAACAATGTCACTTGTAGTGATTCAGAATTGACTTATTCTCTTACGATCAATAATAGATCTAATGAGGAATTATCAGACTTAATCCTAACAGATACTATTCCTGAAGGGATGATTATCAACGATATTTCAGGAAATTTCAATGGAACCATTACTACGGGTACTGGAGTAGGTACAAGAATTATTAACATCAATAATTTAACTATTCCTTCTAGAGCGGTAGTTACGATAAATATTAAAACTGATATTATAGATATCCCCATAGGTCTCATCGCTAATCAGGCTCACCTGTCAAATTTACCTCAACTTTTTGGTGGTTTCCTGAGTTCGGATGACCCTCAGACCGTTGGGTTTGTTGGAGATCCTACCCGTTTCTATTCAGATCCTCGAAATATTGATGATGTGGAATTGACAATTACTCCACCTTCCAATTGCCTTAATCCAAATGATGCTCAAGTGCTCATTTCTTCGCCTCAACTTTTTGCCAATCAATCCTATCAAATCAAATTGATTAATCAAGATTGGGAAGAATTTTTCTTTAATGTTTTAGTGGATAATGAACATACATTTGTATTGGATAGTCTGACGGTTGGTGAATATCAATTAGCTCAAGTAAGTCCAGAAAACAGCAATTGTAGTTTTAAATGGAGGGATACAACAATTTTGATAAATCCTCCTAATGAGCAATTACAAGTTACAGTTGAAAGTAATAGCCCAATTTGCGAAGGTTTATCCCTACAGCTTAGTGCAACAATTTCACCAGGTGGAACTGTTTCCTGGACAGGGCCAGAGGGATTCATTTCTTCAGACCTCTATACATCAATTGACTCTGCAACACCTGAACAAAGTGGAATTTATGAGATGATTGCTACTTATGGAGTATGTGAACAGAAGAGAGCCATAGACATATTCGTATCACCCGACATACAGGCTTCTATAAGTGGGAAGCCTGAATATTGCGAAAGAGAACATATGCAGTTGGAAGCTAAAGGAAACGGTGACCTTCTGGTATACCAGTGGTTTGGTCCAGATAACCTTATAAGTTCTAAGCAGTTAATAAATGTTTTATCAATGTCCCCTAATCATGAAGGTCTGTATCAGCTTATAATTGATAATGGTTACTGTCGGGACACCGCGAGTGCCACTATTTCAGTACTTCCTTCACCAAGCATTTCATTGCCTAAAACTATTGAAACTGATTTTTGTCAGCCTGTAATACTAGAACCTGAAATCACTGGAGATAATGATGTCATATATTCCTGGACACCTAATGAAGGATTAAGTTGTTATGACTGTCTTACGCCGGAATTGCTAGTGCCCTTTTTACCCAGCTATCGTTTAACTGTCATTAATGATGATTTGTGTACCGATACCGCAGATGTAAAAATCTCTTTATCAAAGGAAAAACTCATTTATGTACCAAATGCTTTTAGTCCAAACTTTGACGGCTTTAATGATTTCTTTCAAATGTTCCCGGGCTGTGGCGTATCAAATATTAAAAACCTTGAAATCATCGATCGCTGGGGAGCTATAGTTTACTCAAAAAGTACTATTGACCATCATGATCCACAAGAATTTTGGGATGGTTTAATCAGAGGTAAAGTCGGAACTTCAGGTGTTTATATATGGCAAATCGAAATTGAATTAGTGGATGGAACTACTCAAAGG
Organism: Saprospiraceae bacterium; assembly: GCA_965277415.1. Lineage (GTDB taxonomy): Bacteria > Bacteroidota > Bacteroidia > Chitinophagales > Saprospiraceae > JAHDHW01. Next base: position 102,741 of record CBDICS010000109.1, read on the forward strand.
TTATTTGGAGATATCAGTTTATTAAGGTGATTTCCTCTTTAATTGATTCGATTTACTATAATTTGTTACCCTTCAATTATCACCGATGATCAAATCTTTTGATCTTATCTTTCTTCTGACAAACTTGAATTATTATGTTCTATTATTTAATCTTTAAATAGTTCAAATTTACCAGAATGTTCCGGGTCGATTTCATTTACTTCTTCCCACCCTTTTGGTTCCCAAGTTTGATCATCATAACTTTCATAGCCTTTCATTATAGATTTACATTCAATGAAGATTAATTCATTCTCCTTAATGATTTCACCTTCACCCTCCATTTCAAATTCACCAACATCAGGTAAGTTGATTAAATTTGTGATGTACAAATCTAAGTCTTGGGCTAATTCATTTCTATTGTCCACTTCTTTTCCTCCGAATTTCCTTACCGATATCCTACTATGATCCCAGATATTCATTTTCGCATTTTTATTGGTGGTGAGATCCGTCCATAAATTACCCTCAAAAATAAAAGACAATTTTGGCTATTATATAAAATCTTCATACAGCCTTTAGGTACTGCCATATAAATATGCTGAAGAACATAAACAGATACCAACACTCATATCTAACTCTAGGCTATAAGCTAGTTCAAAAGCCATAACAAACACTCTGCAAGCTTCAAATTCACATAAAAAAAACCTTGTCGAGAGAGTAAGCTCGACAAGGCAACAAGACTATGGACACCCTATGACTGTTCTTTTAGAACCTAACCCATAGTTGTTAGATCATTATATGATCCTTCTCAAAGATGCAAAAAATAAGGCTATTAAACAAGGAAATAGCCTCTTATCCGTCTAAAACGACCTTTCACCCAAATTATCAACCCTTTACATATTATAATTAGAAAGAATGAACTGGTATTTTTTAGCTACAGATTTGTTTAAAAGTAAATTACTCGAATACGAAAGGGTATTTTGCTATATACCTTGTTCTAAAAGGCATTAAAAAGTGTGGCTTCGGCATTATTTGGACAATCCTTTATTATTTACTCTGCGGAGATTGAATTTCTTTTTTCTTCCCAGCCCCAGGCTGTTTTCATGATATCTTCAATATTTCTATTTGGCCTCCAACCAAGGACATTGGTCGCTTTATCATTATTAGCATAAATAGCTACTACATCTCCCTCTCTTCGAGGGGCAATCTTATAATTTAGTTTTTTCCCTGAGACTTTTTCAAAAGCCTGAATCGCCTCAATGACTGTTACACCTTCTCCTATCCCTAGATTAAATATTTCGTAATTGCTCTTATTTTTATCTAAAAACAAATATTCAATTGATTTAGTATGCGCATTCGCAATGTCCATTACATGAATATAATCTCGTACACAGCTACCATCTCTCGTATCATAATCATCCCCAAAAACGACCATACTTTCTCTTTTGCCAATCGCTGTTTCGGTAATAACAGGTACAAGGTTTAATGCTATATTCTTAGGTTGTTCTCCGATCAAGCCTGATTCATGCGCACCACCGGGATTAAAATAACGAAGCATTACAGAGCATACTTTAGGATTATTTACAGCAAAATCTTTGACTATTTGTTCTCCCATTTGCTTAGTACGAGCGTAAGGGCTTTCTGCTTCTTCAAATGGTGTATCCTCTGTCACAGGAAGTTCTTTGGCATTTCCATAGACCGAACAACTAGAAGAAAAGATAAAACCTTTTACATCATGCTTTTTACAACATTCTAATACATTGAGTAGCGAATAAAGGTTGTTTTTAAAATAATTTAAAGGCTGGCTTACAGATTCTCCAACACTTTTTAATGCTGCAAAATGAATCACTCCATTTATATCTGGATGATCTTCGAATATTTTATTTGTTGCCTCAAAATCGCAAAGATTCACGGGATAATTTTGGATTTTCTTTCCAGTAATATTTTCTACATCATCCATTACACTTGGATAAGAATTCACATTATTATCAACAGATACTACTTCAAATCCCTTATCTATTAAGTCTATAATCGTGTGACTTCCTATATAACCACAGCCACCAGTAACGAGTACTTTATTTTTTGCCATTTCGATAAATTTTAGAATATTGAAAATTTAGCCGATTCTAATTTTGATTGCAATTTACATTATAAAAAATAATTATATCAAAAACTACGCCTTTCTTCTCCTTTCTACATTTTTCATACATTTGCAAAAATAAGAAGCCATAAAGAATTATGTTAATATTATTTGACAAATCGAAATAAGCGCATATTGGAGATTTACTCTCAAACCAATTTGCATCACCTTTTAAGACATTGAAACATTAAAAAAATGGATTTAACGAATATAATCAAACAAGTTTGTGCAATTTCAGTTGAAGCTGGAGAAGAAATTTTAAAAATATATAAAGATTTAGAGGATATTGGTATTGAATATAAATCTGATAATTCTCCTTTAACAAAGGCAGATCAGGCAGCCAATCAAAAGATATGTGATGGTTTAGCTGCTCTTGACATAATATTTCCCATCATTTCAGAAGAAAACAAACAAGTACCTTATGATGAGCGTAGCCATTATGATCATTATTGGTTGGTTGATCCACTTGATGGGACTAAGGAATTTATCAAACGAAATGGTGAGTTTACAGTCAATATAGCCTTGATCAAGGATCATATGCCGCTGGCGGGTGTTGTATATGTCCCCGTAAGCCAAGAATTATTCTGGGCAATAAAGGGTCAAGGTAGTTTTTATGTAAAAGATGGTATAGAACAAAAATTGTCTTGTGAGCCTTTTTCTACCAAAGAAAAGTCTCTAGGCATTGTTTGTTCTCGTTCTCATCTCAATGAATCTACACAATCATTCATTGAGCAGTTTGAAGAACCAAAGCTAGTCTCAAAAGGAAGTTCATTGAAATTTACAATTATAGCGAAAGGTGATGCTCATATTTATCCACGACTTGCTCCAACTATGGAATGGGATACTGCGGCAGCTCAAATCGTATTGGAAGAAGCAGGTGGTAAAGTAGTAGATGCTAATACATTAGAACCGCTTAGTTATAATAAAGAAAGTTTATTGAATCAACACTTTATTGCTTACGGAAAGGTTTTGTAGGCCGGATGTGCATACAACTGAAATCATGAATAGAATCACTGCTGTAGTCATCACTTATAATGAAGCATCAAATATCGAAGCTTGTATTATTGCTTTGCAAAAAGTAGCTGATGAAGTGTTGATTGTTGATTCAAAGAGTACCGATAAGACTAGGTTTATTGCTAAAAAACTAGGCGCAAAGGTCATAGAAACAGAATGGCAAGGATATTCTAATACAAAAAATTTTGGGAATAAAATTGCTTCAAATAATTGGATCCTGTCTATTGATTCAGATGAAGTACTTTCAGAAGAATTAATCAATAATATTAATGAACTTCAGCTAGACGAGCAAAAAGTATATGCCTTAGATCGTTTGACTAATTATTGCGGTCAATGGATTAAACATAGTGGTTGGTATCCTGAATGGAAAGTGCGTTTATTTCATCGAGATTATACAAAATGGGAAGGTGCATTTGTTCATGAATACTTAAAACATTCCAAAACATTAAGCATTGAAAGGATAAAAGGAAAGCTTTTTCACTATTCATATAAAACGAAAGAAGCGCATTGGGAAAGGATACAAACGTATGCAAGACTTTCTGCATTGGAGATGCAATCGAAAGGTAAACAAAGTAATATTATAAAAATGTGGATATCTCCAATAATACGTTTCCTAAAAACCTTCTTCCTGAAAATGGCCTTTTTAGATGGTAAGAATGGTTGGATCATTAGTATTCGTAATGCAAAATTGGTTCATCTAAAATATCGAATACTAAAAGAATTAAATCGGTAATAAAATATAAATAGACCTTATTCTAATGAAAGTACTCCATTTTTCATCAGCAAAAACCTGGAGAGGAGGTGAACAACAGATTGCCTACTTACTTTCAGAGCTACGTGATCATGGTATTAAGCAGCATATTTTTTGTATTGAAGATTCTTCACTAGCTGCTTACTGTGATAAACAGCAATTCAGTTTTTCTACTTATCAGAAAAGAGCTTCAATTAACCCTCTTCCAGGAGCAAAATTGTCTAGAATCGTCAAAAAGAATAAAATCGATATTATTCATATCCATGACGCTCATGCACACACCTTCGCCTGTATAAGCGCTACATTTTTTGGTTTGAAAACACCATTAGTTTTGAGTCGCCGTGTAGATTTCCCCATCAAGCAAAGTATTTTCTCTAGATGGAAATACAATCATCCAAGTATTAAAGCCATTTTCTGTGTCTCCGCTTTTATAAAAAAAGTAATAGAAAGAGATATCCAGGATACGTCTATAATAAAAGTCATACATTCTGGACTTGATCTTTCGAGGTTTCAATTTCCGAAGAATTCTATACTCAAAAAAGAATTCAATATTCCGCTTGAATCGCCACTTATAGCTAATGTTGCAGCAATAGCTCCTCATAAGGATTATTTTACTTTTGTTGATGCTGCTGCTCATATACTAAAACATAGACCTGATGCAAGATTTCTAATTATTGGTGGTGATGGAGGAGAGGAGCAAGCGATTAGAAATTATATACAACAAAAACAGTTAGGAGATTATATACAATTGACTGGCTTTCGTAATGATATCCCACATATCTTACCTGGCATTGATCTTTTTTTGTTTACTAGTAAAGAGGAAGGTCTCGGCACTAGTCTATTAGATGCACTCGCTTGTAGCGTACCAGTAGTCGCAACAAATGCAGGTGGTGCTACTGAAATTATTAAGCATAACAAAACCGGATTGGTCGCTGAAGTTAAAAATTCAGATCAATTAGCCCTTCACGTTTTAAAACTCTTAGAGGATGAGGTTTTAAAAAATAGATTGGTAAAAAATGGTCTTGAACAATTAGAGCAATTTTCAATTCAAAAAACAGGCAAAGCTACTTTGGAGGGCTATAGAACGGTTCTTTCAATAATCTGATCTACATTTGTCAATTCTCGATTAGAAAACAAAACATCCATCATCCTTTTAATATTTTATCTATTTTTGAAGCTAAATAGTAATCATTAAATTAAATCACCTATGAAACGTATATTAATTTTTATCTGCTCACTCCTACCTTTATTGTTGTTCACTTGCAACAGTTCAAAAAACGTAAGTTCTTCTACTTCAAAACCAATTACTTCAAGCGGCCTGTTTGTTAGTTCAGAAACATTAACCAATGTATTAGATGAAGCTCAATCCATTGATAAGATCGTCTTTGTAGATATGTATACTACTTGGTGTGTTCCTTGTAAGGTAATGGATGATGAAGTCTATACTGATCCTTCAGTTCTTGATTTTTTAAAAGAGCATATGATTAGTTATAAAGTTGATGCAGAAAAAGGAAATGGTCCCGATCTTACGATAATCTATAATGTCCAAGTCTATCCGACTTTATTATTCTTGGATGATAAAGGCCGGGAGATTGTTCGTAGTGATGGTGCTTTGAGTACAACGGGATTTTTGGAATTAGCTCGAAAAGCTGTGGAGATGGTTCACCTTCGGTGAAAGGGATGGTTCACTTTCATCAAAAATGAACCATCACTCCCCACCATTATCTCCCCCCACAGAATCTCCATCAAAATAAGCCTTCACTTTCCGAGTAGCCGCCTTACCTACAACTTCCTCCATTTCTCGAACAGAAGCAGCTTTTAGTTTTTTTACAGACTTAAAATGCGATAATAATTTTTCTGCGGTTTTATCTCCTATACCTGGAATGAGGGTAATTTCTGAGTTAGTAAATCTTTAGATCTTTGATTCCGATGAAAGGTAATTGCAAAACGGTGCGCTTCGTTTCGTGCTTGTTGAATTAACTTCAAGGATTCAGATTTCTTATTAATATATAGAGGAATCGAATCACCAGGAAAGAATATCTCTTCTAGTTTTTTTGCGATCCCAATCACCGTAACTTTATTTAAAATACCGAGTAGTTTTAAGCTCTTTACTGAAGAACTTAATTGCCCTTTTCCTCCATCAATAATGATGAGCTGTGGTAAGGGCGTTCCTTCTCTAAGCATTCTACTATAACGGCGATGCACCACTTCTTCCATTGACGCGAAATCATCTGGACCAATGACTGTCTTAATTTTAAAATGTCGATAATCTTTCTTAGCGGGTTTCGCATTTTTAAAAACGACACAAGAGGCAACAGGGTTAGATCCCTGAATATTAGAATTATCAAAACACTCAATATGCATAGGAAGGTCTTTCATATTGAGGTCAGATTGTAAGGTTCGTAGAATACGCTCAGAATGAGTCTGCTTACTTTGATGTTTTAATTCCGCTCGCTTCTTTTGCAAGAGGTAATATTTTACATTTTTTTCAGACAATTCCAATAATTTTCGTTTATCCCCACGTTGTGGGATGGTCTGAATAATTTCTGGATCGGATAGCTGCACCGTTTCTGCGATAATAATCTCCTTTGTAATACTATTAAAGCGTTTGCGAAGTTCAGGGATGACAAATTCCAATAAGTCTTTCTCATTATCATCCAGATTTTTAACCAATTCCTGAGTATAAGTATTAATTACAGCACCGTTGATTACTTTGAGGTAATTAACGTAAGCTATTTTCTCATCCGTTGCAATCGAAAAAACATCTAAATCTCGAATCGTCGTACTGACCACCGTTGACTTTCCTTGATAGTCTATAAACGCGGTAAGTTTATCCTTTGCTTGTTGAGCTTTTTCAAATTTAAGTTGCGCTGCAAAAAGTTGCATATCTGCTTTGAGGTGTTGCTTTACAGCAGCAAAATTTCCTCGCAACATATTTTTAATCTGATCAATTTTCTCATTATATGATGCTTCAGACTCTAGTCCTTCGCATGGACCTTCACAATTTTTAATATGGTATTCCAGACAAATTTTGAATTTCTTTTTAGCTATATTTTCTTCTGAAAGGTTAAAGGCGCAGGTACGTAGCGGGAAAAGATTCTTAATTAGATCGAGAATGATTTTTACTCGAGCTTTCGACATATATGGGCCAAAATAAGTTGAGCCATCTTTGATCACTTTTCTCGTTAAAAAAACTCTAGGAAACCGTTCTTTTTTAATACAAATATAAGAGTAGTTTTTACCATCTTTCAGCATAACATTATAACGCGGCTGAAATTTCTTAATCAAGGTACTTTCTAATAAGAGTGCATCAGTTTCGGTTTCTACTATTGTGTATTCAAAGTGGTTTGCATTGCGAACCATTGTCTTAGTCTTCGCTGTTTGATGCTTTTTACTTCCAAAATAAGAAGACAATCTATTTTTAAGATTTTTTGCTTTTCCAACATAGATAATGGTGCCTTCCCTATCTATAAATTTATAAATCCCAGGTTGCTTTGGCAATGAAGCGGATACATTCTGATAATCTGCGGTGGTCATATAAAATCAAAAATATAAAAAAATAGTAGTAGTCTGTAAATTATTATTTAGTAAGTAATTAGAGGTTTAACAATTCTTCCAATTTCTCTATAATCCATTCCTTATCTGCAACGACTTTTTTAGCTTTTACCCGTTTGATTAATCGATGTATCCGGTCAGGATTCCCTTTTGTATTAGGTGCATTTATTTGTCTTACGATGTCAGCGAAATGATTATTGCCCAATTTCTGTAAGTCGGTCAATTTAGATTTTGCAATTCGAAATATATAAATTTTAAAAGCTTCAATTTTGTGGTCTAATAATACAGATTGTGTGTCATAATAAATCTTAATTTCTAAGCGACGCGCAGCTATATGATAATACCAATCTTCATAAGTTTCTGAAAGATATCGAAGCGCTTCATCATAGGCCTCCACCGCAAAATAATAACAAGCTAAATTAAAATGATATACTTCTTTTTTATGCTTTGTCCCAACGATTTGTGTTTTTGTTTTTTGTAGAAAAGTATAAACCCACTCGATCTTTTTTAGTTTCAAGCCTAGTACGACGATGTTTTTTATTGTACTTGGAAGCAGTCCATTATTATAATACAAAAACCCTTCTTCCAAATGTTTTTTATATAAGTTAAAAGATATCTTGAGGTATTCGCGATTGCCCTCATTATAAAACCTTACACTATAATTTCTACAAAGAGCTTGCATAGCCTTAAGTTCCTCTAATGGAATCTCATTTTTATGCTTTTCAAGTAAAAAGTTAAGTCGTTCCAAGGTTATTTTTTCTTCTTGATTCTGCAACAATCGAAGTGCCTGATCATATGCTTTGACAAGAGGCACATCAAGATAATCTTCCGTTTTCAAAAGTTGAGTTAGGTTTTCAAAATCAGTTAAATCTCTTTGAAGATTGAGTGGTATCTGATGCTTATGTTGGGACAATAATCGACTACTATATTCTTGTCTAGCTATAACATAAAAAATATTTAAATTTCTGAGCGTTGAAGGTAAGTTTAAATCTTTTTTTCGAGTATTATAAAATGATTCATATTCAGCCCATTCTTTTTCGACCAAATATTGGTTAAAAAAATATTCCTTATCTCTTTGTTTTTCGTTTTGTTGTTTTTTCCGCGTTTGGTCTAAGGTACGAACAAAATAATGATCTAATTTTTTTTGCCGATAAAATCGAGCTAAAGTAATCGCATTATCAGTTGCTGTTCTTTTATCATAATATTGTATAATAAATCTTTTAATTGTCTGAAGTAATAAAGTCATCACTTTTTCTAGTTTCCCTTTTACATTCTTTTCATTAGGAAATACTTTAGGATATACTACGTCTTTTATTAGCTTATCATTACAAAAATCAGGAAAAAGATCATTCAAATATTTAAAGAGCAAACGAATATGCTTGCCTTCTTTTTCCGTAACAAAGAAAGGAGAGTTTATGAACAAATCTAATTGTTCCAATTCTTCTTTTTCAAAGACCTTAAAGACTTCAATTAATTTACTTGAATGCATTTTAGATTATTAAGTTAAACTCATAGTATACTTCTTTAGACAGGGCTCTAGAAAAATGCGGAAAAATTGTAATGGTTTTTTTAGAAATAATATTCCAACTTTAAAAGGTTATTTGAAGTTTTCAAGTAGCATTTGAATCTATTATTTAAAAAACATACAAAATGATCACTTTTAAAATCAAGGCACTCGGTTGCTTTCTAATTCTATTATCATGCTCATTTGCAAACGCTCAGACTGCATTTTCTCTAAGTCCAGAAACTTTACCTGAAGTATTAGATTACATTGAAACAGCATACGGAGAACAAATTGAAATTTCTACAGACGATCTAAATGATTTCTTATCTTCTGCCATAAATGAGAATAATTATAGTGAAGATTGTTTTCCTCCAAAAGTATCAATATCGGAGTACACCTTCGATCTTATTACATTTTCATGGGAAGCTCCAGATGAAGCAGTAGAATTCTATGAATATCGATCATTGAATTTATACTCTGGCGAATCTGACTATAATCAAACAGAGGAAGAAGAAGCTATTTATCAATTATCTGCTGATTTTCACCTTTTCTTATTTAACAGTGTTTGTAATACAGAAAAAGTTAGTAAAGCTCAAATTATTATTGTTGATAAAGATGTAATGATCCACTTACCTAATGAAGCAAAAGATTGTAATTGTCCAGATTCAGAGACGATTCCGCTTCTCAAATATGCAAGTCCTGCTAGTTCGGGGCCTGTTTTAGGCTTTGTTCAATCTCAGTGGACGCCAGATTCTAATTGCGACATTACAAAATACATTTTAACTATTGATGACATGACCGCAAGCGGGTATGAAGCAACTGCCTTTATTCTCCATGAACATAGTTCAGTTCCTGAAAATATTTATTTAAATACGAATTGCAGTTTGAATCTTTTTACCACTCCACCTTCAAATATTAACTCAGGCGATCCAGGTAAATACCATTTGGTTTTCAATAACAATATAAGGGTAAACATTGAGAACATTAGTATTTTTCAGAATGCGAATATTACACTTACCACTTGCTTTTGTGATTCAGCTTCACGATCAAAATTTAACTCTAAAGATAAAAATAATATTTCTTCATTAATTTACGAAAATCCAATTTACGATAAAATGTTTATAGAATTAAATTTGACAGAGACAAGCAGGGTAAGTTTCCAGTTTATAGACATGTTAGGCAAACCTGTTGGATCAAAAATTATTAAATATGGCGAATCAGGAAATAATCAATTTAAAATTGACTCGGCTCACCTTACAGCTGGTTTCTATGCTTTTCTCATAGAATATGATAATCAGAGTAAATTAATTAAAATAGTAAAAGCACAATAAGAACCTAGTTGATTTCTTAAAACGCACTTTACGCTACTCCCCTTAACAAGAATCGTGTTTGCTTAATTAATAGATTCTTAATGATCCCTTTCTAAATTCATAGAGAGGGATTTTTTATTATTAGAATTATAGAAATAAAGTGTAATGGTTTAGACAGATGAAGCCCTATACCTTTATAAGTGTAAAATGAAAACCGGTATTCATCCTTTATTTTTAATAAACCTTATTCAAAAATATTATTTCTATGAAAAGTACATTTATTGTTTTATTAATTTGTTTTGCAAGTGCAAACATATTAGACGCACAAATTTTTAATAATAGTTATACTGTAGATCATCAAACCTATAGTAGCCAATCAAGTATGGTCATTGACAAAGATGGTTCTACTGTAACCGCACATACCATTCGGGAATATACCAATAGCCCTGTCTATGATGCAAGAGTAGTAAAAGTAGATGATCAGGGTAATGTCTTATGGTCAAAACAGTTTGGATTACCAGATGTGGATGATCGTGTCAATGGAATTTGTCAAACTGACGATGATGGCTACATAGTTGTTGGTGTCCGCGATGATAAAAACTTAGGTTATGGTAGTTGGGTATATAGACTCGACAATAATGGCAATCTAATTTGGTCTCGTTGGTATAGTGATCCTGACCTCTTTATTAGTGAAGCATTTCTAGCCATTCGAACATTTGAAAATCAAGAGAATTATATTATCGTTGGTACAGCCAATTATCCTCGACATATATATGCCATTAAAATAAATGCAAATGGTGATCAAATTTGGTCTAATCAATACTATGATCCTAATCTTGTCAATTCAAAATATGATTACGTTACGTCAATCGTATATGATGAAGAATATGAAGGCTATATTATTGCTGGAACAGAACATGATTATTACACTACTGGTTTTCCAACACTTGATCTTTTTACTTTTGGTATTGATATCAATGGTAACATTTCAAGAGATTATAAGAAATATGACCTTAGCCTTGGGGACAATGAACACAATCCTCATATCATTCAGGATATAAATGAAGATGGGTTTATAATGGCTTTTGGAACGCGTGCAGGTGGTGTACAAAACAATACGGTTTCTTTTATTTCTACCATGACTTTAAATCCAGATCTAACACCAAGTGGAGCGAGCCTTTATGCTTCTCCTAATGCTTATGAAAGCCATGCTAATTCAATTTATGTAGATCCTCATGGTTTTTATGATCTTGGATGTTTTATTTATGATGGGATTGAAGGTCAACCAAATGGTGTAAGAAATCCTTCCTTTTTACGCCTTGATCCAAGTACGGCTCCCTTAAGTTATCTTCGGTACAATACTGATCAGGATCAAACTTGCACCTTTATGGCTCAGGATTTTACTGGAACACATGAAAACTATGTACTCAAAACAGATCATCTTGCCAATGGAGTATGGAGTATTGGACTGATCAGAACGGAATTAAACGGGTTTACTGATTGCGCCGAAGATGAGCCGATTAATTGGTATTCTTCAGGTGTAGATTTCTGGGATCAGAATTATGAAACCTATTATTTTGCTGAAACGAAATATTCAGAAGTTAAGGAATGGAAAACTGAATCAAAACCCATCCACTGTACAGATCTCATGTTCACCGATAATGATCCTGATCAAGTGAGTCTTTTAGCTCCGCCTTCTCAAGGTAATATCTATGATACACCTCAAGAGATAGCTGGCGCTTTAGATAATGATTTGCTTGTCTATCCAACATTAGTCAATGAACGCTATCAGGATATTACCTTAAAGTATTCTGCTATTTCGAATTCAAGCATAGAAATAAAGATTTTAAATACACAAGGTCAATTCGTATATCAAACCAAAAAAGAAGCGATAAATGGGCTAAACGAATATCAAATAAACCAAAGTGAACTTTCAAAAGGATTAAATACTATAATCATTTTTGAAAATGGCCAGCCTAAGGTTGCTTCAAAGGTAATAAAGCTATAGACTATAACATTGAAGCAGTTAAATAATAGCTTCAAAGGTGATAGAATACACTTGTATTCTGTCACCTATTTTTATTCAAATAATTTTCCTTGATCTTTTCCAATATCAAATTCGATACTATCTCCTGTGGAAAGTTTCTTTTTATCTGCTGGAGCTATTTCAATTTCTTTGACTCCAAGAACTTTTTGATCACTTAATTTATTACCCAAAGATTTCCAACCTTTTACTTCTATAAAATCGCCAAGAAAAAGCTCCCATTCTACTTTTTCTTTTTTGTCTTTTGTGAAGTAATGAATTTTAGGATTTTCTTTGATTGATGCAAATAACAACCTGGAGCTCTTATGTTCTGTAATGAAAAGAAATCGTTGATTGTTTGTATTCGTTTCAACTTGGAAACGTTTGATCACCGACCAACCTTTATTACCATCATAGTACAAAGCACTAATAACCGCTTGTTCATCAAATTTCCCTATACTAATGATATCTTTTGGTTCGAATTTTCGCATCATATCCAAATCTGCGACCTCATATGATCCCTCTTTATAAACGATCAGCAAGTTATTACCCGTATCAAAATCACCAAGGAATAAACCTCTTTCATCTATGTTCAGTTTTCCGCTGACTTCATCCATCCATATCTTGATTGCTCCTAAGGAGGACTTACCGACTGCCAACTGCGTTATTTTTCTTACTGGGTATTTGGTCACTACATTTCCTTGAGATCCTCTACCTTTTATAGCTAACCAATCAAAGTCAAAATCAAATACTTTTTTATGAGCTTTGCAACCTTGAGTCAATTGGATATTAACTGTTTCTGACTCACCATTTGGATTTGATGTAAAATAATGGACTTTAGATGTATTCGTTCCTTTACCTAAATGGTACGCTTTATCTCTCGTAATTGCTGTTACATTAAACCGCTTTGCCATTGACTTACCTGATTTTGCATCTACGTAAATCATATTATAAGTCGTACGATCATCTCCTTTTTTCCAAACCGCTACATGGATAATGTCTTTATCTATAAATACCTTATCAGACATCCGAACGACCTTAAAGATTCCGTTTTTACAAAAGACTATAATATCATCAATATCGGAACAATCGCACACAAATTCATCTTTTTTCAAACCAGAACCAATGAAGCCTCCTTTTCGATCAACATAGAGTTTAGTATTATTCTGTACTACCTGTCGAACTTCTATATTATCAAATTCTTCAATTTTAGTTCTACGTTCTTTACCCTTTCCATACTTTTTCAAAAGGTCTTCAAAATATGAAATAGCATACTCAGTTAGATATTTCAAATCATGCTTCACCTGTTTCAATTCTTCTTCCAACTTAGCAATTAGCTCATCTGCTTTGAAGGTATTGAATTTTGAAATTCGCTTAATCTTAATCTCTGTAAGGCGAACAATATCATCTTCAGTAATATCTCGATAAAGGTTAAGCCTTTTATCTGACTTCTTAGGTTTATCCTTAGGGGTAGCTATATATTTCGCCAACTCCGTGTCAATCGTTTTAATTACCGCTTCCCAAGTTTCACATTCCTCAATTTCTCGATAGACCTTTTTCTCTATAAATATTTTTTCAAGGCTAGAGAAAAGTAACTTCTCTTCCAACTCCCCTTTTCGAATTTCCAATTCCATCCGAAGCAAGGTCTTCGTTAGATTTGTACATGTTTTAAGGAGCTCTGTTACTTTAATAAAATGAGGTTTATCCTCAATGATTACACAAGCATTGGGAGAGATAGAAACTTCACAATTAGTAAATGCATACAGTGCATCAATCGTCACATCAGGAGAAACGCCTGTCGCCAAATCAATTAATACCTCTACATGTTGAGCCGTATTATCTACGACTTTTTTAATCTTGATTTTTCCTTTGTCATTCGCTTTTATAATACTTTCAATCAAAGAACTTGTCGTTACGGCATAAGGCAATTCTCTAATAGCAAGCGTATTCTTATCAACTTTTTCAATTTTTGAACGAATGCGAACTTTCCCTCCTCTTTTCCCACTATTATAATCACTCACATCAATAGAGCCACCACTTTGGAAATCCGGATATATTTGAACATATTTCTCTTCCAGGATTTTAATAGACGCTTTTATTAGTTCCACAAAATTATGCGGAAGTATTTTAGTAGATAAACCAACAGCGATACCATCTGCTCCCTGAGCTAAAAGCATTGGGAATTTCATTGGCAAATTAATCGGTTCTTTCTTTCGTCCATCATAAGAGACCTGCCATTCTGTAGTTTGATTATTAAATGCTACATCTAGAGCAAACTTTGTCAAACGAGCTTCTATATACCTCGGCGCAGCAGCTCTATCCCCTGTTCGATTATCGCCCCAGTTTCCCTGACAATCTATCAATAAATCTTTCTGACCAAGGTTCACTAAAGCATCACCAATTGCTGCATCACCATGTGGGTGATATTGCATTGTTTGTCCAATGATATTCGCCACTTTATGGAATCGACCATCATCCATTTCCTTCATGGCATGTAATATCCGTCTTTGTACAGGTTTCAAACCATCTTCAACAGAAGGTACAGCTCTTTCCAAGATAACATAGGAAGCATAATCCAGAAAGTATTCTTTATACATTCCAGATAATGTGATCACATTATCATCAGATTGTCCATTTTTGGAAACTTCTCCATTCTTGTCTTTACTCATACTTAATACTTTTCACCTTAGAGTTTGTTAAAAAATCCATTAATCGGCTACACAACATGTCTCATTCAGAACAAAACTTGCTCATTTTCGCTCAATCATGAAATTTTAAACAACTCTTATTCAGTATAGTTTTTTTAAAAATCAAGGGCAAAATTACTCAAAAAGCTTCAATTTAGTATTGATTTATTCAAAACATCTATTTCTTGATATTCGCAGCTATTTTTGAGCAATATTGATCAAAGGTAAGTAAAAATATAAACTTTTTGTTTTATTTAATTTATTTTTTGTTTTGCATTTTACGCTCCAATTGGCCCTAGTTCTACTCCCTCAGAATAAGCTACTCTAATCCCCGCTCTACTAAATGCCTCTTTAATTTTACTATTTACTTCGAAAGTAACATCCCAATAGTCATCAGGTTTGATAAAAGGTCGAACGGCTATGATGACATTATGGCTATCGTAGCTTTCTATTCCGACTAAAGGAACTGGTTCTTTCATAACATCAGGTATCTCATTTAAAGCATCTAAAATCACCTGCCTTACTTTAGGGAAACTTTCTTCATATGGCATTGTAACCGACAATTCAATACGAATATGTCCTTTTGAGGAAAAGTTGGTAATTACTCCTTCTACAACTTGTCCATTTGGTATTATATGCGTTTTCATACCTGGTGTTACAACAGCAGTATTGAAAATTTGAATGCTTTCCACCCGTCCAAACTTTTCACTTACTTCTACCCAATCACCTACTTTATAAGGTTTAAAAACCATTACCATAATCCCCGCAGCAAAATTCCCCAAACTACCCTGTAGTGCCATACCAACTGCAAAACCAACCGCAGCGATGATTCCAACAAGTGAGGTCATTTCAATACCAATAATTCCACCTGCTATTAGCAGTATCCCTATTTTAAGGGCCATATTGGTCAAAGAACTAAGAAAAGAAATGACTTCAGGAGCCATTTGCGCTTTCTGAAGGGTAAAATTAAAAACCTTATTCACTCTTTTAATTAACCAAAAACCAACAAATATAATGAGGATTGCTAAACCTAGCTTTGGTGCAAAAGCGACTGACCAATCCATAAAATCATTCATGTATTGAGTAAGTTTATCTGTCTCGCTTATTGCAATTTTTCCTTTTTCTTGTTCTTCCATTTCTTATTTGTTTTAAAGTGCTAAAATAGCTTGTTTAACTGATATATTAATCATGCTTGATCCCTATTTTAATCAATTGAATCCTTTATTTCGCTGTTAAATTGAAGTTAAGCCATATTTTTTTAAGCAAATTTTCGTTTTCATGGTATACTACTACTAAACCTCTTTCATATATATTGGAATTCTCCCAAATTCCAGAGCAGCATTAAGGCTTGTTTGACCGTTTAGTTTAATAAAGCGTTAAACTTGAAAAGCCTTAAGGCTTTTAGGTTGGAAAACATGGTAATTTGGGCTAACTTTAATAATCGTTTGTCATGGATATCGCATTAAAGTTGCAACACGAAGAAAAAGATTTTATAACGGCTTGTGTAAACAAGGAGCGCTGGGCGCAAAAACAGCTATATGAGACCCACTATAGCAAGATGATGGGGGTATGCCTTCGTTATAGCAACAATCGTGAAGATGCGCTGGATATTTTGCATGATGGATTTCTTAAAGTTTTCAACAATATTTCC
Source organism: Saprospiraceae bacterium (assembly GCA_965277415.1). Taxonomy (GTDB): domain Bacteria; phylum Bacteroidota; class Bacteroidia; order Chitinophagales; family Saprospiraceae; genus JAHDHW01. The sequence continues at coordinate 119,352 of CBDICS010000109.1, forward strand.
AAATATCAACCAGGAACCTCCATTTCAGCTTGGATACGCCGTATAATGGTCAATACATCTATTGATTTTTATCGTAAAAACATCAGACGTCGAACTGAAGATATCGAACAAGCTTTCGACCTCAGTGGAACTGATGCTGATGCGATAAGTCAATGTAGCGAAAGAGAAATTCTTATTGCTGTTCAAACACTTTCACCAGCTTATCGAACAGTATTTAATTTATATGTTATTGAAGGTTTTTCGCATAAAGAAATTGCAACACAACTAGGTATCACCGAAAGTACATCACGATCGAATTTAGTGAAAGCAAGATTGAAGCTTAAAGGCATTCTTGCTAAAAATTACATTGAACATGGAAAATAGTTTTGACAAGGAAATTAAAAAAGCGTTGGAAAACTATGAGGCTGAATATAAGCCGATGGATTGGGATCAAATGGAACAGATGATCGAGGAAGATGTCAATCTTAGCCCGGATCTTGAGGACGTATATCTTGATGGTATGGCTTTCGATAATTTACATAACCTTAGTGTAGATTATAATCCAGAGCATTGGGACTTAATGAAAGAGAAATTAGCAGATCCTTTTGCATTAAGGCGAAGATTAATGAAATACAAAGTCCTAGAAGTTGCTTTGGTTTTACTTTTTATTTTTACGCTATTTCAGTTTTTACCTATCAAAAAAGTAATACATCGAGATATAGCAAACAGTAGTAATACCTTTGATATAAATAAAAGTGAATTATCTTCAAAAACGAATTTTACTGACCTTGTTGTCATCAATTCTATAATTGATCCTCCTAATGGTTCGTATGATTACGCTAATACTGAACTACAAAATACTCAAGGTACTAATAAGGTCAATACTCCTTACAAGAATACAGTTGCGCAAATAAATAATGTAACGACTCCTGTCCCTACTAATATTCTTTCAGAGAATCAAAAAAATACTATTGATGTTTCTAAAGAACCAAGCAGTGACCTTACTGATAATACGGCTATCTCAAAATCAATTGTGAATCAAAACCCTTCAGTTCAAGAAGCTTTGGTTAACACCGATTTATTAAATCCAATCCTATTAAAAAAAGCAGATAAACTTTTGAAGCCTGATCTTGGGGAATTAAATAGTAGTCCTATATTTTCTGATTTAAAAAAACCTATTAAGATAAGAATTGGAATGGCACTGGGACCAGATGCTAATTATGTGATGACCTCTGCGAATCCAACCCGCCAGTTAGAATCTTTTAATCAATTTGCCCTTGGTTATAGTGGTGGATTTACTTTAGGTTTTAGGTATAACAAATGGGAAATAGAAACGGGAGCTTTATACTCCGCAGTAAATTATAACTCTAGAAATATTTTTGAAATAAAAGGAAGTTTCGCTGAAGGTGGCTATGTTCAACAAGGTTTCGATGGAGCAGAATTGGATCTTATCCGATTACCATTGAACCTAAAGTATAACTTCTTTGAGAAGAAGAAATGGAATGTCTATGCTTTCTCTGGAGCGACTTTAAATTTAGCTGTTGAAACCTTTTATAATTTTACTACTCAAGATGTAGGTGAGTCTGATGCTTCAAGAAATTTTGTAAATCCTAGAATTCCTGATGAATTTCAGAATGATTTAAATAAGACTTCTTATAATGGAATTCTTGAAGGTGGAAGACTATTAGACAATACTTTCCTTACTGCCAATTTTGGTTTTGGGATAGAACGGTATTTCACACCTCGTATGAGTATATTCTTACAGCCTAGTTATATGCAACAGTTTTCTAAAGGCCTTGGTCCTCAAAGTGACCAAATCAATTCGATTTCGATCTTGACGGGTGCAAAAGTGACCCTTAAGAAAAAAAGAAATAAACTGAAGAAATAAACGTATGAAACTCATTTACTTAAGTCGGCAAATTCATTTTTGTCGGCTTTTTTATTTTGATCTACCTTCTTGAATTATCTTCATTTGTTGAAATGCTTTGTACGTTATCGCCTTTCTAATCATTGGAAATAATTTCATATTAAACCCTTTCGTGGGTACTATATTCGTAGCAAAGAAATAAGCATTGTTATTAGATTCAATGTAACCGACAAACCACCCATTATTATTTCCATTTCTTATTGACCATCCTGTTTTGCCCAATAATCTAAAATCATCATTTTCTTCAACAACCATTAGATTCTTCATTATTTTTTCAGTCCTTTCAGAAATGGGTAATTCAGATTGATAAAAACGTTTTAAAAAATCGATTTGTTGAAATTGACTAATTCGTGAATCGCCTTCAAGCCAGAAAATATCAATATTATTGGAGTCAACTTTCATCTCTCCATAATTTAATACATCTAAGTATTTGAGCATTTGATTTGCACCGATCTCTCTTGCTATTTCTTGATAACATGGAACACATGAAAAATGGAATGCGTCTCTAAGCATTAAGTCTTGTTCCCAATTTTTTAAAGCTCTTTTCTCCCCATCCCATTTGAACACCTTACGTTCACTTTCAACTACCCCCGTTTCAAGAGCAATTATTGAATTAACAATTTTGAATGTTGATGCCGGTAGTTTCCCGCTTTCACTCCACTTAAAATCATTTGAAAAATATAGGTCTTCTTGCAAATTATAGATTAAGATTGCTCCTTTTATATTTGCGGAATCAATAATTGATTGGAATGTAGGTCTTAGAACTCTATTTTTGGAATTTTTAATCGAGTCTATTAATCCTTCCAATTGAACCCCAAGTTTGCTAAGCGCTTCTTTATTTATCGACTCTTGTGGAATTTGCTTCTTAGATTCTACTAAATTAGAATCCATATATAAAAGTAAGGTTCCAAATAGTCCAAAAACGACAATAGCTAAAATCGTTAATCTTTGAAATCTTTTTACTCCACCAAAAGTGTTCAAGATGGCCTGGTATTCATCTAAAGCAGATTTCTGTACATCCATATTTGACGTTTTCTCCTCCTTCAATTTTTCAATAACCTCAAATCCCTCATAGGCTAAATAATAAGTGTTTTCATGTAATTCGAATTCAATGAAATCTCCATTTAATAATTCCTCAAGCCTAAGTGTAAAATTTGGAAACTCAGTTTGATGTTTTACTAAATCACTTTTCTTTATACAATGATTGCTTGAATCATGTATGAGTTGGAGAATTGCTATATGTATTTCCCTTAATTCCAAGTTTGAATTTTTATCCTTTATAGCTGAAGTTGTTTTTTTAATAAAGCATTAAGTTTCGGACCAATAAGAAAATGCCCTTCTTCTATTTCGTGAAGGTCAATATTCTGCATCCCTTGAGATAAAATCAGTCCTGAGGAACTAGGAATAATTTGATCCTTAGTCCCAAAATACATCTTGATAGGAATGGGATATTTCTTTAAAAGAGACCTTAAACGTTTAGGGTAAATTAAAAAATGACTTAGTGATCGCCAGGTATTAAATATGCGTTCTCGTCTTTCATTTGTTTGAAAATGATAATTTACAAACCGATACAAGAAATGATCAATCCATTTCCAATGATAAAATTGCTTGGCTAAATAAATAAACCATTTTGGTTTTTGAAGCGTGTATTTTAGAAAAGTCTTTATGCAATTAGGAACAAGATTGGCATTGAACATCCCTTTTGTCTTGAGGCCATCTGTTGCGATTAAGTACACTTTATCGACTTTCGAAACCCAATCATGAAGTAATTTAAGTACTAAGCGTCCTCCCATGCTAAACCCCATTAAATCAAACCGTGCTTTCCCTTCTTTTTCTAATATTAGTTTAATAATAGCGTTTATATCTTTCCGGTCAAATTGATTTTTGTTCCATTTCGTAGCACCATGAAAGGGCAAGTCTAAGCTATAAATTGTATACCTCTCTTTTAGACTTTCTTTTAATTTCAAAAATATATCCGCTCGATTTCCATAGCCATGAAAAGCAATGAGTAACTGATCCCCATATCCAAATCGGAGATAATGAACTGTTGAGTCTTCGTATCTTAAAACACTATCATTCATTTTTGGCTTGAGGCGGTGTGGATGAGGAGTAGGAAATTTACAAAACAGCGATTATGAATAGCTTGATAAAATAATCAGCGATGTGCTTTCTTTATTCTGTCTAAATCTCGTTTATTATCTCGTTCCTTAATAGATTGGCGCTTATCATAGGATTTTTTACCTTGAGCGAGCATAATGGTAAGTTTTGCAAAACCTCTTTCGGAAATCAACATTTTGTAAGGAACGATAGTGAGGCCTTTTTCCTGAACTTTACGGTGGAGTTTTTTAAGTTCGATTTTTTTGAGTAGTAATTTTCGAACTCGTTTAGGTTCATGATTATTATGAGTACCGTATTTATATTCTGCTATAAACATATTCCGGACAAATAACTCTCCATTTTTGAACGCACAATAGGCTTCTTTGAGATTGGCGTTCCCCTCACGGATTGATTTGATTTCTGTTCCTGTCAACAGAATTCCGGCTTCATATTCGTTGAGAAAATTATATTCAAAAGAAGCTTTTCTATTGACTATATTAATTCCTCTATTCGACTTATCCTTTTTCATAATATTACAAATCTCTTTTATTCAGTGCTTAATGCTTTGGCTAATCTGGCTTCCAAAATTAAAGCCTTTAGGGATATCATTAATTGTCTCTGTCCTCGAAATTCTCTCTTTTCTTATCTTCAATTCTTTTAAATACAAAGTAAATTAAAGCTAAGATGATGATTACCCAAAATAACACCTGTAAAACACCAATAATCCAAAAAAATTCCATGTCTTGCAATTTTATGTCTTATTAAGATAACTTTACAGCAGTGCCATAAGCCAAGATTTCTGAACAGCCTTGCATAACCATTGCTGTAGTAAATCTTACATTGATTACGGCATCAGCACCAATAGATTCAGCATCTGCTATCATCCTTTGAAGCGCTTGCTCTCTAGCATCAGCCAGTAATTTTGTGTATTCGGATATTTCTCCGCCTACTAAGTTTTTCAATCCTGCGAAAAAGTCTCTCCCGATATTTCGAGCTCTAACGGTACTGCCTCTTGCTATATCAATAGCTTCTACTATTTCTCTACCTGGGATTTTGTCAATTGTTGTTATTATCATAATTATTATTTTAAATAGTTGGGCTAAGCACCTGTTTAAATTTTATACGTGAACTTTCAACCTCCTCTAAGGTCTCTTCATGCTTTCAGAACCTTTAGTTTCCTTAAGGTTTTCAATAAGGAAGTTTGTCATTTTTACATAGAGATGGTGTCTTGTATTACCGCCAAATATACCATGATTCCGGTTTGGGTAAAAATAAGTATCAAATTGTTTGCCTGATTTAATCAATGCATTCGTCATTTCTACTGTATTTTGAAAATGGACATTATCATCGCCTAGACCATGAACCAGTAGGTAATCTCCTTCCATTAAATCCGTAAAATTAACCGGAGAATTATCTTGATAGCCTTCCGGATTATCTTCTTCAGTTCTCATGTATCGTTCTGTATAAACGGAATCATACCATTTCCAATTCGTAACGGGAGCAACAGCAATAGCAGATTTGAAAACATCTGCGCCTTTAAATAAGCAAAGTGAGGACATATAACCACCATAGCTCCATCCAAAAATACCAATACGATCCTTATCAACATATGGCAGGCCTCCTAGGTATTTAGCTGCTTCGATTTGATCTATTGTTTCGTATTTCCCTAACTGGAGATAAGTCATTTTTTTAAATTCTTCTCCTCTTCCTCCAGTTCCTCGATTATCAACACTTACCACAATAAACCCTTTTTGAGCTAACATCTGAAACCACCAATAATTAAAACTACCAAAAGCATCATTCACTGTCTGGCTACCTGGCCCACCATAAACATACATAAAAACTGGATAGGTTTTCCTTGAGTCAAAATTAGGCGGTTTAATCATATACCCATTCAGGTTTACATTTTCACTAGTTTTAAAATCAAAAAATTCAACTGCCGTAGTACCATGTTCTTTTTGAAGTGCTTTGATTCCTTGATTGTCTTCTATTACTCTTAATGCTTTTCCTTTTCGATTATAAACGGTATAAGAGGCTGGGGTGTTTGCCGTAGAATGTGTATTTACATAATAATCAAAAGTACTACTAAATTGAGCTCGATTAGTCCCTGATAAAGTAGCCACTTCTTTTTTCTTTTTGCCTTTTATATCTATACAATAGATTTGTCGTTCCATTGGAGATATTTCCGCTGCCTGGTAAAAAACGAGTTTGTTTTTTTCATCATAACCATAAAAATTGGTCACCTCATAATCTCCTTTTGTCAATTGGGTTTTCATCTGACCTTTCATATCATAAAGATAGATATGATTATAGCCGTCCATTTCACTTGTCCAAAGAAAGTGTTCTCCATCTTCTAAGAAGGTAAGATTATCATGTATATCGATATAGTATTTATTAGTTTCTTTGAGTAAAGTAGAAGTATTTCCTGTCTTCGTATCTGTTATCAAAAGCTCTAATTCATTTTGATGGCGGTTCATTTTAAAAACAACTAACTGGTCAGAGCTATTCGTCCAGAACAATCGGGGGAAGTATTCTGCCTCACCAGTTTTAACTTTAGCAACTTTTCCTTTTCCTAAATCATAGATATGTACCGATACTATTGCATTGTCTGCTCCAACTTTTGGATATTTGAATGTTTCATTCTCCGGATAGCTCTCATTGTGATACATCTGCATCGTAAACTCTTTCACATTTCGTTCATCAAATCTGAGGAATGCCAGCTTAGTTCCATCTGGAGACCATTTAAAAGATTTTGACATAGAAAACTCTTCTTCATAAACCCAATCCGCTGATCCATTAATAATCTCATTAAATTTTCCGTCGGTAGTAATTCTAATTTCTTTTTGATCTTTAAGGTTTTTATAATAAAGATCATTATCCCGCACATAGGCTACTTTATCAGCCATCGGAGAAAAACTTGTATACATTTGCTTGCCTTTGGTAGATACATTGGTGAGTTTTCCACTTTTCATATCCAATACATAGGCGTGTGATTTCGAAGATCTTCGATAAATAGCTTCAACTTTTGTATTGATTAATATTTTAGATTCATCTTTACTAAAACGGTAACTCCCAATCTTTAGCGGCACTTTTTCTTGAGTAATCGTTGCTCCTTTAAGATTCAATATTTCAGTTTTCTCCACATAATATTCTATAACCTCTTTCTCTGTTCCATCAAAAATAACTTTAGTCGGTTTTCCTGTCGTCAAATCATATTGTTGAATCCGATTACCTTCCAATCGTGTATAATGCTTACCATCATTTTGAAAATTAAATCCGGGAACTGACTTTGCAAAAAACTTAAAGTCCAGCCATATATCTTCTAAACTTATTGCTTGTTGTGCAAAAAGGTTTCCAGATAAACTAATTGAAATAATTAAAAATAGATATTTCATCTTTTTCATAATTGCTTGTTTTTCAAATGAAGAGTTTTATAAACTCTTCATTTTTTTCCTGTAATTATATTTAATGTTTCGTTTATTTTTCTTCTTTGTTCACGCTTCTCTATTATTGAAGCACTTGCAGCTCGATCTTTACAATCTTGAATGGGACAACGTTGACAAGTATTATTCACAATTCTTGAATTAATCGAAGGATCATTCAGAAAGTGAATTTTTTCTGGCAAGTCTTCATCAATCAAAATACCTATAGTCACTGAGACATTTATACCAGATCCAGGATTGCCTGGTCGAGCAAGTGTCAAAGCAAAATATTCATCTTCTGTTCCAAAATATTGTGATCGTTGAGTACCAACTATAGTATCTACATATTTTCCACTCTGTTGGATTGCATCTAGATCTTTCAATAAAGAAAGAGAGAGCCACCTTCTACAATATTTTTCAAATAAACCATTCCCATGAGGCTGATGTTGTCGATCAAAATGAAGCTCTTTATCCATTTGAAAACGATCTTTTTCAGTGTCGTGAAACACACGCATGAAAAACATCTTATGTATTCCAAATTTCCAGGGAAGTACATTAGTTAGACGATTAAATAACATTTCTGATGAAGCATTGTATTTCCTCATCAAATTAAGGAATAACTCTCCTTCCCATTTTTTCTTTTGAAAAAAGGATTGCAAATCCATTATAAATTCATCTCTACTGATCAAAATGGCTACAGAGAAATAAGCTGCTTTGAAATGGTTTAATATCTCGTCAAAAGAATTAATTTTCAACATAGAAGAAGTAGCAGATCGGTCTTTAAGCCTAAGGCAATTGTAAGCTAATTCTTTTCCATATTGAAAAATTCGTTGAATTTCTGTCAGCTCACTATTCAATAATAATTGCTTTCTTTTCTCTATATAAACTGACCGGAAATTCTTCATTTCTGGATAAGCATCTAAGCCTCCTTCAATAATTTCATACTTGTATTTTGTCTTTAACACCTTTTCTAAAGTAGATGCATTGACCGCTTTTCCCTTAGATATATTATTCTCTTCTATAAAAATATTTGCTGCCTGTTCAATATCTTCAAAATAATTGTAGTGTAATTCTGTATATGCACGTAAAGCACTATGGTAAAAATTTTCCTCTCCTAATGCATAATTTCTGGAGATCTCCACCAATGTTGAAATAAAAGCGCCAACCCTTACAGGGGCATTAGCAATAATCTCAACAACCTTAGAAAGTTCTATACCAAATAAATCCAGCGGTAATTCATTCAGAAAATTGGATCGAAGCAATTCTCCTACAGGAGCAAATGTACCTGACAATTCAGTAGAGATTAATTCAGTATTTTCGATGCCTAAGGTATCTGCTAGCGCTTTTACTTTATCCGCTTTTGGGAATTTTTTCCCTTTTTCTATCTCATTCAGATATGAAATAGACATTCCCGTCTGAGCAGCCAAATCAGAAAAAGACAGACCTCGTTCCTGTCTAAATTGCTTCACTTTTAAGCCAAAAATGATTCTTTGATTGAGATTTTTGTTATTCATCAAATCTATAATTACTCCATAGCTCGTTTAAAACATATCATTACGGCTATTTATAAAAGGCTAATTTAATGTTTTTCTACTAGATCATTCGTTAATATTTCACTATTCTTATATTACCTTTGCGCCAATGGATTTACAACATTTTTACAAAGAAAGGGTTCAGGAGTTTACAGAACGATCGACTTTTCTAAAAGCCAAGTATAATCGCTTTTCAATTATCCGTCTAATTACATTTATTGGAGGATTAATTCTAATCGCCTTTATTGGAACGATCATCCCTTGGTGGGGAATAATAATGATCATAGTGATTGCTTTAGTTGCTTTTTCTAGGTTTGTTTTTTGGCATCAAGCGATTCATGAAGAACAACTACATTTTGAAGCGCTCTCTACTGTCAATGAAAATGAGCTAAAATGTATCAATAATGACTATTCAGTTTTTGAAGATGGCAAAGAATTTATTGATCCATCTCATTCTTATACTGTTGACCTCGATATTTTTGGAGGGCATTCATTTTTTCAATATATAAATCGTACCTCTACTGCTATTGGGAAAATACGTTTAGCTAAATATTTATCCATAGAAGTGTCTAAGCAAGAAATCTCAGATAGACATTCTGCTATTATAGAATTAAAAAACAAAACGGATTGGCGGCATCATTTTCAAGCAAAAGGCATGCATACCGAAGATAAATTGGAGCATATTCGATCCCTCGAATCATGGATGAAGGAAAAGCCTTTTGTTTCAAATAACAAATTATATTCACTAGCGCCTATTCTCTCTCCTTTGATTATTACTGCTGGAGCGATCATCACTTTCTATTATTTCTCGTGGCAAGTATTTTTACTCTTTCTTATCCCTGCTGCCTATATTATAAAAAAGACTTTAAGTCAAGTTTCAGATACTCATGCTCAAACTTCGAATGCTGAAAAAACCCTAGCCTATTATTCTAAGATGATTGGTCATATTGAAGCAGAATCTTTTGATAGCCCAAAGTTGACTGCATTGAAATCCTTATTTTTTAAAAATGAGAAAAGGGCCGCGCGCTCTATCCGTAGGTTGTCTTATATTATTTCACAACTTAATGTTCGTTATAATGCATTTGCTATTGTTTTAAACCTATTCGCTCATTGGGATTTAATTTGGATAAAAGCACTGGAGAAATGGAAAGCAGAACAAAGTGGTAGCCTCCAAGACTGGTTTGAAGGATTACAAGAATTTGAAGCACTAAATAGTTTTGGAAATTTATATTATAATAATCCTGATTGGATTTTCCCTACGATTAATGAAAACTCTAAGCTTACTGGTATTGAATTAGGACATCCTCTAATCTCTAGAACGGATCGAATCTGTAATGATCTTAAAATGCCTACGCAAGCCCATATAAAATTAGTTACTGGTTCTAATATGGCTGGCAAAAGTACATTTTTGCGAACAGTCGGTTTGAATATTGTATTGGCAATGGCTGGATCTCCTGTCTGTGCTAAAAAATTTGAGTTGCCATTGACACGTGTTTTCACAAGTATGCGTACGCAGGATGCATTACATGAAAGTACTTCATCTTTTTATGCTGAGCTAAAACGTTTAAAATTCATTATTGAAGAAGTAGAAGATCGGCAAAATTCCGATTCTGATATATTCTTTTTATTAGATGAGATATTAAAAGGTACTAACTCAAAAGATCGACATACTGGTTCGAAAGCTTTAATTCGCCAATTGATTAAGAGTAAAGGCTCTGGAATTATTGCTACGCACGATCTGGAACTTGCCGCTCTTGAAGCTGAATCTAATGGTACAGTAGAGAATCTATGTATTGAAGTAGAGGTCAAAGATGATAAGCTATTTTTTGATTATAAAATTAAACCGGGCGTGAGTAAAAGTTTTAATGCGACTCAGTTGATGCGGTCTATGGGGATTCGGATTGAGGGGTGATTTTTTTTTAATTTGAAAGTGATGGTTCACCTTTGGTGAAAGTGATAGGTCACCTTTGGTGAAAGAGGTAGTTCTCCTTCGGAGAAAATGATGGTTCTCCTTCGGAGAAAGGGATAGTGCCCTTCGGGCAAGTGGATATCTAGAGGGGTTTAGTTTTTAATTATCAAAGTATTGATTATGAGGTTTATTTCGTTTTTTTGTTTTTTAGGATTGGGGATGTTTTTGTCTGCTTGTACAGAACAAGCTGGTAAGGAGCAAGCGGTTTCTTCTAAGGTTCCTCGAAATATAGTTCTTGAGCCTAATCGTTATAATGTTGCTTTTCTAATCATGGATGGCGTGTATAATACGGAACTCACTGCGCCTTATGATATTTTTCAGCATACCATCTTTAGAAAAGGAATTAAGGCTATGAATACTTTTATGGTAGCCAATACTTTAGAACCTATTACCTCATTTGAAGGCATTCGATTATTGCCTGATTTCAATTACTTAAAAGATAGCCTTCCTCATATAGACATTTTAGTCATCCCTAGTGCTGAGCATCACCTGGATTCAGATCTTGATGATATAAATATGTTGAACTTTGTCAAAAGAATTGCAAAGGATGCTACATTTATCACGTCACATTGTGATGGCGCATTTGTTTTAGCGAAAGCTGGTTTATTGGATAATATTGAGTCGACTACTTTTCCTAGCGACATTCCTGCATACCGAAAAATGTTTCCGAATCTAAAAGTACATGAAGATGTACTCTTTGTACATGATGGGAAGTATATCACTTCTGCAGGTGGAGTCAAATCTTTTGAAGCTGCTCTATACCTTACTGAGTTTTTATATGGCGATTCTATTGCTCGTCGACTAGCTCAGGGTTTAGTAATTGACTGGAAGTTGGAAGATGTCCCTCATATTGTTAAGTAAGTGACGGGGCAAAATTAATATAAGTCATTTCATATTTTCTATCTTTCATTTATGTAATCCTGTTCTTTTCTACATCTAATAACTGAACCCCTTTAAAATATCATTTTTTAATTTTTAAAATGTTCAGTTATGAAGCATCTCATCCTATGTTTACTATGCCTCTGTTTTTCTATACAGGTATTTGCAGAAGATAAACCTAAAGAAGTCAAGTCTACTATCAAAATGGTCACCGTCTTTAAAAAAGGTGCGCAGGTGAGTAGAGAAGCCAAAGCCAGTATCCCTGAAGGCAATTCTATTATCAAGTTCATTGGTATTTCCCCAGCGATTGACAAAAACAGCATTCAAGTCAAAGCTGATGGTGATTTCACAGTGCTTTCAGTCAGCCATCATCTAAACTATTTTGAAGCACCTATCAAGATAGAAGAAATCGAAAAACTAAATGAAGATCAATTAAAACTACAAGACCAAATAGAAGATGAAAACACCATTTTATTGGTTTTAAATGAAGAAGAATCCCTCATTTTAAGCAATAAAACATTAGGCGGCCAACAAACGCGTATTGATATAGACCAACTTCAGGCAACTGCTGAGTTTTACCGTACTCGTCTTAAGGAGATTCGTTTAGAGAAATTAAGTATTTCTAGAGAAATCAAATCCCTTCAGAAGAAGATCACTACAATTCAGTCTCAACTTTCAGAACTTAATTATAGAGAACGCTCAAATACAACGGAAGTGATACTAGCTATTCACTCAAAAAAAGCGACGTCTGGAAAATTTCTGATTAGCTACCTTGTCAAAAGTGCCGGTTGGACACCACACTATGATCTTCGAGTAAAGGATGTAAAAAGCCCGGTACAACTTTCTTATAAAGCCAATGTTTATCAAACTTCTGGAGAATCTTGGGATGATGTACTACTTACCTTATCCACTGGTGATCCTTCTCAGTCTGGAGTAAAACCAGTTTTAAATCCCTGGAAATTAAACTTTTATAATCAGACCTATGCTTATGCAGGAAATAAGAAATATAATGCTGGTGCTTATAGTGGTGTTTATAATGGTAATGTTCGACAAGTTCAAGGACTTATTACGGATGAAACCGGAGAACCTTTGCCATTTGTAAATGTCTTGATCAAAGGCTCTACAATCGGCACAGTTACTGATTTCGACGGAAGGTACGTTTTGGATGTTCCAGATTATGCGAAGTCAATTATCGTTTCTTATATAGGGTATAATTCATTAGAAACAGCCATTAATTCTAATACCATGAATCTCGTTTTGAGTGAATCAGCTGTACACCTTGATGAAGTAGTTGTAACTGGCTTCGGTGGGCGAGCTCCTGGTATTTTTTCTAAGAAAAGAAAGCGCAAAGATAAAACAAAGCAAAAAAGTTTTGCGCCTACCCAACCCGTGCCTGTTCAAGAGGTTGAAAAAGCAACAACGGTATCCTTTAAAATTGATATTCCCTATAATGTTCCATCAGATGGAAAGCAATATGTTGTACAAATTAAAGAGCATGAATTACCTGCATATTATGAATACTTCTGTGCGCCAAAACTCGACCTTGATGCTTTTCTTACCGCACAAGTCACAGGTTGGGAAGCCCTCAATTTGCTTAATGGAGAAGCTAATTTATTTTTTGAAGGTACTTATTTGGGGAAATCTTATCTGGATGTTTATAGCGTAGAAGACACCTTAGACTTATCACTAGGTCGAGATAAAAATATTGTAGTCAAACGAACGAAACAAAAGGAAAACACCAAAAAGAAATTTCTGACAAAGAAACGAATAGATACCAGAGCTTGGGATATCGAAATACGCAATAAGAAAAAGCTGCCGATCAATATTGTCGTTGAAGATCAAATCCCCATTCCAATAACAGAAGAGATCGAAGTTGAGAAATCTTATGAAGCCGCTGAATTTGATGAAGATACTGGAAAATTAACGTGGAAGTTCGAACTAAAACCCAAAAGTACTAAAAAACTGAACTTCAAATATACCGTGAAATATCCTAAGAAGAAAAAGGTCATTTTAGAGTAATTAGAGCGTCAGAAGGTCAGAAGGTCAGAAGGTCAGAAGGTCAGAAGGTCAGAAGGTCAGAAGGTCAGAAGGTCAGAATATAAAAAAGATCTGGCTTTCTGACTACCTGACCACCTGACTTACCTGACCACCTGACCACCTAACCTACCCTGTCTTCAATCGAAAACCAACACCATGAATATTTTCAATTTTGAGGGATTCATCTTGTTTAAGATACTTACGGAGTCTTGAAATAAACACATCAAGAGATCGTCCCATAAAATAATCATCCTCTCCCCACAATGTTTCAAGAATATCTGATCGCTTGATTACTTCATTTTTATTCCGGATGAAAAAACGGAGAAGATCAGCTTCTTTTTGAGTGAGTTTTTTAGCGCCGTCTGCAATTTGCAACTCTAAATTTTTATAATCAAAAAGGTATTTTCCAATATTAAACTCCGTTGATTGCTTATCTGTATTTCCCGCGATATTTCTCCTTTTTAAGAATATTTGAACCTTCAAAATTAATTCTTCTATACTAAAAGGCTTGGTGATATAATCATCTGCGCCCAATCGTAATCCATGTATTTTATCTTCTTTCAAGGACCGTGCAGTAAGAAAAAGTATAGGCACTTGTTTATCAAATTTTCTAATCTCCTTTGCGATCGCAAATCCATCTACATCTGGTAGCATTACATCTAAAATACAAAGATCGTATCCATGATTCTTCACTCGTTCCATTGCTGCTGTACCATCTGCGCAATGTGTCACCTTGAATCCTTGCAACTCCAGATTATCTTTAGTTACAAAACTTAAACTTTCATCATCTTCGACATAGAGTAAATGAGACATAATTTATCTGATTTTTATCACTGAATTCGTTTGGAAAATCTTAGAGCATGGAACAAACACAGTTCTTTTTAAAAAAATGGTGATCAAAAAGATATTTTTATTTTAGTGCCTTTATCTAATTCGCTTTCCATATTTACTTTCCAACCATGTAAATTACAGATTCTTTTTACATAAAACAATCCCAAACCAAAGCCTTTTACATTGTGAGTATTTCCAGTTGGCACTCTAAAAAATTTCTTGAATATTTTTCCTTGATGATCCTTATCTATTCCAATACCTTGATCTTCTACAGTCAATTGGAGCCTACCATCTTCTTCAAAAGTATTGATAACAATCTCTGGTACATCCTTGCAATATTTGATCGCATTATCTATTAGATTATGGATAACATTTGTCATATGAATTTTATCCGCTTTAATCGTTGAATCGGTTGCAGCAAGTTTACTTTTCAGTGTTCCGCCATTTTCTGTCACGGCCAATTCATTACTTCTTAAAATCTGATTAATTAAATCATGGATGTCTAATTTTTCTTTTTGTAATTCAAGACTATCGCCTTCAATCTTCGCCAACTGCAGTACCTTCTCCACTTGATTGTTCAATCTATGATTCTGCTCTTTTATAATGTTCGCATATTTATATAATCGAGGATTGTTTTGAATCACTTCATTAGTCAAAAACACATCAGAAGAAACGCGAATAGTAGAAATTGGCGTTTTAAACTCATGAGTCATATTATTAATAAAATCCTTTTGCATCTCGGACAATCGTTTTTGCCGGAGGATAACGAAGATAGAATATATAAAAAACAAAATAGATAATAACAGGATAATCGTAAAAACAAAAGTACGTTGCATTTTCCCAACTAAATAACTCGACCGACTTGGGAATTTCACACCAAAATAATAAGTCAGTTCATCCAAGGCAGGAAGTTTTCCTAAATCTTCTTTCGAAACTCCAGCATTTGAATAGCTACAATAATTACCATAAACCATACGGTCGCTCGAACAATCAAAGATGGCATATTCAAAATCAATATTCATTGCCAATTCCTCAAACTCTCTATAAAGAAAATGTTCCAATTGCCCAGCATTAATCACATCTTCCATATTTACTACATAATAATCTGAGGAGACTTGGGTGATTAAGTTTTTAAGTGGTAAGACGCTGTTATTTAAATTTGCTAAGTTTTCAGCAACTCGACGAAGGGCAATATTAACAGATCTATGAAAATCATTTTCTCTAAGGTTCCAGGTCTTGGTTACCCAAAAAGACTGAACACCGATGATTCCCAGAATTGCTAAGGTACCAAGAATTACTACCCCTGTTATTGTACTATTTTTCATTTATACTCGCAAGTTACATGCTTATTTTATTTATTAAAACCTGATTAACAGCTCATTAACAATCATTGAATTCTCATTAACAGCAAATCTCCTCTAAGTGCTGATATATTTGTATTGATAAAAGAATTGGCCATTCTATTTTTTAATCTATAAATATTTACAATGAAAAAATTATTTGTTTTGTCTCTTTTAATGAGTGCTTTTTGTTTCTCTTCTATAAATGCTCAAGATTTTGTAGCAGTCAATAATACTATAAAATCAGATTCTAAAGCTGAACTCCTCGAATGGGATCATACAACAGTTGAATTGGGTGAAATACCTCAAAACATTCCTGTAGAAGCTACTTTTACGGTGACTAATATAAGCAATCAACCTATGTTACTTAAAGAAGTCAAACCGACCTGTGGCTGTACAATAGCTGCATATGAGCAAGACCCTATCCTTCCTGGCGAGTCTACTAAAATCACTACTACTTATAACGCTAAAAAGGATGGAAGTTTTCAGAAAACCATTAAAGTTTTGACAAATTTAAGCGAAGACAAAATTTTATTGAAGCTCAAAGGTAAAGTGGTGAAAAACTAAAAAGCGCTTGTTTTAGAACTTATTGGGGCTACAGACTTAAGCTTCCAATAAGTTCTAAGTTGCTTTTGAATGACTTCCTTATTTAAGTAATTGGCCTAAATTATATTAATAATGTTTTTTTAAGATAGAGCCAAAAAACGAACGTTATTTCCTTTCAGTCAAACACTTATCATTTTTCGACTCATCAAATATCATTAACAGAATTCTTTACGGCTAATTATTTGATCCTTTCTAAACTTTTTTTTGCCAAACTCCTCCTTTTTCGTAATTTGCCCTTGCTATGCAAAGAGGATTTATGATAAGGCTAATTATATTGAATTGTTTATTCGTTTTGAATGGAATTCAAGGTTTAATGGCTCAAAGCAATGCTAATCCTTTTGACCTACAGCATCGGTTACCTAAAGAAGAGGAAAAAAAGAGCTCTGAAAAAGAATCAAATCAAAATCCTTTTGATATTGAATCATCAAAAACAACGGAATATCCCGAAATAAAAAAAGAAATACTACCAATAAAATCGGAAAACCCTTTCGATATTCAAAAAACAAGCACTCAAAAAACCGTTTCAGAAAAAAAAATAAGCGCTCCATCTCCAATTTCTAAAGTATCCGAAAATGAGATAAAAGATACTAAAAGTGGTTTTCTATTTTGGATGATTCTAGCCATGATGATATTTCTTGCACTCTTAATCACCTTATACCGCTCACTCATTGTAAAGATCTATCGTGCATTCTCAAATGAGAATATTTTAAAATTGCTTCAAAGAGAACAAAGCGGGATTGTTTATATACCATATCTCTTTCTTTACATTTTATTTCTGATGAGCACAGGCATATTTTCTTTCCAAATCGCTCATTATAAAGGGTTTATTAGTTTTGAATTTAAAAATCTAATTTACTGTATTATCGGTGTTGCTTCTTTTTTCATTTTGAAATACCTCCTCTTAGGTATTCTTCATTTAATCTTTCCGATATCCAAAGAGGTTAAACAATATAGTTTTACGATCACTATCTTCAGTATTATTTTAGGAATCATCCTTATTCCATTTAATGTTTTTATTGCCTTTGCACAAAGCGAGATGACTAAATTCGGGATCATTTGTGCCATTGTCGCGATTGCTTGTGTTTATCTATTTCGAATACTTCGTGGTATTTTTATTGCAAGTAAATTTCTAGCATTTCATAAATTTCATTTTTTTATGTACATTTGCACCGTCGAAATTGCTCCTATGGTAATTTTAGTAAAATTACTAATGAATGGAGTTAGTGTTCATTAAGATTTTATATCGAAAATCATTTTGAATGACCATAAATGGAAAAGCTGTGAGTGAACCTTACAAAACAGTAAAAAGCATTCTAATCTCACAACCTAAGCCGGAGCGATCCCCTTACTACGAGTTGGAAAAGAAATTTGGATTACAAATTGACTGGCGTCAATTTATACATGTTGAGCCTGTTAGTGCCAAAGAATTTCGTAAGAATCGTATTCGGCCGGATGAATACTCTACAATAATATTCACTAGTAAGAATGCTATTGATCATTTCTTCCGTATTTGCGAGGAAATGCGCATTAAGATGTCTCAGGAAACCAAGTATTTTTGCCTTTCAGAAACGATATCTAATTATCTTCAAAAATTTATCGTTTACCGTAAACGTAAAGTTTTCACTGGAAAAAGAAAAATTCAAGATTTAAAATCTTATTTACTTAAGTATAAGGCTACAGAAAAGTTCTTATTACCTTGTTCTAATCTTGGTGCTAAAAATGTTTCTGTATTCCTTGATGAGTTAGAATTAGATTGGCAGGATGCGATGATGTATAAGACGGTGAGTAGTGATCTTTCAGATTTAAGTGATGTTTTCTATGATGTATTGGTTTTTTTCAGTCCTCTAGGACTAACCTCTCTTTATGAAAACTTCCCTGATTTCAATCAAAACGAGACTAGAATTGCTGTTTTTGGAAAATCTACATCTAAAGCTGTTGAGGAATTAGGTTTAACTATAAATATTCAAGCACCATCACCAGAAGCACCGTCTATGACAATGGCTCTTGAAAAATATCTCCAAAAATCTAATAAATAATATACCCGATCTCATAGAAATATACCATATTTCAAACTGCCACGAACTTTTAGAGCTCGTGGCAGTTCTTATTATACCAACATCTATAAATATCAGTTTGAAAACTTAGACCCTAAATGATCCAAAACCTCAAATATCAACTTAGTCAAGTACTTCCTGGTAGACCGGCCCAATATAAAATGGCTTTTTCTAAACGTGCTAATTATCCACCACCACCACTAGATGCAAAGATTGCTTGTGTCTTATCCTTGCTCTATCCTAAAGATGGAGAATGGCATATCGTGTTGATTGAACGGATGTCTACTAATAAAAATGACCGGCATAGTGGTCAAATAAGTTTCCCAGGCGGAGGCCTTGAGTCCTCAGATGCTTCTTTAGAAGCAGGAGCATTGCGCGAAGCGAATGAAGAAGTTGGAGTCAATGCTGATCATATAGAACTATTAGGAAAATTGACTGATATCTATATACCTGTAAGCAATTTTCTTGTTCATCCCTTTGTTGGTAAATTAGACTATACACCACAATTCATCCCTCAACAATCAGAAGTAAAGTCTATTCTTGAAGTCCCCCTTAGTCTTCTAAATGATCCTAAGACTATTCAAAAAACGGAAATAAAAATTTCTACCAATACGACACTTAAAAATGTTCCGTATTATAATATCCAGAATCATGTTGTCTGGGGTGCAACTGCTATGATGTTGAGTGAATTTTTAACTGTTCTTGAAAAGGTTGAGTAAAATTACACTTCGGAATAACGCATCTATACAACCTGACTTACACTTGTCTTATCTGAGATAGTCCTATATTTCACGTCCCTATAATAGTCTAAAATGGCTTAAAATGTGTAATTTTGCCTTGCGAAGAAATCAGATAGACCAATATTAAACCAATGGAAAAGATTACACCTTACCAGCCAAAAAACAAAGTCCGCATAGTTACTGCTGCTTCTCTCTTTGATGGACATGATGCCGCTATTAATATTATGCGGAGAATCATGCAAAGTTCCGGTGCTGAAATTATTCACCTTGGTCATAATCGTTCGGTTCAGGAGATCGTCAATTGTGCCATTCAAGAAGATGTCCAAGGGATCGCATTGACTTCCTATCAAGGTGGACACAACGAATTTTTCAAATATATGTATGATCTACTCCAAGAGAATGGCGCTGGTCATATTAAAATTTTTGGCGGCGGTGGTGGAACGATTCTTCCAACAGAAATTGAAGATTTACATCATTATGGCATTTCAAAGATTTTCTCCCCTGATGATGGTCGAAAGATGGGTTTGCAAGGGATGATTAATGAAGTGATTAAACAATGCGACTTTCCTATTGGGCTAAACCTAAATGGTGAATTGAAAGCTATTTCTAAAAAGGATCCCAAATCTATCGCTCGTTTAATCACCGCTATTGAAAATTTCCCTGAACAAAATAACGAGTGGCTCCTTGGAATTCAGGAGGATATTAAAAATAAAAACATCCCCGTTCTCGGTATCACAGGTACTGGCGGAGCTGGAAAATCTAGTCTTGTAGACGAACTTGTACGAAGGTATTTGCTGGATTTTAAAAATAAGACTATAGCGATTATATCCGTTGATCCATCAAAGCGTAAAACAGGAGGCGCATTACTTGGTGATCGAATCAGAATGAATTCCATCAATCGAGATCGCGTATATATGCGTTCGCTTGCTACTCGTCAATCTAATTTAGCATTATCTAAGCATGTACAAGCAGCTGTCGATATATTGAAAGCAGCTGACTTTGACCTAATCATTTTGGAAACTTCTGGAATCGGGCAATCAGATACGGAGATCGTTGACCATTCAGATGTCTCACTGTATGTTATGACTCCTGAATATGGTGCAGCTACTCAGTTAGAAAAAATTGATATGCTTGATTTTGCGGATATTATTGCAATCAATAAATTTGATAAAAGAGGTGCTCAAGATGCTTTACGAGATGTTAAAAAACAATATCAACGTAATCACCAAATCTGGGAAACGCCAACTAATGAAATGCCTGTCTTTGGAACGATTGCATCTCAGTTTAATGATCCGGGGATGAATACTTTGTATCAAAAAATAATGGCTACAATTGTAGAAAAAACAAAATCAGATTTCAAATCTAATCTCGAAACTTCAGAAGGAGAAAGTGAAAAGATTTTTATTATTCCTCCAGCTCGTACTCGTTACCTTTCTGAGATTTCAGAAAATAATCGTCAATACGATCGATGGGTGGATCGTCAATGCGATATTGCCAGAAAGCTATTTGGTATTCAACAATCTATAGAAGCTATCGAGAAACAAGAAACGGTAGAAAGTAAGGATTTAATAATTAAAGGACTTCAACAAGCCTACGAAGATTGGTCGCTTGACCTAGATGGACAATGCAAAAGAATACTTGATAATTGGGAAACTAAAAAGACCCATTATTATAATGATGAGTTTATTTATAAAGTAAGAGATAGAGAGATAAAAGTACCAACATTCACCACTTCTCTTTCTCATTCTAGAATCCAAAGAGTTTCCTTACCAAAATTCAAAGATTGGGGTGAAATTTTGAAATGGGTACTTCAGGAAAATGTTCCCGGAGAATTTCCTTTTACTGCTGGCGTTTTTCCTTTCAAAAGAAAAGGAGAAGATCCTACAAGAATGTTTGCTGGCGAAGGTGGACCGGAACGAACAAATCGTCGATTCCATTATTTGTCTTCAGATATGCCAGCCAATCGTCTGTCTACTGCATTTGATTCTGTAACCTTATATGGTGAAGACCCTGACCATCGACCTGATATTTATGGAAAAGTGGGTAATTCGGGTGTCAGTATTTGTTGTTTGGATGATGCAAAAAAACTATACGCTGGTTTTGACCTTTGTGATCCTAAGACTTCTGTTTCAATGACTATAAACGGTCCAGCGGCTACAATTTGTGCTTTTTTCATGAATGCTGCTATTGATCAACAATGTGAACAATACATCCGTGAACAAGGGATGGAAGACAAAGTTGAAGCAAAATTAAAAGAATATTATGATGACAAAGGGATAGACCGACCTCAATATCGTGGCGAAATACCTAAAGGTAATAATGGGCTTGGACTCTTATTATTAGGTATAAGCGGAGATCAAATTTTAGATCCTGAAACCTACGCTTCGCTCAAGGCCAAAGCATTGGCTGCAGTCCGGGGAACGGTACAGGCTGATATTCTAAAAGAAGATCAAGCGCAAAACACTTGTATTTTCTCTACTGAGTTTTCCTTAAAGTTAATGGGGGATGTGCAACAATATTTCATTGACCATAAAATCAGGAATTTTTATTCTGTTTCAATATCAGGATATCATATTGCAGAAGCAGGTGCTAATCCGATCTCTCAATTGGCTTTTACACTTTCAAATGGATTTACTTTTATAGAATACTATATTTCTCGTGGGATGGATATCAATAAATTTGCACCAAATTTATCCTTCTTTTTCTCAAATGGTATCGATCCAGAATATGCAGTCATTGGTCGGGTGGCCAGGCGAATATGGTCAAAAGCATTAAAGCTTAAATACAAAGCAGACGATCGTTCACAAAAATTGAAATACCATATTCAAACTTCCGGAAGATCCCTGCATGCACAAGAGATTTCTTTTAATGATATCAGGACGACTTTGCAAGCTTTATATGCCATCTATGACAATTGCAACTCCCTTCACACTAATGCCTATGATGAAGCGATCACTACACCAACGGAGGAAAGTGTTCGTCGTGCAGTGGCTATACAAATGATTATCAATCACGAATTGGGATTAGCTACAAATGAAAACCCAATGCAAGGTTCTTTTATCATAGAAGAGTTAACGGATTTGGTAGAAGAAGCTGTACTCATGGAGTTTGATAGGATTACGGAACGAGGAGGTGTATTGGGTGCCATGGAAACGATGTACCAACGTGGAAAAATACAAGACGAAAGTTTACATTATGAAACCCTTAAACATACTGGTGAGTTGCCACTAATAGGTGTGAATACTTATCTATCTAAAGAAGGATCTCCAACGATCATTCCCAAAGAAGTGATTCGTGCAACCGAAGCAGAAAAAGAAGATCAAATCAATACTTTAAAGAGTCTTCACCAATCTAGCAAAGCCTTTTCTTCCGATGTGCTCAAGCAATTACAATTGGTTTCTGTTTCTAATGGAAATATTTTTGACCAATTGATGGAAGCCACAAAGTTTTGTTCTTTAGGACAAATTACAAATGCGCTTTATGAGGTGGGCGGGCAGTATCGACGGAATATGTAGGTAGGGTGATCGCTTTGCTTGTAAGTTGGTGATCACTTCGTTTGTGAGTGGGTGATCGCTGCGCTTGTGGGTGTTCCTTCGGAACTTGTGATCAGCCTTAAAGCGCTTTGTGAGGCCATACGTCTAGCATTATCAAGAAACGCTTTTGTTTATCACTACTTTATTTAGACAATTAAATAAGGTGAAAATAAATGCTAAAGTTTTATATCTTCATATAGAAGTTGTTTAAGATCAAAATTTCCAAAAGTCACTTATCATGATTCGAGTATTTCTATTTGTTTGTACACTTATATTTTTTACTGCCTGTTCAAATGAAAAACCAGTTGAGACAGACACTTCTACTGCTGCCAAAGCTGAGGTTTCTGAAAAACCAGAAAGAAAAGGAGTCGCTAATCCACCTGCCAAAAAAGAAGATGGCGAAGCCGCAAAAATTCAACTAGATCAAATCAAATTACCGGAAGGTTTTAAGATTGAAGTATATGCAGAGCAAGTGGAAAATGCTCGTTCCATGTCGCTTAGTCCGAACGGAACACTCTTCGTAGGTTCTATGAGAGCAGGAAATGTATATGCCCTTCAAGATATTGATGGAGATCATAAAATTGATAAAAAATATATTTTGGCAAAAGGGCTTAATCTACCCAATGGGGTCGCATTTAAGGATGGAAACTTATACGTCGCTGAGGTTAACCGTATTTTACGTTATGATGATATTGAGAACAATTTAGATAATCCAGGAGAGCCAACAATTATTTACGATAAATACCCAACTGAAAGCCATCATGGTTGGAAATATATCGCTTTCGGACCAGATGACAAATTATATGTTCCTGTTGGAGCACCTTGCAATATCTGTGAATCAAAAGAAATATATGCTTCCATTACTAGGTTGAATGAGGATGGTAGCAATATGGAAATCGTTCAAAGCGGAGTCCGCAATACCGTAGGATTTAATTGGCATCCCGAAACGAAAGAACTTTGGTTTACAGACAATGGAAGAGATTGGATGGGTGATGATATCCCAGCCTGTGAATTGAATCATGCACCAAAGGACGGTATGCATTTTGGTTATCCTTATTGCCATCAAGGAGATTTACCTGATCCTGAATTCAATACTAAACCTTGTTCGGACTTCACTCCTCCAGCTCAAAAACTAGGTGCCCATGTTGCGCCATTAGGCATTGAATTTTATAAAGGTAATCAATTCCCAACTGAATATAAAAATCAAATACTTATCGCTGAACATGGCTCTTGGAATCGAGCTAAAAAAAGCGGTTATCAAATTTCCTTAGTTAAACTTGAAGATAATAAAGTGGCCGCTTATCAAGCTTTTGCTGAGGGATGGCTCAACCAATCGGATGATTCTGTCTGGGGAAGACCTGTTGATTTAGAGATGATGCGGGATGGATCTGTACTTGTTTCTGATGATTATGCTAATGCGATTTATCGGATTTCTTATTGATGGGTGATCAGTCCTTTGGAACAGGTGATCAGTCCTTTGGACTTTGTGATCGTTCCTGCGGAACTTGTGATCGCTTCGCTTGTGGGGAAGTGGTCAGTCCTTCGGACTTTTTGAGTGAGTGATCGCTTCGCTTGTGGGACACTGCTTTTGGTGTTTTTAAAAAATTCTAGTCATTCATTTTGAAATAATCAGCGTGATAGAGATTTGTTTAAAAATGACTCCATGGAAATAAAGCAATACAATACGATTAAAGAATTTTTAAAAGAGAATTTATCTTTTCTTGAGCAAACAGAAGCCATTAATAATCTCTTGATTGGTATCCCGACTTCTATGCTTGGAGCAAAAGAAAATACCGATCCTATTCATCTTTTTTCTGTTTCACATCAAGGTGAAATCATTTGTTCACTTGTTCAAACCCCACCTAAAAACTTTTTGATTGCAGCAAAGGAAACGATGAGTACTGCAATCTTTAATCACCTAATTCCTGTTTTAATCAAAAATGATATTCAAGCACAAGGTGTCATTAGTCAGCAGGCATTAGCCATCGAATTTGCAGAAATCTGGGAGCAACAGACAGGCCAGACCTGGAAAGTAAATTTTCAACAATTGATCTATCAGCTTGATGCTCTAAATCCAGTCAAACCTACCGATGGTCATTTTAGAAAAGCAAAGATGGATGATCTACCTATCTTGGAAGAATGGTGTTTTAACTTTATGAAAGAAGCAATGGGTCATGCAGATAAAACAGCGGCCAAAACACTAACTAAATCCAAAATAGAAATGGGTACATTATACGTCTGGGAAAATGAAGCACTTGTTTCTATGGCAGGTGTCGCTCGACCAACACAAAACGGGATTACCGTAAATTATGTCTACACCCCTTCTGAATATCGAGGAAAGGGCTATGCTAGTAATTGTGTAGCAGCAATGAGTAAATTAATGCTTGAGCAATACAAATTCTGCTGCCTTTTTACAGATATGAGCAACCCTACTTCGAATCGAATTTATCAAGACATGGGCTACTACCCTATTGCGGAGTTTCGGGAGATTCGGTTTTTGTGATTTGGTGATCGCTTCGCTTGCGATTGACCTACGGCCTTGTGATCAGCCCTGCGGGCTTTGTGAAGGCTTTGCTTTCAACATTCTTACAAAACTTTGATATTTGATCTCCGCTATGCTCATTTTTTTAGTGAATCTTGCGTTTGCCATGGAGTCTCATTTTTTTTATAAAAATTTAGTTTAAAGCTGAAAATCATTGGCCAGCAGTTTAAATTTTGACTACCGGGGAAAATAAGGTTGTTCAAGGTCATTCCTTCCTTTTAGATGATACCAGTCATCTGTTTGCATCTCATCTATAAAAAATATACCATCATATACTGTGGACCAATCTGCTTTCATTGCTTTGGGATAAGAAGGTGTCAAACAAATTCCTTTGATAAACTCTCGACTTTTGCTATCCATTTGTAAGTTTAAGAATCCATATTTATATCCAAGAGAATGCAATGTACCTTCTAAGCTTTTCTTTTTTCTTTCTTTCACCTTACTATAAATAGGATCAGTTGGATTTTTAATTCTTCCTCTTTCTCCATGATGACATATAAATGCAATAGTATACATATCGTCTTTATATTTATTCCAGATGAATTGCCCCATTGGTACAGCGTCTTTACCCAAATAATATGGACGAGGCTTTATTTTGTCTAAATTTCTTGACATATGATATGTAGAAGTCGATACTATAATTTTCTTATCTGGATAAAAATTTTCAATATACCACATTAGGTTCTCTGCCATATATTGATCTCTTAAAGTATAAAAATCGGCTAATACATCTCCATGTTTCTTTCGCTCTCGGGGTTTCTTATTCTTCCATATTAAGCTATGACGAGTATTCTTTAACGCTTGTGCCATAAAATGGCTATATCTCTTCAAATTAATATTTGATACGGTATCTACTGCATTCAATAATGTACTAATTATTACTTCATTACTAACTAGATATTTTTCTAAAATCAACTTACCTTTATCATCTGTTTGTATTCTCCTAAAAATTCGTTCATAATGTTTTCTTATCTCGGATTCATCAAAGCCGGGTATCAGTTGCCTTAATAATTTTTCATAATCTTTATTTCGAGTATTTTGATATATTGAAGATTCAAAAATATCTATTCCGCCTATCTCCAAAGGTTTCTCTGTCTGAGCTTTTTCTCCTATGTATCTGTATAATTCTTTTTGATTTTCGCTTATATGCGTTCCAAATATTTTTGTCAAAAAAGCAAAAACACCAGTACTACTATCTCTTTTTTCTACAATATCAAACCAAGCTTTTCTACATTCAAAAAATCCATACTCCAATAATAATACCTCATAACCTAATTCTTCATGTAAATATTCAATCAACTCTGACTTAGCTTTGAGCGTTGTTCCATCAAAATGAGTAGCTTCTCCTAGCCATACAATTCGCTTTTCTTTCAAAACATCTTTCAGAAAAGTAAATTGATTCTTGTCAATCTCATTGATTTTGAATACATTTTCAGATAAGAACTCCATTCTTTCTGAATGTTTGTATTGCGCTTCTACGACAGCGCAATACATAATCACTAATATTAATATTTTTATCCGCATATTTTACTGATTGAAAAAACCTTCTCTTGGTTCAGGCTGCCTTTTTGTCTTTTTTGGTGGCTTTATTCTTTTTCCTTTGCTATTTCTTACATGATAAACCCTTAATTCGTATACTACTAAAGACATTTTTAAAGTTCTTAATCTTTTTCCAATATCTAGATCACTCACTTTACCTCCGGCTTTTAGATGTTTCCTATCTTCATCTGTTAAAATTGGAAAGATAGTAACTCTATCACCTGGGAAAGCTTCACCTCCCCCGCTCATCATATTCTTATTTATATCATCATTTACCATTGCTGACCATCCAACTGGATATCCTCCCAAAGTATGCCTATTTGGATAAGCTTTAGTCTCAACTCTTATAGGATAATCTGAATCTACAAGCTCTGGAATAGTATAAGTTAGAGTGGGAAGCTTTACACTGTTATTTTCATCAAAATACCTTGTTATACTACCACTTTCACCAGCAGCATCTTCTGAATGCCATTCTTGAACAGTCCTAGTTTTTTCTTTATGCTCATTATCTTTAGGTTTCTTTTGCTGGTTTTTCTTTTTCTTTTGCCTTTTCCCTTTAGGTATTTTCCCTTTTTTCTTATTACCTCCTGCTCCGCTTCGACAAGCTACTTTATTTTTACATAATAACCGTTTTATCCATTTTAAAGGATTCGGGAAATTCCCTAAAGGGTCAGCATAATTAATGGGACTATTAAAAGAAAAATTATAAGGGGAATAATCTGGCATTACTTCTGCCAAAGGGTCAACCTGCCACCATCTAGCTATTGCGGGGTCATAAGTTCTAAAAAACGTAGTATTTACATTTAGCTCAAAGTCTTCATGGTGTTCTGTTTCATTATACAAATACCCATTCTTCACCCCAACCTGAGGCGCCCAATTCCCTTCCATCTCCATACCAAATGGATAATAATGTTCCTCTTGCAATATCTCTGAATCTTCTCCACCGATCGTCAATTTTCCATCTTCGTTTAGATCGGAAAATATTATTCGGCTATTACCTAAATGATCTTTTAAAGTATATTCATGTCTATAAACAATTTGTCCAGAACCTTCATTGCTTCCTTCCCAGTTAGCAGTCACCCGACCTTCACTGTGAAAGACCGACTCCAAGACTTCATCTTTATACTCTATCCCACCAGCATAGTCCATTTTTGTTCCTTCTGAGGTAATCTTTCGAAGTTTATTCCCTGTGGCATCATAGATAAATCGGATACTTTTTCCGCTATCAAAATCAATGGCAGCCTAAGGCTGAATATAAACTATCAAGGCATAAGAAATCAAATATTAATAAAACACTATCAAAACTACAGTGAACTATTACAAATCATTCAATCGTGTTCCTATTTCGTCTACGTGATTTAATAAATACTTAGACCAATAAGCTGTCTCCTCTGATTTATAGCTTTTAATATATATTTCTCTATTAAATTCATTTAAATGGAAAAATTCTCTTTCAAATACAAAATAAAGTATAAGGTTCGTGTCAAAATCAGTTTGATTATTTTTCAATAATGTAATCCAATCCTGATAGTTTAATCTACTTAAACATTCTTTTTGATTTTCAGGAAGATTTAGATCGACAACATATTTTGAAGGGGCAAATTTACCTTCATCAAAATTTACAATTTTAAGCCCATAATATGCTATTTCATATTCAAGATTGTTTTTTATAAAACAAGTATTAATTTGTTCCGCAGTTTCTTGACTATTGCAGTTAAATAAAAAAACACTTGCAATAATTATCAGAATGTATTTTTTATAATTCTTTATCTCTATCATCTTATTTTAATTTTGAGGCTTTTTTAGTTGCATCCATAAGAATATAAATCATTTTTTGTCTCATAACAGCTTTTGCACCTTTCTTATCTTCTAAATATTTGAGTCTTAGTATTCTTCCATTTCTAACATATTTGGGAAAAATTAATGCTCCTCCATCGTTATCTCCTCCTATTTGCATCAAATTATTCTCTACTTCTTTTAATAAATATTCCCTATTGGTTTTCCCTTCTTTAAGACGTTGAATTGCAAGTCTAGCTAGAGGTAAATCTAAACTAAGCTCTGCTGCTACAAACACTTTATTTACTATTCCATACTTTTCTACATTTAATACACCTGTAGCGTAAACCTCAGGAGAAATTTCACCTACTTCAACTCCATCTTGTAATTCAATTAAAGTTCCTTTAAAAATTAAATTAGTTATCTCATGTGTAAGACCAAGAATCATATCATCTAAAGTTCCTAGCCTAATTGTTCCTTTTCCTTTTCTTGTAGTTATTTTAGTATTTTTACCTATTGAAAAGAAGTCATTGAGATTATTTTTCGTAATTCCAGCTTTTTCCGCTAATTCCTTGAATGTAGTAGACTTGCTTCCTTCTACAAAAGCCTCAGTTAATTGGTTATCCTCATCCGCTCTATCACTAGCAGACTGTAATCCCAAATTATCTGTCCAATGCCCACCATTTGCATTTAATTCCTTACTCTTAAAGAAAGCCATCCCCGTCGGATCAATATTAATCACAGGGTTATTGCCCGCATAATGATAAGGGCTATAGGAGTAGTAAACTTCTGCCAGTGGATCAATACTATTCCACCTCCCTATACTCGCATCATACCACCGCGCTCCATAGTCGTGCCAATCCAATCCAAAGTCTTCATTCAGTTCTTTACCACTATAAGTATAGTGGTTCTCCGCTACCCAACTTTTTCAAAAAAATCTTTAACCTTTCATCTCTAAGTTAGCCTTTTTTCAAATACCTACGGTGCTTTATTTCTATTTACTAGTTGGTAATTTAAGTCTCTAATTTGATACGAAAATAATTGCTCAAATCGTCGATATTTGAGCTTTACCAGATGAAGGGAAAATGCTTGCCTTTAAAATGGTGAATGCTTATTTGAGAGATGCTAAAATTTGGAGGGTTTATGCTTTTTGAATAGGAAGAACTCCACCATCTCTGCGAGATGTTCCTTTCTGCGTATACGGTTTCAGTTAAAAACTAAACCTAACGGTCACTTCGGAAGATTTCCGCTAAAGGGGTAAATTAAAAAAAGCGGATAAATCCTTTTAAGCAATTTAATTATATTTTTAACTAAAGACGGTTCTTTCATCATAGTTAATAATTTTCTTTCAACTTTATTTTTATTATTTGAAGCCCAAATAAAATTATCATACAGTATATCATCAAAATTTATAAATTCTTCAATCTCTAATATTTGTTCAATCTCTTCATTCAAAAATTGATATTTCAAATCTTTAGCAAAAGCAATTATATCAAATAACTCAAGTAAAAAATCTTGGTTCTCATCAGCTAATACATCAAAACTAGCTGTCCATTTTTTCAACTTAGATTCAACAAGATCAAAATCATAATTAGTATATGGTACGTCTGATGATAAACTATTAATCCATTTTTTAGAATTTACACTATCAAAAATAGAATTTTCTTCTTTATTGATATAAAGCTTTACTTCTTCCAAACTGGGGAATAATAATACACCCTTTCCATTAGATAAAAAAACATCATCATCTCCCAATTCAGGATCAATACCAGTTATAGTATAATATTCATTTGATGAAAAAATTATTTTCACTAAATATTTATTGTACTCTTCTGAAATACTATTATTGTCGATTGACATGTTATTTTTTATCACTTTTAGGTCTTTTATCTCTAAACCATTTCTTTATTTTATTACGAGCCTTAGCTACTGCTTTTCCTGTTCCAGTAATTGCGGCAGCTAATTCACCTAGGTTTTCTGCCATGTATTGATCCCTCAAGGTATAAAAATCAGCTAAACTATGCTATAAACAATTCTAGTTAAGCAAGAAAGTCTTCAATTTTAGAATTCTCAAAATGATTTGTACTTTAGGGACTGTATCAATACTGTGTCAGAAATCTAGAAATGAGCATAAACGTATCCGAGATCAACATCATCTTCCAAGACGACTATCTAGTCGCAATCAATAAACCCAATGGACTTTTAGTACATAGAACTTCTATTGCTGCTCATGAGACAATATTTGCCTTGCAATTGGTAAGAGATCAAACTGGACAAAAGGTGTATCCCATTCATCGACTTGATCGCAAAACATCTGGTGTGCTTCTTTTTGCTTTTGATGCTGAAACGGCTAAATCAGTACAAGCCCAATTCAATACGCCTCATCTCTCTAAAAAATACCTTGCTATTACGCGTGGATTTTTTCCTGATCAAATTGAAGTCGATTATCCATTGACGAATGATAGAAACAAAACACAGGAAGCTATTACTCTTTTTAAAACCCTAAAAAAAACAGAACTTAATATCCCTTTTGGTAAGCATGCATCCTCTAGATATTCTTTAGTTGAAGTGTATCCTAAAACTGGTCGAATGCATCAAATCCGAAAACATTGTAATCATCTGAGACATCCTATTATAGGCGACCGTCCTCATGGTTGTAATAAGCAGAATCGTTTGTTTAAAGAAAAATGGGGTTTGAGGACTATGCTGCTGCATGCATCCGAGATGTCTTTTATACATCCAAAAAATAAAGAAGAAATCATTATTGAGGCTGAACTAAATGAGGAGTTTCTTAGAATGAGGAAAGTATTGGGTTTGTAGGAGAGTGTGATCGCTTTGCTTGTGATCGTTCCTTTGGAACTGGTGATCGCTTCGCTTGTGATCGTTCCTTCGGAACTGGTGATCGCTTCGCTTGTGGGGCCTTGCTTCTGGTGTATGTATAAAACTTTGATCGTTCATTTTCAATCCTTTACCTCTTTGGGGAAGTCCATTACTTTTAATAAGCGTTGCATGCTTTCTTGGTTTTTAGGCAAGTAAAAAGAATTGATGATATTTTCTTTTTCTCTTTGAGTAAGGTGAAAGGTGAGGGATGCCCTTTCATTGTTCTTTCCGGGGTGATAAATAAATCGTATGATTTCAAAATTTTCTTTTCCGAGCAGGTCATAGATGAATCCAAGGTTCGTATCATGTTCGTAGTCCTGAAGGTTCATGATTTGGCCTGCGATACCTAATGGATTGAACATAGTTTCCAGAATGCCGCCTTCATTACTGGAATTTATTTTTTCAATTTTATCTAAACTACTCACTTGTACCAAAACTACTCCTGAAGTATTTTCTTTGATCCAATCTTTGAATACATGCATAAATCTCGTAGCCGAAGTTATACCAAAATTATCTCTAAAGCCTGCGTCCATCACTTCTATCCCCGGTTCGCTAGGAAGGTATACATTTGGTAAAATATAGGGATACGTTGCATTCATTCTAAGTGCTGTAGTAAACAACATATCCTGA
Source organism: Saprospiraceae bacterium (assembly GCA_965277415.1). Taxonomy (GTDB): domain Bacteria; phylum Bacteroidota; class Bacteroidia; order Chitinophagales; family Saprospiraceae; genus JAHDHW01. Next base: position 151,665 of record CBDICS010000109.1, read on the forward strand.
GCGCCTTGTGCACTAAATACTTTCCCAAAATCTACGGCATCGATCTCGAGTATTTCTCTTTTCTCTACACCAATTGGAGCTATTGTCATAAAAGAAACACCGTGTGGAGAAATAATCATACGGCGACCATCATTGACTATTGAAGGCGTAATATACAACATAGGAATATCGGCTCTTTGTTCTATTTCCCGATAATCTCCAATCGTTCTTGTAAAAATATTATCCGTATTTTCGTTTAGTTGTTTTTCAAAAATATATCCCCGATCTTTTTTATATACTTTGCCTCCGGTTTCGAATGTAGTCCAAGGTAAGAAAAGGTCATTTGAGACAATTGTAAAAGTAATGGAGTTCAATAAATCCTTTGAAATATTATCTATATATTTTCGATCATACACATTGATTACTTCACCTTGATTTTTTTTCAAATACAACTCTCGCAAATATGAGGCACCAATCATTCCACCTGATGCACCTGTAATCAAGGCTGTATTTTGCATCAAATTGCCCTGGGTTAGACTATCTGTACGTTGCATTACTTGCATTGCCCAAACTGCGGCCTTTAGCCCTCCCCCACTCACACAAAATATTACCATCTTTGGTTTTTCATCTTGCCGAACACTTGCTTTGGTTTTCCAAGTTTCTAAAATTTTTATGGTTTGCCCTTTATCTTCTTCTACAATACTTGAACGGCTGATGCTATCTAATTTTCGATAAGAATACTCTGTCAGTTCTTTTGAGTAATCCAAACCATAAGCTTTGTTTTTATGATTAAATACATCAAAGCCTGTTAGATAATTGATTACATATAAGAGGATAAGCAATACCGTAAATTTCCATTGATCAAACCAATAGGTGATGGCACCAGTAATCGCAACCAGCACACTACCTAATATAAAAACATTGGCTGCAGCCGGAATCCTGAAATAAGGTTTATCAATTAAATAGCCTAGAGCAATCAATACGACTAAACCAAATAATTGGACAATTAAAGCATTCAAATGATTTTGCCGAAAAACTTTTCGAAGGGTTTTTATATCATAATGAGCAACACTTCGTACCAGTCGAGGTTTTAATGCTTCTGTCAAATAGGTATCTACTCGCCATTTTTGGTTTTCTGATTTTATAGCTTGATAATCAATACTTCGACGACCTGGTGCAATATTTTTAAATAAATTAGGCGGTTCGTTTTTTCTGATTTTTAAAAAACTTAATATATCCTTATTGGTATAATGAAAATAGACAGCGGATAAGATAATCAAGCCAGTCATGCCTAATAAAAACCCTAAGCAATTGTAAAATATTCGGCCGCTTGTCCAAAATTCATTATAAGATTGAAAATAAACGGTAGAATAAAAATAGATGCTCAAAAAAGCAAGTGGAATGAGCATATTATTCAAACAGAATTTTGTAAAAGGTCTACCTAAAGAAGCCAAAAATGGAAAGAGTCGTGCATCTAACAAATAAGATGTGAGGTTCCAGGTAATGAAAAAGCCACCAAAGGCCAAACCCAAGAAGAAGAAACTCAAGAAACCAACCTCTCCCATATACTCAGGGGTGAGAAAAAGGTATTTGATACCAAAGACTTGACCGAATGAACCAGTTGCCAATGCAGTCAAAAAAACCCAAATAAAAATCAATAGTAAATTATTCCTACAATGAAGTCCAAGCAATTGTATAGGAAAAGAGTAAAGAATATCATTAATCCATTTCTTCATTAGATTCAGGCAACTTGATTACTCGTATCGTTTCGATCTTTGTATCGCTTACTAATTCGAGGATAAATTTAAATCCATTCAATTCTATTTCAGCTCCTTGGGCTGGAATCGTTTCTGTAGTCATGACTAGATAGCCTGATAAAGTTGAATACTCACCTTCGGGAAATTTTAAATTATCATACTTATCATTCAAGTAATCAATTTCAAGGCGACCTGAAAATATATACTCATTCTCCTCAATCTGTGTTTCAACATACTCCTCTTGATCGTGTTCATCTTCAATTTCACCAAAAATTTCTTCTAATATATCCTCCATAGTAATGATCCCGGCAATCCCTCCAAATTCATCCACTACACAAGCAATATTCAACTGTTCCTTTATAAACTTGTACATCAAATCACGAACGCGCATCGCTTCTGGTACAAAAGGGATTTTCATAACAATTTCCTTGATCGTTTTTGGACGACTCAATAATTGCTGATGATGAATATAACCTTGTACATTGTCAATATCATCTTTGGTAACAATAATACGCGATAGATGACTTTCGATAATGATTTGTTTTAAGTCGTCTACGCTTGCATTTATATCAACATTTTCTATTTCTGTCCTCGGCACCATGCAATCCTTTACTTTTACGGACTTTAGGTTCAAAGCTTTCCCAAATAAAGACGTATCAATTTCTTCTTCAGAATCAATTATTTGTTTGTCCTTTATAAAATTTTCCAGATCAAGGCGTGTGATTACACTTTCGACTTTATCTATTTTTGTTCTTAAGAATACCCTTAAAATCAAGTTGGACAACTGAGTCATTATCCATGCAGGTATAAAAAGAATAATTCTAAAAAATTCTAATGGTAAAGCCAACCAGTATAATACTTCATTTGAAAAAAGTCGAAATAAGGTTTTGGGTAAAAATTCACCTATCAAAAGAATAATCACCGTAATAATCAAAGTATTGATGACCAAAAGAAATAGACTATCTACATGTAAGCCAAAGGTCGTTTGAAAAAACTGTTCCAATGGCTCTGTCATCAGCATTGTAAAGATCACAAGTGCTATATTGTTGCCAACCAACATCGTACTGAGGAAACTCGCAGGTTTATCATAAAATTTTGCCAGCACTTTCCCTTGAAGTGATCCTTTGCTTCGTTTTAACTCTACAGAAAGTTTACTAGCAGAAATAAATGCGATCTCTGTTCCTGAAAACAGTGCGGATAACAATAAGAAAGTTAAGATTAGTGTGATCGCCATTAAATGGTATAATGAAGTTATTTAAGAGGCCGTCTAAAAGTAAAGGAAATGTTTTGTATTTTCAAGAGATAAATAGAAGTTGTTTAAAATTGAGAATCCGTAAACTTAATCCTCATCATTACCTATGGGTTGCAAAAACTCGCCCTCAACAGCATTAATAGTCCATTCTGTAAAATCCTGATTCGCTTCAAAGCCATAACCATAAATTACTTCGTCTGGTTTGGTTATTTTTACAAATCGATTAGAATATACTTTTTCGTTTTTTTCTTCCCATATCAACTCCTCTGTTTCTATTTGTTCGCCATTATAACTTTTCCAAATAACATCGTCCCGGATATGTATTTCATTTTTTTTGTCAAACCGTACAGCATAATTAGCAGTCAATGTGGATTGCGCACGGTTATTAGGACTAAAGAAGACCACTTCAATTCCTTCAGGAAACTCTTGTCTTGGGTTTTCTTTATCTAAGAGGCGTAACATTTTTGGACCTTTGATATTAACCCGCACTATCGCCGAATCACTATATATCATATTGATATCTAGTGCTTCTTCATATGCTAACTGATCCTCATTTACGATATAATCAATTTCTTTGAGATCACTCCCACAAGATGTAATTAAAAACAACAAAAGTATAATCGTAGCCCCGCGAAAAATCATTGATTTTTATTTTAGCAAAGTTATATCCCCTTCATACAGTACGACCTCATCATCAATAAATTCAATCAATGCATAAAAAGCAAAAACGCCTGTATTCATACGTCGGCCTTTAAATTCGCCATTCCAACCTCTGGATTCATCTCCAAGGGGAATATCACGGCCTTCATAGACTAAGGCCCCCCAACGATTAAAGATGCGCAACTCCTGAATCTGTCGCGCACTTCGGCCGCCATAAAGAATAAAAGTATCATTGGCTCCATCTCCATTCGGAGAAAATGCATTGGGAATATATATCGGTCGATTTTTAACAACATGGACAGTTACCTGATCTTCAGCAGTACAGCCATCAAAGTCTGTAACCGTAACTGTGAACTCAGTAGTATTGGGCGGAAATGCCAATGGATCAGGACAATTAGCACAGCTCAATAGCGAATCCGGAAACCACGTATAATCTACCAAAAGTCCAGCAGGAGAAACCGTTGCATTCAAATCCGTGTCATAACCTAGTTCAATCGTGACATCATCTCCCGCATCTACAAAAATTGGAGGAGGATCGAGTAACGACACATCAATCATGTCAATACATCCTTTTATATCTCGAATAAATATCGTGTAATCACCAGCGGGTAGAGAGTTAAAACTAGATAAACTAAAATAGTTAGCACCATCCAAACTATATTCATATAAAGGAGTACCTCCGCTTCCAGAAACAGAAATCATTCCTGATGCCTCACCATTACAATTTGGATCAATGACTTCATCTAGGTTAATACTCAAGTCAGTATTAGGATCACAACATTCCTCTACTTCTAATTCCAATACTTGAGTGACGATACATCCAGCGCTGGATTCTACAGTCAAGACTATAAATTTAGTACCTACAGAATTAAAGAATACATCATGAGGGCCTTCTGTATTGGCTGTAGTCGGACTTGCACCTGCACCAAAATTCCAATTCCAACCGACAATATCTCCGGCATTATCAACAGACGCATCAATAATATTTATTTGATCTTCACATGCTACTCCAATCTCTGGGTTAATTACAAAGTCTGCTAAAGGGCCAAGGAAAGTCCCTGAACCGCCCCATTCAATTGAAAATCCACTTCCAGTATTACTAAAATTATTTACAATCAAAGCGTAACTAACACCTGCTTGCATATCAAGGGCAGAGACAAAATTATTATTTCCTGATTGACAACCAGGAAATTCTTCTGTATCGCCATCACCAAGACTCAAGCCTGTCGCTCCTGTACAGGGTTCCCAATTTGAAAAAGGCTGGCCAACATTTTCTCCAGAAGCCATACATCTGATCAATTCTTTTCCATTACAATTATCTATACCATTAGGGAGTTCATATACTGCAAAATCCAAATCATCTGTTGATTGATTTGGAGTAAGGGTAAATGTTAAAGTCCCCGGTTGATCACAAGTCCATTTATACCAAACGGAACTGATCTCATCCTGGATACAAGATGATGGATCTACTTCATCCGTATCACTTCCTGCTCCCAATACACTCTGAACAGTAAAAGGAGATTTATCACAAAGGACAACGCCGTCAGAACAATCGCTCGAAGGTTCAGGAATCTGATTAAAATTATTAATACACAATTGGAACGTTCCTTCATTTTCATTTCGGGCATCTATTCTAATATAATAAGTCAAGCCAATCGTCAGAGGCCCTCCAAAAGTTTCAATCGTATTATTTCCTACTGCATCAGAAATACATTCTTCTTCTACCAAGCCAGCACCACAAACACCACTGTATAGCGCTATTTCAGGATTTAGCAAAGTTCCCCCTGTTCCTATTCCTCCTGTATTACCGTTGACTGTGATATTGACAGTATTAGCTGCTGCATTAAACGCAAACCATACATCATGGCTAGTCGTTAAAGGAAAACAAGAGGGACTTGCTTCTGCTGAGGCTGTTGCATCGACTGTAGTGAATTGTCCAGAATTTGAGCACCAATTATTTAAATCGTTTAGGATTATTGCATTGTTACAATCATCATTCACAGGTTGAGCGAGAAGCCCTAAGCCAAAAAACAAAAAAAGTACAGTAACTAAGTTTCTTAATATCAAATTATCCATTTGATTCGTTTTAGTGTTGAAGTTATTTAAAAGATAATACGCTTGAACAACTTCAGTGTTTTCTTAAAATTAAACGGTTCATAGCTATAAATAATTGGCCTAAATTATATTAATAATATTTTTTTGAGATAGAGCCAAAAAACGAACGTTATTTCCTTTCAGTCAAGCACTTATCATTTTTCGACTCATCAAATATTATTAACAGAATTCTTTACGGCTACTTATAAAGTGTCGTATTCAGCATATTCATACGACATTCTACCCAAATAACCCTTTCCATCCTTTAGCTATTGTCTATCTACTAATAAATCTTTAAAAGACTGCTGCAAATTTAGTGCTTAAGTCTAATAAAAAACAAATTTACTACTTCCATTATGCGTTTCACCTTATCTAAGCAGGTATCTACACTTAGAAATTCAAAAAAAGTAGCCTGAAACACAAAAGTACTAAAACATTAGAGGGATACTCTACCAAAAATGCTACTTTTGGAGTGTCAGAAAAAAAAGCAATATCTTATCATCTAGAATCTACAATGCGAAAACATTTACCTAATATTATTACGCTGATCAACTTGCTTTGTGGTTGTTGTGCTTTGGTAAGTTTATTAAATGAACAATTTATAACGGCATTCTATTTTTTAATTCTAGCTGGTATAGCCGATTATGGTGATGGGATGTTAGCTCGTATTTTAAAAGTAAACTCTCCACTTGGGAAAGAACTCGATTCTTTAGCGGATATGGTCTCTTTTGGTGTTGTCCCAGGTGCTATTTTATATACTTTATTAGCAAAGTCGTTTGGTATCGAAACCAGTGGTTCTATAATATGGGAAGCCGTCCCAGGGTTTACAATTTCTCTATTCGCCTGCTTGAGGTTAGCAAAATTTAATCTCGATACTAGGCAATCTGAAAACTTTATTGGATTAAATACACCTGCTGCGACCATCTTTGTTGCTGGATTAATGCTAATCTATGCAAAAAACACGATGGGCTTGGGCAGTTTTGTCCTTCAACCTTGGCTACTTTACGCGATAACAGCCGGCCTTTCTTTTTTGCTCGTTGCTGAAATTTCAATGATCAGTTTCAAATTTAAAAAGCTACAATGGAAAGGAAATGAACCCAGGTTTATTTTTCTAATTTTTACAATTATTGCTTTAGTGTTTTTTAAAGAATTGGCTTTTACACTATCGATCACTGTCTATATATTATATTCTATTATTAAACATCTTATATCCTTTAAAAAATAAATTTGCTCTACCTTGTCCCAACACCTATTGGTAACCTTGAAGATATTACCCTTCGTGCCTTAAAGATCCTAAAAGAAGTTGGGCTTATTTTGGCAGAAGATACTCGAACGAGTAAAAGATTACTTCAACATTATGGCATTGAAACGCCTCTCAAATCCTATCATGCTCATAATGAACATGCTTCAATTGATTTTCTGATCGATCAGCTCCAAAGTGGTATCACTATGGCATTGATTTCGGATGCAGGTACCCCGGGAATTTCAGATCCAGGTTTTTTATTGACTAGAGCATGTGTCCAAAACGATATTAAAGTCGAGTGCCTTCCAGGAGCAACTGCTTTTGTCCCTGCACTAGTTGCAAGTGGTTTACCTTGTGATAAATTCCACTTTGAAGGTTTTCTGCCTCATAAGAAAGGTCGGCAAACGAGGTTGATTTATCTTTCTGAACTACCTTATACTTTCGTATTATATGAATCTCCTCATCGCCTTTTAAAATGCCTAAATCAATTAGCCGAGTTTTGTGGTAAAGATCGAGTAGCTTGTGTGGCCAGAGAATTGACAAAGCTTCATGAAGAAATTAAAACGGCTCCTCTTGAAGCACTTCAAGAACATTTTGGGAAAAAGAAAATAAAAGGAGAAATTGTTATTGTAGTAGCTGGAAAATAGAAACGAAATCTCGTAGCCTATTTAAATGAGTAAAGGCCTGAAACGAGAGTGATTCAAGCCTTTACATAATTTTAGAAATCTATGCTTTACACTTAATTGTTTTCTTATATTACTTTTCTATAATAATCCTTTTGCTACCCACTCCTTCTTCTGTGATTACTTTTAAAATATAAACACCTTTTGGCAATTCACTTACATTCAGTAATGCTCTATTAGTATTTATTTCATTAAAAATCACTCTTTGTCCCATAATGTTAAATACTTCCAATGTCTTAGGATGAAGTTCTTCTGATAATTCAACTCGAAGCTGATCGCGTACTGGATTAGGGAATACTTTTACTTGATCCTCATCTAGAACATCTATTGTTTTAGTGGTAGAAATACCATTTTGAAAGAAGACACCCGAAGGTTCTTCAGGAAGAGAGATATCAATTATATTACCTTCAAAATCAATTGCTTTAACAACATTGATTCCTACCTCAAATGTCTCACCGTCATTTTCGACACGACCATCTATGATGTCTGCATCAATAATAAATTTTACAGAAGCCACACGGCCTTGTCCACTCGTATTCGCTCCATTTTTACGGGTCAATACGATATCAATCTGGCCTTCTTCTTGAATATTACGAGCCAAAGGTAAAGCTGTAGTATTATCGCCAAAAAAGCTATTTTCATTATAATCAAAATCAATCGGCGCTGCCTCTACTACATAATTTTTAGGATAGGTCAGGTATAATACGACTCCATAAACATTATCCATTGGAATATTACTATTGCCAAAATTAAGCGCTGCGTTAATCTCCAGATATGGATTTTCCTCGGTAATTACTATCGTATCCACATCAAAGTTTAGAGAAACAGGAACACCATTTGATTCCGTAATAGAAACCCCATTTTCCATCATGACATAATTACTTTGAACAGCAAGAATATCATTGATTTCGATTATTCCATTACCATCACAATCAAAATGTTTATAGTTAATCCCATTAGGGTTTTCCAAATCCCAATCCATTGCTGTTTGCGCAGTCCAGTCATTTGAAGGAATATCTCTTGGAGGACCAGTCATTCCATAACCAATACCAACATTGAGTAAGTCTTCCATATTAGCAAAACCATCTTTATTGGCATCACCTGGCCATACACAATCTAATTGGTCACATGGGTTTTCTGAAATAAAAACATCGATTGACTGAGTATATTCAGAATTACACTCTTGAGGATCCGCACTCCATACTGTCAACTTTACCTCATAAGTTCCACTCTCTTGATAAAAATGAGTAATGCTTGCTTCTGATTGAGATTCAAAATTTCCATCACCAAAATCCCAAGTCCATTCAGAATATGATCCGGTAGAAAAATTATTAAATGTGATTCCACCTACGACTGGCATTGGACCAGTGTAATCATGAAAATCAAAATAGGCTTCACAAGCTACATCTGAGTCAACAAGATTTACATTTTTGCAAATAGTTTCTGAACAGGTACTTCCATCCGCTTGACTTACGGTGAGGTCAGCACATATTGTACATGCTCCATAATCAGAAGCCAAAAATTCAAAAGTAGGAGCAGTACTTATTACGACTTCATCAAGTGGCAAATACCATTCAATCTCTTGTGGAACATCAATACCATCTGCCTGGGTACTAAAAATCGTTCCTTGAACTAAGAGATCTGAGGAAGTCAAATCCATATCATAAGCACATTGGCTTATCATCTTTGATGAAGCGCACAAGGTGAAAATGATAAAAAATATGACCGATTTTTTTAGTAAGGATGGTCTCATAAATGATTTTTAAGCCTATTTATTAATTAGTACTATAAAATTGCAACTTTTTATTGAGTTTAAAAAGTACAATTGATTTTTTTTGTACAAATAAAAAGAGTAAATATTTTATCATAATATATTGACTATCAATTTTTTATCAAGTATATTTAATCACTTTTATTCTTCGCTATTATTTTAATTTGAACCAAAGGCATAAAAATGTTAAGCGATAAGCTTCTAAGTCTGTTAAAATCTTTTTCAAAAGTAGATCTTAATCGCTTTGAGAAGTACCTTCTTTCTCCATTTTTTAATGAAAAGAAAGAGCAGGTCAAACTTTTTAAAATTCTAAACACACATCTTCGAAATGCAGATACTGGTTCAAAACCAATTATGAAAAGGGAGATTTGGAAAAAGCTATTCGATAACATACCTTATAATGATACCTTATTGCGTCGAATTTGTTCAGACTTAACACAAATGGCGCTTAATTATCTGGCATTCAAAGAATATAAAAACCAACCTTTATTAACAGAAACATATATGCTTAATGCTACCAATACTCCTAAATTGGATAAGCATTTTAATGGAATACTTAGAAAAGCTAAAGCCAGACAGCGTGATCTGAAATCTCGAAATACCGCCTTTCATTATAATAATTTTCAAATTGAGCATAGTTGCCATAAGAACCTGGAATACTTGGGTAAAAAACGAAAAGATTTTTCAAATTTTGTCAATGCGGATTATCATCTCGATTGTTTTTATATTCTTCAAAAATTAAAAAACTATTGTGATTTGTTGGGTTATAAAAACATCATTTCTGTTGATCTTGACCTTACTTTATTCCCTTCTTTTTTAGATTATGTAAAAGAAAGCAAGTACATGGAAGAAGCCGCTATTAAAGCATTCTACCTTGTTACAGAAATGCTTATGGATACAGAAGAAGAAAAATTTTACTACGAATTAAAAAAGATACTCCATCAGCGATTTGAAGAATTTTCATACGAGGATTTAAAACTCCTATATACCCATTTGAGAAATTATTGTATCATCTCCAAGATCAATATGGGGCAAACTGAATATTTTAGAGAATTATTTGATTTATATAAAGAACAAGTTAAGTCCGGTATTATCATCCAAGATGATCTTATCAGTGCACAGAATTACAAAAACATTATCACAGTTGCATTACATATCAAGGAGTTTGAATGGGTTGAAAATTTCATCCAAATCTATACAGATAAATTGCCTATTGACAATCAGGATAATGATAGAAATTATAATCTTGCTAAGGTTTATTTTCACCAACAAGAATACAGCAAAGTCATTGAACAACTCAGAGAAGTAGAATACAAAAATGTTATCTATTCACTTGGCGGGAAATTAATGCTCATGAAAACATATTTTGAACTCAAAGAGTTTTTAGCACTGGATTCATTAGTGGATAGTTTTCGTATTTACCTCCGTCGAAATGGAAAAATTCCTAAAGAAGTCAAACAGCAGTATATGAATGTTGTCCGCTTTACAAAACGCCTCTCTACGGTACAGTCAAGAGATCAAGTCGCTTTAGTAAAAATAAAAACTCAAGTGCTTAATTGTAAAGGACTCGCAGCAAAAAAATGGCTAATGGAAAAGATTGAGGAAATGGAACGGTGAGGTCGTGATCAATCCTATGGATTTTATGATCGTTCCTTTGGAACTTATGAGAAAGTGATTGCTTCGCTTGTGAGGTGCTACTTCTGGCCTATTTATAAAATTCGGAATATCTCTTATTTGGATTTTACTTAATTGGAAGATTTGATAATTTTTCAAAGGTCCAACTTAGTTCTCTTTTATTGATATCATGATCAAAAAGTAAGACTCTATTATCAGTAGCTCCGCCTTTAAGGCCAGAGGCAAGAAAATAGATGCCTTCCTTAGATTGATATTCAAATTGATTGACTTTTGCACCAATATCTCCTGCTATACAAATTACCTGAACACCTTTTTTTTGTACTTCTACTAATTTTGGATATACATCCGAATAAAAATTATTTTGAGGGATACAATGAAAACATCCCCCTGCTCCTCCGTTCGCTATATTATTGACCTGTCTTTGCAAGGTGTCATTATCCAACATCCATAATAATTTGTGGTGTAAAACAATAAGGTGACTTGTCTTTGAATTGATGGACTCTATCGTCTGTTCAAAAATTTCCTTTTGCTTTCCGGTTGTATTGCAATTATCCTCTTGCGAATCAAGGACAAGGTATTTGATTCCATATTTTTGATATGCATAAGCATTAGGACGGCTTGTTACCTCTGGAATCCATTCTGGATGATTATGATAATCATGATTGCCTAAAGTCCAAAGCGTATTGGGGTTAGAAAGGTCAAATATAGTATCTAAATGATTGAGTGTTTCTTTTTTACCTGTACTTTCAAATACGAGATCACCTCCAAGCATTAATACATCGTATTGAGAATAATCTACTTTTTCGACAGCTTTTATTAATTGATCCTTTGCTCCATTATAAGAACGAGTATGAGCAATGTGAAGATAGGTAGCTTTGTCTTTATCATAAAGGTTTCCACATGAATAAAAGGAAACCAAAAGGAAGCTAAAAAATAATCCTAGGTTCTTCATGATGATTACTATTTCACCTAAACTTCTACTTTTACTAAATATGAATAGCACGCTTAGCAGTTGCATTCATTGCAGCTTCTTTGACCGCTTCTGTAAACGTTGGATGCGCATGACTAATTCGAGCGATGTCCTCAGCTGAAGCTCTAAATTCCATCGCAACAACTGCCTCTGCAATAATGTCTGCCACCCTGGCTCCTACCATATGTACACCTAAAATTTCATCTGTTTCTTTATCAGAAATTATTTTTACCATTCCTTCAATATCTGTACTGGCTCTTGCTCTTCCTAAAGCTTTGAATGGAAATTTACCTACTTTATATTCGGTACCTGAATCTTTCACCTCTTGTTCTGTTTTACCTACCGCTGCTACTTCTGGCCAAGTATAGACTACGCCAGGAATAAGATTATAATCAATATGGGGTTGTTGCCCTGCCAACGTTTCCGCAACTAAAGTTCCTTCTTCTTCTGCTTTATGTGCAAGCATAGCCCCTTTTATCACATCCCCAATGGCATAAACACCAGGAACATTTGTTTCTAAATGTTCATTGACTTCAATTCTCCCCCGATCATCTGTGCTTACACCTATATTTTCTAAACCTAAATTATCTGTATAAGCCCTTCGCCCAATAGCAATAAGACAATAATCTGCCTTAATGGATTGTTCGTCTTCCGTATCCCGTTTTTTAAAATTTACGGTCACACCTTTAGCTGTTCCTTTTACAGTTGTCACTGCATGTTTTAAATGAAATTTTATGCCCAGTTTTTTCAAGGTACGTTGTAACTCCCTGCTACAATCTTTATCCATCCCTGCGAGTATTCTATCCATATACTCTATGACTTCTACTTCTGTTCCTAATCGAGCATAGACTGAACCTAATTCTAAGCCAATCACACCGCCACCAATTACGACCATCCGTTTTGGAACTTCATTAATATTTAAAGCTTCGGTCGAGGTAATGACTCTTTTCTTATCATAATTAAAGGGAGCAGGGCATATCGGTTTCGAACCTGTTGCTATGATTACTTTATCCGTTTCAATTTCCTGCTTAGAACCATCCTCCTTTGCAATCGATATTTTATTAGCATTGACAAAAGAGCCATGGCCATTGAATACATCAATTTTGTTTTTCTTCATTAAGAATTCAACACCTTTACAGGTTTGATCGACCACTTCATTTTTACGCTTGATCATCTGGGGCATATTGACTTTAAGGTCTTTAAGATCAATACCATGACTAGCAAATTTGTGCTTAGCATTATGATAATGTTCAGAAGAATCCAATAAAGCTTTTGAGGGAATACAGCCCACATTTAGACAAGTGCCCCCCAAAGTATTATACCTTTCAATGATCGCAGTCTTCATCCCTAATTGTGCACATCTTATTGCTGCTACATATCCTCCTGGTCCTGATCCGATTATAGTTACGTCGTATTTCATTATTAAAAATTAGTCTTTTTTAGGTCCATTATTTCGATTATTTCCTCTATTTCGATTGCGATTTCTGTTTCGATTGCGATTCTTATTACTATTTGTTTCCTTATTTTCAGGTGTTTTCTTTTTTTGTTCTCCTCCTGCTCCAGTATTCTTTTTCGCTGGTTCCTTATTAGGCTTAGCTGGCCTTTTATTCCCAGTTCTATTTCGATTTTTATTCCGACGGTTTTTACGTTTTCTCCGCTCTTCAGGTGGAAGTTCAATAACACCGACTAAATCATCCGCACCATAATCTGCTTCTACTTCTTCCGCTATCAATGAGTGCAAGTCTACCAAATCAGCAGGAAATTGACCTTTTTTATTTAGCGCCAATATTTCCTTTACTCGATCTAATTTTAGGGAATAAAACTTTCCTTTCCGTTTCACATCCGTATAAATATAAAACATCAAACCTTTAAAAATATCCGTTTTTACTAATACAGCTCTTCCTACTTCAGTTTTCAAAGACTCCGCGTTTTTAGGAAAATGTTCTAATGCATCCATATAAGAATCCAACTCATAATTTAGACAACATTTGAGTCGGCCACATTGACCTGAAAGTTTGGATTGATTGATCGCAAGATTTTGATATCGAGCTGCTGCAGTCGAAACAGATTTAAAATCCGTAAGCCATGTTGAACAACAAAGCTCTCGGCCACAAGAACCGATCCCACCAATACGAGCGGACTCCTGACGGGCACCAATCTGTCTCATTTCGATTTTCACTCTAAAATCCTTTGCATATTGTCTGATCAGTTCTCTAAAGTCTACTCTACCTTCAGCAGTATAGTAAAAAGTTGCTTTTCGTTTATCGCCTTGATATTCTACATCTCCAATCTTCATATCAAGATCTAATGTTCTTGCGATTATACGAGCTCTGACCATTGTACTTTTTTCCAGATTACGAGCTTCCTGCATCTTTTCCACATCTCGCTCATTAGCAACCCTGAGTACATTTTGAAGAATAGAGTCTTCTGCTACTCTTTTCTTTTTCATTTGCATTCGGACAAGTTCCCCTGTCAGGGAAATATGCCCTACATCATACCCATTTGCAGATTCGACAACGACTAAATCTCCAATAATAGCGCGCGTATGAGGAGGATTATGATAAAAGTTTTTTCTAGAACCATTTTTAAAACTGACCTCTACTAAATCGAAGCCATCATTATCTCGAATATCCATCGTTGCCAACCAATCATAAGTATTCATCCGATTACAACCTCCTGACGAACACCCTCCATTACTTTGACATCCACCTGGCTTACCATCTTTTCCTGAACCACAATTTGAACATGCCATAATATTATATTGTTATTAGATTCCTTGACCTTTTATTAGAGACAATCAATAAACGAGGCCAATGCTTCTTCCATTGGTCACTTTTATTTTTATTTATTGTTTATCTTCAAAACTTGTCAAAAAACGTTAAAAAAATCAAGTCATTAATTTACAAGGTCTATGCTTGTATTTTTTGCTTGATATCCGTTTTTAAAATACTATTCAACTTGATCGATGCATCTAAGAATAATATCTTAGGATTTGCATTCCGCTCCACATGATAAAAACAATCGTCGAATAGCTTTGATATATCTTGAATCTGATCTAATTCTATTACCTTTCTAAGGTTTAGCGCCGTTTTCAATTCCTCTTCTTGTAATCTCAGATTTTGATTCCCTGTCAATTTGACTAGCATATACTCTCTTAAAAAGTGTAATGCATATCTTAAAAAATGTTTTTGATTCTCTCGCCCTATTTTTGCAAAATTCTCTACCCAAGGTACCATTTCAACACCACTCCCTTTATAGCAGATACGCATCCATTCTAAAAACAAGCTTGCATTATTATTTTCTTTTTTATCTAGTAATTTAAGCGCTTCATTAAAATCTCCGCTTGCCATATGTGCAATACTTCTTGCTTGCTCCAAATTCATTTCCGCTCGCTTCCTTATCCCTTCTACGACCTCTTCATCATTAAGTTGGTTAATTTTCACAATTTGACATCTAGATAATATCGTATTGAGAATCATCTCCTGATTTTCAGCCACAAGGATAAAGAAAGTATTTTCAGGCGGCTCTTCGATTAGTTTTAACAAGCGATTACCTTCTTTACCTAAATATTCAGGCAGCCACATTAACAGCACTTTGAATTCACTTTCAAAAGCTTTAAGATTGAGTTTACTTATAATACTCAAACATTCATCTTTGTTGATATTCCCTTGTTTGTTTTCCGCACCAATCGACTGAAGCCATTGGTTATTATTCATATAAGGGTTTTCCTTTAATGCTATTCTCCATTCCGCGAGGAAATTATTACTGGTATTTTTTGCACCAACAAATGGAAAAGAGAAATGTAAATCTGGATGAATAAATTTTTGAACTTTAGAACAAGAGGCACACAGTCCACAAGCATCTTCTTTTTTATCTCCTACACAAAGCAAATACTGGGCAAAAGCAACAGCTAATGCAAGTTTACCACTCCCTGATGGGCCCAAAAACAGCTGTGCGTGAGGGACTCTTTCAGAATTAATCATTTCAACTAATTCTCGCTTTAAGACTTCTTGACCGATTACTTCGCTAAAAAGCATATGCTTTTTATTTAAGATTTAGAGCTAAGTACTTCGTAAAGTACTGATTAAATAATTGGTCTGAATAAACCTCGATAAGTATATAATTAAGTTACGATAAAATCCAGTCAATGATTTTTTCATCAATTGGATTTATTGAGGAAGGATAAAAGGCAACCAGTTGTCCATTTTCATCAATCAAGTATTTCTGGAAATTCCAGTCTACCTGACTATCCAGTTTACCATTTAGTGTCTTTTTTCTTAACCAGTGGTAAATGGGATGTTCATTTATTTTGACTTTAGCTGCCAAATGAAAGCTAATGCCGTAATTTTGTGTACAAAAGGTCTTTATTTCAGCATTTGTACCGGGTTCTTGGTTTCCAAAATCATTTGCGGGGAACCCGATTATTTCTAATTTATCATTAAACTCTTTATAGAGTTCTTCTAATTGCTGATATTGGGGAGTATAACCACATTCTGAAGCTACATTCACCACCAATATTTTTTTACCTTTGAAATCCTCAAATCGAATCTCATTCCCGTCAATTCCTTCTATTTTAAATTGGTATATCGAAGTCATTTCTGACATTTGGGTAAATTTACATATTTTATATTTAAGTTGAAAGTGAAATAAGAGTATGTTCATAGCGCAAAAGAAACTTTTTCAGATTAATGGCTAGGTTCAGACTTCCTCTGGTATGAAAACGATAGCTCATTTATGGCTCAGAAAGCTATTTTAGGAGTAGAACCTCGTACAAACCTGATTTATGATCAAATTTTGAATCTCATATAACAAGATTTAAGTAATTCTAAACTTAAGTTCAGCTACTTCTGTTATATATTTACAGCCTCAAAAAAGGCCTATACCATGAAATTATCTTAGAATAAGCTAAGTCTAAAAAATATTTCTTATTAATTTTAATTAATATGCGAATTTCAGTATTCAGAAAAGCTCACTTTAACGCCGCACACCGTTTAAACAATTCCAATTGGTCTGAGGATAAGAATAAAGAAGTTTTTGGAGTTTGTAATAATCCTAACTATCATGGGCACAACTATGAATTAGAAGTAAAAGTAACCGGTGAAGTTGATCCAGAATCAGGATACCTAATTGACCTAAAAGTGTTAAAAGCACTAATCAAAGAAGAAATAGAGGATCGTTTTGATCATAAAAACTTAAACCTTGATACTGTAGAATTTAAAAACCTTAATCCAACTGCTGAAAACATTTGCTATGTAATTTGGCAAATTCTTTCTGAGAAATTAGGTAGTCAATATGAGTTAAAGATTCGATTATACGAAACTCCTAGAAACTATGTTGAATATCCTGCCTGATCATTAAGACCATGGATCAATCTTACGCTTGTCATAATTCTCTGTCTTTGATAAGACACCTTTTCCAAATATCTCTCTAATTTGCATTCTTTTTTCAAGATTTTAAAACAAATCCCTATCTTGAAGGCATAGTATGTTTTTATTACTATGAATCTTTATGTAAGGCTAAAAAATGTTTTTTTAGCAAGGCAGGGTTGAAGCTCTTTTTACTATCAAATCAAATTTGCATTTCATGCATATAGCAATTATTGGAAACGGTATTAGCGGAATTACCGCAGCTCGTTATATTCGAAAACTTAGTGATCATCAAATCACAGTCATCTCTGCGGAGACGGACCATTTTTTTTCTAGAACAGCATTGATGTATATCTACATGGGCCATATGCGCTATGAGGATACCAAACCTTATGAAGATTGGTTTTGGGTCAAAAATCGAATCGACTTAAAGCGTGCTTATGTTTCAAAAGTAGATACTGGAAACAAAACACTCCACTTTAGTGAAGGGGATCAAATGCAATATGACAAATTAATCATTGCTTCTGGTTCTACTCCTAACAAATTTGGTTGGCCAGGTCAAGACTTAAAACGTGTCCATGGCATGTATTCATATCAGGATTTACAAGCTATGGAAAAATATAGTGATGGACTAAAGCATGCCGTTATCATTGGAGGCGGCTTGATCGGAATAGAAATGGCGGAAATGTTTCATTCAAGGCATATTCCTGTATCCTTCTTAGTCAGAGAAAAAAGTTTTTGGAATGCTGCATTGCCTCATGAGGAATCACAAATGGTCACTAGGCATATCTTAGAAAATGGCATTGATTTGCAATTAGAAACAGAACTCAAAGAGATTATTGATAATGGGAATGGCGAAGCCAAAGCAGCCCTAAGCAGCAAAGGAGAAACCATTGAATGTGGTTTTGTTGGATTAACTGCTGGAGTTAGTCCTAATATTAAATTTCTGGAAGGCTCAGGTATTGAGACGCAAAGAGGCATTATGGTCAATGAGTTTTTAGAAACAAGCGCTCCTGATGTCTATGCTATCGGAGATTGCGCAAATGCACGCAATCCACTTCCAGGGCGACGACCAGTCGAAGCTATCTGGTATACGGGTCGAATGATGGGTGAAACCGTTGCTTATAATATCTGCGATAAAAAAATTGCTTATGATCCCGGAATCTGGTTTAATTCGGCAAAGTTTTTTGATATCGAATATCAAGTTTATGGTACGGTACTAGCTCGTGCACCGGAAAACCATGTCTCATTATATTGGGAACATGCTGACGGACGTAAAAGTATTCGAATTGTTTATGACAAAGATACTTCGATTATTCTTGGCTTTAACCTTATGGGTATTCGTTATAGACATGAAGTATGTGAAAAATGGATTCGTGATCAAGTGCATGTAGAAGAAGTTTTGCAGGATTTATCTTTAGCTAATTTTGATCCAGAATTTTATAAAGAGTACGAAACTGATGTTCTAAACTTGTATCAACAACAAACGGGTAAACAATTAAAGTTGCGTAAAAAACGGAAATTAGATTCAGTTTTGAACTTTTTAAAGAGTGCAGTTAGTAGTTAGAGCATGTTTAATTTTCATTCTTACTACAAACCTAAGTTTTAATCATACGCTTATCAGATTTCAAAAGCGCATTATTTTTAAAAAAGACATTTTCAGGAAACCAGTATCATATATGAAGACCATTAAAACAATCGGCTTAATTCTTTTTATCATTGCATTGGGCGTATTTACTTTTTCGCTTTTTATGAGCGAACATACACTCAGTGAATCTTTGGTCAAAGCACAAGTTGTCCATCCTCAGCCGAATGTTATGACCGCACATCAAACAGCTATTATTAATAGTAGTACGGAAATACTAGGCAAAACCTATTCTACTAATATCTCTTATATCGGAGCACTTAAAGAAGCTCTAAGATCAGCTCAATCTACCCTTTCTAATACAGATACAAAAATAGAAAATTGGCAGCTTGATAATTATCTTTTTGACCTCACTCGACATTCTTCACCTGGTCCATTTAAGGGAAATTCCTTATTGACATTTTGGTTAAGTTTTATTCTAGGTTCGATTGGAGCCCTTATTTACTTTTTACCAGATCTAAAACTAATTCCTGGTATTAAAAATAATGGTATTTATCATAGTAGCTTTACACGTGGAATTGATTGGAAATTGAGGGCTTTTCTAGTAGCAGGAGCGCTTTTGACAGCTATCTTATTCGCCTTGTTTCAGAATATGTGGTTATTGATTGGTTTATTGGCTACCATTGGGTTTATAGCTTGGACTTTATATCAACGTCGAAAAAAGTACTACGGTTCTGAATCTGCAAGATCTGCCTCACCGGAAAATAATAATGGCTGGATGGGTATTGCGACGGGTGCATATTTAATCGGTTTTTATATTTTACTTTATTTTTATCCACACTATATCACTAATTGGATTCACATTGTAGATCCAGTGAGCGAATTCATCAGTGGGAATCCAGCCAGTCAATGGTTCTTATATGGCCTTCTGTATTGCTTTGTCATGCTCATTATGGGTATTCGAATGTTTATAAAGTATCGCCATAATAAATACCAGTTGGTTCGGACTTTTTCAGTAATATTCTTTCAACTAGGTTTTGCCTTTTTAATTCCTGAAATCATGGTTCGCTTGAACCAACCATATATGGATCTTAAAAATGCTTGGCCTCTGGATTACGATTTTTTCACACAAGATCAAATCACAAAACTTGTCGGTCAGGGAAGTAGTTTTGAGGTGCTTGGGATGAGTACCTCAGTAGGAACCATCATGTTTGTTTGGGGGATTGCATTAGTTTTAATTGTTGTTCCACTAATGACTTATGTCTTTGGAAAACGCTGGTATTGCTCTTGGGTATGTGGATGTGGTGGATTGGCAGAAACATTAGGAGATCCTTATCGACAACTTTCAGATAAGAGCGTACGCGCCTGGAAGATTGAGCGATATATAATCCACGGTGTACTAGCTGTTGCTGTAGTTATGACTGCATTTGTACTCTATCATTATATCACTGGAAAAGATCAAATTTTATTTTTAAATGCTGGTAGTGTGAAACACTGGTATGGTTTCTTGATAGGTTCTACGTTTTCAGGAGTAGTAGGCACTGGTTTTTATCCTCTAATGGGAAATCGAGTTTGGTGTCGATTTGGCTGTCCTCTTGCTGCTGCTATGGGTATGATCCAACGTTTTAAATCTCGATTCAGGATTACTACTAATGGTGGCCAATGTATCTCCTGTGGAAATTGTTCCACTTATTGTGAAATGGGAATTGATGTAAGATCTTATGCTCAAAAGGGTCAGGATATTGTTCGAGCATCTTGCGTAGGTTGTGGTGTCTGTTCAGCGGTTTGTCCTCGTGGTGTTTTAAGATTAGAAAATGGTAGTGGTGATGTCGCAGAGCGAACAGAGCCAATGCGAGCGATTCATATTACAGAAGATCAGATTAGATTGTTGTCTTAGGGAATTAATGTTTTTTAGGAAAGGGAATGCATTTTATTGAATAGGGAGCAGGAATGTCTTGGAATGGAATGTACTGAAATAGTGGAGTGATAGTTCTGACGGGTGTCAGAAAGAGATAGTCAAAAATCGCTTTGCTCTTTTGAAGTTAATTTTCCAGCTACGCTGGAAAATTAACTGAAGTCGATTTCTGTATTATCTCCTATATTTAGGCTCTGAGAAAGTCCTTTAATAGCAGCATCACTTCCAACTAAGGAATTATGAAGCACCACCTCTCCTATTGAAGCATAATTACCAATGATCGATTCTTTAATAATAGAGTAATCAATTTTTACATTATTACCAATTGTAACATGAGGACCAATGATTGAATTGGCAATTTCACAATCCTTTCCAATACTAACTGGATGAATAATAATTGTATTTTCAAATGCAGGAAGATCTAAGTCGTCAGAAGCATAGCCTTCTTTATCTAAGAGCATCGCATTAGTTTCTAAGAGAATTTCTTTTTTCCCACAATCAAACCAATTGTCAACTGTAACTGTGCTAAATTTCACTCCTCTTTCAATCATCCCCATTAGGGCATCAGTGAGTTGAAATTCGCCATGAGTCCGAATATTGTTTTTAATATTGTATTCAATTACTTCTACAAGCGTCCTTACTTCTTTGATTTTATAAAATCCAACCATTGCCATATTGGATTTAGGTATATTGGGTTTCTCTACGACCTTTTTTACAATGCCCTGTTTATCAAATTCGACCACACCAAATTCTCTTGGGTCTTTGACTTGTTTGACACAAAAACAAGAGCTTGGTTCATCCATAACGCCTTTGAGATTCAAATCTATTATAGTATCCCCAAACACAATAATGACTTCTTCTGATTCTTCGTAAGCACTTTTTGCAGTCCATAATGCATGGGCTATTCCCTCTCGAGAACTTTGCTGTACAAATTCTTTATTCAGGTTAGGATATTGCTTTTCTAGATAATTTTGAATCTTTTCTCCAAGGTAGCCAATGATAAATACATAATCCGTAATTCCAACTTCAACCAATTGATCTATAATAAATGAAATGATTGTCTTTCCCGCTACTGGGATCAGCGGTTTTGGTTGTGTGTAAGTATGCGGTCTCAGTCTTGTCCCTGCCCCCGCAACGGGAATAATGGCTTTCATAAATTATGATTTAAGAAATTGTAAGATAAGGTTTTTTTTTGGTGCTAACTTAGCGCTTAAGAATATAAGAACAAAACATTAACAAAAACAACCATGAGTAAATTTACTCATGGTTGTAGGAGTTCTATTCAGAGGTATATTTATGCTTTAAAAACTTTCACATAATAAAATCATCCATTTTATACTAAAGCTGGTACACCAGGCAATGTAACTGTAACCTCAGTGCCACTTGGTTTGCCTATCACTATACCATCAGAAGGAACAACACTCTGGTATTTGATATTCATCGTATAAGTAATATCTCCAGTCCCATGATTATATACAATTTCAAATGGTGATTTAACATTAGGGATTGTCATTGGACCAGCCGCAAATGTATATTTTTTATCACTTTCATTTTTATTTATCATATAACCAGAAGTTCCTGCAGGTACTAATAAATTCAAACTATAAACAGTATCGTCCTCATCTGTAGGAATTACAGTACCGCTCATATCTCCGATATTTAACATTACTGAAGTCGACATATCAGTAGTATGTAAAGTACTATCCTGCCCAACTGCGTCATCAAAAGCAAAAGCGTAAACTTTTTCTTTAAAGCTATGCAAAGCACAAGAGTATAAATTATACCAAGGGCCTGCTCCTAAAGTAGTGGGTAGATTAGCATTTTTTGTATAGAAATCTGCGCTATTCTGAGTATAATAATCTTTATTCAAAGTCACTTTCCCACTAGTTGGTAAAAGCCCAACATTCATTGCTGCACCCAAATTTCGAACGATTACCGATGATGCTGTATTTTTCACGGCTGTCATAGGTCCTGCGTCACAACCAAAGACTTCATTTGACAAAGGCACTGGTTTTACATCTATCACATCATTGGTACTATTCGTAAACCTAAACGTAGTTCCATCAGATTGTACAGAACCGGTAAACATACAATTTTCACTCGTTAATTTACCATTAGTAATATCTGTCAATGGATATTTAAATCCTATTAATTCACTACAGTCAATTACTAATTCATTCGTTTTATAATGATTCCAAACTGCATCGACATAAGCGTTCAGATAATTTGTATCAAAATTTTCAGAAGCCGTTGTTCTTCCTATTGCTTTATTTGGTGCTACGATTCGTAATTGGCTATCTCCTACTGTAACCATACATTTTGCCCACTCACCTGTTAGTGTATTTTTGCAAGTATCAATTATAGTAGACCTTTTTTTTGTTAGACCAACTGTATCAGAACCTAAGGTCAAAGAAAGTGGCATACAGAAAAAGTCTACTGCTGTGGTATCTATCCATACGCCATCATCATTATAAGTAAACTCCACTTTATCATAAATAATAGCAAAACTTGGATCATCATTTTTAAAAGGATCTGGTTCAGAGATTGTGAGTGAAACAGGTTGTTTTTGATCATTTAATCCTTCTGTAACGGTAAGCACAGGTGGTTTTTTAAAAGCCATGTATAATCTACCTCCAGTTGTTTTTGGTAATTGAACCGTATAATAATCTCCGCTTTTTGGGAAACCAGATAAAGGTGTTGCATAGGTAGAAGAATCCATTCCTTTTACGGCAGTTACAAAGCTCCCTTGTCCACTCCCATTAAACTGTAAAAAAGATTCTACGGGATTATAAGAACCTTCCGAACTATGATTGGGATCAATACCTTTTCCTAAAATAAAGATATCACTAGCATTAACTAGGTTCGTACCATTTTTGATTTTTAAAGAAAAATAGGTCATTTTAAATAATTTTGTTGCTTGGTGAAATAATAAAAATCTTAGATCAAATAAATCTGTAGGCTAAAATTGTCATTGTTCAATTCGGTAAATTCAAATAACAGTCGTCAATACAGTTTGTACAATAAGGCAAGCCACTAAATCCATGTTATGCATTTAGTGTTTTTCTCAATTTACAATAAGGAAAAAAATTACAATACGCTTAAAAGTAGTACTTGTTATATGTGGGTATAAACGGAAGTTATTATTTACAAAGACATGTTTATATTCAAATCTATGTAACCGATTTGAACTTGTTTGGGGATAACAATTATGTCTTAAATACGAAAAGCCCAGACAAAGGTTTCATCTGGGCTTTTTGAAATATTTTATCAAATGATTAACTACTTTCCAATGCTGCTGCTCCACCAACGATCTCAGAAAGTTCTCTAGTGATCGCTTCTTGTCTTGCTTTATTGTAGGTAATCTTTAAATCTTTCATTAATTCTTCAGCATTTTCAGTTGCTGCATCCATAGCCGTCATTCGTGCTCCATGCTCAGAAGCATGCGTATCCAAAAGAAAGCTTTGAAATTTAGTCTGTAAAATGCTAGGTACTAAATGCTTTAACAATGATTCTTTATCTGGCTCAAAGATATAATCTGCTTTTGTTTTACTAGCACCTTGTTTTGGTTCTAGTTTTTCAACTGGTAAGAATTGAAATAACTCTGGTATCTGCATTGCTGCATTTTTGAATCTGCCATATGCTACATCAATCGCATCATATTCTCCAGACTCAAATAGATCCATTAATTTTTGAGAAACTTGAGCAACATTATCAAAGCTCAGATCGCTAAAAATATTGACGTAATCAGCAATCACTTTATCTTCAGGAAAACGTTTTTTGAAAAAGTCATACCCTTTTTTGCCAATACATAGAATAGTCAAGTTTCCAGATGCTCTGAGTGATGCATACTTTGTTTCGATTGCATGACTCGCTGCCTTGATTACATTAGTATTGAAAGCACCACAAAGACCTCTATTAGAAGTGACAACAACAACTATTGCATTCTTAACATCTCTGTGTTCTCCAAAAGTTGTACTAGAATCACCATCCAGATTTGAAAGAATATTTACCAACATATCATTTAATTTGTTGGCATAAGGTCGCATCTGTGTGATCGCCTGTTGAGCTCTTCTAAGTTTCGCTGCTGAAACCATTTTCATGGCTTTAGTAATCTGTTGAGTAGACTTTACAGATTTAATTCTTTCACGAACTTCTTTTAAGTTAGCACCCATTTATTATACAATTGGTGATTTTATAATCTAAGAAATGTACCTTTTGTCACAGGTCCAAGATTATAAAACCACTAGATGAACAATTATTTATATTGAGCTGACACTTCAGCAGCGATACTACGAACAGCATCTGTTGCTTCGGCAGTTAATTTACCTGATTTGAAAGTCTCCAATACTTCTGGATGTTTTTGTTCCAGGGTAGTTAAGAATACATTTTCAAAATCTTTCATTTTTTCCACAGGTACTTTACCAGCTAAACCATTAGTACCGATATAAACCATTGCAACTTGTTTCTCAACAGTCATAGGAGAATATTGAGGTTGTTTCAAAATCTCCACGTTCCTTTTTCCTTTTTCAAGAATTGCAGTCGTCGCAGCATCAAGGTCAGAACCAAATTTTGAGAATGCTTCCAACTCTCTATATTGTGCCTGATCTAGTTTCAAAGTACCAGATACTTTTTTCATTGATTTAATCTGAGCAGAACCTCCTACTCTTGATACGGATATACCTACGTTAATTGCAGGACGTACACCAGAGTTAAAAAGATTAGACTCTAAGAATATCTGACCATCAGTAATAGAGATTACGTTGGTTGGGATATAAGCAGAAACGTCACCCGCTTGTGTTTCGATAATAGGTAGTGCAGTTAATGAACCACCACCTTTTACGATACCTGCTTTTTTCAAAGATTCTGGAAGATCGTTCATATCATTAGCAATGCCATCATCATTAATCACTTTTGCTGCACGCTCTAATAAACGTGAATGCAAATAAAATACATCACCAGGGTAAGCTTCACGACCTGGAGGACGACGTAATAACAAAGATACCTCACGGTAGGCAACAGCTTGCTTTGACAAATCATCATAAACAATCAATGCAGGACGTCCTGTATCACGGAAAAACTCTCCAATAGATGCGCCCGCAAACGGTGCATAAAACTGTAATGGTGCAGGATCTGAAGCCGAAGAAGATACAATAACAGTATAATCCAATGCTCCATTCTCTTCAAGTACTTTTGCTACTTGAGCAACAGTAGATGCTTTTTGACCTGATGCTACATAAATACAGTATACAGGTTCACCTTTATCGTAAAATTCTTTTTGGTTTATGATTGTATCAATCGCAATCGCAGTTTTACCAGTTTGACGATCACCAATAATCAACTCTCTTTGTCCACGACCAATAGGAATCATAGCATCAATTGCTTTAATACCTGTCTGAAGTGGCTCTGATACTGGTTGTCGATAAATTACACCTGGTGCTTTACGCTCAAGTGGCATATTGTATTTTGTACCTCCAATTGGGCCTTTACCATCAATAGGAACCCCTAGTGGATTAACTACACGTCCGATCATTTCTTCTCCTACGTCGATAGATGCAATTACACCAGTACGGCGGACAGTAGAACCTTCTTTGATACCATCACTATCTCCTAAAAGTACTACTCCAACATTATCTTCCTCAAGATTCAGTACAATTGCTTGTACACCTGTTTCGAATTCTACTAATTCACCAGCTTGTGATTTCGTTAATCCATAAACACGTGCGATACCATCTCCTACCTCTAGTACAGTACCTACTTCTTCAAGTTCAGCAGTTGTTTTGAAACCAGAAAGTTGTTGTTTTAAGATTGCTGATATTTCATCAGGTTTTACGTCAACCATGTCTTTGAAATTTTTGTATTTAAAAATTATACCTATATCCAATCAATTATTTTCTTTGTATAAAAGGCAAAAATTGTTGGTTACTGTTTTTCAGTTCTTTTATAAAATCTTCTTATTTTTTAGCGGAGCTTAATGATCTTTAGCAAACTCCTTTTTAAGTTTTTCCAATTTATGTGCTACACTGGCATCATATAAGCGATCTCCAAATTGTAGTACAAATCCGCCTAATAAATCAGGATCCACTTCAGTCAATAACTCTACATGATCATCCGTCGCTTCACTAGCAACAAGCTTTTGTTTTATTTTTGAAACTGTTTCTGCTCCTAATGCTGTTGCGGTAACCAGCGTTACAGAGGAGATATGTTTCATCTTTTTGTATTGGCTAATAAATTCATTTGCAACCTCTGGCAAATACTTCTCTCTACTCTTTCTCAAGACGATTTTGAAGAAAGCCAAGGTAAGCTCCGTTAGTTTCCCTTCAAAGAGTGCATCGAACACTTGTTGTTTCTTAGTCACATTAATAATTGGACTTTTCAACAAAAGATATAAGTCTCTATTTTCAGTAGCTTTCTGAAAAGACTTAATATCTGCCAGCACCTCCTCTAATTGACCTCGTTCTTGAGCAAGTTCGATTAAAGATTTAGCGTATCTTGAAGCAATTCTTATTACTGACATATTATTAATATCAATTTAAAATATAAACCAAAATTAAAAAATGACCCTTCTGGGTACTAGTTTAATTTAATTTCGTCGATTAGGCTATTAGCATATTTCTCTTGCTCACTATCTCCAGCCAGTTGTTTTTTAATCACTTTTTCTGCAATAGCTAAAGCCATCATGCCTGCATTATTTTTAACTTCCTGCATGGCAGCATTCTTTTGATTTTCAATCTCTGACTTAGCACTCAATACGATTCGTTGTGCTTCTTCTTTAGCTTTAGTCTTCGCCTCATTGATGATTGACTCTTTAGCCTCTTTAGCTTCACGAAGGATATTAGATCGTGTCTCTCTTGCTTCTGCTAAAATCTTTTCATTTTCAGATTTAAGATTTGCCATTTCCTCACGAGCTTTTTTTGCTTCATCTAATGCATCCTGGATATCTCCTTCTCTTTTTTTCAAGGCATCCTTGATTGGATTAAATGCCAGTCTACCCATAATAAACCAGAACAATAAAAAGATACCAGTGGACCAAATTAGCAATCCATATTCCGGACGAATTACTGAGAAATCTAAAAGATAAATCATTGTATATATTATTTAATTTCTTTTTCTAAATAGTGGGCTGAACCTGACAACCAACCGTTGCGGAACAGCCCATGTTTCTAAGTGTCTGTTGATTATCCCGCAGGAGCAACGAAGAAAGCAAAAAGGATAGCGATCAAAGCAGCACCCTCTACAAGGGCAGCCATTAAGATCATATTTGCACGAATGTCACCTACTGCTTCAGGTTGACGTGCGATTGCTTCCATTGCTTTAGCACCGACATTACCAATGCCAATACCAGCTCCGATTACGGCTAATCCAGCACCAATTGCTGCTAAACTTCCCATTTTGTGAAATTTATATGATTAAAAAAATATGTTTCAATTTTTGAATAGGAGCAGCTACTTTTGCTACATCCTTTTTGACAAATAAAATTGTCTACTACTAATGTGCTTCTTCTTCAGAATGGTGGTGATCTTCAATCGCAGCACCAATATAAGAAGCCGTTAATATTGTGAATACAAATGCTTGGATGAAAGCCACTAAAAGTTCAATCGCCATCATAAAGAGGGTTAATAAAGTAGACCCTACACCTGTCCCCCAGGCAGCTCCAGCATTAGCTCCATTTTCACCGAACATAAATATCATTCCTACGAAAATCACAATAACCATGTGTCCCGCAGTGATATTACCAAACAAACGTAACATTAAGGTCACTGGCTTGATAAATATCCCGAGGAATTCTACTGGTGTTACGACCACTTTAACCCAAGCAGGAATACCAGGCATCCAAAATATATGTTGCCAGTAATGCTTATTACCACTAATTGTAGTAACTATAAAAGCCAGAAAAGCAATCACAAGTGTAAAAGAAAGATTACCAGTCACATTCGAACCTCCAAAAAATGGAACTTGTCCAAATAAATTTAATCCAAGGACAAAGAAAAACAATGCCATTAAAAATGAGATATACTTTTCCCACTTTGGTCCTAAGAAAGGTTTTGCAACTTCATCCTGAATAAAAACAAAGATAGATTCCATAAATCCTTGCATACCTGTAGGTGCCTGACCAATTCTTTTTGCATATGCTCTAGCAGTACCAATCAATGCCCATCCTAAAAGGAGAAAGACCAGAATCATGGATACTACATTTTTAGTCATTGAAAAATCTTTAAAAGAAGTATTTCCTCCTCCTAGAAATCCACCATCTGCATAGCTTTTAGAATCACAGGCCCATTCTTTTCCTTGATAGCAGAGATAGATAATATCTTTTGTTTTACCATCAACCTCCATTTCCTTAGCATATAATTTGTGTTTCCCTAATTCCACTTTACCATCCGGAAATGCTGAATGATCTTTGATTCTTCTCACTGAACCTTCATAGATAACATAATCATTATAAGCATAGATACCTGTACCATGATAATCTGCTTTAAATTGACCAGAAGAAAATACATCCCATCCTTGATCAGATTTCAAAAAGCAAGGTAATGGGATAGCAAAAGGGCCGATACTATAGATATTTTGATCAGAAATATGATGAAAAGCTACTCTACCGGGATTGAATATATCCTCTTCGACATGTCCACATTCATTAGCATGAGCACCGTGAGCATGACCATGTCCATCATCAGAAGCATGTTCGGCGTGATTATGTCCGGCATGACTACTATGATCATGTCCGCTGTGGTCGTGATTGTCTTGAGCAAAGGCCAAAAAGGCGATACAAAAGACACTTAAAAAACTGAGTAAAATTTTACGCATTGATACCTAATTTTAAGGCTTAAAGTACGTGTTCTGTAAAAATCGCTGCAAAGGTAGTCATAATAGCTAGTTTTTGAAAGCCAAATATTATTTTTTTTGCATTGATTTCATAGTTTTTTTAGAATTTGCTAAAAACACTAATTTATTGCCTAAACCAAACATAATATGGTTTAGGTGTTTTTTAAGCCTACTTACAAAACAATCTTTGGATTCTTTAACTATAGAACATTCGCGGAAAGGAGAAGTTTCGAGTATAGGTAAGATTTTAATACTCAAATCAAAGGTAGTTTAGTGATTGGGCATTCCTCATTGCACAAAGGCAGATGAGAAATGCCCAATCACCAATAGATTATCTAGCAAATGATACCGCGCGTTTTTCGCGAATCACCGTTACTTTTACTTGTCCAGGGTATTGCATTTCATCCTGAATTTTTTGAGAAATCATAAAAGACAAATCATCAGCATATTGATCAGTCACTTTTTCACTTTCAACAATTACCCTCAATTCTCGTCCTGCCTGCATCGCATAAGCTTTCTGTACACCTTCATGCGCTAAAGCTAATTCTTCAAGATCTCCGATACGTTTAAGGTAACTTTCCAGAATCTCTCGTCTAGCACCAGGTCGTGCACCAGAGATAGCATCACAAGCCTGAACAATCGGAGAAATAATATTATTCATTTCGACTTCATCATGGTGTGCTCCTACAGCATTGCATACGACAGCATGCTCTTTATGCTTCTCACAGAGTTTCATACCTAAAATTGCATGAGACAGTTCTGTATCTTCTTCTGATACTTTTCCTATATCATGTAATAGTCCACCACGTTTTGCCATCTTCACTTGTTTAGGGCTCAAGCCCAATTCAGCTGCCATCGTTGCACAAAGGTGTGCAGTCTCGATAGAGTGCTTCAAGAGGTTTTGGCCATAAGAAGAACGGAAACGCATACGGCCTACCATTTTGACGAGGTAGGGATCTAATCCATGAATATCCAATTCTATAACTGTTCGTTCACCAATCTCAATAATCTGTTCATCTAACTCCTTCCGAGTCTTAGCAACTACTTCCTCAATACGTGCTGGATGAATTCGACCATCTGCAACAAGGCGCTTGAGAGATAATCGACATACTTCCCTACGAATTGGATCAAAACTTGAAATCACAATAGCTTCAGGCGTATCATCTACAACAATCTCTGCTCCTGTTGCGGCTTCCAGAGCTCGAATATTTCGACCTTCTCTACCAATAATCTGACCTTTGAGGTCATCTGAATCAAGATTAAAAACAGAAACAGTATTCTCAATAGTATATTCTGCACACATTCTCTGAATGGACTGAATTACAATTTTCTTAGCTTCTTTATTAGCTGTAACCTTAGCCTGATTAATTGTATTTTTAATCAATGCCATAGAATCAGTCTCTGCTTTTGCTTTGACAGCCTCCAATAATTGTTCTTTTGCTTCTGCCTCACTTAATTTTGCAACAACCTCTAATGCTTTGATATGCTTTTCATTAGCCGCATCAAGCTCTTCTTTTTTCTTGTTCACTACTCTAATCTGAGTATCTAAATTTTCTCGAATAGTTTTTATTTCAGATTCTAATTGCTCAATATCTGCCTTTCTATTATTGAGTTTACTTTCACGAGATTTAAATTTACTTTCTTTTTGCTTCAATTCATTTTCAAGCTTTACGACCTCTACTTCTCTTTCCTTAATCTCTACTTTGTGAGAAGACTTATAGGATTCAAACTCAGACTTCATTTGAGAAAATCGCTCTTTCGCTTCTGAAATTTTCTTTTGTTTAATTGCTTCATTTTTACTGTCGGCTCTCGAAACGACACGATCTGCTTTAGTTTTTGCCTCATCAGTAATCCTGCTAGCAGTTAGTCTTGCTTCTTTTATGACTAAATCTGCTTTAGCGTTCATCTCTTCAATTTTTGATTGATTAGATTTTCCGAGTATCATTCTGACAATAATAAATCCAACAATAGCTCCGATTATAAGTCCAATCACCAAGCCTATTCCAATTTCTTCCAGCATAATATATCTTTTTACTTATGAATAAATAGGGTTTAACACTGACTTTAATCATACGTTTAAAGACATTATTTTAAATTCAAATACATCTAAAAAAGTATATAAGATAAAGCCATGACAACGAGTTAATAAACACTCAATGCCTTAATAATACAGGATAAGAAAAAGTGAATAATTTACTTCAAGAGGTGATCAAGGAGTTCATCTAATTGATTAATTTTATCAGATAGAATCGGATCAAAGCTGGGGATACTATTATTGCCTGTTTTAGATTTATGCAAATCCACTGCATAGGTCAATAAAGCCATTGACAAACAATCTTGTTTGTCTTTTTTGTTATATGAGAGTTGAAAACGATTGACTTTTTCATTGACATCTTTAACGATTTTTCGAATACCATCCTCATCACCCACTTTAACCTTAAGCGGATAGGGGCGTCCTGCTATTAAAACCGTTATGTTAGTCATGTCTTTCTCCTCCATGATCAATTATTTTGCAACCATTCAATACATTTATCAATTTCACCAATGTATTGATCTATCTCCTTCCTCAGCTTTTTAGAATATTCCGGGTCGTTATCTTTTTGTGAATCTACAACCACTTTGGACCTCACCACTTTTTCTTCCATTTGTCCAAGCTTATTTGTGTTTTGTACAAGCTCAGACTTCAAAGTTTTATTTTCTAATAAAAGCGTATTATTTTCATTTTGCAGACGCTCTAGCCTTAAAGCTAGTTGTCTGACTTTTAATTCAATATTACTTAATTTGTCTGTTAAAGATTGTAATGCCATTATATAAAAGGCGCATTTTCAGGATTTAACGTCGAATCATCGCGCCAAGTTTCCCTTCATAAGTTTGAATTAGTTGACTCATTACTTTTTCTACCTCTTTATCTTTCAATGTTTTTGATGCATCTTCGAAAACAAAGCTTACTGCATAAGACTTTTTGTTTTCTCCAAGTTGCTCTTTATTTTCATACACATCGAAAAGATTAACTTCCTTTAAAATTTTCTTTCCAGTTTTATGAGCTACTTCTGCAATATCTTGAAAATTAATCGAATTATCAATAACTAAAGCTAAATCTCTTCTAACTGAAGGATATTTGATCAATTCTCTGAATTCTACTTTATGCTTTTTTAAGCTTTGTACAATATTATCCCACTGGAATTCTGCATAAAAAACAGGCTTTTTAATATCCATTTTCCTTAAAATTCCTTTTTGTACCATCCCAAAGCTAACTAATTCTTTAGGTCCACGGTGATATTTCAATCCAAAAGTGAATAAATCATCCTGAATAGCACTTTTTTGAAACTTTCCTATTCCTAATCTATCCAAAACATTTTGAACATACGTTTTCAATGTATAATAGTCTACCTGGGCTTTATCATCATTTAACCAATTCTCTCTTAGTTTTTTCCCCGTTAGAAAAAGACTATAATGAGCTCTTTCATTAAATCCTCCTTCCGTTTTTTCATAAGATCTACCATATTCGAATAATTTCAAATCAGCATGCTTCCGATTTTGATTACGCAAAATTGATTCGAGGCCACTGAATAACATCGTAGGTCGCATTACATTAAGATGGCTATTGGAAGTATTATTTACAAAAACCAGTTTTTCATCCGCTACAGAAAGTATTTCTTCAAAATATCTTGATTCGGTTAAAGAGACTGCCATGATTTCATTGAATCCAGCACTTGCCAAAAAATCACTTACTGTATTTCTAAGTTTATGTTGATCAGGCTTTTCTCCAATAACAAGTGTGCTTTTGAGCTGATTTGAAAAAGGGACCTTATTAAATCCATAAATTCGAAGTATTTCTTCTATGACATCGACTTCACGTAATACATCTGCTTTATTGGTAGGGATATCAATAGTTAGACCTTCTGAAGTTTCATTAAGAATATTCATTTCAAGGGCTTCAAATATTTCTTTGACCTTTGCGACTGGAATATCTACACCTATCAATCTATTGATTTGTGCATAACGAACTTCGATCTGCTTTTTCTCAATTTTATTAGGGTAAATATCAATAACTTCTGAAGCGATCTCTCCTCCTCCCAATTCTTGAAATAATAAAGCGGCACGCTTTAGAGCGTAAAGTGTAAGACTAGGATCACTGCCTTTCTCAAAAACCATAGCTGCATCCGTTCTTAAAATATGGCTCATACTAGACCGTCGAACCCATTTGGCATTGAAGTGGGCAGCTTCTAAGAAAATGTTTGTTGTATCATCTGTCACTCCTGAGTTGATTCCGCCAAATACGCCAGCGATACACATACCGTTCGATTCACCATCACAAATCATCAAATCCGTAGCTGTCAATTTTCGTTCAACTTCATCTAAAGTTTGAAATGCAGAACCTTCAGGCAAAGTTTTTACAATAATCTTATTTCCTTTTATCTTATCGGCATCAAAGGCATGTAATGGTTGACCCAATTCGTGTAAAACGAAATTAGTGATATCAACTATATTATTGATTGGGCGAACACCAATGGCATTTAATCTATTTTTCAACCAATCAGGAGACTCTTTTATCTTTACTCCTTTTATAGATACACCAGAATACCTAGGGCAGGCTTCTGAATTTTCGACAAGTACTTCAATTGGCAGATTATTACTTGCAGTCTTAAATTCAGTAATGTCAGGCGATTTCACCTTGCCATCTTTCTCATGGTTTATCTTAAGCGCTGCTGCTAAATCTTTGGCTACACCTAGATGTGAAGTTGCATCTGATCGATTTGGTGTAAGGCCAATCTCATAAACGATGTCATTTTCTATCTTATAATATTCACTGGCTAAAGTACCAATTTTTGTATCCTCAGGTAATACAATAATACCGCTATGATCTTTTCCAAGGCCAAGTTCGTCCTCTGCACAAATCATTCCTTCGGAAACTTCTCCTCTAATTTTTCCTTTTTTAATTTTAAAATCTCTTCCTTCAGCATCATATAGGACAGTACCGATAGTTGCTACTACTACTTTTTGACCTGTAGCTACATTAGGAGCACCACACACAATTTGCAAATCATCTTCCCCGCCGATATCCACTTTAGTTAATGACAATTTATCGGCTCCCGGGTGTTTTCCACATTCTTTGACCTGTCCGATGACCAAGCCTTTTAGTCCTCCTTTGATCGTTTCAATCTCTTCCATCCCCTCTACTTCAAGGCCAATAGCCGTCAAGAGTTCTGATGTTTCATCCACATTTAAATCAATATCTAGATAATCTTTTAACCAGTTTAAAGAAACTTTCATTTTATATTTTTTTAGAATCTTCTTCTACAAACGATTATTATTTGAATTAGATTCCTATTCACGTTAAATTTTAAGATTAGGGCGTTAATTATAGACGATGTATAGTGGGTAAAAAACGAGTATAAATCGGAAATTTATGAACTCCCTGTCCTTTAAACCGCAAAGATAGATTTTTTTGAGAGAAATGGGAAGAAAGGTAAAATGCCATCTGGCAATACTAAGAAAGATTTTTTAGACGGGATTGAAGATTCTAGTGATCAGCTAATCCGAGTTTTGTGAGACGCAGATCTAGCCCCTCACAAAACCCTGAGAATTAATTAGTCCCACCTCATTTAATTAGTCAGATGTGCTTCTACTGCTTGTAAGACTTCTTTGCTATCTCCTGCCAAATGTGTAAAAGCAATTACCTCACAGTTGGAAGCGTCCCAGTTTTGAGGCATGGTAAAAGTATATTCTTTATTGAAAGTATCTCCGGTAAACATAGAAGACGCCAAAACATCTCCATCAAATGGAGTAATCGTTGTGCGAAATACATGCTTATGAACATAATTCAAATCTAAATCCGGTGACGATTCTGGCGTTAACTGAGCATCAACGATTCCAGATTCTGAGATCATGACAGTCAATCTAACTTCTTCATCTATACTTTCAAAAGCTTGACCAACTACATTTACAGTGAGTCCTCTATTCGCTGGATTGTACGAATTAGTTAGTTCCATACTAACCTTAGCTGTTTCGAGGACTTGCGTTCCTATTCTTCCCGCCCAAGAAGCTAATCCAACTAACTGAAGGTCTGCTTCTCCGGGATAAATTTTTCTGTCTATGACTGCTGAAGGATAGGCTTCCGGCAAACCAAGGAAATTAATTAAATTTTCTCCTTCATCTGATCTGAAGTCATATTGGTTTTCTGCATATGGTTCAGCAAAAAATTCAGCATGGATAGACACTGCAATTAAACGATCTCCTTGCTGTGATAATAGGTTTTCGATTTCTGTACTGCCTGCTGGACAGTTGATACAACGTACGCCTGTAAATTCTTCTACTAATACTCTCCTATCTTGAGGGTCAAACATCATTTGATCATCGTCATCACAACTAAGGCATGCAATTTCTGGCATATTTTCATCACAGGAAGGCAATAAAAAAGCGATTGCTAGAAAGAAGAAGATATATTTTTTCATAATCTGATATTTTTGGTTCTATTACTATTTTTATACTTCTATTCAGGTTGAGTTTTATAAACTATTGTTTGAATCTCTTTAACACAATTCTCTGAAGGCTTATTTTTTAACATTAATAAAAAGGATTTTTTTTATGCTTCGTCTCTAAAAAGTAGAACGAACACCTAGTTTCACACCACTAAAAGCTGGTTCTAAGCGACAGATTCCTCCAGTACAAACAATACCTTCTACTTGTTTTACGTAGCTTAAAGAAAAGCGATTAGATTTATGGGTATAAAAGACATCAAGTCTCGGGTAATGAATTTTTAACTTTTCTCCATTACTATCAAACGGGATTTCTTCCTTTTTAGGGTTTGGGCTTACATTATACATATCAGAGATGGTAAAAGTCCAGTGCGGCGCCATTGTAAATTCAACTAAACCAAAAATCCAACTACCGTAATCTTGTTCCGTATTCATGTATTGGGCTTCAATCCGAACTGCTTTTTTTCTAGAAAGTTTATAAAGGAAATCTACATAAGGCGTAATCGTTTTTACATTAGGTTTTCCTATTTTCTCCTCATACCGATCTTGGTTGTATTCTTGATATTGAATACCTCCTACAATTTGCCATTTACGTTTATACTTATAAGTCACTTCTGTATACAATTCATTGTACAAGAGTTCATTATCTAAATCTGTAATGTATGAGCCATTAATCCCTACTTGAAACTTTCTACTGAAAGCATATTTGATATCTGCTTGAAAAGCATTTTCGCCAAGCTCTTGTGTAGCAGCCTGATACCTTGTGGTCAACCGATAAGTGTTGAACCGCGTCATAGGCGGAAGGAAATTAATTGCCCCTTGGTTGCCTGTAACAAATGGACTAGTTCTAAAAGAAAAGTTTTCTGTCCGCTTTGCTTCCAGTGTAATGCCCAGACCTTTATCTGCATAGCTTAAAGTCGTATAGAAAACACTACCATTATCAAAGACTAATTTACCTGGTGAAGTTGTAGTATCATTAATTGTTCTTATTGCACGCGGGTCAAAATATTGTTCAGATGTTTTATAGGCTCCTTCTGCATACCAACTAAACTTTCCTAAACTCAAGGTATTATACAAAGTAAATGCATAAGTATTGTATTTTGCACCTATACTATCAACAATATTATAAGAGTTGATAGTACTCACTACTGTCCTTACTAAATCATCATCTAATGTTTTTGCGACCACACCAAAACCAGGAGAAAGCGTCCAGTTTTGATC
This sequence comes from Saprospiraceae bacterium, assembly GCA_965277415.1. Lineage (GTDB taxonomy): Bacteria > Bacteroidota > Bacteroidia > Chitinophagales > Saprospiraceae > JAHDHW01. The sequence goes on from CBDICS010000109.1 coordinate 189,098, forward strand.
TTCTGCTTTAGGGGCTACAAAACCTTCTACATTGAATCCTTTAATAATTGCACCATAAGAACTAAACTGCTGTTTTTGTTTTCCAGAGAACACTTTGAATATCCAATCTTCATTTAAATCATAAGTCAACCGAATACCATAAAGTGCATTATCAATCAAAAGCGGTCTTTGCTCATAAGCTCTAAAAATTATTCCTGATCCAATCTGATCATATAAATAACCTCCAGAAATACCCAATTTATTGATTTTCTTCTTTATATACCATCGTCCAATACCTTGAGCGGTATAAGAGCCTTGAGGATCAAGCAGATTAGAGTTGTTAAACATATCAAACCGGGCTCCAACATCAAAGCCTTTATAGGCATAATTCAACTGTAGCCAAGCATCAGCACCATAAAGCTGGTGATCATACTGAGGTGTATTAGAAGCTCCTATTGCAGAATCTCTAATAAAGAAGTTTCCTTGTGCCTGAAGGCTACCTGATATCCTTGCATTATCCTGTCCGTAAGAAATATGACATATTGTTAAAAATAAGAGACTGAATAAAGTAATTATGAATCTTTTCATTTAAAAATCATTTAGCTTTGTCTATGAATAGCTACGGAGAGATTTGACGTTCTGAAAATAGATTAAATATAAGTTTGCGTTAAAAGTAAGTTAAACGCGAGGAAAAAGTGACCAAAAAATGTAAAAATCGTATAAATTACAAAGGCTTATCCTCCCCAAACTCAAAATTATAGCGTTTTTTTCAGACAAAAAAAGATAAATCAAGCAATCTTTCCAAAAGTCTTGAATTAGCGAATTTTTTATATAAAATAATTTAAAATAATCAAATCATTTATGAAAATCGTAAAGTTATTAACTGCTACTCTTTGTTTATTTCTTACTACTTCAGTATTCGCTCAAAAAGAAGTTCCGGATTTAAGCTTAAAGGCACTTGATGGAAAGACAGTCAATCTTCAAGATTATGCAAAAGATGGGAAATTAACAGTTGTTAGTTTTTGGGCAACCTGGTGCTCTCCTTGTAAAAAAGAATTAGACGCTATAGCTGATCTTTATCCAGATTGGAAAGACGCTTATGATGTAGAATTAGTTGCTATCACGATTGATACACGTCGAGCATTAGCCAAAGTTCCTGCTGTAGTAGAAACCAAAGGTTGGGAATATACTATATTAAGTGCTAAAGAACAGGAAGCTTTTAATGCGCTTAATTTTCAAACTATCCCGCAGACTTTCATTATTGATAAAAGCGGAAAGATCGTATGGACTCACTCAGGATATGTCCCTGGTGACGAAGATGAGTTAGAAGAAGAGATCGCTAAATTAGCTAAGAAGTAATTGTTCTTTGACAAATGCTGTGTTTGAACGCAGCATTTGTCAAAGACAATCTTAGATTTATTTTACCATATTTTTAAGCACTGGAATTGTCGACCTATTTTGCCAAATTAATATTCCGCAACAAATAAAGGTCACAACTGCCAAAATGAATAAGGTCCCTCCATCCCCTTGCACTTCTATCCCCAGTGTTGTCAAATGTGAAAGGATAGCTCCACTTATTACTCCAAATCCTAAAATTGCCCCCATCCAAGTCGTTCTTGGGATTAATAATAGAATCGCTGCTATTAATTCTGCGATACCAGAACCTATGCGACCTATGGGTTCAAGCCCAAGCGTCTCAAAGATATACACCGATTCTGGCGCCGCAGTAAATTTAAAAAAGAGTGTTTGCAAAAAGATTAATGCAGGAATGATTCGAAGTACCCAGTTGATAATAGTTTTGTTTTTCATTATTGATCTTTTAGAGCTCTTAAATGAATAATCGTTCGAATTTCGGGTACATTAAAGATAAGCTTCAATCTTCACAAGAGTATCACAAAAAGATATAATTCCTGTTTTGGGTTATTCTCTATGCAAATTCTGAAAGTTCCAACCAACGCATTTCTTTTTCATCAATACTGTTCGTCACTTCTCCTAACTCGATTGATAGTTTTTGAATGTCCTCAGAAGATAAATTTGAGTCATTAAATTTTTCTGTAATAATAGCTTTTCTGGTCTCTAGTTTTTCAATTTCTTTTTCGAGCCGATTAAACTCTTTTCTTTCCATGTAGGAAAGCTTTGGTTTATCTGCATCGGCTTTGACACGTTGTTTTTTCTCCTTTGGAGCTTTTTCTTGTTGACGATTTTCTATTTTTTTATTGGCTCTATATTCTGTATAATTTCCATTATAATCCTTTATTTGCCCCTCTCCTTCAAAAATAAATAGGTGATCTACTAATTTGTCCATAAAGAATCTATCATGGCTTACAATCAAGACACAACCGGGAAAGTCGAGTAGAAAGTTTTCGAGTACATTAAGCGTAAGGATATCTAAGTCATTAGTTGGTTCATCTAAAATTAGAAAATTGGGGTTTTCCATCAACACTGTCAATAGATAAAGTCGTCGTCTTTCACCTCCACTCAACTGACTTACAAAAACCTGTTGATGCTTTTTACTAAATAAAAATCGCTCAAGCAATTTGCTAGCCGATAGTTTTTGTCCTTTCTCTAAAGGAATATATTCTGCGATATCAGTGATTACATCAATCACCCTTTTGTCCGTTTGGAGCTGAATTCCGTCTTGTGTGTAATAACCAAACTTTACCGTCCCACCAATAACAACCGTTCCTGAGTCGGGTCTAATTTCTTTAGTTATAAGTTTTAAAAAAGTTGATTTCCCAGCTCCGTTTTTACCAACGATTCCAACTCGTTCGTTTTTTTTGAACTTATAGAAAAAGTCTTTAATTAAGATCTTGTCATCGTACTGTTTATTGATATAATTAATTTCTAAAATTTTAGACCCCAGTCGAGCTCCTTTGATATCAATTTGTACTTTCTGATTCTCAGCTTTGTTTGATGCTTTTTCTTTTATTTTATCAAAAGCATCTACTCTCGATTTTGCTTTAGTTCCTCTTCCTTTTGGCATTCTCCGGATCCAGTCCAGCTCTTTTTTCATCAATTTTTGAGCTTTCTCGACTTCAAGTGATTCATTTTCAAATCGCGTTGCTTTTTTCTCTAAAAATTCTGTGTAATTGCCATTGTACTTATAAAGATTTCCTTGATCTAACTCTACAATGACGGTACAGACTCGTTCGAGAAAATAACGATCATGGGTTACCATGAATAAAGTCAAATTAGCTTGTTTGATATAATCTTCCAACCATTCGATCATATCCAAATCCAGATGGTTAGTCGGTTCATCAAGGATTATAAATTCGGGTTCGTCAATCAATAATTTAGCTAAAGCCAATCTTTTCTGTTGTCCTCCAGATAGGGTACCTACCTTTTTATCAAGCTCAGTTATATTTAATTTGAAAAGTATTTCTTTAATTTTTGACTCAAAATCCCAAGCTTTCAAATCCTCCATTTGAGCTAAAGCAATTTGCATACGATCTTCGTTTGCCGAAAAAAGCAAAGCTTCTTCATACTGTCTAATTGCCTTAATTAAGGGATTCTCGCTTTCAAATATTGTTTCTATGACTGTCCAGTCATCAGGAAAGTCAGGTTCTTGTCGTAAATACCCAACTCTAAGACCGCGATGCAAGAACACTTTGCATTGTTCACCTTCCCCACTCTCTTCTCCTGCTATTAACCTGAGTAAAGTTGTCTTACCTGTACCATTCTGAGCAACTAAGGCTACCTTATCCCCACGATTGATATGCAGGTCTATATCTGTAAATAGTACCTTATCTCCGTAGGTTTTCGTTACGTTTTCTAATGTGAGGTAATTCAAATGTTTTAAAGAAGTTTAAATCCTGTATCCTTAATTATAAGATACAGGTAAGTTAGATAAATGTCCTTAGACAAACGCCCAAAAGAAAGACCTTTCAAAGGTAATACTTTGAAAGGTCTTTCTTTTGAATAAATGATGTTATTCTCTGCGAATTCTATTCCTTCACATATTTTTTATCATCCATATCTTTTAAGATAGAAAGTACTTCATTGATATAGATATCTTTTTTTATTGACTTAATCCATTCATCATTTCTTGCCTGTCTGGATTCATCTCCGTTGATAAATGTCATATCAGCGGTAAGGTTTTTCACTTTTAATCCTTCTATTTCACTAAACATATCTTTATACTTTTCTGCCTCTTTATCCAACATTTCCATTTCATTAGAGTATGTATCCAGATTTACACTATAATTAGTATCCTCTCGCTGGTTCTTCAATCGTTTTGCATTTTCTAATACTAATTGGAAAGTTTTATCTCTTTTTACTCTTTCTGCACTGGCCGCTTTCCAGCTTTCAAGTCCATCGAGACTCGCTACATTTTGAGTATAATCAACCGCATCAATTTTGTTCCATTCCATAGGGTAATCATGATCTCTTTCTCCCACTTCAATAAACTGGTATCTGTCTGGAAGTACGATATCAGATTCAACGCCTTTCAATTGAGTAGATCCTCCATTGACTCTATAAAACTTCTGGATAGTTAACTTAATATTTCCAAGTGGCTTCACTTCATTATAACCTCGAATAGCACGATCAAGATCTATAAAACGCTGTACAGTTCCTTTACCAAAAGTAGAAGTACTTCCAACAATTACCGCTCGTCCATAATCTTGTAAAGCTGCAGCAAGAATTTCAGATGCAGATGCACTAAACTGATTAACCATTATAATAAGTTTGCCATCATATTGAACATCACTATCATGATCTTCCAAAACTTCAGGAGCTCGGTCTCTTCCTTTAACCTGGACAATCGGTCCTTCTTCAATAAACAATCCAGACATTTTCACAACATCACGAAGTGAACCTCCGCCATTATTTCTTAAATCAAGTATGATTCCGCTAACGTTTTGTGCTTTTAATTTTTCTACTTCTTTAGCAACATCTTCTGAACAACTACGACCTCCTTTTCTATTAAAGTCGGCATAGAATCTTGGTAATTTGATATATCCTACATTTGTTGCTTTTCCTGGAAAATCGAGAATAACAGATTTTGCATAACTCTCATCAGTCACTACTAAATCTCTAATGATTGAGATCACACTAATACCTCCATCTACTTTCTTTACAGTCAATTTTACTTCAGTACCTTTTTTACCTCGAATCAGTTTAACAACATCATCAATTCTAAAGCCTACAACACTTACAGCTTCCTCATCGCCCTGAGCGACTGCTGTAATTAGATCATTTGCCTCTAAATCTTTTTGCTTCCATGCAGGTCCACCAGGAACAATTTCTGTCACTTTTGTATAATCTCCATCTGTCTGAAGTCTTGCTCCAATACCTTCTAGAGTACCAGACATTGAGATGTCAAAATTTTCTTTATCTTTTGGAGCATAATATCCTGTATGGGGATCATAAATATTAGTTATAGCATTGAGATAATCACTCAAACGGTCAGAGCGACGTAATTTTTTAAGCCGAACAAACACATCATCATACATCTCGAGTGTTGCTTTACGTGCTTCTTTTTCTAGCGCTTCATTTGTTTTTTGTTCTGCACCTTCTTCAAGTGTTTTTTGGTCTTCTAATTTATCATAATAGCGGGTCATCACTTCATACTTCAAGGATTTTCGCCAATAATCTTTCAGTTGTGCATCATTTTTAGCAAATGATTTTTTATCTCCGTCTAACTCAATGGATTCATCTTTCGTAAAGTCAAATGGCTTAGATAATAATTCTTTATAAAAACCTTCTGCTTTTTTAATCCCGCCATTAAGCAATTGTTCTGAAAGATCAAAAAATTCATAGGATCCTCCTTCTACTTGGTTATCTACCTCTAATTTATACACGGACAATTGATCTACATCTTCTTGAGTTAACCAACGGCGACCATTATCTATTCTGTCAAGATAAAGATCATAGGCCCTTTTGGAGAAATCATCATCTAGGCTTATTGGATTAAAATGCAACTGTTCTAAACCACTTAACATAGTTTGCATTAGAATTGTCTCTTTTTCGGAATGATCAATCGTCGGCAAATACATTCCAATAGCAACTATCACTATCAACGAAAAGAAAAACGGACCTCTCATTTTCATAATATCTTCAATTTTATTTTTAAAGTTTATATGGCTAGACAAGCACTCTATAAAATGCAAACCACCTCTCAATATACTTTTTTTTACATAAATTGTTCGGCTATAACCCTGCCAAACTACCTTTTTAACTTAATAATAACGCGTTTTCGATCAAAGATATTTAACAAGCGACGAAATTGGCAAATTTTATTTTCCAGAAGCAGACATTTGTTTGCATGGCGATTACAAGAACAATATTTTAGACTTGTGTTATAGTGATCAGTCCTATGGACTGTGTGATTTGGTGATCGCTTCGCTTGTGAGTGGCTACTTTTGGCAGACTTTCAAAATTTTGATCCTTTATTTTTACTCAATTCATATTTATACCTGACTCGAATTGGTTGGGATTCCCCAAAACCACTTCGGTCAGTATATATTGTAATGAAGTACATTTATTTCTCCAAATCAATTAACGTCAGTATAATAGATAAGCTTGCGTTTGCCATGTATTTATTTGAACAACTTCCTTAATAAAAAAGCCCTATCAAACAAGTGATAAGGCTTTCTTATTATAGAAGTCATTCAAAAATGACTTCAATGCTTTTATAATCTATAGTTTAAATAAATGGTGCAATCACCAATGCAACTACAGACATCAATTTCAATAAGATATTTAATGAAGGTCCAGAGGTATCTTTGAAAGGATCACCAACTGTATCTCCTACTACTGTTGCTTTATGAGCATCAGAGCCTTTATAATACATTACACCTTTAATACTAACCCCTTCTTCAAACATTTTCTTTGCATTATCCCATGCACCACCTGCATTAGATTGGAAAATCGCCATCAAGACCCCACAAACTGTAACACCAGCTAAAAGTCCTCCCAACATCTCAGCACCTCCAAGGAAACCAACAAGTACCGGAGAGATAACAGCAATCAAACCAGGTACTACCATTTCACGGATAGAAGCTTTTGTAGAGATATCTACACATTTGTCGTATTCTGCTTTGCCATCTGCTGCTTCAAAGGTTTTCCTATCCGCATCAGACCAATCACTCATCTCTTTACCATCATTTTTCTTCATGACTGCAAGCGCAGCTTTCAACTCAGGAATTGACTTAAACTGTCTTCTTACTTCTTGAATCATATCCATTGCTGCTCGACCTACTGCATTCATTGATAATGCAGAGAACAAAAATGGTAACATCCCTCCTACTAATAATGCTGCCATTACTTTTGGATTCATGATGTTAATGCCTTCTATAACCCTATCCGTGCCCTCATTAGCGACATTATAAGCCGTAATAAAAGCAGCAAATAAAGCCAAAGTAGTCAAAGCAGCAGAACCAATTGCAAATCCTTTTCCGATTGCAGCCGTTGTATTTCCTACAGCATCTAATTTATCTGTTTTTTGTCTTACTTCTTTTTCTAATTCTGCCATCTCAGCAATACCTCCAGCATTATCTGCGATAGGGCCATAAGCATCAACCGCTAATTGAATACCTGTATTCGAAAGCATCCCAACTGCTGCAATAGCAATACCATAAAGACCTGCGAAATGATGTGCAGCAATAATCGCAGCCGCTAAAATAATAATTGGAATAGCAGTAGAAATCATTCCCACACCAAGGCCAGCGATAATATTTGTTGCAGCTCCTGTTACGGATTGATCTACAATAGATTGAACTGGCTTAGTACCTGTACCAGTATAATATTCAGTCACAAGACCAATCAAGAGGCCAGCTGCTAAACCAAATAATACTGCCCAGAAAACACCCATTGATGAGTATGTTATTCCTCCAAAAGTCCAGGTCGCAGGCAACATCCACTGGACAATAGCAAAAGTTGCTGCCAGCATTATTCCCGCAGAAATAAACTCCCCTAAATTCAATGCTTTTTGAGGGTCACCACCTTCTTTAACTTTTACGAAGAAGGTTCCTATAATAGAAGTAATAATTCCTGTTCCTGCTAATACTAAAGGTAATAAGACTGCTGAAAGGCCATTAAAATCATCTGCCCATCCCGGAATAGTTATAAATGCAGCCCCTAAAACCATCGTACCGATAATTGATCCTACATAAGATTCAAATAAATCTGCTCCCATACCTGCTACATCACCAACATTATCACCAACATTATCCGCAATCGTTGCTGGATTTAATGGATGATCTTCAGGAATACCTGCCTCTACTTTTCCAACAAGGTCAGCTCCTACATCGGCCGCTTTTGTATAAATACCTCCACCTACTCTTGCAAATAAAGCTATAGATGATGCACCAAAAGAAAAACCTGTGATTACTGTAATTACTTTCGATATGTCTGTAGCGCCTTGAGCATCTTGAAACATTGCGCTATAGACTACAAATAAAGTTCCTAGCCCTAACACACCTAGTCCAACAACGCCCATTCCCATTACAGCTCCACCACTAAAGGCAACTTCAAGAGCCTTGCCTAGACTAGTACGAGCAGCATTGGTAGTTCTCACATTTGCCTTGGTCGCTACTTTCATTCCGATAAATCCTGCCAAAGCAGAACAAATCGCTCCAAGGATAAAAGAAAGCGCTACTAAAGGAGAAGATCCTTCTGTCGTTCCACTCCAAGCCATCAAACATGCAACGACCGCTACAAAGATTGCTAAAACTTTATATTCCGCTCTTAAGAAAGCCATTGCTCCATCAGAGATATTTTTGGCAATAGTAGCCATTCGCTCGGTTCCAACTTCCTGTTTTGAAACCCATGAAGATTTCCAAAAGGTGAATAGCAGTGCTACTACACCTAATACAGGAATGATATAAGTAATTGTTTCACCCATTTTATTTTATCGTTTTGTTTAAAAAATAGTTTAGGATTAAATTTCGTGATGCGTCTATTAGACTATATTTTTTTTATCACGGAGGGCAAAAGTACGGGAATTTTGTATTTTGACCAAACGGTCTAGCAGATATTTCATTTTAGTACCAATGCAGAGGTTAAAGGAAGGTTCAAATTTGTCATTCCTGATAAAAAAAATTGATAATCAGTTATTTATAAAGTCAATTAAATACTGATATATAAATAGGTATTCTTCTTTATTCCAACCAAGTTACTTTTGATTCAATTGATGTTCGATTAGAAGGTAAAGCTTCTCCGTCATAATTCCCCATATAGAAAAAACCAAGACAGTGCTCACCATCATTTAAATCCAACAATTTCTGAATATCGTGCATCGACTTCGGTGAACTCCAATAAGCGCCAATGCCATAAGCCGTGGCAGTCAACCACATATTCTGAACGGCACAAGAGACCGCTGCAATTTCCTCCCACTCTGGAACACTTTCACTAGGATCTCTTTGCATACAAATTGCAATAACACAAGCACACTGGAGTGGCTTCTTTAAGGTCTTTTCGTATTTCTTTTCTGAAAATTTATCTTCTGGCGTATGCGTCTTATAAAAATCAGCTTGAAAAGCGCTCAATTTTTTCAAAAATTCACCTGTCATGACCTTAAATCGCCAAGGCTCTGTTCGCTTATGAGTTGGTGCCCAATTTGCGTTTTCCAATATGATTTTAATCGTTTCTTTGGAAATTGGCGTTCCAGCATACATCGGAGGAAAAACCGCTCGGCGTTTTCGAATTAGTTCATTAATCAAATTTACATCCATCCTTGAGACTCATTTTATGTTTGTTTGAATATACTTATTTCATCTACCCTCTGTAAGAACTTGTTTAAAATTCCATTAATCGGCTACAAGCAGCATTTTTTGCGAATATACAAAATCGCCGAATACGAATATTCGTATGTTAGAGATTTACATAGTAATTGCAAGAAAGATATTTTAGATTGTATTATAGTGGCCGCTTTGCTTATGAAATTTCTCAAAACCAAGCAAATCTTTCAGTTGCTATGGGTAGAATTAATTTTAAATTTACAAAACAATATTTTTAGACTAATCTAAAAATCATTACATTTGTACAGAACAGTATATAAAATTATGATTTCTCATACAGAAGAAAATTATTTAAAAGCAATTTTTAAGCTTTTAGAAAAAGGTGAAAAATCAGCTAGTACTAATGCAATTTCGAAAGAAATGAACACTAGTGCCGCATCTGTCACCGACATGTTGAAACGATTGTCTGAAAAGAAAATGATTCATTATGAAAAATATAAAGGGGTCAAATTAACCGATACGGGTACTCAAGTAGCAACAATACTGATAAGGAAACATCGCCTTTGGGAAGTATTCCTTGTGAACAAGCTCAATTTCTCATGGGAAGAGGTCCATGATATTGCTGAAGAAATGGAACATATTCAATCTACCGAGTTGATCAATCGTTTGGATTCTTTTCTAAATTATCCAAAGTTTGATCCGCATGGAGATCCCATCCCTGATGCTAATGGTAATATTGCTTATCGACATCAAATTGCTCTAACCAGCATTGAAAGCGAAGAACATGTAATTGTTGTTGGTGTAAAAGAACATTCTACTCCATTTTTAAAATATTTAGATCAAATCGGGCTCGCTTTAGGATCAGAAATACAAGTGATCGAACACTTTGATTATGATGATTCTACCAAAATACTAATCGATAAAAAATCAGAATATACTATATCTCATAAAGTATGTCAAAACATACTTGTTCAAAAGGCATAAATGATGAAAAATATATTTTTAATATTCCTATTCCTTGCTTATAGTTTTGCTTCATATGGCCAAGCTAAACCAAAGGTAGTAGCTACTGCTTCTATGATATGGGATATGGCAAAAAATATCGGTGGCGATTATATCGACATCCAATGTATTGTTCCTATCGGCGGCGACCCACATATATATGAACCTATACCCAAAGATGCAAAAATGGTTTCTTCGGCACAATTAGTTTTAAAAAATGGCCTCACTTTCGAGGGGTGGCTAGATGAGCTTATTGAAAACTCTGGTACAAAGGCTAGAATAGTCACTGTAACAGATGGGATCAATCCAATCCAAAGTGATGCGGCGCTTCATAATGCTGCTGATCCTCATGCCTGGATGGATGCTAGTCGTGCATACATGTACATTAAAAATATCAAAACCGCATTCTCTGATTTATTACCTCAACATAAAGAGGTTTTTGAAAAAAACTATGAAGATTACTTAACACAGCTTCAGGAGCTCGATGCTTATATTCTTCAAAAAATTAAATCTATTCCTACAGATAAAAGAATCCTAATCACTTCTCATGATGCATTTCAATATTATGGTAGGCGTTATGGAATCCGATTAGAGGCTATTCTCGGAATTTCGACAGATGCTCAAGCACAGACTTCAGATATCAAGAGAATCAATAAGGTTATCAGAGAGAGCAATGTTCCTGCTGCTTTTATAGAAAGTACAATTAATCCAAAATTACTTCAACAACTAGCCACAGATAATAACATTAGCATCGGTGGAAAACTATATGCTGATTCTATTGGAGATGAAGAAAGTGAAGCTTCGACTTATATTGACATGATGAAGTATAATACAGATACTATCGTAGAAAGCTTACTTCAAAAAAAGAAACAAGAAAAAGAAACAAGTAAGGAAGAAGCACCAGTCAGTAATTATTGGCTTTATGGTTTAATTGCAATTTTATTTATTGGTGGATTTTTCGCTGTCGTCAAAAAATTAAACAATAATTAAGCGTATGTTTTCAATCGAGATTAAGGGTTTGTCTGTTTCTTATGAGAAGAAAAGAGTTTTGACCAATATATTTTTAAATCTGGATGCCGGAAAAATCCATGGCGTAGTTGGTCCAAATGGTGCTGGGAAATCTACTCTATTTAAGTCGATTCTCGGTCTTCTTGATATTAATACCGGTACTATATTAATCAATGGTAAAGGGATAAAATCACAGCGAAAAGAAGTCGTTTATGTCCCTCAAAAAAATGATGTAGATTGGAATTTTCCTGCTACTGTTTTTGATATTGTATTAATGGGACGGTATCCACATAAGAAAGTTTTTAGTCGGATATCAAAAGAAGATAAGCAGATTACAATGGACGCATTGGAAGAAACAGGAATGACCCCATTCAAAAATCGTCAAATTGGAGAACTTTCTGGTGGCCAACAACAACGTGTTTTTATAGCCAGAGCATTATGCCAAAAAGCTGAAATATTCCTTCTCGATGAACCCTTTGTTGGAGTAGATATGATTACAGAAGAAAAGATTATCCAAATTTTAAAAAAATTAGCAAATGCTGGAAAGACATTACTAGTTGTTCATCACGACCTTTCTACGGTCGTCAACTATTTTGATAAAGTGGTTTTATTGAACCAAAGATTAATTGCCTATGGAGATACAGCGACAACATTTACACCTGAGAATATTACAAAGGCATATGGAGGTCAATTACCTATTTTACATAAAACAGGAATGGTAGAATAAGCCCTCCAATATCTTTTCTAAATTATTTAAAGGCCATATTTAATCCAAACCTCGCATTTACATTTCTACTATCATAAGGCTGAAAAACGCTGATAATATTATCCGTGACTGCAAATAACTGAACTGGTCCAAATTTTACAGTAGCATTCAATCCAACATTATCATAAGTTTTATTCCTAATAGCATAGACTGCTCCTACAGAAAGTATTTTTCCAATATTCACAGAAGCACTTGTTGCAAAAGCAGGAAATATAGTTCCTCGATAAATTTCCGAGTAAAACAGCCCTCCTACTTTGAACATATCATTGACTCGATAAGTACCACTTAGATAAACTTTAGTAGGTAACATCGTACTATACGATCCTGTGGTTTCAGTAAAGTCAAAAATTTCTTGTAATGTATCTAAGGTTTCTTCAAAAGAAACATCATCATCGTTTATGATATCAGACACATCTAAACCTTCATAAGTATAAGCGCCCCTGCTTGTATAGTTCTTTGTATTTTCAGACCATTTGATTGCACCTAAGTCGATAATACTTGCTGCAATTTTTATATTTTTAAGATTAATAGTCGCTCCTAAATCCACTGCTACACCAAGATTAGGTGTCGTTATTTTATCAAAAGAAAACTCGCCAAAATCCAAAGAGAAATCTCCATCTTGATCATAAGCTAAGAAGGAAGAAGAATTGATTCGATAATCAGTAGTAAAAGTCAACTGATAAATATCAGGGTCAGTATACAGACTAGCATCTGTACGATCACTTGATACATCACCTATTCCTGTAAGTATTTTCACTCGAGCTCCAGCAGTTACATTCAAGAATTTCATTGCTGCTCCTAGACCAAATTCATTATAAGCAAAGGCTTGAAAGTCAGGGCCTATTTCTATAGTCTCATCTATAAATTGAGCATTACCATTCCATGCTAATTCCACTAAATCTTTAGGATAATCTAAAAATGCATTGAATTTCATGGCATGGTTGAAACTAAAGCGAATATTTTTGATTCCAAAGGAGACACTAGTTGTTTCTACCTCAAAATTGGTGAATAACTGATTATTATTTGACAAGCTCTTCAATACTCTACTAATATCCAACACATTTTCACCAGTAGTGCTCGTCACAACTACATCATTATAGGATGGTCCAGTATGAGCAATATTGAAATACAAACCAGGTAAGCCATAATGCACTTTATGTTCTGTCATAAAGGCTGGATTTGTTTTACTAGATTGCCATGTATTTCTTAAAAAATGAAGGCTTAATTCTTGTTGTGCTGAAAGCGCACACACTGTAGAAGCAAAGAAAAGAATAAAGAATAGCTTTCTCAGCATCGCAAATATTATTTAGTTTTATGAAAAGTATTGTCCCCTATTATAGTACAATACTGGTTTTCTCTCTATGAAATTGTTCAAAAATAGCTTAGCAGCCATTTTCCTACAACTTCTATTCCTTAATACCAACTTTCATACCCATTCTAAATTCAACGTCCTGATCTGAAAATATTTTTACTTCTTCCGTGCCATTATTGACTGTTGAAAAGGAGGCATTAATGAAAATATTTTTTGCTGATTTAATTCTCTCGAAACGCTCAGTATCAAAAGTCGAATAGCTTATCTTCTCAGTTCTATCAGTCACCAAACCAGCTCCATCAACAGGAGCAGCCTCCATAATAAGGTCGGCAGGTACGAATAAAGAATCTAGAATATTCCCTCCATTATCTGCAAAATAAGCTTGCAGCCCTACATCTACTGGAATTCCATTATCTGCAATTAATTTGAATTCTATATAATCTACATTTTCGTATTCACTAAAATCTATTGAAAAAGTGTCTCTTGCCTCAAAACCTATAGCTGTTCCATGAACTGGAAGATTTACTTCTACCTGCACTTTAAAAAAACTAGAATCCGTCAAAAAACCTCTAATAGCCGTATCTTGATCAGGGTTTGGAACAGCATCAAAATCATAATCTACGGATACTGGCCCCTCTCCTATTATAGTAGCAATATTTGAATTTTCATCATCGAAATAAAAATCAGTAGTTTTAACTTGCCCCACTTCATCTAATGTCGGATAATCAAAGTTTATCCCATTATCAATGAAAGGGCTCTCTAATTCTAATGTATTACCATCTACTGTCAAAATAGATAATAAGTTTGTCTGTGATCTCACTGGAAACCCAAAGGAATTTTCAACTCCAATTAATATGGTAGGTTCTGAGAAATACACATCTCCTCTTGTCCAATTTTCAAAAAATTCAATTTCAATAGTATCCCGAGGTAATTCATATAAATCAGTACCAAGGTATCCTTCTACATAAGAAGCTTCAAAGTCCCTAAATAACATAACAAAATTAGTCAAAGTATCTGCATAACCTACATTAGGTCGAAAAGCCTGATATCTGACAGAGATACTATCGTCAATAGGAAATAGTGTATAGCCCGTGATATCTATTGGAGTCTGTAAATATGCTTCTGATAACTCAGAATGCTCTCTTATTTTTTCAAATATTTGTCCATCTTTTATTGCATTAGGTATAGATACTTTTACAGTAAGTGGTTCGCCATGTTCTATTTCATAGAACCATTCTATTGATCCTTTTTTCAAGACTGCTAAATCAACATCCACACTACCAGGAACGTTAAACCCTAGTCTAATCGTAGTATCTACAACCGGAAAAGGAATAACCGGAAAACCTGCAAATATGTCTGTACTGGATCTAGCCACTACATTACCTTTATAATTTAGTTGGATCAAACCATCTGGGAGGATAGTAATAAAAGTTTCCTCATCAAATTTGTTTAGTACATCTTGAAAAGAAGCCGTTCCAGAGAAAAGGGGAATTGCAAATTCTGCGTCATAGTTCACGACCTCCAGATCATCAAGGTCATCTAAGCGATTACAGGCCATGACCATTAACAAACACGAAAGACTTGCAAAAACAAAGACGATTAAGTTTTGCTTTTTCATTTAAAAAGTTTTTTTTCAAAAATTGGTGTTTTCCTTCAAAACAAGCTCTAGCTACCCGCTCTGTATAACTATATTCTAATCTACTTTAGTATAGATAAGTTACCATCACGATAGTTTAACTACATTTTAACAACCATAGTTACTTAGTCTTAGCAAGCCTTGTCTAAATAGAAACGTATGAAACACTTCACATTAAGAAGCCTTTATCAAATAATTCTGTCACTTAATAGTCACTTCAATAGAATTTAATAGGCAAATAGGACATTATGAGGCATTTAAGGGATAGAGTACCATTAACTATCTCCAAACTACTTAAAGCATTCTTTTTACATTAATCTAAATCAAACTGTTGGCCAAGCCGAGGAATTTGCACTTGATTATAGCCATTACTAGCTAATAAATCTTTAAAAGACTCCTGTTTTTTTAATACTCCATGTACTAAAAAAAGGTTTTTTAGATTTTTTTGATTTTCAAGAAAGGTTAATATTTCATTTCTATCAGCATGAGCAGAAAAAGAATCCATAATCTCTATTTCCATCTTTACAGGCTTAATTTCGCCAAAGAGTTTGAGTTCTTCAATTCCATCTCTAAGCATTCCTCCAGGTGTACCTGGGGAACAATATCCAACGATTAGCAAGGTATTTTTTTCTTGATCAATACTATTAAATAGATGGTGTCTTACTCTACCTGCATTCATCATACCCGAAGAGCTAATGATAATGCAAGCATCCTTAGTTTCATTCAATTTTTTTGATAATTCAACTGAACGTACATAGGTCAATCGACTAAATCCAAATGGGTTATCATCAATCAAGAGATACTCATTGAGGTTATCATCAAAACACTCTGGATGTGCTCCAAAAACCTGGGTAGCATTTACGGCTAGAGGGCTATCGACATAGACAGGGATTCGCGGAAGTTTTCCACTAGTCTCCATTTGATCTAGCATATAAACAATCTCTTGAGTTCGCCCCACACTAAAAGCAGGAATAATTAGTTTCCCACGTTTTTCTACACAGGTTTTTTTGATTATTTCCAAGAATCGCTCTGCTTCTGCCGGTTTAGCTAGGTGATCTTTTGCACCATAAGTTGATTCACAAATCAGGTGGTCAACTTCAGGCATTGGAATAGGGTCTCTCAAAATTGGGCGATCAGGTCGCCCAATGTCACCTGTAAATCCAAACATCGTAGTTTTGTCTCCTTCAGTTATACGAAGGGTAACACTTGCACTTCCAAGAATGTGTCCAGCATCCCTAAAAAGTACTTCAATATTTTCATTCAGCCTATACCACTTTTCATAAGCTGCCCCCATAAATAGTTGCATCGTATCTACGACATCATCACTAGTATATAAAGGCTTTCTAAGTTTCTCTTTTTTTAATTTCTTTTTTTTCTTTAACTGGCGCCGATTCCAGTATTCTGCATCCCGTTCTTGAATCTTGGCACTATCTAAAAGCATGATCGCACAAAGACTTCGAGTTGCATGAGTACTAATAATATGTCCTTTGAATCCATTCTTCACTAATCGTGGAAGGCGACCGCTATGATCAATATGCGCATGGGAAAGGATAACACAATCAATAGATTTTGGATCAAAATACCAATTCTCATTAAAATTCACCATATGTTTGGATCGCCCTTGATATAAACCACAATCCAACAATAATTTAAATCCATTATCTAGCGTGATCAAATGGCAACTTCCAGTTACTTCTTGTGCTGCTCCGCAAAATTTTACTTTCATCAATTGTTTATTTAATAGCCTTAAAATAAATTGTAGGCTTTGCGAATATACAAAAAAGCCACACTATCCAAAAGGTTGTGTGGTCTTTAAGCATCTTGAAATGTTAGGACACTTTATCTTTGGTGACTTGTCTAAATCTAAAAATGGGTATACAATTAAATTGCATACCCATTTTTAAAAAACTATCTTTTAGAAATCTATTTTACCTTTAGTCCACCATAACTCAATCGAGCTTTTATCTTCCCTCCATTAGCTCCGCCTCTTTGTCCTTTAACTTCATGGCTTGCATTTTTATTTTTTTCATAATTAACTTCCATATCATTAGGATATTGAATAGAAGCATAATTAGCACTTGCATCTAATTGAAAACCTACATTATCATCTAAATAAACTTTACAGTCTGTATACTCACATTCAAAATTCAACAAATCAAAACCTCGATTTAGCTTTTCAATAGTAATTCCTCCATATTTCGTTTCAAAATCTCCGTTCTGACTAAGTTCATCTATCTCATAATCTGTATACTTAGCATAAACAGAGATTCGATCTACTTTTTCAACTTCAAAATGATCATACTTACCTTGATTAGACAATTCATCTAATTCCCCAAGGTCATAAGTATCATATTTAGAAACACTTTTGATTTTATCCGCTTTATCAATATATATTTTCGAATACTTACTTTCAAGATTTAAGTCACCAACTTCTTTTAATTTAATCTTACTGTATTTTACATTAATCGCTGCTTTATTCAATTGGCCAATTACTCCTTTTCCATAACCAAGTGTGATTTCAGTAGATTTACCTACTGATTCTAAATTAAAATTACCATACTTAACATTAATATTCGCATCGCCTCCGATAGCATCAATTTTTGAATCCCCATATTTATTACTTAATTCTAAGCTGGCTTTACTGGGTATGTTTACCACATAATCAATTCTGAAATCTCCTTTATCTCCACTCCCCCACCAATTTGACTTTTGAGATTCGATTATAGTTTCCGCTTTAACATAACTGGAACCATTTGAAAAATCAACACCAACTCTATCAAAAATATCATTCGCAACAGATTCATTTCTTGCCTTTACAACAATTGTCACGTCAATACTAACTTCGTTACGATTCCATGTTTTAAGATTTATCTGTCCATATTTATTACTCAAGGTGACGTCTCCGTCAGCACTCATATTGTAATTCTTTTTGATCGTTTTTGTATACTCTGTTTTACTAGGTGGCAATGTAGTATTTGCCTGTATCTCTATTGTCAATCCTACTACTAAGAGTAAGAAGAAGGTTAATTGTTTAAATACGTGAGTCATCTTTCTTAGATTTTGTTTGTTTATCCGTTGATTTTACTGCTTCTAAAACTTTTTCTAAAATATCTAATTTTGTTTGATAATTAGAGATCATTGCATTGATGATTTGTTCTTCTGTCCCCTTGGGTGCTTCTTCCAATTCAGCTTTCAATTCCTTCATAAATGCATCTAACTGAGACATATCATCTTCTAATGATGCATCATAACTATAGCTTGCCAGCTGAGCTAATTTTTCATTGACTTCAAATTCGTAATAGGATTTTGCTTCTAAAAATTCAGGGTAGTTTTGTTCTACTTCAGCGAGGTGTGCAGAGGAGGAAGATTGTCGTCCAAACACAAATCCAGAGCCGACAAGAAGTACAACAGCCGCAGCAATTTTAGTAATATTCCAAAGAGAAATTCGACGGGGGATTTTATTGTCTTTTTGAAGTTCCTTCTGGATCTTCTTCCAAGCCATTTTAGGTGGTTCCTTATCATCGAAGGCATTTCGCCGTTCAATGATGAAATTTTCTAAATTATCTTTATTCATCATCTTTTGATTAGCATCAAATAATCTGGAATAAAACATCAAAAACATGGTGATAATCCAATATACTTTGATCTAAATTCCTTTTTTAAAACGCTTTAAATTCCAGTGCTTAATTGTTCTGAAAGTAATAACTGTTTTACTTTCTTTTTTGCTCTACTAAATTGTGACTTTGAAGTTGCAACAGAAACGCCTAAAATATCAGCAATTTCCTGATGATCATAACCTTCTAATAAATACAAAGAAAAAACAACTCGATATCCATCAGGCAATTTAAATACAGCTTGTTTGACTGTTTCTACACTTAATGAATGGTTTTGAATATCCTGTTCTTCTTCTACATATTTAGTCCGGTCATCTATTTCTTCAAAGTACAACCTTTTTTTCTTTAAAAAATTGATACAATTATTAATAACAATCCTCTTTATCCATGCTCCTATCGATGATTGAAATCGAAAAGAATCAAGCTTCGTAAAAACATCGACAAAAGAATTCTGTAATAAATCCTCCGCATCCATTTCGTTTTTCACCATTCTTAGACATACATTATACATAGCCTTAGAATAAAGTTCATATAACTCAAATTGGGCTTTTGGATCTTCTTGTCTACACGCTTCTACTATTTCCCGGTGTATTTTGTTGTATTCCAATTATCTCAAGTGTATTTGTGTTAATAGACAGATAAATGTTAAAATAGTTGCACCAATATAAAAGAAGGAAGAGAAAAAGGGAAAAATGTTTCTAATTAAAATTAATGCTTGACGGATTAATAAGGGATATGATTTATCCTCTATCTATAAACCCTATGGAATTGTTCAGCTTATAAACCAGTAGAACCCTTCTGACGCTTGTCAGAAGGGTTCTACTAAATTGTCCAGAAAACAAAAATTAAATTTACTCTTCTTCTAATTTCGCTTCTGATACTGTTTCTTTTAATTTTTTGTCATCCACGTTTTCATCAAGGAATTTGTTGATTGCATCAATCTTATAGTTGGTAATTATTTCACCAAATTCATTGACTTTTATCTCCAATCCTTCTAGATCTTTGTGAACTCCTGGTTTTCCTGTGTTAGTTTTTTTCTTTGGCATGATAAATCATTTAGTGATTAAAAGCCAGAGCATTAATCCGCTCCTAAACTGCTTGGCTTATTTCATTGAAATAGACATAAGCTTTTTTCAATCTAATATCCACTTCTTCCTTTCCAAGGAGTTCTATCATATCAAACACAGATGGGCCTTTCATAGTTCCCGACATAGCAATTCTCAGAATCGGAAATACTTCTCCAAAAGATAAACCTGTGTCATTGATAAATTTTTTGACTACCGATTCCAACGATTCTGCTTTAAATGGATCTGTATCATTTATTAGCGTCGCTAATTGATCAAACAAATTTTGACGTTCTGGTTTCCATCGCTTTCGAATCGTTTTTTCGTCATAAGCATTGATACCTTCAAAAAAATAATATCCTTGTTCTACAAACTCTGGCAATAAGCCTACACGCTCTTTCATCATCTCGCATACACGAGCTAAATAATCATTAGAGACTTGATAGCCTTTTCTCTCAACCAAGGGTTGAACCAATTCCGCCAGTTCTGCACCACTTTTCGCCATCAGGTATTGTTGATTGTACCACTTTGCTTTTTCATAATCAAACTTAGCTCCTGACTTCCCAATTCGCTCAATCGAAAATGCCTGAGCCAATTCTTCAAGTGAAAATATCTCCTGTTCAGTTCCTGGGTTCCAGCCAAGAAAAGCCAAGAAATTCAACACGGCTTTAGGATCAAAACCAAACTCTTTAAAGCCTTCAAAAGAATCTTCAGGAGTAGCACCTTTCCATGACAATGGAAAAACAGGAAACCCAAATTTAGCCCCATCTCTTTTGCCTAGCTTCCCTTTCCCTGTAGGTTTTAGGATCAAAGGTAAATGGGCAAATTGTGGCATTTCGTCTTCCCAACCTAAAAATCGATATAAATAAACATGATGAGGTGTACTTGACAACCATTCCTCCCCGCGAATCACATGAGAGATTTTCATATGATAGTCATCCACGATATTTGCTAAATGGTAAGTCGGCATCCCATCTCCTTTCAACATAATCTTATCATCTACTTCATTGCTTTGAAAAGTCACTCGCCCCCTCACTAAATCATCGAAAGAGACTTCCTCATCTCTAGGCACTTTCAGTCGTATAGTATAAGGAGAGCCATCTTCTAAATGTTTTTTAACCTCCTCTTCAGAAAGGGTTAAGCTATTTTTCAACTGATCTCGAGTAGAGCTATCATATCGAAAGGTTTCTTTTCTACTTTCGTATTCAGACCTTAAACTATTTAGTTCTTCCGGTGTATCAAAAGCATAATATGCATATCCACCATCTATTAATTGTTGAGCAAATTGAGCATACATATCCTTTCGTTCTGACTGTCGATAAGGACCATAATCTCCTCCTATTCCAGGACCTTCAGTTGGTAAAATTCCACACCATTTCAAAGCTTCAACTATATAATCTTCTGCCCCTGGTACATATCTTGTTTGGTCTGTATCTTCTATCCTAAGAATAAAAGTACCGCCCATTTTTTGAGCCAGCAGATAATTATACAATGCTGTCCGGACACCTCCAATATGAAGTGCGCCAGTTGGACTTGGAGCAAAACGAACACGAACTGAATCCATTTCTTTTTATTTAAAATAATTAAAGATTTTTTTATACTCTTAGCAGCGATTTATCCTGTCACATCGTTATACGGATTAAGAATCCAATAATGTTGACAACCCCTTAAGAGTTCCTTCTTAAATCAGGGACGCAAAGGTAATCATTTTCAGAAGAGGTTGTATTTTTTTTGAACATATCATCTAGACTTTAAATCCCTAACCGGTTAATCATACTAAAACAAGTCAAAGAAGTTTCAAAAATCAACGACCAGATTTTATCACTATGTTTTAGTAAAAAAAAGAGATGTACCTAGTAAAAACACCAAAGTTCATTCAAAGCTTATTTCCAAATTTCTTTTGGAAAGTTCCTACAGATGAAAAAGTCCTCTATCTCACATTTGATGATGGTCCCATCCCAGAAGTTACCCCTTGGGTTTTAGAGCAATTAAATTTATATAATGCAAAAGCTACTTTCTTTTGTGTTGGAGATAATGTAAATAAGCATTCTCAAATTTTTCAAGATGTATTAAACCAAGGCCATGAAGTAGGCAATCACACTTACGATCATCAAAATGGCTGGGGTACTGACAATATCAAATACTTTCACAATGTAAGAACCTGTGCTCGATTGGTCAAATCAGATTTATTTAGACCGCCATATGGTAGAATGATGCCCAAGCAAGCCCAGTTTTTGCAACGACATTATAAAATTATCATGTGGGATGTGCTTAGTGGTGACTTTGATCCTAATATCTCAAAGGATCAATGTATGTTTAATGTAACTTCAAAAGCAAAGCCTGGATCCATCATAGTTTTTCATGATAGCCTCAAAGCTTTTGAAAAATTACAATATGTGCTTCCAAAAGTATTAAAGCATTTTCACGAGATGGGTTACGAATTTAGAGGTTTAAAGGCTAGTGAACTTCAGCAGAAAATTGCATACGGACAATCTGCTTAAGTTAAAAATCGGCAATGTTTAACATATTTATAAAATCTAAAGCCACGAGATAAACTCGTGGCTTTTATTTTTAAACAATTTTCACACCTTTATTCCTTTTATTCTTAGAAGTTGTTTTAAAATGGAGGTTGAGATTGATTGTAAGTGCTTGATTTTCAAGACGAAGCTCCATTATTTTTTCGTAGCCTTAGCTACGATGAAAATAATTAGCTGAAGTATTGGAGATCAATGACTTGCAAGAAAATTATCTATCTATTTTAAAACAACTTCTTAGAAAAGTAAATGCTTGGTTGCTACTTATATATCATTTTAGCTTTTCAGCATCTGTTGGCTCGGCTTCTGAAATAACTAATGGGATGTCTTTTCGGATATCACGTTGATCCGAAATTGCTAAATCTCTATAACTCCTTCCAAATCTTGACTGAGAAGCTGATTCCCATAATTCATTATATGCCGCTTTTATTTCATTATATACATCAATATATTTTCGGTAAGAAGTACTTCGATCGTTTTGTAATGAAATAATTGCATTCTTTGGGCTTGAAGGTAATTTATCTGATCCATTCGGATTCATTATAAAAAGTTTGGTCCGCTCTTTTATTACATCTACAACTGCTGACTCTTGTTCAATCAATACTTCATCTGAAGAATTGACTAAGATGTTTAATACATTTCTTTCGGGAATCGCCTTGGGCGTAACATCCTCTTTCCAAATGGGCAATTTAACTCGAATCCCCTGTTCATTCAATATAGTAGTAGTCACTAGAAAAAAAATCAACAGTAAAAAGGCAATATCTGCCATAGAACCTGCATTAATTGATTGGTCATACTGTCGTCGTTTACTTAAACCTGCCATGTCTTAGTTTTTTATTCCTTGACGATCATCAAAGAATTAGTTTAATAATGTTTTATAAATTATTCGACGACTATATTAAGCTCTGTAGATAAGATGTCTGTGAGTCTTATTTTGGTGGATAGGACTAGCAAACTATTATTGCCTTCTAATCATTCCTTGAGACTCAATGATTAATGGCTCTATACACTTAATAGTTATGACAATTTCTTTTCATCGATAAAGCCCCTAAGAAAATCTTAAAATATTGGCAATCTATTCTTTTTTTTATAATATTGATATTGAAACAATAATTAGAAAAAATGAAAAATCCTTTTAGTGAATTTATAAAGGGCTTTACTGAGTATGCTATGTGGAATAAGATCAGACAATTTGCTATGAAAGCTGGGCAACAAACTATCTATTCTGTTCTACTTCTTTTTTACGCATACAAAAGAAAGGATACGCCAATATGGGCAAAAAATATTATTATTGGAACAATTGGATATTTTATATCGCCTATAGATGCTCTTCCCGATCTAACGCCAATTATTGGTTATACTGATGATATTGGAGTCTTGAGTTTTGGATTGGTTACTATTGCTTGTTATATCAATGCTGAAGTTAGAGTTGAAGCTCGTACTCAATTAAAAAAGTGGTTTAAGACTTTAAATACAGAAGATTTGAATGTAATTGATAAAAAACTTTAAAGCCTGTAAACAGCTAAATAGGCAAAGTTTGATGCAAGTCTTTAATTTTAACATATTTAAAGGCTTTATTCAAGTTTTTGATAGTCAATATTTTGAATATTAAATTAATCTTTAATCCTTTATTTACAAGAACAGTAAGCTTGCCAATGCAGATATTTTTTAATAGTATTGTATTGCATACCTTAGAGAAAACTTCAAGATCACTCCCGGTTAATTATAAGTCTTATTACCTACACTACATTATGATGTCGTAATGTCAGTGCAATAAAACAAGCACTAGGTATATTATAAAAACTGAACATACAAAAAACAACACCATGAAATATGCACCGATCAATCCGGATTTATTTCGGTTAAATAGGAGGCGATTCACCAGTCAGATGAAAACTGACTCTATAGCAATTTTTCATTCTAATGATATGATGCCACGTAATGGCGATCAATTTTATCCTTTCCGACAAAATTCTTCATTATTTAATCTTAGCGGCCTTGATCAGGAAGAAACGGTTTTAGTTTTATTCCCTGACTGTGTAAAAGATGGCTTTCATGAAATTGCTTTTATAAAAAAGACTGATAATTATATTGCTACCTGGGAAGGTCATAAGTATACTAAAGAGGAAGCAAGGGCTGTATCCGGAATTGAAAAAATATATTGGTTGGATGAAATGGAAAATATTCTTCATGAATTGATCTTGCTTTCAAAAAGAATATATGTCAATAATAATGAGAATGATCGATATCTTACAGATATAGAATCTAAAGATTTGCGATTTACTAAGCACTTACAAGCTCGATACCCAGCTCATAAGTACCATAGATCTCAGCCCATTCTTAGAAAGATGGCGATGATCAAGTCTAAATATGAGCTAGAACTGATCCAACAAGCTTGCACGATTACTGAAAAGGCTTTTCATCGAGTTTTAGAATTTGTAAGGCCAGGCGTAATGGAGTATGAAGTAGAAGCAGAAATCATACATGAGTTTTTAAGGAATCGTGCAAACGGCCATGCCTATCAACCCATAGTCGCTAGTGGCAAAAATGCCTGTGTATTACACTATATCCAAAACAATCAGGAATGCAAGGATGGAGATATACTCCTCTTAGATTTTGGAGCGGAATATGCTAATTATGCTGCTGACTTGACTCGTTCAATTCCTGTCAATGGACAATTTACGCCCCGTCAAAAAGCCGTTTATAATGCGGTATTAAATGTCATGCAATCGGCGACTCAAATGCTCTTACCTGGTGTTCTACTTGAAGAGTATCATAAAGAAGTCGGAAAAATGATGGAGAGTGAGTTATTACAGCTAAATCTATTAGACAAAACTGATATTAAAAATCAAAATAAAGATTATCCAGCTTATAAAAGATACTTTATGCATGGGACTTCTCATCATTTGGGATTGGATGTACATGATCTTAGTAACCGATATGATCCTATCCAAGCAGGGATGGTCTTTACGGTAGAGCCTGGAATATACATCCCTCAAGAAAACCTTGGTATTCGTTTAGAGAATGATATTCTCGTAACAGATAATGGCCCTTATGATCTAATGGAAAATATACCTTTGTCGATCGAAGCTATTGAAGAAATTATGAATACTAAGGTTTTAACTTAGAGCTTATTAGGTGATTTTGAGAACAATTTTCTAAGAGCTTTAGAATCTTTAGTCATTTTATATGGCTCTAATAAAAAGAGGGGTAAAAATCTAGATGATTTTTATCCCTCTTAAAAGCAAAATGACTTAAATTTTTATTTCTTATACCCTTGTACTAATAAGGATACTTCATTTTTTAAAACTTCGATAAATCCTTTTTCTATTGAAAAATTCATATCCGCAGATCCACTAATCTGTAACCTCACCGGACCTTCTCCAAGTGCAGAGACCAATGGTGCGTGATTTTTAAGAATTTCAAACTGTCCACCTACACCCGGTACTTTTATAGAAGTAACTGCTCCTTGGTAAATTTCCTGATCGGGTGTTAATACAATAATATTCATTTAAAAATATTTTTTTAAGTAGTTGGCCTAAATTATACAGTCGTTTATTCAAAAATTTAATTTGCAGCCTCAGCAAGCATTTTCTTACCTGCTTCGATTACATCATCAATTGTTCCTTTCAGGTTGAAAGCTGCTTCAGGATACTCATCTACTTCTCCATTAAGGATCATTTTAAATCCGCGGATTGTTTCGTCGATTGGCACTAATACACCTTGCAATCCTGTAAATTGCTCTGCAACGTGAAATGGCTGAGATAAGAAACGTTGTACTCTACGAGCTCTATGCACAACCAATTTATCTTCTTCAGAAAGTTCTTCCATACCAAGAATCGCGATGATATCCTGCAATTCATTATAACGTTGTAAGATATTTTTAACTGCTTCCGCAGTATCATAGTGATCATCTCCAAGGATCGCAGGATCAAGGATACGAGAAGTAGAATCCAATGGATCTACCGCAGGGTAGATTCCTAAAGAAGCAATCTTACGACTCAATACGGTTGTTGCATCCAAGTGAGCAAATGTCGTTGCAGGTGCAGGGTCAGTCAAATCATCCGCAGGTACATATACCGCTTGTACCGATGTAATCGAACCACGTTTAGTAGAAGTAATTCTTTCCTGCATCAATCCCATCTCTGTAGCTAGTGTTGGCTGATATCCTACTGCTGATGGCATCCGTCCAAGTAAGGCTGATACTTCAGAACCCGCTTGAGTAAATCGGAAGATATTGTCAATAAAGAAAAGAATGTCATTCCCTCCAGATGGATCATCCAAATCACCATCTCTATAATATTCTGCCATAGTCAAACCAGAAAGTGCTACTCGAGCTCTTGCTCCCGGAGGTTCATTCATCTGTCCAAAGACCAATGTTGCTTTTGAATTTTCAAGAGCTTTCATGTCCACTTTAGACAAATCCCATCCACCAGCTTCCATACTATGCTTAAATTCTTCTCCGTAATCAATTACAGAAGACTCCAAGAATTCTCTAAGTAGATCATTTCCTTCTCTTGTTCGTTCTCCAACACCCGCAAAAACAGAAATACCATCATATCCTTTGGCAATATTATTTACCAATTCCATGATCAAAACCGTTTTTCCTACTCCAGCACCACCAAATAGACCAATTTTTCCACCTTTAGAATAAGGTTCTACTAAGTCAATCACTTTGATTCCTGTAAACAAGACCTCAGATTCTGTTGAAAGGTCTTCATATCTAGGTGGTTTACGGTGAATTGGATAGGCATCATCTCCTTTTGGCACTTCTCCAATACCATCAATAGCTTTTCCTACTACATTGAATAATCGCCCTTTGATTGCTTCTCCAACAGGCATTGCAATAGGTTTACCGGTATCTACAACCTCCATCCCTCTCGTTAAACCATCCGTTGCATCCATTGAAATAGCTCTAATGCTATCTTCTCCAAGGTGTCGTTGACATTCTAGGATCAGTTCCTCACCGTCAGGACGAGTAATAGTCAATGCATTTAAAATCTCAGGTAACTTAGTATCTGCAGTTGCAAAACTTACGTCTACTACTGGTCCGATAATTTGTTTAATACGACCGATATTTGCCATAATTTTATTGGAAAATTTTTATTTTCTAAATAGGTTTTCTAAAAAACGCTGCAAAGATACACCTTTTTTCTTCTTTACAAAAGAAAAAATGGTGTTCTCTTTAGGCAATTTCAAGACTAGCCTTCTAGTGATTGTTCTTACGGAACTAGTGGTTTAGTGATCTCTTCTCTTGTAATACCTTACTTTTAATATACTTATAAAGCTTTAATCACTTGTTTTCATGCTATTCATGCTACTAAATATTCTTGTAATTGCCCTAAGAATTCTCTTTTGAATTTTTATTTACTTTGAAAACAATTGAGTTTCCTATGAAGTTTTGGTAGAACTTACATTATTTTTAAACCTTCTAAGTATTTCCATAAACTATTGAGTTATGCCCAATTATATGAGAAAACCACTTATATCTATCCTACTCCCTGTCAAAAATGCTTCATTATATCTAGCTGACTGTATTGATTCAATTATCAAACAAACGGAAACTAATTGGGAATTAATAGCGGTAGAGGATCACTCTGATGATGATAGCTTTAAGATTTTAAAAGCGTATGAGCAAAAAGAACAAAGAATAAAGGTTTTAAAAAACAATGGAAAAGGAATAATTCCTGCTTTAAGAAAAGCATACGAAAATAGTATAGGAGAATTAATTACCAGAATGGATGCTGATGATATCATGGTTCCTACTAAATTAGAAAAACTCAAAGCTTGTCTTTCAGATTTTGGTACAGGGCATCTTTCAATCGGTTTAGTACAATACTTTTCAAAAAACGCACTCGGAAACGGTTATTTAAAATACCAGAATTGGTTAAACGCGCTCAGTTTACAAGAGCATAATTATTATGATATTTATAAAGAATGCGTCGTACCTTCTCCCTGTTGGATGATCTATCGTAAGGATTTAGATCAATGCAAGGCTTTTAAGCCCGATATTTATCCAGAGGATTACGATTTATGTTTTCGTTTTTATAAAAACGATATTAAAATAAAGACTGTCAAAGAAGTGCTACATCATTGGAGAGATTATCCAGAACGAACCTCTCGAAATGATCCTAATTATAGAGATGTTCATTTTTTTGATCTAAAAATTAAGTGTTTTTTACAGCTAGATTACGATCCTGAACGACCTCTTATACTTTCGGGTGCTGGTAAAAAAGGGAAAGAATTGGCTCGAATTTTAATCAATAAAAATATCTCTTTTCAATGGCTTACTAATAATCCTCAGAAAATTGGGCATAATATCTACGGTATAAAGTTAAAATCGGAATTACATTTGAAAAATATTACTAATCCTCAAATTATCATTTCAATTGCGGCACCAGACGCACGCCATGCTATTCAAAAAAACTTAGATCAACTTCATTTTGAAAAAGCGCAGGATTATTTTTTCTTTTGTTAGATAGTGTGATGATCGTTCTTTCGTACTTCGTGATTGTTCCTGCGGAACTTGTGATCAGCCCTTGACGAGCTATGTGATCGCTTCGCTTGTGAGTCGATAACTTTTAGCAAAATTCTGACGATTCATTTTTACTCGACCAAATTGTTCAAGTCAACCTATTACAAGAGATAAGGCATAAATAATCTTGTGACTGTCATGAATCTTAAGATTTTACTTTTCCCTATTAAGTAATAAGTTTTTAACTTGCAGCATATAAACTTTTTGCCTTAATGTCTTGGGATGAACTTGTAAAAGTAGCCTTAATTGGAACAGATCGCTCTAATCTTACTGAAGCAACCAAATTGGAGCTTACAGAACTGGGTATTGATGTATCGAAAGAACAAACCAAGGTCATTCTTGAAGGGGCAGCCTTAATTTCTTTAATGCATAAAACGGCTGCTTTTCCAAAAAGTTGGAATAAAGCACTCCCCAAAAAATCTCCTACAGAACAAGGAACAGTCTGCTCAAAAAAATCTCGCAATCATTTGAAATTAATTCTTGAGGGCAATTATGGAGCATTACTACCAGAATTCGTTTTCCATCTTGTAAAAAATAATAAACTGATTCCATTAGATTATATTCCAAGTTTATTAGATCAATCTCTCAACAATAATAAGTTGTGGACTGAACTCGAAGGTGCTATTGGGGAAAGAGGTCATTGGCTTATTCATCAAAACCCCAATTGGGCTGCACTAAAATTTCGTCCCGATAGCTCTAATTGGGAAACAGGTACAAGAAGTCAACGAGTAAGCATTTTAGTACACTTACGAAAAGAAAATTCAAAAGAAGCCATCCCTCTTATTCAATCTACATGGGAACAAGATGACTTAACAAGTAAAGCACAATTCGTCAAAACATTAGAGGTCAAGCCTTCCATAGATGATGAAGCTTTTCTGGAAGAATGTCTAAATAATAGCCGAAAAGAAATTCGAAAACCAGCAGCTAAAATACTCGCTAGCATTTTGGACTCTCAGCTTTGTGATCGAATGTTTAAGCAGGTGATTTCACTCTTTGAATTTCAGAAAATGACGCCTGATAAAAAAGAAAAACTAAGTATATTATTACCCGAAGAACTAACAGATGATATGATAAGAGATGGCATTGATCCATCAAGTCGCTGGTATAATGGAGGCGTCAAAGCAAGTAGACTGGGACAAATGATCGCCATTGTTTCACCTCATCTTTGGGAGCAATATTTTAATAAAAACACAAAAGAAACCCTACAGCTATTTGCACAATCAGAATGGTCAGAATTAATTCTTCAAGCCATTACTGAAGCGTGTATTATACATAAGGATATGTCTTGGGCAGAAGAAATCTTGCTATATTGGTTAGATCATTTTCAAAAAAAACGTTGGCAACATTTCAGCCCTCTTCAAATTTTTGAAATATTAGATTCAGCCGTTTTTAATAGAATTGCATTAATTAGTATTACTAAAAAAAACAGCCTTTTAGATGAAGAGTCTCCTTTGTCCCTACTTCTGAGAAGTGTGGAATTACCTTGGCAAGATGACCTATCAAGCGCTTTTATTAATGCAATGCAAAAGTGGATAAAAGGAGAAACTTCCCATTATTGGAGTGGTTGGCATTTAAGGCCTATTTTAAAAAAGGCAGCCTTGTATTCGAATCCACGATTATTTGATAAATTTGTTAATGGTTGGTCTACTCATTCACATGCATGGAATAGCTGGGAGAAAGAAGTCGATAGTTTTCTTTCCGTTTTAAAATTCAGGAAGGATATGGTAGAAGCATTAGAACTTAAAAATTAGAGTATGTTATGGCTAAAAAGAAAATAGAAGAAAAGGTATTACGTCCACATGCGGAAATTGCATTTGCTGATGAGTTGAAAAAACTTAAGAAAAATGATACTCGACAAAAACCTACAAACTGGCAGTTATCTCCCTGGGCAGTCGTAACTTACCTCATGGGTGGCACCCTTGATGATGGGACAGTAATTGAGCCTAAGTACTTTGGAAACAGACGCCTGATCGAAATTGCCGTTGCAACACTTGTTACTGATCGTGCGCTCTTATTGATCGGTATTCCGGGTACAGCAAAAACATGGGTGTCAGAACATCTAAGCGCCGCTATTTCTGGTGATTCCAAATTACTAGTACAAGGTTCAGCCGGTATGAATGAAGACTCCTTACGTTATGGTTGGAATTATGCACAACTATTGTCAAAAGGGCCCTCAATGGATGCTATCGTTCCGAGTCCTATTTTGAATGCCATGAGAGATGGAAAAATAGTAAGAGTAGAAGAGTTAACTAGAATTCCTTCTGATGTACAAGATGCTTTAATCACTATTCTTTCTGAAAAGATACTACCTGTTCCAGAACTCAGTACTGAAATTCAGGCTAAGCCAGGTTTTAATTTAATTGCAACAGCGAATGATCGTGACAAGGGGGTCAATGAGTTATCTAGTGCCCTTCGTCGTCGTTTTAACACCGTGGTTATGCCTTTACCAAAGTCGTTGGATGAGGAAGTTACTATTGTCAAAACCCGAGTAGAGAAGCTTGGAAATTCTCTCAATATTCCAGCCAAAGCTGCCAGTATTCAAGAAATTCAAAGGCTCGTTACCATCTTTAGAGAATTGCGTAGTGGTGCGACGACAGATGGCAGGACTAAACTCAAAACGCCAAGCAGCACATTGAGTACAGCTGAAGCAATATCGGTTATCAATAGTGGACAGGCCTTAGCAGCTCATTTTGGTGATGGCAGCCTCAAAGCAAATGATCTAGCAGCTGGGATTACAGGAGCAATTGTCAAAGATCCTGTCCAAGATAAAATGATATGGCAGGAATATTTAGAAACAATTGTCAAAGAGCGAAAAGATTGGAAGGATTTATATCGCGCTTGTAAAGAATTACTTTAATGATTTCTGTACTTGGTATACGTCATCATGGCCCTGGTTCTACAAAAAGTATGTTGAAAGCATTAAATGCTATTCAGCCAGACATGCTATTAATTGAAGGTCCTCCTGACGCTGATAAACTTATTGAGTATGTTAGAAACCCAAAACTAAAACCTCCAGTAGCTTTATTGGTTTATGATCCCAAAGACCTCAGCCAAGCCGCATACTTTCCTTTTGCTGAGTTTTCTCCAGAGTGGCAGGCTATAAAGTTTGCTTTAGAAAAAAACATAGCTGTCCGTTTTATGGATTTGCCTCAAGGGTTTCATTTTGCAGTAAACAAGATGGAAAAAGAAAAAAGGCAAATGACCATTGAGGTCGTAGTAGAAAATGAACCAATAGTTTCTGAAGAGGAGCAATTAATGCAAAAAGATCCTATGGCTTATGCTGCTCAAGCATCTGGGTATACAGACAGTGAACGATGGTGGGAAGTCATGTTTGAGCAAGAAGAAAACCCAGAAGCTATATTTCCAGCTATTATAGAATTGATTGGTTCTATGCGTCAAAACCTTCCTTTTAAATCTAGGAAGGAACAACAAAGGGAAGCCTTTATGCGCAACAGTATTCGCAAAGCATTAAAAGAAGGGTATAAAAATATTGCTGTAGTTTGTGGTGCTTGGCATGCTCCTGTATTACATAACCTTCATCAATATCCTATAAAAACGGATAATGCTGTTTTAAAAGGAGTTAAAAAACTCAATACAAAATCGACTTGGGTACCTTGGACATTTAGTCGCCTTTCAACACAAAGTGGTTATCGAGCAGGCATCATCTCGCCCGCTTATTACCAGTTGCTGTATAAACATCATACAGAAATCGTAATCAGATGGATGACAAAAGTCGCTCGACTATTTCGAAAAGAATCCTTAAGTGCTTCCTCCGCTCATGTAATTGAATCTGTACGACTGACTAAAACCCTTTCAGCTATGCGGGGTCTATCTGTACCCGGGCTTGATGAAATGTATGAATCAGCGGTTTCAATTTTTTGTGATGGTTATCATTCAAAAATGGACCTTATCCAAAAGAAATTAATCATCGGAGATGTAATGGGAATGGTTCCTCCAGAAATACCTGTAATTCCACTTCAACAAGATTTAGAAAAAAAAATAAAATCTGCTCGCCTTTCTAAAGAACGAAATTCCTCCGAAGCAGTTGAGAAAGAATTAGATCTCCGAAAACCAACTAATTTAACAGCTAGTCATTTGCTGCATCGACTTAATATTCTTGGAATAAAATGGGGTGCTAATCAAAAACTTTCAAAGAGAATTACTGGGAGTTTTAAAGAACATTGGAAACTAGAATGGCTGCCGGATTTTGCCATTTATATTATAGAAGCAGGAATGTGGGGAAATACAGTTTATACTGCTGCTAACAGTTTTGTGCTTAGCAAAGCTCAAGAAATAAAATCTCTTCCAGAAATTACAGCTTTAGTTGAATCTACCCTCAATGCTGATTTACCAGATGCCATTACGATTTTAGTTCAACGCCTCAAAGACCTCTCCGCATTGACTAAAGACGTACACAATTTGATGGAATCTTTGCCAGCACTTGTCAATGCTATACGATATGGTAGCACCCGGCAAATGGATCTTTCTTCAATTGAACAAGTAGTAGAAAACATTATTCCTCGTATTTGTATAAGCTTACCTAATGCTTGTATTAGTGTTGATGAAGAAGTCTCCAAAGAAATTTTCGAAAGACTCTTAGCTGTCAATCAATCTTTAAATATTTTAAATAAAAATGAGCACCTCGAATTATGGTATAAAGCACTTGAGAGAATTATTAGAACACCAAATATCAATGGCATTCTAAAAGGTGGTTCTACCCGAATTTTGTTTGATAAAGAATTCTTTGATATTATTGATACTGCTACTCAGATGAGATACGCGCTCTCTCCTGCTAATGAATCTACGGCTTCAGCCTTATGGATTGAAGGATTCCTATACGGTAGTGGCTTATTGCTTATTCATCAACCCATGCTTTGGAATATTTTAGATGAATGGATTCATGAATTGGAAATGTCTCCTACTTTCACCACATTACTTCCCTTATTGCGAAGAACGTTTTCCGAATTTTCTGGGCCAGAAAGGCAAAAAATGATGGAATTAGCAAAACGCGGCAAAATCAGTGAAAAAGAAAAACAGGTAGTCTATTCGTTCGATGAAGAAAGAGCTCAAAGGGTATTGCCCACTGCGAAATTGCTACTTGGATTAGGAAATAGCTAATCGGTCTGCGACTTTGTGAGCATTCCTTCGGAATTTGTGAGGTGTGATCGGCCTGCGGCCTTGTGAAGTCTTGCTTCTGGCGATGCTGGAAATCTTTAGGATTTGACTATATGATGATTATGCTATTGCAATATTTACTCCTCTTCTTCAGAAATGGTTCCATCATGAATAACATCAGGCCGCTCATCTTCTTCGGGTATAGTCAACCAGAAATTATTAACGCCTAAGCCAAGGATACATTTCACCTTTTGCATATTTAGCAATTCTAAAAGGCCAAGGAAGGTTACGATGGCGTGAACACGATTCTCACATTTTCCAAATATGGTTTCAAAGTTTGTTTTCTTACCCTTTTTTACTTTTGAAAGAATAAAAACTTGCTGACCGGGAACAGTATGGCTATAAGCATAAACTTGATGAACTGTTTTCTTATTTCGATCTTCAAGCCTAGTAAGCATTCTTTCAAATGCCTTCATCAATTTAAACAGAGTCAAGGACTCTAATTCTACATCTACTAAGGCTCGCTCTGCGATCTTTTTCAATTCTTTAGCCGTATTTCCCCTTGGGTTTTTATATGAACGATCTTCTTCCAACGTTCTCATCTCTTCTAAAATACTTTTGTACCGTTTGTATTCTAGTAGACGTGCAACTAATTCCTCTCGGGGATCGATTTCATTTCCTTCATCATCAAGGGGTTTACGAGGAATCAACATTTTAGCTTTGATTCGCATCAAAGTAGCAGCAACTAAAATAAATTCACTAGCTAAATCAATATTCAAAGACTCCAATTGCTGAATATAAGCTAAAAAGTCATTCGTGATTTTGGAAATAGGAATATCATGAATGTCTAACTCATCTCGTTCAATAAAGAAAAGTAGCAAATCAAAAGGGCCTTCAAACTGAGGCAAAACTATATTATATCCAGCATTCATAGCCCACAAAGATAAGGATTAATCCTGAAGTTATCTTTTTCAGCATCTGCTTATTTTGAGTTCTAAATGAAATCGCTTCACTCGTCGTCGACCTTCGGTCCTGTGATGTAGTGATCGTCCTACGGACTATGCAATTTTGTGATCGCTTCGCTTGTGATCGACCTTCGGTCTTGTGATCAGCCCTAATGGGCTTTGTGAAGTCTTGCTTTCAGTGACTCTTGCGATCGCAATGACTTATGATCACTGTCTTTGTATTTTCCCATTCTATCTTTGTAACTTTGATGAATCAAAAATTTAATAATTTGTCAAAAGGAAAATTATACCTTATCCCTACTCCACTTGGTGAGACAAGTGTGGAAACAATTCCTACTTATGTAATTGAAATTTTGCATCGTTTAGATTTTTTTATTGCTGAAAGAGCAAAAACAGCCAGACATTTTATAAAAAGCACGAATCCGAGGAAAGCATTTAGTGAATTATCTTTTTCTGAGCTTAATAAACATACGCTTCCTGAGGAGATCCCTTCTTTTCTGAACCCTGCTATGGAAGGTCATGATATTGGATTATTATCTGAAGCTGGATGTCCTGGAGTAGCAGACCCAGGAGCAGAGATCGTCAAGATTGCCCACCAAAATAATATTGAGGTTGTCCCACTTGTCGGTCCTTCTTCTATTCTATTAGCACTTATGGCTTCTGGAATGGATGGCCAATCTTTTGCTTTTCAAGGCTATTTATCTCCTAAACCTTTTGAATTGGCTAAAGATTTAAAAAGGCTGGAACAGCAGTCTATAAAATTTAAGCAAACACAGATTTTTATCGAAACGCCTTATCGAAATAATAAATTGATCGAACAGGCAATCAAAACACTTTCTCCATCTACTAGATTTTGTATAGCCGCCAATCTTACTTTGGAAACTCAATTTGTTAAAACTAGAACAATTAAACATTGGAGATCAAAAAATCCACCAACGCTTCATAAGGTTCCTTCGATTTTTTTGATTCAGGGGGGAGGCTGATTTTGTGATCAGTCTTTCAGACTATGCGATTTGGTGATCGCTTCGCTTGTGAAGTGCTACTTTTGGCATACTTACAAAATTCTAATCACTCATTTTCACTTTATTAAAACTATTGGATAATCTTGGTGCATTTATTGTCAATCTACTTATAGAAGTTGTTCCAGATTTGTATTATGGTGATTAGTCCTATTGGGCTTTGTGAGGTATTGCTTCTAGTATATTCAATAATTTTGACAGTTTGTCGCCACTTTACTCAAACTACCAGCTAATCTTATGATTGTCATGGCAAATCCATAACAAATTAGCGAGTTTTGTCGTTTTATACTAACTTTGTGCTCTCATGAACAGAAGGCTATAATCAGCCTACAAAAAAACTCAATCGTGAAGAAAGGAATATTTAGTTTATTATTTGTTTCAATGTTTTTTCTGGCACAGGCGCAGATAGGATGGGAAGCTGGTGGTTGGCTGGGAACTTCGATGTATTTTGGTGATCTTAATACAGAATTCAACCTAAAACCTGCTTTAGCTGGTGGTTTAATAGGTCGATATAATTTTAATGATCGAATTTGTTTAAAATTTTCTGCTAACTATGGCTCTGTCAGCGCTGATGATGCAGATTCGGAAAACACTTTCCAACAAACCAGAAATCTACACTTTAGATCTAGGTTATTTGATGGAACAACTCAGATTGAATTTAACTTCTTACCATATATTCATGGAAGTAAAGATCAGTTTTATACTCCTTATATTTTTGCAGGTTTTTCGGTCTTTCATTTTGAGCCCCAAGCTGAATACCAAGGAGAATGGGTTGACCTTAGGCCACTAGGAACAGAAGGTCAATTTAAAGGAGAAGAATACTCTACCACTCAAGGCGCGATGGCTTATGGTATTGGCTTGAAATTAGACCTTAGCTATGAATGGAGTTTAAATTTTGAATTAAGCTCTCGTAGATTGTTTACAGATTATTTAGATGATGTAAGCACCGTTTATCCAGATCTTAATGATTTAGAATCCTTACATGGGCAAATTGCTGTTGATTTATCTGATCCTTCTATTCCTTCTCCCGAGGGCATAAAACTAGGCCAAACAGGCCGCCAACGTGGTAATCCTGGTGCAAATGATATTTTTGTATTTATGAGTGTTGGTTTGGTTTATTACTTTGGAGATATTCGCTGTCCTCCTTATTCTAGGTAGATGGTGAGAAGTGATTGACCTGCGGTCTGGTGATCGGCTTCGCCTTGTGAGGAAACCGACCACCAAAACGTTTATTTTTCCGCATTCATATTTTGGTCCCCTTTGAAAGATCGAGCCAAATCAATTAGAGTGATAAACTCATCCCGATATCCGTATTTGTCTTTTCCTTTGGCTTGAATCGCTAATTCTTCTATTTGATCAAATGTTGCAGAGCCTTTATACTTTGAATCTCGAAGGAGCATTCCAAAACCAGCAACTGCCGCAGAGAATTTAAAGTTTTCAGAAGCTTCTTCTAAGGTTGAGCCATTATCTTTAGCGATCAATTCAAATGGAATACTAGTATCACTATCTGGTTTTTTGTATCGAATTTTTATAGTCATCAAATCTAGGTCATCATTTGCTGAAGCTTTAAGGTTTCGATCTTGATATTTTAATTTATCTATACTCGTAGTCATTGATTCTTTTGAATCTGCGGGGATTACTTCATAAAGTGCCGTTACGGTATGTCCAGCTCCCATATCTCCAGAATCTTTAGCATCATTATTAAAATCTTCATCTTTCATTTTACGGTTTTCATAACCAATAAGTCGATATTCTTTGACATGAGTAGGATTAAATTCTACTTGTAATTTTACGTCTTTCGCGATTGTATAAAGTGTTTTTGTCAGTTCTGTTACCAGTACTTTTTTAGCTTCCTTAATATTTTTCTGTTATGTTGAGATTTGTTCTAAATGGTATGCTACGAAACACTTCAATGTAATTGATAATGAGTCAAACTATAGATTTATAATGAATTCTAATTTTGCGAAGGCAAATAAAAATGTGAAGTATATTTTGGTATTATTTTCATTGTTTCGAACCTTAATTTAAGCTCTTTTATTATAAATACACTATTATTAAGACTATAAACTTTATTTCTTCTACGAAATTGCCCCTTAGAATTATTTAAAAATTAATACAGCATGATAAATCAATATGAATTTTCTCTTCCCCTATTCTCACGTGGTTATCATATTATAACAAATGAGGTGCTTCAACATATTCCAAATTTCCCTGAAACGGGCATTCTTACGCTTTTCATAAAACATACGTCTGCTGGACTTACGATCAATGAAAATGCAGATCCTTCTGTCCTAGTAGACTATGAAAGTATTTTTAATAAAATTGTACCTGAGCATCTTCCTTTTTTAACGCACACTGTAGAAGGTCCTGATGATATGCCAGCACATATTAAAGCTACTTTAGTCGGTTCTTCAGTAAGTATTCCTATCACTAAAGGGCAATTAAATCTAGGCATATGGCAGGGAATTTACCTTTGTGAGTTTCGAAACCATGGAGGGAGTCGAAAGTTGGTGGCCACTATTTATTCCTAGTGATCTAGTTTAGAAGCCTGTTTAAGAACTATTAACGGGGCTATAAAAACGTCTTTTTTGACTAAGTGAATAAACCAGATTCTAATTCTTTATCGAATCTTCTACCTTTGTATTAATGGATGCATTGCTCAATGGGATCAAATATGGACTTTTCCTGACGATACTTGTCGGACCTTTAGTCTTTGCGCTTATTCATGCTGGTGTTGAGCGGGGTTTTAGAGCAGGTGTTATGATTGGTTTAGGAATATGGTTTAGCGACTTCCTCTTTATTCTAGGCGTTTTCTTTGGTTTTTCTTATTTAAAGGCACTCACGGAATGGCAATATTTCGAACTTACGGTTGGCACCGCAGGAGGAATTATTCTAATTTTTACTGGGATAGTTACTTTAATCTCAAAAACGCCAGATATCAATAAAAGTAAAAAGCTGACAGGAACATATCTAGCGCTCTGGATTAAAGGCTTTGTGATTAATACGCTAAACCCTTTTACAGTCTTCTTTTGGGTATTGGTCATGACAACTGTTGTTGCAGATAGTAATTATACCCATGTTCAATCCTCTTTATATTTTGGAGGTATCCTTGGTACCATAATAATTACGGATTCAATGAAAGTCTTATTAGCTAAAAAACTAAGGCATTATTTGGAAATGCATCATCTGATTTGGGTACGAAGAATAACTGGAATTGCTTTGATTATTTTTGGACTTGTGTTGATTGGCCG
Source organism: Saprospiraceae bacterium (assembly GCA_965277415.1). GTDB lineage: Bacteria > Bacteroidota > Bacteroidia > Chitinophagales > Saprospiraceae > JAHDHW01. The sequence continues at coordinate 228,578 of CBDICS010000109.1, forward strand.
GGTGATTATGTGATTATGTGGTTATGTGGTTATGTGGTTATGTGGTTATGTGGTTATGTTAAAATCGGAAAAAAATACTAGATTTTATGGAATTTGATAGGGTTTGGAGTCTTAATAAGTAAAAGATAAATGATGACTCAAACCGAATTCAATCAAATATTTAGAAAAAGAACAAAAAGACTAGCGATCAAGGTTTTTAATTTTTGTGCTCAAATTCCAAAAACTGATGCGTCACGAATAATAAGTCGACAATTGATGAGGTCAGCTTCATCAGTTGGGGCAAATTTCCGTGCAGTATGCATTGGTAGATCCCTAAAAGAAAAATTTGCTAAAATTTGTATCGTTGTTGAAGAAGCGGATGAAACCTTATATTGGTTAGAACTCCTCGAAGAATCAAGTCTAAATATACCAATCCCAGCAGAAATCAAACAAGAAGCCTTAGAAATATCAAAAGTAATGGCTGTATCTAGAAAAAAGATTAAGGCTCTTTTGTAAGATACTTATATAAGGATATAGCTATCTAAACCCACAACTATATCCTTATATACTCTATCCAGTTGTCTTTACTTTGTTTTATCTTCCTATCTATACTCACTTTGCCCAAAGGTTATATTTCAAAATACACCAAATTGCCCGAAAGCCATCTTTCCATCCAATCTTTTTACCTTCACTATAAGTTCGGCCGTAGTAAGAAATACCGACTTCATAAATACGGATATCTTTAATCCTGGATATTTTTGCTGTTACTTCAGGTTCAAAACCAAATCGTTTTTCTTTAAGATGAAGATTTTGGATAATGTTTGTCCTAAATAACTTATAACATGTCTCCATGTCTGTAAGATTTAGATCCGTAAACATATTAGATAGATTTGTTAACCAACGATTACCTATAGAATGCCAATAAAATAAAATTCGGTGTGGCTTTCCTCCAACAAACCTTGAGCCGTATACAACATCTGCTTCACCCGATATTATTGGTTTAAGCAATAAATTATATTCTTCAGGGTCATACTCTAAATCTGCATCTTGGATAATCAAAAAGTCCCCCGTTGCTTTACCAATCCCCGTATGAAGGGCCGCACCTTTACCCTTGTTTTTATCATGACTAATCACTTGAATATCTAAATCTGGATGAGCACTTTGATATTTCCCAATGACGTTTATTGTATCATCTGTTGAGTAATCATTGACAATAATTATTTCCTTTCTAATACTATTGATCAAATTGACTGCCTTCACTTTATTCAAAATAAGGTGAATGGTTTTGGCTTCATTAAATGCCGGGATAATGATAGACAGTTTTTCCATAGAACCACAAATATATTGAGAACATATCTAAAATGAGTACTTGATCCGATGATAAGTTAGGTACGAAGTAGAAAAAGGCCTTTTCTAGGGATATACTGTCAAAACCTTATATCTGTGGAGAATTATTTTCTTATCTGGAATTTTTCTACTTTCGAATTCATATATCGAAACCAAAGTGGCGGTAATAATGCCAAAATCATAGACGCTGGATAGCCAAGTGGTAATTGTGGACTTTCATCGAAGTGTCGGAGGATTTGATATTTTCTTGTTGCTTTAAAATGGTGATCAGAATGTCGAGTTAGCTCATATAAAAAGATTCGTCCAAGTTCATGATTAGAGTTCCAAGAATGAAATGGTTGAATATTCTCATATCGTCCTGAGGCAAGTTTTTTTCTACGCAATCCATAATGTTCAATATAATTAACTGTTTCCAATAGAATAATGCCTGCAATTGCAATAGCTAAAACAAAAGGAATCATCTCCCAACCAAATACAGCTCCGATACTAAGTACATAAACAATCTGAAACCAAATCATTTCATTATCAATACTAAATACTTGTTTTCCTGTGCTTCTAAGCCGTTGCGCTTCCAATTTCCAGGCACTGAGATAACTATATGTAACTGATCGAATCCAAAAAGCATAGATATTCTCACCAAGCCGAGAAGAGGCGGGGTCTTCATCTGTCGCTACGTTTTTATGATGTCCTCGATTGTGTTCAATAAAAAAATGCATATACAAAGCCGACATTAATAAGATTTTTGACATCAACTGTTCATGCTTTGTTGTCCGATGTCCAAGTTCGTGCGCCACATTTATACCTATAGAACCAATGAGCACCCCGATGTTCAAAGTCATCCCAACTGTCTCAAACGTAGTCAAACCACCAGCTTGTAAAGTAGAAAAGTAATATAAAATTAATGCAAAAAGTATAGGAATATTAAGGTATAACAGAACATCAAATAAGATGGATATTGATTTCTTATCTTCTTGCTCCTTAGAAAAATTTGAATTCGAATAAGGTAGAATCAATTCCAGTATTGGAACCAAAACAAAGGCCACATAAAATGCACCAAAAGACCAAAAGCCTCCATAATAAATCCCTAAAAAAGCTGCTAAAGGAGCTATATAAGCAAACAAGTACTTTAAGTCTTGTATCATTTTTCTTTATTTCTATGAATTTATGAAGTTGTTCAAAAATAAGCTTTTTAAAGATTAAATGTAAGTTCCATAGTATGAAGTTGTTTAAAAATAGCTCACTAAACTACGAAACGATCTTTTGCTTCAATACTTCGTTATAAAAACCTCACGTAGCCCTGCTACGCATCGATTTTAAAGCCTCGTCTTGATGCAAAATATCTGTTTCTCATAATAGCAGCCATTTTTAAACAACTTCTATTAATGTTGTTTGGGTAATCAAGCAAAATTCAAAAAATAGTTGTTCATCTTTTGAACCTCACTTCCCATTTCGTGTATACCAATATAAAACAATAAATAAATGAAATCATTTTTCCTTATCCCTATTCTTATATTAACCAATGTTTTATTATTCGCTCAAGAACCAGAGCAAGTATATTCTATTACAAGACTTCAAAAGGATTATACTTATTACAGTCAACAAGCTCATCTCTGGGAAAAAGAGATCAAAACATCTCCAAATGATGCAAATGCTTGGTTCAATTATTATACGGCTGCAAGAATGAATAATATGTTTGCTGGCAAAGATGGAGCACGCTATGATATTGAGACAATTATAGAAGATTTAAAGGCCAAGCTACCTAACACATTTGAATATCACTATGTCTCTTTCGTTCAGAACCATAGAAAGCCAGAAGGTTATGAACATCTCAAAAAAGCATATACTATTGATCAAAGCAGATATGAGCCATGGGATTCATTTATCACGAAGGCTGAAATCGAGGGAGATACTAAAACTATGAAAACTTTTTTTGAGAAATGGTATAATCATAAACTCTATTCACCTGGCATAACTTCTTGGAATTATAATGTCTTAATTGGCCTCGATAAAGATGCTCTTCTTTTGACTTTTGGTGATAATGATACTTATCCACTTTGGTTACTTCAGTCATTTAAAAATATTAGAACAGATGTAAAAGTAGTGAACACCTCCCTATTAATGCATCCGCCGTATCAGGAAAAAGTTTTTAAGGATCTAGGTATCCCTACTTTTGAAGAAACATTAGAAGATGTAGGTGATTTTCAACTTTTCAGAAATAAACTCATGGAACATGTTTTGAAAAACACTAACCGTTCTTCTTATATTGGTATCAGTTCTCCTGCTAGTTTTAGAAAGAAACACCATGATCAACTTTATCCAATTGGCTTGGCTTTTAAATACAGTCTTGATGATTTTGATCATGTCGCCGTAATCCGTAAAAATTATGAAACTTTATTTTTAAAAGATTATTTAAAAACAAATCTGGTCAATGATTTTAGTCAATCAGTTGTAGACCATATGAACAAACAATACATTCCTTGTTTGACAGTTTTATATAAACATTATATAGGAAGTGGTGAAAAAACGAAAGCAAACGAGGTAAAAGATTTATTGCTGAGTATCGGCGAAAAGAGTGATAAACAAGCTGAAGTTCAAAGCTTTTTAGCAAAATTTAATAAGGACGCAGTTCAAAAATAACATCGTCTATACTGGACTCTTATTAATTTTCTATCCCTTAATATTCGTAAATGCTATTTTTTAAAAAGAAATATAAAATACTCAAGGATGAAGAACTGATGCCTTATATCGTCAAAGGAAATGAGCAAGCCTTTGACGAACTATATAGTCGCTATAGTTCAAAAATGCATTACTATTTTTTTCGAATGCTCGGGCAAAATCAAGATCGAGCTGATGATTTCACTCAGGATTTATTTATTAAAGTAATCGAAAAGGGAGCTTATTTTGATACAAATCAACGGTTTTCCACCTGGCTATACGCAGTAGCAGGCAACATGTGTAAAAACGAATATCGTCGATTGGAACGTAAACCAGAACAAGCTCTACCAGAACATTTTGAAATAGCGATGGCTCGAGATGGTATATACTTCGAAGCGGAATCAGACCTTCAACTTTTTAAAGATCACCTTCAAAAGGCATTAAAAAACCTAGACTTTGCTCATCGCGAATGTTTTATCCTTCGATACCAACAAGATTTAGGGATTAGAGAAATTAGCGAAGTTTTGGGCTGCCCGGAAGGCACTGTAAAATCCCGTTTGTATTATACCCTCCGAAAACTCGCAGAGCAACTGCATTTTTTTAATCCAAATGCGTCAAAAAAAAAGAAACATGAATCGCAAACTAGATAAGATGGAATACCTTCTGATTAATAAAGATTATCAGACGCTTCTTCCCGACGAAAAAGAATGGATCGATCAGCAATATACTGCCGATGAATATAATGCGATGCGTATAGCTCTACAAAAAAGTAATCATCTCTTCAAAAAAGAACAGACCCATCCTAATCCCGAAATACAATCAAGATTACGTCATAGACTCCAGCAATCAAAAACACCTGCTAAAGTCACGCCTTTATTCTCATATCGTATACCTGCTTGGCAGGCTATTGCAGCTTTTGCTTTAATTTTGTTTTTTATCCCTCAACTTCGGCAAAATCAAATACCCGAACCAGAGCAAATTTTCATCTATCAAACAGATACTGTTTTTAAGGAAATTCCTTTTCAAAACATCATTAATCATCCTTTTGTAGATACGCTCATCGATATTCCTGCAGCAGGAAAAATCTTAAATCGAACTAATAGATCTCCAATTAAGGCTAGTACTGTGGTTTTTAGTAAGGATTCTTCATTAAGTACCAATTTGTCTAAAAACGTAGCTGATTATTTTGCTACAAGCTATGATACGGTATCTGTTGAAAACGTAATTGCACGCTACCTCAAAGATTCCGTCAAAAGCTATCGAATTGATATTGATACTGGATTTCAGGATATGGGAAGGGTCTATTAAAATATCTTGAGGATGTAAGCTCTGGCCTATTTTTGTGCTCTGTTTATTAAATAAAGTAGGCAAGTATTGTTATTGGTCAATGTTTATTAGTAAGTTTTACTTAAAATTTGGCAACACACATATAATCTTATTCCTTTTTCTTATACCTTCGCAGAACACAAACAAAACTAATCTGTTCAAACTGGTATGAGTACACAATTTTATAGCTTAAAAGTAAAGGAAGTAATTCAGGAAACAGACGATTGTGTTTCCTTATCTCTTGATATTCCAACTGATCTAAACGATATATTCCAATATACACAAGGTCAATATGCAACACTAAAATTTGAGCTCAATGGTCAAAGTGTTCGCCGGGCCTATTCGATGTCTAGTAGTCCCCTTGATGATGATTTTACAGTCTCTGTCAAATTACTAAAAGGAGGACTTGTATCTACACACATCAATCGTAATATTAAAGCAGGCATGGAAATCGAGGTAATGCCTCCTGACGGTCGTTTTTTTACAAAACTGAATGAAGAACATCGGAAAAGCTATTACTTATTTGCTGCAGGCAGTGGCATTACTCCTTTAATGTCTATACTAAAAACGATTGTAGAAAAGGAGCCTCAAAGTACTGTCTTTTTGTTATATGGGAATCGAGATGAAGATTCTACTATCTTCAAAAGTCAACTTGATCAATTAGAAAAACGTTATGCTGGGCAATTGATTATCGAGTATATTCTTAGCCAGCCAAAGAAAGAAAAAAAAGGCGGCCTGGGTGGCTTTTTCAAAAAATCAGTATCTAGTTGGCAAGGAAAGATCGGGAGGGTTGATCAGGAGCATAGTTCAAACTTTCTTATTCAAAATCCTCCACGCACAGAAACCAGTGAATACTTTATTTGTGGACCAGGAGTTATGATAGATATTGTTGAAGACGTGCTTTTGAAGAGAGGCATATCAAAAAGTAATATTCATACAGAGCGATTTACAAATGCTGATTCTAATTTACCTAAAACAACAGTAAACCCTACTACAACTGAAGGTAGTTCAAAAATCATTGTACACCTTGATGGTGATAAAATAGAAATGTCAATTGATGATAATAAAACAATCCTTGACAAATTATTAGAACTCAAACATGAACCACCTTATTCTTGTACTTCAGGAGCTTGCTCTACATGTATGGCTAAGCTTATCAAAGGAAGTGTAACGATGGATGCTTGTTTTGCCTTAGACGATGATGAAGTAGCTGATGGGTTTATTTTAACTTGTCAATCACATCCGAATGAATCTGAGGTAGAGATCACTTTTGAGGTGTAGGGGGAGTCAGAGGGTCAGGAAAGTCAGAGTGGTCAGGGGGTCAGATAGCCAGAAAAATTGGGTGTGATGGGACTGGTTCTTTAAGCTTTTTTCTATATTGGTTTTACAGGAAATCATCACTTTAATGATTTCTGAAGTTTCTTTTTTTATTCCATCTGGCACTGTAATATTCAAGTGATATTCATCAATTAATTCTAAGCAATAGATTGTTTCATCTGCCTCTTCAATAACAATACAATATTTAGCATATTTTCTCTAAGGGATCGGGCTACACAAGAAGCCCTAAAATTGACCCCAAAGAAGTAGTACATCTTATCAACTGCCTTCTCATCATCTTTACTTCTTCATTTTTTGAAGTGCAGCGTAAAATTTCATATGCAGTACTCTGCTATCTCAAAATTTTAACATCTCATGATATAGCAACTCAGATACGGTTTTCACTTACTCTGACTTTCTGACCACTCTGACCACTCTGACTTTCTAACCACCTGACTACTCTGACTTTCTGACCACCTGAATCCTAATCCCGATAAAACAACCACTTCCCAATCTCCTTAAAGCTTACCTTTTTACCATACATTAATATCCCAACACGATAAATTCTTGCAGACAGCCAAACAAAGAAAACCGATGTTGCAGCCAATACCAACATAGACACAATAACCTGCCAAACAGGTGGACTAAAAGCCAAACGGGCAGGCATGACAATGGGAGAAAACAATGGAAAAATAGAAGACCAAATGGCCAGATTACTTTGAGGTGCAGTGACAACTACCATCATAATATATAAGGCAAGTACAACAGGAATAGTAATCGGAATCGTCAAAGCCTGACCCTCACCTAGATCATCGCCCATTGCTGAACCAACTGCTGCAAAAAGAGATGCATATAAAAAATATCCTCCTAGAAAATAAAACAAGAATAATGGTAATATTCCCCACCAGTTCATTTTTTTAAATTCTACTATAAATTGCCTTATGTCATCTTCCTTTCCTGAAATATCGATCTCTGACCCTGCTGCCGCTGCCGAATTCATTTGTTCTACATCAAAATCAAAAATCAACCCGACTATAAAATAACCAATTGGGATTAAAATAGCCCATATCAATATCTGAGTTAAACCTACTGCCCCTACACCAATTATTTTTCCCATCATCAGTTGAAAAGGTTTGACCGATGATATCATCACCTCAACAATACGACTCGTTTTCTCTTCCATGACGCTACGCATCACCATCATTCCGTAAATAAAAATAGTAATGTACATGATAAAACCCATCACTCCACCAATACCTGCGCCGATAATACTCGCAAAAGTACTTTCGCCTTCATCATTCTCTTTGATCAAACTTACGTTCGAAGCAAGGCTTTTCAATTGATCCTCATTTAGTTTCAACTCCCTCATCTTATAATCCCGAATCTTACTGCCTATTTTATCCCCAATCTGATTATGCATATCAAGTCCCAATTGCTCTTTGGAATGATAATAGGCTGAAAAATCTTTAGTTTTTATATTTTTTACATTAGGAACTTTTATAATGATGTCATATTCTGATTCATCAATATTAGCGACCAGATCATCAAAAGATTTTTGCTCAATAGTAAAGAATAGGTTTTCTTCATCAGCAGGTGCATGCTTATTCAATATATCAAATTCGTCAACTACTGCGACCTTCAATTTATCATCTCCTTGGTAAGAAAATATAAATCCAACAATGACAAAAAATAAGATAAAAGCAAATGGAGTAAGAACGGTTGCAAGAATAAAAGAGCGTTTTTTAACTCTTGTTAAATACTCTCGTTTTATGATTAGCCAAAGTTTATTCATTTTGATTGATTAGTTGATTTGTAAAAAGATTTAAGGCAGCTCGTTTTCAGTGATTACTCTTCATTAACATCGCCTACTTTTTTAATAAAGATCTCATTTAGACTAGGAAGGATTTCATTGAAAGAGCGAATAAAAACACCTGCTTGCAATAATTTTTGTAATAGGTAATTCGCATTTTCTTCAGCAGTTACTTTTACTGTAATACTTTTGTCTGTCTTCGATACCACTTCCGCTATTTCATTGATATTATCTGGTAATGATCCTTCTAGTTCTATTTTAAAAAGATTGTCTTTAAATTGATTTTTAATATCCGCTACTTTCCCTTGCAATACATTTTCTCCTTTATTAATTAGCACAATATGCTCACATATCTCTTCGACTTGTTCCATTCGGTGCGTAGAAAAAATGATACTTGTGCCTTTACGGTTGAGTTCATAAATTTCATCTTTAATTAAATTGGTATTAATAGGATCTAGTCCGGAGAAAGGTTCATCCAATATCAAGAGTTTAGGTTCATGAACGACTGTAGAGATAAACTGAATCTTTTGTTGCATTCCTTTCGAAAGTTCTTCTACTTTCTTTAACCACCAGTCCTCGATTCCAAATTTTTCAAACCAATAATCAATTTTAGATTTAGCTTCCGTTTTAGATAAGCCTTTTAACTGGGCAAGGTACATCAAATGATCTCCCACCTTCATTTTTTTATACAAACCTCGTTCTTCAGGCATATAACCTGTCTGAGAAGGGTGCTTACTATTTAGTTTTTCATTATTAAAATATACCGTTCCAGAGTCTGCTCTAGTAATCGTAGTAATGATTCTGATCAAAGAAGTCTTACCAGCACCATTCGGCCCTAACATCCCAAAGATAGATCCTTCGGGCATATCAAAACTTACGTGGTTGACAGCTTTATAAGTTCCATAGCTTTTAGTAACATCATCAATTTTTAGTATACCCATAAGTGTGTGTTCAAGTTTTAATTTTAAGACATAGGCCAATAATGCCACTAATTAAGGGATTTTGTTTAGATTTTCTATTGAGGAGGTTTTTTTTTCGATAAAAATTTAAAAAACTTCGTTCTTTTACAAATCCTATTAACCAGCAATGAAGTTGTTCAATAAATATAAATGAAATCCATGGAAGTTTAGATTTTATTTATATTCAGTACAGCTCAAAAAATAGCGTTTTATCAATTATCAAAATATGAGTTCAAAAAACACTTCTTCTTGGTTTATCATAGCTAATCCAGTAGCGGGAAATCATGCTTTAGAAAAGTGTTTGGATACGATTCAACAAACTTTTAGAAATCAGAATATTGGTTTCGAATTATTGACAAGTAATTATCGAGGGCATGCATCAAAGATTGCACAAGCTGGAATTCAACAAGGGTTTCGAAAAATTATAGCAATCGGCGGAGATGGTACTAATAACGAAGTGATCAATGGTATCATGAATCAATCTTATGTCTTACCTTCCGAGATCACCTACTGTCTACTACCTATTGGGACTGGCAACGATTGGGTCAAGGAATATCAAATTCCTTTAGATTTAAAGAAATGGTTAAAGATGTTGAAAATTGGAAAGACGACTTTACAAGATATTGGACACATCACTTATTTTAAAGAAGGAGCAAGCCATCAACAGTATTTCGCTAATGTGGCTGGTATGTCTTATGATCCTTTTGTTATTTCAGAAATGGAAAAATTGAGTCGACCAATACACAATCGCTTGGCATATTTAATTTATGGCTTGTATTATGTCTTTAAATACAAAATTCCCAAAGCACGTATTCATTTTAATGGAAATACTATTGAGGATTATTTCTACTTGATCAATGCAGGTATCTGTCGATTCTCTGGTGGTGGTATGCAATTTGTGCCCCATGCCATTCCTAATGATGGAAAAATAGCATTAACCCTTGCAGGTAAATTGACAAAGATTGGTGTCCTAATCAATTCCTTTCGGTTTTATAATGGAAAGATTGACCATCATCCTAAAGTGTCTATCTATAAAACTAAGCACATCAAAGTCGAAGCCGTGAATGAACCAATTCTTGTCGAAGTAGACGGAGAGCTTTTGGGCGAGACACCTGTAACGTTTAGTATTATTCCACAAGCACTTAAAATTATAAGGCCCTAATTTCCTAAAACCTTAACTTCTATTCGATCATTCTCTTCATGTTCTACTTTAGAACAATTGACTCCATTAGAGCAAGTATTTAATAATTGTGTTTCGCCATAACCTTTAGCTATTATTCGATCATTCGCTATACCTTTATAAACTAAAAATGCCATAATAGACATTGCTCTTTTTCTAGAAAGGTTGTGATTATTTATATCATTGCCCCGCGCAGAAGTATGGCTACTTATCTCAATTTTTAATTCTGGATACTTATTCATCAAATCAATTACTGCTGAAAGCGACCTTGTTCCTTCTGGAGAAAGTAAATAGGATCCCTTGGGATAATTAAGCCCGTCAACAACAAAACCAGTATGAGGAATGGTTTGTTTCGTTTGTAATAATTCCGCCAGTTTAGGAAGTTTCATGACTTCATCTTTCATCATAGAAGATTCATCTCCTAGCAAAACGGGTGGTTTACTTTCCATCGGTTCACTATCAAGAATAGCTGATTTGTGAGATACGGTATTATCTACTTGTATAGACTTTTCATCTTCTATTGCTTTATGAACTGATGGTTCTACTTTAGAAACTTCTTCCTCTGTTGGTTGTATTACTTCTTCTATATTTGATTTATTAATTTGCTTCTTTTTAGATGGAATAATCAAATTTACATGCTTCGAAGGTTTTTTACTTTCCGAAAGGTTTGACTTACTTGTCTCAATATTAGCATTCATTTCGGGAGCCTTAGACTGTATAGGTTCTTTGGAAACAGGTTCAAAGATTTCTACTTTCCTATCTGGTATGGATTCCTGAATTGTAGTAGAATGACCTATTGGCTCTTCATTTGGCTCTGTTACTTTTTCTAAACTTTTGTGGAAGTTTTCAACCTCTTCATTAATAAGTAAATCCGGAGTATCCTTTATGGTTTCTACTGGATGACTTTCTATGCTCGGTGGAACTACTTTTTCAAGCGATTCTTCGATTATATGCTCATTTGATTCTTTTACCGTTTCCGGTACTTCAGCAATTTCTTCAAAATCTAAAGATTCCAATGTTGCATTTGTTCCATCTAATACCTTGAAAAAATAGATATCATCATCACCACCATCTCTTGAAGAAGAGAACGCTCCAGAATCCATAGATTCATTTAGAAAAATAGAAATATCGTCATAAGAACTATTGATTGGTTTTCCTACGTTTACAGGTTTCTGCCAGAAGCCATCGTCTTTTTTATTGGAGAAAAGAATATCGAAACCTCCAAAACTTAAATGCCCTTTTGAACAGAAAAACAATTTTCCACTTTCATGAAAAAAAGGAAAAGCTTCATTTGCAGGTGTATTAATAATAGGTCCCAGGTTTTGTACTCTACCCCATCCATCACCTTTTTGTTCAGTCATATATACATCCGTTCCTCCTATCCCTCCAGGTCTATCTGAAATAAAGAATAATTTTTTACCATCTGGCGAGATCGCTGGATGCATATAGTTATGTTCTTTATTACAAATGGATAAGAGTTTTATATTTTTCCATTTTTTTCCATCATCAGATTCAGCACTGTACAATTGGATATTATAAGATTTATTTTTTCCAAGTACCTGTCCTGTTCTCGTAAAGATGACTTTCTTTTTATCTTTTGTAAAACTAACTGGACCGCAATGTTTATTGAGATCATTGAGTTTTTTAGAAAAATTAATCGGTGCCGAATAATTTCCCTCTGTATCTTTTGAACTAAAGTAAATCCGTTGATAATCTCGGCCTGTCCATCCTGATTTTTGTTTGAGTGGATTGATTCCAGAAGAGCGATCAGATGTAAATGCAATACCGTTATTTATATATAAAGGTGATGATTCGTCTACGTCCGAATTGTGTTCAAAAGATTGAATCTCTACATTTTTAAAATACGGTTCAAGAGTTTTTACTTTATCGCAAGCATAAGCCATACGGATGGCATTTTTATCTTCAGGTTCTTTTTCATTATACTTTAAAAACCAGTTTTTAGCTAGATCATACTTCCCATTGCTCATCAATGATTCTGCATAGTAGAAATAGACAATAGGTTTAGCTTTTTCATCTTCTACAACTTTGGTATACCATTCTTCTGCCTTAGCCATCTGATTCGTCATCCGATAGCAATATGCTAGTCTGGTACTTAGTGAAAGACTTTCCTTTTCATTTAAAGCCTGTTCGTATAAATCAATTGCATCCTTATACTGATTATTTTTATATAGAGCATTCGCTTTTTTGATCAACTTCTTTTGAGCTGAAACCGCAGTAAAAGCGCAACAACACACCATAATAATTAACATTCTAAAGAGATTCATTCCGGAGATTTTTGATAAATTGGAGTGAGGAATAAGATCTTTTATTAGTAGTTTTAATAGAATACCTCACGCACTATTTAAATTTTTACTGTTTTGGATGTCCTTTATTATCAATTAGGTGACGGAACAAAATTATCAATAAGCTATTTTGATATTGAAAAATTATCGAAGTGATTGATTTTAAGAAGATTACAAGGTAATTCTTCAATATCTCAAAAAAAATAGCTTATTGATAATTCCGTCTAATAACTTATTACAAAAAATGTGCTACTATTTCGGCAAAACACAGTCTCAATATTAAAGATATTGCTTTTCGAAAAATATACAAATTTTTTTATTTCAAAACACACACATTATCAGTTGTTAAAATATATGCATAATTAATAAATATATTGAACGACGTATAATTAATTTTATTTTTTAATCCAATATTAACGCATATGCAAAAATTGACGATCCTTTCATTTTTATTCCTGCTTTGCTCTCATTTTTCTTTTGCACAAATAAGTGAAGAAGAACGGTCCATGACTCAAGGAATGAATAATGCCATGATGATGACTATATCCAATGCGGATGATAAAGCTGTGGAGAAACTTTGGAAAAAGTATATGAAAACGATGGATTCCAAAACAAAGAAAATAAAAAGATCAGAAGAATGGTTTTCAGATAATGCTAATATTTCAGGTGTTGGAGCATCTGTAGATGTCTATGCCACTTTTGAGCAAAGTGGCGATGAAGTAAAAATGACCGCCTGGCTTAATATGGATGGAACCTACTTTAATAGTTCTACTCATCCAGATAAATACGCTTCCGCAGAAGATTTTTTAAATGCTTTTGAATTAGAAGTTTATAAGGATGGGGTAAGATCAGAAATCAAGTTTGAAGAAAACAACATGAAAAAATTGGAGAGTAATCTCAAAAAATTAAAAAAGAGTAATAAGCGACTTCATGCTGAAATAGAGGCAGCTAAAAAGAAAATTGAAAAGGCTGAAGCAAATATTGAAACAAACCTTTTGGAACAAGAAGAAGTCAATATAAAGATAGAAGCTCAAAAAGAAGTTGTTGAAAAAACTAAAAAGAAAATGGAAGATAGAGATAACTAATCATTACACGCCTTTTTCATAAGAACACATTGGTAATTTAGTAATCAAGCTACCAAAATAAGATGTCTAAATTACACCAGGAAATAGTTGGTCATTGGTCATTCAAATCTATGAATGTCCATTGATATTTAGAGACTATTTATAAAATCTAAAGAGTTTAGAATTTTGAACTATTGCATTTTTTTGCGTATATTTACATACAAATTAGAATTGTTTAATCTATTTGCTGATATATTTCTACGCTTTTCTAAATTCATTTCTAGAATTAATAACAAGCATGATCTTTTCAGTTATAAACATTATAATAATTTAAATGTGAGTTGTTTTTCACAAATTTGTAGTTTTTATAGGTTCAAAATATTAGAAAACTATCAAAAGAATATCGACCTATTACAAATCTTGTTTTTTACAATATATACTAAATGCATTGATTAAGTCTTGAAAAGAATATCTATTTTTAATAATTTACAAGAACTATGATATGTAAAGATATTCTAAAAAAAAAAACAGAGAAATATTGTTGATTTCTCCACAGGTTATCCACATTTATTTTCACAGTTACTAACATCCGAGATTAAATATTAAAGAAATCACATTAGCTTTTTTATGATTTAAAATCTACATTTGCCTCGCTTTAAAATGATTTTTTAAGTTGTGTTTAATTAAAATCCAAAACGATTTTAGTTAAAGAATACTATGATTAAAAACTATGCATGGAGGAATGATTTTTTCACTCTTTTGAAGCATTAAAAAAAATATGTCAGAATCAGATTACCCAGTAAAAGCTATAGGAGCTTACCGAAATAATAAAAAGAAGGGAAATGATTTATCAAACTATGTTTTTGGTAAAATCCAACCTCAAGCACTTCCATTGGAAGAGGCTGTACTAGGGGCTATCATGCTTGATAAAGATGCCCTTCCTGTTGTACTTGATATTTTACAATCTGAGAGTTTTTACTCCGATGGTCACAAAATGATCTACAAAGCCATGTTGCGATTATTTGAAAAAACGCAACCTGTTGATTTATTAACGGTTACTGAGGAGTTAAAAAAAGCAGGAGAGTTGGACACCGTTGGCGGACCGTACTATTTGGTTGAATTAACCAATAGAGTGGCTTCTGCTGCGAATATTGAGTATCATGCGCGAATCATTTCACAAAAGCACATCCAACGAGAATTAATTACAGTCTCTACCAAAATCATTAGAGACGCTTATGAAGATACAACTGATGTTTTCCAATTGTTAGATGATGCAGAACAGGGTTTGTTCCATATTACACAGCAAAATCTAAGTCGTGGATATGAAAGCATCGGCACAATTGCTAGTCGTGCTTTGAAAGCATTGGAAGAGCTTTCTGAAAAGGAAGAAGGGCTTACTGGTGTCCCGACTGGTTTTACAGATTTAGATAGACTGACTTCTGGTTGGCAATCATCGGATTTAATTATTGTAGCAGCACGGCCGGGAATGGGTAAAACTGCTTTTACCTTGGCTTTAGCAAGAAATGCAGCGCTTGACTTTGGTAAAGGAGTTGCCTTCTTTTCACTGGAGATGGCAAATGTTCAGCTCGTCCAACGTCTTATTTCTATGGAAGCTGAGATCCCAGGTAGTAAACTAAGAGGTGGGCAATTAGAAGAGTATGAATGGCAACAATTGCATAGCGCGATTGAAAAGATGAGTGAAGTTCCAATCTTTATTGATGATACACCGGGTATCAATATTTTTGAATTGCGTGCCAAATGTCGGCGACTCAAAATGCAACACGATATCCAAATGGTTATCATTGATTACTTGCAGCTGATGACAGGTGGTCCTGATCAAAAAAATGGTAATCGAGAGCAAGAGATTAGTGCAATTTCCAGAGCATTAAAGGGACTAGCGAAAGAATTAAATGTCCCTGTTATTGCACTTTCGCAACTTAGTCGTGCCGTGGAAACGCGAGGTGGTAATAAACGGCCTCAGCTTTCTGACCTTCGGGAATCAGGAGCGATTGAGCAAGATGCAGATATTGTTTCTTTCATCTATCGTCCTGAATATTATAATATTCTTGAAGATGAAGAAGGACAATCTCTAAAAGGGATTGGAGAAATCATTGTAGCTAAACACCGTAATGGTGCACTGAAAACTGTAAAACTTAAATTTACGGATCACTTCGCTAAATTCACCAATTTAGATGATCCTAACTTTAATGAATTATTAGATACTGGAAATGATAGTGGTTTACCAGATAATCAAACGAATATAATTACTCGCTCTTCTCGAATGAATGATGAGGATATTCCATTTTAGGACATCTCATACTTAAAACTAAATGTCCAAAGAAACAGCAAACCAAGAAACTTCACAAGAAGGAATACGACTCAATAAATATGTCGCGCACTGTGGTATCTGTTCAAGAAGAAAAGCAGCAGAGCATATTATGAAAGGACTGGTTAAAGTTAATGATCAGCTAATCAAAGAACCAGGACATCGAGTACTAGAAGGGGATCAAGTCTTTTTTAAAGATGAACTCATCCAACCAGAGATTAAAAAAGTCTATCTTTTGATGAATAAGCCTAAGAATACCGTTACTACTACAAGTGATGAAAAAGGGCGTCGAACAGTTTTAGATCTCATTGGTAATGCTGCTGGAGTTCGTATTTTCCCAGTTGGACGTCTAGACAGAGAAACTACTGGCCTCCTCTTATTAACCAATGATGGTGATCTAACCAAAAAGCTTTCTCACCCAAGCTATGAGATCGAAAAATTTTATCATATCATTTTGGATAAACCCGTCGAAGCCGATCATATTCTCCAAATTAGATCAGGTATTACCCTAAGTGATGGACCTGTCCCAGTAGATTCTGTAGACTATATTCGAGATGCGGGTAAAGAAGAAGTTGGTATAGCCATTCATATTGGCCGAAATCGTATTGTTCGGCGTATTTTTGAACATTTTGGATATGTAGTTAAAAAACTGGATCGTACTTATTATGCTGGTCTTTCCAAGAAAAATTTAGGCCGAGGGAAGTTTCGACATCTCTCTGAACGCGAAGTTCGAATGCTTAAACATTTTACTTAGCATCTATTTTCAGAAATCGTTTGCTCCTCATCAAACCATTCTCTTTTTGAATACATAAGATGTATTGTCCTTTTTTGAGGTCAGTAGTCTGGACTGAATATTGAAGGCCATCTACTGTAAATTGCTTGACCGGTTGACCAAATAGATTATAAATCCTCGCCTGTCCCTGACCATTCAGAATCATTAATTCGTCAGTTATTGGATTTGGAAAAATATCGAAGGATTGGGCATCCCCTTCCATCCTGATTACCACAAGCTCACTGTATTCAAAAGTGCCATCAAAATCTATTTGCTTTAGACGGTAATAATTAGTCCTGCCGACTAAGGGTCGCTTGTCGATAAACGTATAGTCATGAATTGCTTCTAGTGTATCCCCTCCTTGTACAAAGCCAATCGTTTTCCAAGCTTTTCCATCGGGACTTCTTTCTATTTCAAAGCCTAAATTATGTTCACTATCTTCGGTTTGCCACAAAAGAAAAACATCGTTTTCCTTTTTTTCTCCTTTAAAGTAGGTCAATTCTACTGGCAAAGCAGACTCTTTAAACATCGCTATAAAAACATCGTTTTCTCCAATAGCAGTAGTAGATAAATTAGTTGTTGTACCTGAATCCGGATCAAAGTCTACAGAAGTACCGCTAAAGTATCCGGTCACATAAGCCTGACCACTATTATCAGCCACAATCGCACGACCATAATCTTGATTCGTTCCGCCCACATTAAATGCTTTTAAATAGTCTCCGTTACTAGTATATTTAGCAACAAAAATATCACGTAAGCCATTAGAGGTTAAATTATTAGTTACTCCAGATGGATTAAAATCTACGGTATTAAAAAACCACCCTGTAACATAGATATTTGAACTCGCGTCTAGTGCTACTCCATAACAATTATCAACACTAGTTCCTCCTATTTTAAAGGCCCATTGATGTGCGCCACTACTATTGTACTTCGCTACAAATCCATCGGAGGAACCACTATGAATAAGATTATTGGTGCCTGCACCAGGATCAAAATCTGTATCACCTTGAAAATCTCCAACGACATATACATTGAAAGCAGCATCTACAACAATATCCCGACCATAGTCTGAAGCTGTACTCCCCATAGCAATAGCCCATTGATATGTGCCACTACTATTATATTTCGCTACATATATATCCGCATACCCATTAGAGCTTAGGTTGTTCGTACCTGCACCAGGATTAAAATCTACTGTCCCACTAAACCCGCCTGTAATATATACGTTTGACGAGGCATCCGTAGTTATACTACTCCCCAAATCTGTATCAGTCCCTCCTATTTTATAGGCCCATTGGTAGGTGCCACTGCTATTATATTTTGCTATAAAAATATCAGACCCTCCGTTGGACGTAAGGTTATTTGTACCTGCGCCAGGATTAAAATCTACCGTATTATGAAAATAGCCAGAGATATGGATATTTGAACTCGCATCTATTGCCAAACCATATCCATAATCAGTACCAGTTCCGCCAATATTATAGGCCCATTGGTAGGTGCCACTACTATTATACTTTGCTATAAAAATATCAGACCCTCCGTTAGACGTAAGATTATTCGTACCTGCATCAGGATTAAAATCTACTGTCCCATTAAACCCACCTGTAATATATACATTGGATGACACATCAACGACGACCTTCCAGGCAAAATCTATACCTGTTCCGCCTATACCAATTGCCCACTGATATACACCACTACTGTTATACTTCGTAACGAACATATCTTGAAGACCATTAGAGGTAAAGTTATCAGTACCCGCACCAGGATCAAAATCACAGGTATTTCTATATTCACCTACGACATAAATATTACCCGATCCATCTCTTGTTATTCCATAGCCTCTATCATCTTGGAAAGCAACTGTATTACCTATATTATAAGCCCATTCAAGGTCTTGCGTATAAGCGATTGTCATAGATAGTAACAGCAAATAACTCAATATTAATTTTCTCATTAGTAGTCATTATTTATTTTGAATCTAATTTCACGAAGCGTTTAGTTTGCCGGATTCCATTTTCTTTTTGGAGGTGTAGAATGTATTGTCCTTTTTCCAGATCAGTAATCAGTATAGTATGTTGATCTTGATTGATTACGAATTGCTTGATCGGTTGACCGTATAGATTATAAATTATAGCGTGCCCCTTCCCCTCTAGAATCACCAATTCATCTACTATCGGATTTGGAAATACATCAAAAGTCTGGGCATTTCCTTCCATTCTAATCACGACTACATCGCTATATTCAAAAGCGCCATCAAGATCGATTTGTTTTAGACGATAGTAATTGGTTCTTCCGACTAAGGGCTGCTTATCTAGGTAAGTATAGTCCTGAATTTCTTGTGAATCCCCCTCTCCTGGTACAAAACCAATCACTTCCCAATCACTGCCATCCGAACTTCTTTCTATTTCAAAGCCTAAATTATTTTCACTATTTTCGGTTTGCCATAAAAGCAAAACATCCTTGTCCTTTTTTTCTCCTTTAAAGAAGGTCAGTTCTACCGGCAAAGCAGACGCTTTATACATCGCTATAAAAACATCGTCATCTCCGATAGCAGAGGTAGATAAATTAGTCGTCGAACCAGGGTCTGGATCAAAGTCTACAGCAGTACCACTAAAGTATCCAGTAACATAAGCCTGACCACTATTGTCAGCCACTATTGCCTGACCATAATCATTACCTATTCCACCCATATTAAATGCACCGGAATAGTCTCCGTTACTATTATATTTAGCAACAAATATATCACGTCCACCAACAGGAGTTAAATTATTAGTTGCTCCTCCTGGATTAAAATCTATTGTATTATAAAATGATCCCGTCACATAGATATTAGAAGTAGCATCTATGTCGATGCCGTCACATCTATCAGAACTGGTTCCTCCTATTTGGAAGGCCCATTGATGTGTACCACTACTATTGTACTTCGCGATAAAACCATCACTCGCACCACTGAGAATCAGATTATTGGTACCTGCACCCGGGTCAAAATCTGTATTACCTTGAAAGAATCCAACGACGTACACATTAGAAGAGGCATCTACGGCAATATCCTGGGGAAAGTCTCCAATAGTACTTCCGACATTGAATGCCCATTGATGCGTACCACTGCTATTATACTTCGCCACAAATATATCTTGATAACCATTAGAGGTAAGGTTATTGGTGCCTCCTCCAGGATTAAAATCCACTGTGCCTAAAAAATACCCGGTAAGATATATATTGGAAGAAGCATCAATGGCTATCCCATTTCCACCATCCAAATTAGCCCCCCCCATACCAATAGCCCATTGATATACACCATTACTATTATACTTCGCTAAAAAAATATCACCAGAACCACTAGACACTAAATTATTAGTCCCGGCACCTAGATTGAAGTCTACCGTATTTTGAAAATATCCGGTGATATATATATTTGAACTCGCATCTATAGCCATTTCATTTCCATATCCAGTGCCAGTACCACCAGTATTATAGGCCCATTGGTAGGTGCCACTACTATTGTACTTCGCGATAAAAATATTAGTTCCTCCATTGGACGTAAGGTTATTCGTACCCGCACCAGGATTAAAATCTACCGTACCATTAAAACCTCCTGTAATATATACATTGGAAGAGGCATCCACAGATATCCCTCGGGCAAAGTCAATGCCTGTTCCGCCCATACCAATTGCCCACTGATATACGCCACTACTGTTATATTTCGTGACGAATATGTCATCAAATCCATTAGATATAAAGTTATCGACACCCGCACCAGGATCAAAATCACAGGTGCCGTTAAATTTACCTGCAACATAAATATTACCCGATCCATCTCTTGTTATTACATAGCCTCGATCATCATTGGAAGTACCAGTAGCTCCTATATTATAAGCCCAGTCTAGGTCTTGCGTATAAGCGATTGTCATAAATAGTAACAGCAAATAACTTAATATTAACTTTCTCATTAGTAGCTATTATTTATTTTGAATCTAATTTCACGAAGCGTTTAGTTTGCCGGATTCCATTTTCATTTTGGAGGTGTAGAATGTATTGTCCTTTTTCTAAGTCAGTTGTTTGGATCATATATTGCTCCTGGTCTACTACAAATTGCCTGACCGGTTGACCAAATAGATTATAAATCGTGGCCTGACCCTGACCATTCATAATCATCAATTCATCAGTTATTGGATTTGGAAAAATATCGAAGGATTGAGCATCTCCTTCCATCCTGATCACCACCAGCTCACTGTATTCAAAAGCGCCATCAAGATCGATTTGTTTCAGCCGATAGTAATTGGTTCTACCAACTAATGATTGCTCGTCGATAAACATATAGTCATGAGTCGCTTGTAATATATTGCCTCCCTGTACAAAGCCAATTGTTTTCCAATCTCTTCCGTCCGAGCTTCTTTCTATTTCAAAGCCTAAATTATTTTCACTACCTTCGGTTTGCCATAAAAGCAAAACATCCTTGTCCTTTTTTTCTCCTTTAAAGTAAGTCAATTCCACTGGTAAGGCGGACTCTTTGTAGGTCGCTATAAAAACATCGACATCTGTATTACTTGAAGTAGACAAATTAGTAGTTGTACCCGAATCAGGGTCAAAATCTATGGAAGAGCCTGCAAAATAGCCCGTTATATAAGCTTCTCCACTACCGTCTGCGACAATGCCATGACCATAATCGTTATTTACACCTCCGATATTAAAAGCGCCATCATATACGCCACTACTATTATACTTGGCTATATAGACGTCCGTATTCCCATTTGAAGTCAAATTATGCGTTACACCAGCATCCGGATTAAAGTCTATTGTATTTTCAAATCGTCCGGTAACATAGACATTGGCTGCAACGTCTACTGCTATACCCAAACCGTAGTCATTATTACCGGTTCCTCCTAATTGAAAGGCCCAGTCATACACACCACTGCTCGTATATTTCGCTATATATACATCATTACCTCCATTAGAGGTAAGTGTATTCGTCCCTGCTCCAGGATTAAAATCCACTGGGTTACCTGTAAACGATCCTGTTATATATACGTTAGAGCTAGCATCTACAGCTATATTATTGCCTGAGACAACAGTACCTCCCAGATTAAAAGCCCATACATAAGCCCCACTACTTGTATATTTCGCTACAAATACGTCAAGAAAGCCAATTGGAGTAAGATTATTCGTACCCGCTCCAGGATTAAAGTCTGCTGTTGAATAAAATTGTCCAATAATATATACATTGGAGGCAGCATCCAAAGCTATACCATAACCTGCACTACCACTAGAACCTCCTATCTGGAAAGCCCATTGATAAGTACCACTACTATTATACTTCGCTACAAATACATTATTAACACCAATACTAGTAGTAAGGTTATTCGTACCCGCTCCAGGATTAAAATCTACTGTATTAGAAAAAGAACCAGTAACATATACGTTTGAAGCAGCATCAATAGCTATGCTACTACCTCGTTCAAGACTAGTACTTCC
>CBDICS010000110.1:0-85465 GCA_965277415.1 Saprospiraceae bacterium
ATTTAACTAGCGGGGACTATACGCTAGTGATTACAGATAATAATGGTTGTCAATTGAGTTCGGAAACAATAGTGATTGATAATATCGTAGGACTAAGTGATCCAGAATTAGAGCAGTATATTGATTTGATGCCTAATCCAAGTTCTGGAAAATTTAAATTGAATATTGAATTACAAAACGCTGAGGTTTTAAGTATAATAGTTACAGATGTGCTAGGAAGAACAATTATTGAAATTCCGGCGCAACAAGTTTTGGTTAAAACATTTGATTTTGATTTATCCGAATATCCAGCAGCGGTTTATCCTTTAAAAATTATTATAGGAGATAAAGTTGTTTTAAAACAAGTCATTATCCAAAAATAGATTTTCGAACACAGCTTTACTATAGTTTGAAATAGTAAAGCTGTGCTTTTGAAAATCCTCTATTCCATCTTTACAATTTTAAAAGTAACAAAATGTTCTTTAGAGCTAATTCGAAGCGTATACAGGCCATTCGCTAAATGACTTAAATCCAGTTGATCTTTTTCTACATTATTTCCATTGGATTTTTTGGCTAAAACTCTAATGCCTCGAATGTCAAATACTTCTAAGTTTATAGGATTCGAATCATTTAAGTCATAATCAATATAAAGTAAATCATTCAGTGGATTTGGGAAAACATTAATCTGATCTTCCCATGTCGATTCATAAGTAGCCACGATATTGTCAATTACAATTCCCTCTATCAAAATGATACATCCATTGGCGTCTATAACCTCACAGGAATAGGTGCCTGATTCTAAACCAGAAGGATCTTCCTCGTTTGAATCAAAGGTGATATCTAATTCTTCTTCCCATGCATAAGAGAAAGGAGGTGTACCGCCATTTACAGTAATATCAATTGAACCAATACCTTGCATATTAATATCATGGTTTATGGCGTCGACTACATAAGTGATTTCAGGGTTTTCTGCTATGGTAAACTCTGAAACATTTGTACAAGCATTCGCATCTGTAATTGTAAATCCATAAACACCAGGACAGAGCATTTGAGGATCACCAGTCCACTGATAAGTATACGGAGGTGTACCGCCAGAGACTGCAATTTCAACTGTTCCATCGCATTCATTGAAACAAGCATTGTTTGTAGCAAAACTGAGCTGCATTTCATCAGCTTGATTTACTTCTCCAGCTACTATTATAAAACAACCATTTGCATCAGTAATCGTTACGGTATATATCCCCGCACATAAATTCTCAATAGTAGACTGACCATCATAATCATCGATTTCCCAGTCATAGTCATAAGGTTCTGTACCGCCTTCTACAGTAATAGAAAGGATTCCATCACAATCCCCAAAGCAATTTGTATTTGTACTTTCAATGACAGCTATCAAAGGGTTTTCGATAATGAATAATGTTGGTTCTAAAACAATCGTACAGCCGATATCATCTGTCACTGTTAATGTGTAATTTCCTTCACAAAGATCCTCGATATCTTCCGTTTCAGCTCCATTGCTCCAAAGGTAAGTATATGGAGCAATGCCTCCTGTAATTGTAGCATCAATCCTGTCCGTACAAACTGCAGAGCAAGTACTTGCATAATAGGTTAATAATCCAACAAGTTCAGGACCTTGGCCAACCGCAGTGGCGATGACTGCTGTACACTGATTTGAATCTGTTACGGTAACTGAATAATCTCCAAAACATAAGCCATCTGGGTCTTCAATATCTCCAATAGTATTATCACTCCAAGCAAAGGAGAATGGAGGTGTTCCATTATTTACAGTTAGATCAATAGTGCCTTCACAAGTATTAAAGCAAGTGAAGTTTGGAGAAGAAACCTCAAGTGTTAGATCACATCCAGCAATTCCAACTAGAACACATCCGGTTTCAGTGCAACCATTATTGTCAGTCACAGTGACGCAATACGTTCCAGTTGAAAGACCTGTAGCCGTTTGTGTTGTTTGATTATTTGGATCATCCCATAGATAGGTGAATGGAGCAGTACCCCCAGAATGTGTAGCAGTAGCCGTTCCATCACTAGCACTTTCACTGGTCTCCTCTATACTTGTCAAATCAAGTCCAATTGCAGAAGGCTCTGAAACGGTGACTGTAGTCGAACCCGTACAGCCATTTGCATCTGTAACAGTAACTGTAAATGTCCCTGCACAAACATCAACTGGATTAGGTCCTTCGCATGGACCACTCCATTCATATTCATAAGGGCCATTTCCTCCAATTACATTTAAGTTTACTGCACCATCACAAAGACCATTACACGTTGGACTTATACTACTTGCTGTAATAATTATCGCTGGAGGTTCTTCAATGCTAATCTCTACTATTTCAGTACAATTTTCAGCATCTGTAATTGTTACTGAATAATTTCCAGCGTCTAAGCCTGTAATCATCATCTCCTCACTTCCAGTTGACCAGAGATAAGTGTACGGTTCTATGCCTCCCGTCGCAGCAACTGTAGCCGTTCCATCACCGCTTCCAAAACAAGTAAGATCATTTCCAGAGATACTTACAAAAAGATCGCAAGAACTATCATCAACTGTTCCGCAACTACTTGCTGTGCAACCATTGCTATCTGTTATGGTCACACAGTAGATACCTGGCGCCAAATCAGTAATAGTTGGACCAGATTCGCCATTTGACCAGACTTCAGTATAGCCCGGTGTTCCACCAGTGGTACTTTCTGTACAAGTACCATCATTAGCACCTGGTGCTGTTTCATCTGTACAGATTACAATTGGTACAATAGGAGGCGGTTCTGAAATGGATACACTATAAACCAATGTACAGCCATTCGCATCCGTAATCGTTACAGCAAAAGTACCCGCACAAACATCAGTTGGATTTGGGCCTACACATGGACCACTCCAAACATAAGTATACGGAGCAATACCACCCGTAACAACAAGGTCAACAGCCCCATCGCATAAGCCATTACAACTTACAGGACTTATACTGGCTGTGGCTATAAGTTCGAGCGGCTCGGTAATGATCGTTTCTAATACAATGGTGCAATTATTAGCATCGATTACTGTTACGGTATAGGTTCCGGCAGATAAACCTGTAATCATCATCTCTTCGCTTCCTGTTGACCAGTTATAATTATAAGGTTCTACACCTCCCATGATATTGATTGTTGCAGAACCATCACTTGAGTTATGGCAATTTGTATTGACTGAAGAAATTGCTCCTTCAAGATCGCAAGCAGCGCTTTCTACAATCAAACAATCTTCTGCAGAACATCCATTGGCATCAATAACGGTAACACAATATGTTCCAGGTGCAAGATTTTCTATGGTAGCAGTATTTTCAGAATTACTCCATTGATAAGAAAAAGGAGCAATGCCGCTTGTAACAGTAGCCGTAGCTGTTCCATCATTCGTACCATTACTCGTTTCTGCGGTACTACTCACTTGCAAATCTACAGAATGAACAGTTACGGTAACACAATTTGAAGCGGTACAAGTACTTATATCTGAAACAGTCACACAATATTCACCAGACAAGACGACCGCAATTGTTTGGTTAGTTGAACCATCAGACCATTGGTAAGTATCATAGCCTGCCCCTGCATCTAATATTGTGCTGATACCTTCACATAGATCTAAATTACCAGTTATAATCGGTGGAGGTAATAAAGGAGGATCAATGATTATAAAACTTGATTGCGTAAAACAACCATTCGAGTCAGTTACAGTTACTGTATAGGTGCCTGCACATAAATTTTGGATGTTTTCAGTTGTTTCACCATTACTCCATTGATAAGAATAAGGTGATACCCCTCCAGATGTAGAAGTGAAAATACTACCATTGCAATCTCCAGAGCATGAAGGGTCAGTAGAAGTCCCTATTAGAAAGATAGCTGTTGGTTCATTTACAATCGCAGATTCTACTAATGTACAACCGTTCGCATCTGTAATCGTGACTGAGTAAGTACCAGCGCAAGCATCTGGAAGGTCACAAGCCGTTGAATTATCTGTCCAGAGGAATGTATAAGGACCTGTTCCGCCTGTTACGACCATAGCGATATTCCCATCACAATCTCCATTGCAACTTACATCGTTTGCAGAAAGAGATGCCGTAATAGCGTCTGGTTCTTCGATAATTATGCTGATTGAACTAGAGCAAGCATTTGCATCTGTAACGATAAGTGTATTGATACCAGCGCAAAGATTGACAGGGTCTTCATCTGTCGATCCATTACCCCATTCAAAAGTATATGGAGGTGTACCACCGGTAACTTCTATATCAACAGCCCCATCACATAAACCATTACAGCTTGCGTCTTGGATATTTGGAATAATGGTCAATCCACTAGGTTCAGAAGTAATAACAGTATGTGTTGCCGTACAATTATTTTCATCGGCGACTGTTACTGTATAAGTCCCCTGACATAGGCCACTTAGATCTTCAGTGATTTGATTATTACTCCATTCATAGGAGAAAGCGCCAGTTCCTCCTTCAACTGTAATATCAATTGATCCATCGCAAGAACCTGAGCAAGAACTATTTGTAAAGACAGAGCTAATCATAATTTCGAAAGGATCGCCTACGTCAATTGTAGCGGTTTCTGTACAAGCTAAGTCATCTGTTATGGTTAAAAAATATACTCCAGCACAAATATCCTGAATATCACAAGCTGTCTGTCCATTACTCCATTGGAAAGTATAAGGTGGACTTCCGCCACTTATAAATGGCATTATAGATCCATCACAGCCATCGTGGCAAAGTGGTTCTGAAACATTATACCCAATGATAATATTATCATTTTCAATAATTGTAAAAGTTGCTTGAGCTGAGCAATTATTGTCATCGGTTACAATCACTGTATAAGTCCCAGCGCATAGGTTACCAATATTTTGTATGTGTTGAGTAGGAACGGTGTTCCATTCAAAAGTATATAAGCCCGTTCCACCAGTAACAATTATGCTAATACTTCCATCGCAAGCTCCAGGACAGACTGTTGTAGCTGTGCCAGCAATAGAAATAGCCAAGGGTTCTACAATATCTTCACAGGTTGAACTTGTACAACCAATGTCATCTGTAACCGTTACGCAATATTGGCCAGCTGATAAGCCAGTTGGATCTTCAATTCCATCTAAAGCATCCACATTCCAATCAAAATTAAAAGGAGATAGACCATCGCTCACAGTAATATCAATACTACCATCGTTTCCTCCATTACATGAAACATTTGTAGAAATTGCTGTCAATGTTGGAGCAGCAATCTCTATGACTTCTACGGTACTTTGGCTTGAACAAGCATTATTATTATTTGTTACCACAAGTGAATAAGTGCCAGCTTGATCGACTAGAGCTATTGGCGTTCCTTGGCCACTAACTATATTACCATCAATAGTAAACCAAAAATAGTTGATAGCCGGTCCAGAAGAAGAAGCACTACCATCTAAAGTAACTATTGTGTTTAAACAGTTTAGATCATTAGGTGGTGCACAAGTGGAAGTAGGAATATTGATATCTTCCTCGACATTAAAGATTTCTGTTGCGGTACAATTAGTTGCATCTGTAATGGTAAGGGTATAAGTTCCTGCCAATAAATTGTGCTCCGTTTCGGCTGTACCACCACTTGACCAATTGTAAAGGTAGGGTGGTGATCCACCTGATACATCAGCACTTGCAGTGGAAGTGGTATTACTACATGTAATCAATGTACTAGATACACTTACAGATAGGACAGAATGTTTGGAAATAGTTGCAGCGACAGCATTATCACCTAGCGTATTTGTTCTACCGCTTAGAGAATTATTAGAAAAACCTAGTAAAATAATGGATAGGATTACAATAGCAAACAATTTGTATTTGATAGAGCGTTTGAAATTCATGATCGTTCTTTATGATTATAAAATATTAGCATTTGTTATTTCGAAGGGAAATTTAAAGACTTCACTCAAACCAGATTTGAATGAATTATATAGTGAAGCATTGAACTTCAATGGTTTTCCAATCTTGAAATTAATTTTGAAAATTAAACAAACACATTATTGTAGAAACAATATGATGGCAGGAATTAAGACACAAGTTAATGAAAAATATTTGGTTTTTAAAAATTTAATTTTTTTAAGATAAATTCAGTTTGTATATCACTACATTTAAAATGTCCCTTCGGGCAACTTTTTTTCCCGTGTAAACCACAAGGTCGACAGTCAAGTTGGTGATGTGTTTCTATGATAGTAGAATGATCAGAAAGAGGGCCAAAACCAAATTGTGGGACTGTCGAACAAAAGATAGCAGTTACTGGTGCATTCATTGCTGAAGCCATATGTAAGGGAGCGGAATCGTTGACAAAATTCATTTTTGCGTTTTTCATCAATGCAGCAGATTCCAGAAAACTAAGCCGTCCAGCTTGAATTTCTATTTTATTTACATTTGATTTTTCTTTTATTTTTTCGCAAAGCGGAAGGTCTGAAGGCCCTCCTAGTAAATAAATAAGAAACCTATCTTTTAAGGCATTGATTAATTCAATCCATCGATCTACAGGAAATTGTTTGGTATACCATAAAGAAGCTGGAGCAATGGTAATGAAAGCTTGAGTCGTTTTTACTTTTTTAAAATCAGATGCTGAAGGATAGAGTTTTGGAGAGGTAAATTCTTGATCAGTAAATTTTTCAATTAAAGCAAGATTTCTTTTTACTTCATGTCCATCTACTGCTGTTTGGGATATTTGATGCACTACTTTTTCATGGTAAAAAAATGACAAAGGGTTTTTATCAAAGCCAATTTTGAATTTTCCTTTAGATAGCATTGAGATAAGACCAGAAGAAAAAAATCGCTGTAAATTGATCACTCGATCATAAGATGTTGATCTGATGGCAGAAATAAGCTTCCATAAGTTTTTATATTTTCCATTTTTTTTATCAAAAATAAATACTTGATTGATATAAGGATGATTATGCAAAAGGGCCTCATTACCTTTTCTCAATACAAAGTCGATTTGAGCATCGGGAAAGTATTGATATAGTTTTTCTACAACAGGAGTAGCTAAAATTACATCTCCAATAAATGCCGTTTGGATAATGAGTATTTTCATTGCTCAAAATTACGAATTAAGATTAGAAGTTTACTTTTTGAGCATTAGAAACTGATCTTGTTTTCTTGTAGACTTATAGTTAATGATATGCTATTCCTAAAAAGATTGACCTAAAATTGATAAAGACAGGATGTACAGGATTAACAAGATAAGTTATCCTGTAAATCCTGTCAAATAAACTTACTTATAGCCAACATGGTAATACTAAAATACTGTAGTCCATCCATTTTTTGAAGCATCTTTTTTCAAATACTTTACCTCATGTACTTTTTGTTCATTACTATTAAATAAACGAATGGTGCCACCAGAATTTGTAAGTCTGATCGCTGAAGACTTTATTTTGATTGTTAGAAAAGAATTAGCATCTATAGAAAAACCATCTAGGCTTTGTTTTTTATTAGGTTTATTAGATATAAACCAGCCATCCAATTGAATTGTTTTATCGGTCTGATTAAGTAGGGTAAGGGTCTCTTTACCAGATTCACTCCCTTTAGGATTAATTAGTGCAGCGATAATTACTATTCCTTTATTGATAGGTTTTGGTTTGATAGGAGGATTATGCTCTATTAATTTTGATTTGGCAAGTTTCACTGCTTTACCAGCATTGACCTTTCCATATCCAAACCATTCAGAATGACTTGTTTTCCCTCTTCCTGTATACTTTCCTTTTTTATGGTTTAGGATAATATCAGTGCTTGGATCTTCGATTTTATCAGTTGAACTTTCTATAATAGATCGAACTTCTTTAGCCGAAAGATTTTTATTGACAGAAATGATTAGGGCAGCGATTCCCGCAACCAGAGGTGTAGCACTTGACGTCCCTCCAAAAGATCCAGTATATCTACTATTGCTAGTAAAACCTAAACCAAAGTTTTCATTATCAATCGTCCAGATACCACGGCCAGGTAATTTTTCAAAAGGATCGAGTGGATGCCAATTTGAACTAGGAGCAGAGACGCTAATTTCTTTACCCCAATTGCTATATGCCGCTTTTATATTTCGGCTGGTTGAAGCGGCAATGGCCATTACCTCTTTATGTGCACAATTGCCATTGAGAATTGCTCTAGCTTGTTTGACTATGCCATGTGAAGGATGTCGCCATTTGAAATCTTTGTTGTCAAAATCCTTAATAGGCGCATTGAAATTGCCAGCAGCAAAAAGTAAGACTGCACCTTTTCCTCTTGGCCCACCGGAGGTAACTATTTCTGTAAATTTTCTATCCAGCAAGCTACTTAGTGGTGCATAAACGGGTACTGGACCCCAGCTACAGGAAATTACATCGGCTCTTTTTCCAGTATAGTCAAAAATCTCCCATAGCAAATCATCGTCAGCAGCAAGATCAAAACGAACAGGCATAAATGCACACTTAGGAGCGATACCTACGATACCGCTTCCGTTTTCTTCCCCGATTGCCACTCCAGCACAAGGTGTTCCATGATAATCATTATGCGCCTCGCTTGGAAAGGGCGATGTATCTCCATCAACAAAATCTTTGGCATGAACAATTTTGTTAGCACCTTTTAGGTCAGGATGCGTCAGGTCAAAACCATCATCAATTACGGCCAAAACAACATCTCTTGAACCTTTAGTAATTTTCCATGCTTCTTCAGCATTCACATCTGCATCTTTAGATAATTCTAGCCCACCTCTACTTCTTAAATGCCATTGATCTATAAAAAGCGAATCTTTAGGCAATTCAGATTTATCAAAACGGTTGACGAGATTCGGCTCTGCATAGTTGACCTCTTCTAATGAATGAAGGTCATTGCAAAGTTTTACGGGATTTTTTCCAGCTGATTTAGTGACTTTGAATAGGAAGGTTAGCGTTTCGCTATACTGTTTAATATATTGTAAACCGTAATCTAATAGGATGGATTCTATCTTTGCATTACTGGTTTTACTTTTAAAATTTACGACAATAAGGTCCGTAATATAGTACCTCGTGGAAGCGTCATTAGCAGGTTTGTAAGCATGATGAAAAACAAGTCGCGTGTCGTATTCAAGCCTTAATTTATCCATTAAATTATTACAATCCTTGCCTTCCGTTTTTATTTTAAAAACATTATTAAATACCTGTTTGACTTGATTGATTTCAGGTTTTTGATTGACTTCATAGATAAGCTTTACATCATTGACAATTGCAGTGAAGTAGTTTGGCTCTTTTTGTATTTTTATTTGTTGTTTATTGCGATGGAGAATGTAAGTTTTTGCCATTGGGAATGTTATTTAAGTTATTGGCCTAAATTATATTAATAATATTTTTTTGAGATAAAGAGTTAATTTTTTGTAGAATCTGGTAATTAGTAGTTCGGTGATTTTCGACACGAAGTTCCACAAAGTTATACACGAAGGCTCACAAAGTATTAAAATCAAAGTTTTATAAATTGTATTTTCATAGGACTTGTTTGTCTAATATGCTGATAATCAGTTTTATGCAATGAATTACTGGAGTATTATAATGAAGCTATTTTTTAGCAAAGTCTATATTAGACGTCCTTCTTTGTTAAATTCTCGTTTAATGCCTTCAATAAGACCTTGATTAGATAGACTTGATTGACCTTGACTCAAGACTTGGAGGCAGCAATATTGGACTACATTAAAGATTCCTGCTCCAGTAAGTTTATAGTTTTGAGCGATATTTTTTAGGTCGATTGACGAGATATCTAATTGTGAAGGGAAGGCATTTCCCCAAATAGCTAATCTTTCAGAGGCTGAAGGCATTGGAAAATGAACAATAGATTGAAAGCGCCGAAGAAATGCTTCGTCTATGTTCTTTTTAAGGTTAGTAGCCAGAATGACTAAGCCATTATAGTTTTCAACTCTTTGTAAAAGGTATGCGACTTCTTGATTTGCAAATTTATCATGAGCATCTTTTATATTGGTTCTCTTGCCAAATAAGGCATCCGCCTCATCAAAAAACAGAATCCAATTTTTGTTTTCTGATTTTGCAAAAAGATTTGATAGGTTTTTCTCAGTTTCTCCAATATACTTTGAAACGACCATAGAAAGGTCAACTCGGTATACTTCTCTTGAATAATATTTACCTAACAAACTTGCAGTCAAGGTTTTTCCAGTACCTGGAGGGCCAAAAAATAAAGCCCTATACCCCGGTTTGATTAAATCTTTCATTCCCCAGTCTTGAAGAAGGGTATTGCCGTGGTTTAACCAAGCTTTTATTTCATTGAGTTGACCTTGTGTAGACGTATTGAGTACGAGGTTATTCCATTCTAGATTTGTATTTATTTTTGTTGCTGGAAAATGCAAACTAAAATCAGGAGGTGATACTTTATCAAAACAAAATAGTTGGGTATACTCTCTTGAAATTATAATCTTTCCACTATTGATCGGTTCCGATTCGGGTACTTCTTCTAACCAGAGAATTTGGTTTTTAGCAAAAAAATGATCTTGTGAAAAAAATTGCTGGATCTTAAATCTATCTTCTAAATGATCACCTCCTAAAATAAAAACTGCTGTTTCGCCTGTTGGCATAAAGCATCGATTATTTTTAGAGCGGACTCCTCCAAGCTTTGGGAAGTTTCCAGATTCGGGTAAATACTTTTGAATAATTCGATCAAAGAAGTCTGGTTGAATATGCGGCGCTAATGCAATCAGTAAAATAATAAAAGCTTCATCTTCTAATTCACTATTTGAAATAAAGTCAGTAAAAGAGGAGCGCATTCCATTCCATTCTGGCTTGGGCAATAATTGGATTGGATACGTAAGTGGTCTATTATTAAAAAAAGCTTCCAATCTAAGTTGAAATATATCCTCTAAATATTTTAAAGAAAGATCTAAAGGGTACAATACTTTTGTAGCTTGCATAGATTAATCATTTTGTTGCACAACATGAGTAAGTTCATGTGCTAAAAGTTCTTTGCCTGTACTGGAGTAGGGCTGAAATTGTCCTTCATTAAAATAAATGTCATTACCATGAGTAAAAGCAAAAGCATTTAAGGCCTGTGTCATTTGAATGGCGTCTGGACCTGTATGAATCATTACTTTTGAAAAATCTGCTTCGAATGAAGTTTCCATTTCTTTTCTTACATCTTCGGGAAGGGCTTGACCTTTTCCTTTAGATTTTGCCAGCACTTCTTCTATCTCGGGAGATGCTGTATCTGATTCCTTTTTTTGAATTGGTTCGGTCGAAGTAGATTGCATAAAAGAAGTGTCCTCTTTTTCTTTTCTTCTAATGGTTTTGGCCTGCATTTCTTCTTCTTCCATTTTTTGGATCATTCTCTTTGGCTGAGCTTCTTCCTCCTCTTCCATCCGTTGAATTTTTCTTTTAGCCTGCATTTCTTCTTCCTCTTTTTTCTGGATCATTCTTTTCGGTTGAGCTTCTTCCTCCTCCTCCATTCGTTGAATTTTTCTTTTGGCTTGCATTTCTTCTTCCTCTTTTTTCTGGATCATTCTTTTCGGTTGAGCTTCTTCTTCCTCCTCCATCCGTTGAATTTTTCTTTTAGCCTGCATTTCTTCTTCCTCTTTTTTCTGGATCATTCTTTTCGGCTGAGCTTCTTCCTCTTCCTCCATCCGTTGAATTTTTCTTTTGGCTTGCATTTCTTCTTCCTCTTTTTTCTGGATCATTCTCTTTGGCTGAGCTTCTTCTTCCTCCTCCATCCGTTGAATTTTTCTTTTGGCCTGCATCTCTTCTTCCTCTTTTTTCTGAACTTGCCTTTTGGCCTGTGCTTCTTCCTCTTCTGTTCCTTGTTTTTGGACTTGTTGACCTTTGTTTAATTGACTTGAAGCTTCTTGGTTCTTTACAACTTGCTGAGCCATTTGATCCGCTTCTTTTTCAAAGGGATCATCAGCTTTGCCTATATTTAATTTAGCTTGGATATTATTTTTTGTAAAGAAAGAATGATTATCAGATTCGTTTTTTTGATCTTTTTCAAAAAATGATTCTTTCTTTTTTTGAGGTAATTTTTTAGACCGATTTTTCTTTCTTGATATTTTCATAATAAAGAATTTTTTGTAATAATGAATCCAGGAAATCAAATGCTTATTCTGTGTCTCTTAGGTACTGTTGAGCGAGTGAACCAAACTTAGTTTTCGAATCTTTTGCCAGTTTTTTAAAAATTGACTTTCCTTTTTTCTTATTTCCCTTACCTATTAATACCATAGCTAAATAATAATTAGCTTTAGGATGATCAGCTTGTTTCTCCAAGACTTCAGATAATAATTTTTGCGATTGATCTAGTTCCTTTTTTGAAAGCAGTAGAATTGCTAAGTCTATTTTAGCAATTATATAATCAGGATTAATCAATAAAACACGTTGGTATTCCTTGATTGCAGCATCTCTTTCATCGCAGGCTATATAATTTAGAGCCAGATAGTATCGAGCTGTTATGGTTTCAGGCTTTAGACCTAGCGCTTTGTTTAGATAATCTTTAGCCATTCCATGATCCTTTCTGGCAAAGTGCGCAATACCCAATTGTGTCCATCCATCTACATGCTGCGGATTCGTTTTTAATAATTGTTGAAGTAAGGTGATCCCTTGGGTAATTCGATTACTGGAAATCAAACTTTTTGAAAACTCAATTTGATAATAAGTACTATCAGGTTTTAGGCTATATGCTTGATGCCAGGCTTGTGTAGCTTCCTCAGGCTGATTCAATAAGGTGAAGACTTTTGCATAACTCTCCCAACTAAGTTCGTTTTGATTATTGAGTTCTAAGGATTTTTTAATTAGATTAATCCCTTCTTCAATATTTCCTTGAGCTACTTTTAGATTTCCCAGATTAAGGTTAGCATGATCGCTTTCAGGATTTAATTCAATACTTTTTGTTAAGTGTTTTTGAGCTTCATCTAAACGACCAGTCTGAAGGCATAGGAAACCTAAATTATTAAGTGTTGTAGAATTAAGGGGGTCTTTTTTCAATACCTGATTGTATTTAACAATGGCTTCTTCTAGCCGGCCTTCCATATGTAGGAGTACACCTTCATTGTTGATGTCCAAAATATTATTTGCTTTCATTAAAAACTATTTTAAGTATTTCTTTAGAATCGTCAGGATTAGAACTATCCTCATCCTTATATTGCATAAGTGTGAGTTTTTGTTTTACTTTTTTGCTTTCAATTTTCCATTGGAAATAAGTTTCTTTTTTGCTTCCTGAACCTTTTATTTTTCTTTTAGCTTTTCCATAAGCCTTATTGTATCGCTCAAGAATTTGATCTTTTATTTCAAGGAATATTTCATTACTGTTATCATGGTCATATGGAAAGAAATAGAAAAACACTTCTATTGTTTTTACTTTTTCAGTTTCTTCATCATAAAAATAATATATGATCAACTCCTCCCCAAGTTCAGGGTCTAATTGATATTCGAGATAAGACGTATAGGTTTTTTTAACTCTGAGTGGTTCTCCCTCTCTTTCTTTGACTTGTTCAATAGTCATCCCTGGTTGCAAATCTCTAAGCATCTTTTCTCCAATAATTAAGTCTGTTTTATCTTTCATATTTTTTAATTTGTTTCTAAAATACATCATCTTTTACATCTTTCGCAATTCCAGAAGCAAGAGATCCAATATCTAATTCTGGATAAATGACTTCGAGATCATCAAATGAAATATCAAAAGGTTCCCCTTCTTGATAATGAATCGGGAATTTGATTCCAAATTGAATATCAGGTCCCCACTGGAAAGATGCAAGATTATGCCGCCATTCTTTCGAAATACTAAATAACCATAAGTCGAGTTTAGCTCGTGCTAATAGATTGACATCAAATTGGAATTTAGGATTGACAGTAATACTTCCTAATGCATCCAAAGAGAATCCTTCAGTCGGACTCCAATTAACATCTACCTCGGCGGCGGCTTCCCCTTCAAGGCCCAGAGAACCTGCAATTTCAATTCCTCCGGTCAGACTAGCGATACCAACACTTAGCCCCAGTCCTAAATCAGCTTTAAGAGTCAGCCCGGCATCAGCAGGAATAACAAATTTACCTCTGCCATGTAATGCTGTGTTTTCTGGCTGACTTGGATTGTATGTGACCTCTCCAAATAATTCTTGTAATTGACCTGGCCCGAATCCCGCCGTAAAATCTAAACCTCCATTTATAGTTGCAACAAGTCCCAAACTCCTTGGACCAAGGGGAATGGCAAAAATTGGTATTTCGATAGTTGGCATCCTAAAGAGGTTGCGATCGAAAGATTTCCTTGGAAAAATATCTACTGAACTAGGAAGACCAATTCTACCTTTTACTTCGATTTCACCATTAGGAAGGAAATGAACACCAGCTGTAGCTGCGAGCCAAGGTGTAAGCTGTAGAGTCAATTCTCCACCACCAAAAGCACTAAAGGTATCTCCGGCAGGACCGGTAGGTTGTCCATCATCTCCAATAGCACGATTGGTCGCACCAACTTCTACCATTCCAGAAAGTAAACCTCTTTCGTAAGATGCACTTCCTTTGACTAAGAGCGCACCATCATCATATTCCACCGTTAAACTAGAGTTAATGCCGGGAATATCTGGTTGGGCTGTACCAGATGCTTTAACTTTCCACCCTTCTTCATCTCCCAATTTTTCAACTTCTACTTCGACTGAACCTCCACGAATACCCGGTATTTCATTAGAAAGTTGGAAGCTTCCACCTATTGTAAATTGATCTTCTGAATAGGCTAGATTCAATGTTCCACTTTCTACTCCTTTTATATCTAATTCTGCATTTCCATTTGCAGTTAAATTGCCTTCAGAATAATTGACTGTAACGGTAGCCGTTTTTATTCCGGTCACTTTATTTCTAGGGATTCCCAATGTTCCAGTAACACTTAAAATCTCGTCTATATAAGAGACTTCTACTCTTGCAGGATCAAATAAAGTGGAATCAAAATCAAATGCACCACTTACCGCTAATTTCCCATCCGTACCGATACTGCCTTCCACAAAACCTTCCCCAACTCGGTTAATACCAAAATTGACTCTACCACCTGCTTTTAAACCATCTGTGCCAAATGAGACAAATAACTCAGAATTGCTGATCACAAAAGGAGGCGGTACGGCGATCTCTCCAATATTAAAAACTTTTTCAAGTCGTGCTCCGTCTCCATCAATGACCACATCTATAGTCGTATCTGCGGAGAGGAAAGGCAAGGACGGTTTGATGACCCCTCGACCAACAAAGCCTTCTCCGTCTTGAAGTGAAATTTCAGATAATTCAATTGGACTTGCAAATGAGGCAGTGAGTGCAGTTTTTAATGCTCGATCAATACTGGCTTGGGAGATGAAACCTCCGTATTCAATTCCTGCGAGTTCCTTTATTTCTAAATCAATAGTCCTTGTACTTATAATCCCCGTATCTCGATCTCGTTTAAAAGCTGGACCACGGACTGTACCTCCACTTCCTTTAGTATAAGTAACCGATTCCATTTTGAAATTCTTTCCAATAGATACAGAAGGACTAAGTGCTTTAGTTGTGCCATCAACTTCTCCCCAAGGAACATCTCGAACGCCACCTCCTGTTGCACTAGTGAAAATTTTCAGGGTAGCAGGATCGCCTCTAAGTCCGGCAGCATCTACTTCTTCTTTGGTCATATTTTGTAAACCATCAAATTGATCACCTCGTTTAATATGAGCCATTTCATAAGTCTTAGTGTGATCACCTACGGACTGATCAAGTCCTCCAACTACTTTGCTAAAAGTGATTTTATAGGTTCTTCTTACATCATCGAGACTAGGTGGTGTTGTCCATATTGCCTGATTCCCCTTTGCGGACTCAGATAATAGGGCACGAATTTTTGCGTTTTTCTCATCTTTGATATTTCTACCAGAGGATTGGTTCGCTTTACTTTCGAGCAACCAATAATTAGCAAGAACATCTTCACCGCCCAATTGCAATTCTCTCTTGTGATCTACATCATGAAAGAAACGTCTTCCATCTACATCCCAGAAAGGTCGGGTTGTTCTGTTTTTGACATCGGTTGCAGTACCAATAACATAATTATTTCTTGCTCTTTTTAATTTTAAGAAATAGACGGGTAATCCTCTACCTGCGGTATGTGCAGGTGCTTCATCCATTTGAAGTTTAGTTGCTAATAAATCAGTATAGTCTGTTCCTTTTTTTACTTCTTCATCCCATTTACTAGCTTGAGTATTTGGCCGTTCTTCATCTGTCTTTTTAGGAAGCACCAAATTAGTTGTAGGCGTAAAGCCTGTTTTAAAATCTGGGATTTGAAGTTCTGGAATAGTGATTTCTTTTTCGCTTGGCCTAAGATCAATTACGCCTTTTGCAGTATCTGTAAAAATTTGAGGTGGTTCAGGTGGCGGGGTAGTGGTGCCAGCCTGACCTTGTGTATTTGTTGCAGGAGGCGAGTTCGTATTTTCTACTTTTTGAATGGCTTTTTTCTGCACACCTCCTTGTTGGACTGTATGTGTCAATTCATGTGCCAATAGGTGATCTCCATCCTGCGTTCCTGGATTATATTTTCCTTCATTAAAATAGACGTCATTGCCATGAGTGAAAGCTTGAGCTCCAAGATCTTTACTCATCTGTACCGCATTCGAATCCGTATGTGTTCTAACATTACTAAAGTCCCTACCAAAGCCTGATTCCATATTGGTTTTGACTGGATCAGGTAGGGGATTCCCTTTCCCTTTAGACTTACTGAGCGATTGTTCGAGTTGAGATGTATCGGATTCTGTAGTATCCTCAGATTTAGCTTGTAGGCTTTCTTCCTCTTCTTCCCGCCTTTGTAGAGGCATATCATTTGCAGGAGAAAAATCTTGTTCTGCTTGTTCAAGAATAGTAGGACTTTCAAAAGCAGGCTTCTCCTGAATCATTTCTTCCTCTTCTGATTGTTTTTGAACCAGAGGTGTAATTCTAGGTGCTGGTGGAGGATTGTCAATATGTTTTTCTGAAGTTATTTTATCTGCAACAGCATCTGCTTCTTTTTCGAATCGATCATTGGGCTTTCCTATATTCAATTTGGTCTGAATTGGGGTTTCAGTTTTGAAAAAAGGTTGCTCGTTTTGATCATTATACATAGAATCCTGAGCCGCTTCCTTTTTATTAAAGAAGGAAGCAGCAGCAGATGATTTTTTTGAATCATTATTTTTTGAAGGATTCTTTTTCATAATTTTTAAACAGGCTCTTAAATTCCTTTATATAATTTAAAAATGAAACCGAAGGCCTAATGATGCACTGGCAAAATCAATAGGATCAGGATTTGTAAAGACTCTATAATAAGAACCTTCTAAAACTATAGAAAACCAATGCTCAAAATATCGGGATAAACCAATACCTCCATTTACGCCAAACTCACCATCTATGTTTTCTGGTTTATAATACCCGCCCATTACTTTGAGATGTATATCCCAGGCACCAGAACCAAAAGGTTGTAAAAGCTGTAAACCTGCTCCTCCTCCAATGATGCTATAATTCGCAGATAGTGTATCTTTAAAAGAATAATATCCACCCTCTATTCTAAGTCCAAATTTTCTAGTGAACTGATAGCCCAAAGCAAGTTCACCAAAATAAGCTGGATCAAAATCATTGTCGAAATTATTAAGCGGTTTAGTAAGACCTCCCTGTAATGCCAACCACCCTTTCTTCCTTTTAATTTTTGAAAGCGGCCCTTGATATAAAATATCGCCAAGTATTTTTATAGTGATAATAGGATCTACCTTACCTGGCACAAATAGGCTGTATACATAAGTGCCATCTAGTTGATCTATAGCAGCTCCCGTAGATCCAATACTTGAAGAGACTTCAATAGATTCTCTTTTTCCAGGACCTAATAAGTTTCCATGAACATCTACAGGTTTGAAAGAAAGATACATTGGACTTTCGGAGAGCACAAAAAGTTTGGAATCTTCTAATTTGGGTTTGCCAAATAAAAATGGGATTGATTTAAGTTCTAATCTTTTGAATTCACCAACATCTGGTACTTGACCATCTATGATATATTGGACTTGATATACGCCAGTTAAATTTGTTTTTGAATAAACCCCTTTGTAAATTCCATTCCCAACATGATTAAGAGGGATAACTTCTTTTTTCCATTTTAGTTGTTTTAAAAAGTCTGTTTCATAAACCAGTAATTGATACTTTTGATCACCAATGGAAAGTCCGGGTTCAAATGTCTGTCCGGTAGGAGGGGAAAGCGAATAAGTATTTACTAATTTAGTTGGTCCACTTAAAGCACTGGAAAGGTCATTATTCTCCTTCCCTAATTTGCGTTTAGAAATAAATTTCTTTGGCGGATCTTTTTTTGAAAATAGACTTCCAAAACTATCTCCGGGTCTATAAATGATTGCTTCTACTTTT
Organism: Saprospiraceae bacterium; assembly: GCA_965277415.1. Classification (GTDB taxonomy): domain Bacteria; phylum Bacteroidota; class Bacteroidia; order Chitinophagales; family Saprospiraceae; genus JAHDHW01. The sequence goes on from CBDICS010000110.1 coordinate 18,305, forward strand.
TGATTGTTTCCGGTTACAGGATTTCCCATATACCTCAATCGAGTGCTTAAGTGTAATTGATCTCCAGCTCGATGTGTACGATCTCTGACAAAGTTGGCATGCTTGACACCGCGATCATCAAGGATAACAGCCATCTGATAATCAAGATTGCTAGTATTACAACTTAGTCTTACTCTAAACTCTCCATTAGGACTAATTAGATTGCCTCCTACATTATTAGGTAGATTGATAGAAAAGAGACGATGATTAGAATTTCCAGCAGGTCTGAAATTACCGCCAGCAGAAATACTAATCCAAGAACCTCCTTTTTTTTGATCAATTTCGAAAGTAAGGTTGTGATTGCCAATGACAGAAGCAGAGACCAATAGTTTATCATAATTTTCACTAATAGTAAATGTCTCGGTAGCATTTGTACCACTAAAACGACCTTTTTCAAAAAGAATAGTTTTTGGACTACTACTTCTGAGTACTTCATTTATGGCATCCTTTAAGGATTGATTTAAATCACAAACTTCCGGCAATACATCTAGACCTGCAGTTTGGCTAGCGACTTGTTTGAGTAAATCTAAATAGGTATCTGAGGGTTGAAATAGCGCCATTGGAATAATCTGAATTCCAGCTCTAATCTCATCATCTTCCGGTCCCATTCGATCTTGATCAGGTGGGTCATTATCTATAAAAATGGCTCCTGTGCTTTGATCAGCAGCGAGGTATGGATTGACATTTTGCATCCCATTAGTCAATAGAATGATATATTGTTGACGATCTGGGTCAGGTGCACCTAAAACACTCAAGGCGTCTCTGATTCCTTTACCCATAGCGGTACTTCCATCAGCAGTGAAAGCATCGCCACCATTACCTGTCCAATCTCTGAAATCCGCTTCTAAATCTTCTGGTGATTTTAATAAGGATTCTACTTTAGAATCCGAAGCAAAGGTGACTACCCCGACTCTACTATTATTTCCAAATAATTCGTCTATCTGCTCATAGATTTCCATGAAATTATCTTTCAAATAATCAAGCTTGGAAAAATTTAATTCATTGCCATCGCAAGTCGCTGGATTGCCCATACTGCCTGATATATCAATCACGAAAACGACATCCACCGGATCGTCTCCTCCTGTGGGGTCAATGGCCTCAACTGTAATCGTAGCATCTGCGACTTCTGTTCCGTCTGCTGTATTTGTTACCCTAAGGGTGTGATTTCTAGTAGCAATAGCGGCTTCTGGATCAAAGTTAAGGGTAGCGGATAATGTATTTGCATCAGGCGTGACGGTCAAATAAGTGGGGTTGCCTACTACTTGCCAACTAAAGTTGCCAGCTGCTCGGTTTAAAGAAAAAGAATGATCACTAGAAGATCCTACTTCTTTTCCAGTAAAGCCATTATAAGTCGAAGGATTAATAGCAAGGGGTTCATCTCCAAAGATGCAGATAAAATAGGTCTCACTTCCAGCAATACCCGCGTCGATTTCTATTTCATAACAACCACTACTTGTTGAGGCACCGAAATCGGTGACATCCCCCGAGCAAGTCGTATTACCTGTCACGGTACAACCTGAAGCTGTTGCCCCTCCAGGATTCGGAACGGTTGCTGCATTTTGAATAACTAAACTAATTGTACTTCCTGCACTGGTAACAGCCAACCAAGTAGATGGATCCGCTCCAAATCCGCTGACAAGATTAATGGAGATACTACCAGCGGCGGGTGCTGGAAATATTCCAGTATTAATACTTCCAAATGGAGTGGCACCATCTGCTGGATGATTGATGGCCAAACCGATCCCTTTTGTAGATTCTAATTGCGAATAAGATTGTGCAGGGATAATGACACAAAATATAAATAGAGAAATTAGCGTTTTTAGATAATTTGTTTTTTGAATTTTCATATTGGGTTTTTTCTATTTAAAAATATCTTCTTCTCCCTAATTCCATTGAGTACTCAATGCTCTAGACATCCAAGGCAATTTTAAAATGGAAATATTCCAGCTTAGTTTATCTAAAAGAATATCTATAGTTTTTTGTTCTATTTTCAAAGTAATAAAGTCATCTCGCGTAAGGTTGATTTTTCCATCGCGTTGTAGAAAAGAGGTTCGCAGTCCATCTATTGAGGTGTTTTTAATTGCCTCCCAATATTTAATTACTGTTTTAAGCAATATGTCTGATTCTTTTACTTCAAATTCAGATAGTTCAAAATTCGGATGAACTGGAAATTCTAATGGCAAACCACAAAGTATTTTATTAAGCACTAATTCATTTTCTTGATATGCTGTATGTCCGAATACCAAAAAATGTAATAACTGAACGGCTCTTTCTGCTGAAAGGTCATTTTTGAAAGAGCCTTCAGAATCTAATAAATCCAGTGTTTTAAAGTAAATGGATAAATAAGGATGGAGTAAAATTAGACCTGCATTATTTATATAGATTCCCTCCGTATCAATAGCCTCCGTTTTTCTTTTCTTATGTTTTGAAATAGATGTTTTTTGGGGTAGCGGACTAATGTCTTTTTGAATCACTTTTGGTTTAGAAAATATATCTTCTTGCTTTTGTTGTTTTGGAGATGAAAACTCTTGGCTTGAATTATTTTTTTTGAGATGCTTGGATATTGATTCTAGAATCGGATTGCTTTTTAAATCTTCAATCGTAGTTTCCTGCTGTAGCATAAATGAACTAAAATCATCTTTTGTACTATCCAATAGTTCCGCTATTAAATCTACTAATTCATTTAAAGTTTTGGCTGAGAGATCAAAACTATCAGGAATAGGTTTATCATTTTTATGACTAAGTATAGAATACAGTATTTTCGATTTGGACTTGGATTGAAAATGTAATTTTTTTGATTCCTTTATGCTTACTGGTGATTTTTCATAATTCGATATTAATACCTCAATCGCCTTCTGGAATTGTATGACAAAGTCTATTGCACTTTGATTGATTGATAATTTGGATAAGATATTAATTTGCTGTTCTGAATTCACTGTATTAAAAAAACGGATGCTGGCGTATTCATTGTTTTGAAATAAATGCCTGAGTTCATGGAAAAATGAGGATGACGGTTTTTTTATAATATCCTGCAACAAATCCTTTAGGGCAATTTTTTTATTAGAATTAAAAGAAGTAGGGTAGTGGCCATTTTTTAAAAAGAAAAAGAAAATGTCTTCTTTATAAATTTGGATTGATTGCTTTTTGAATGTCTTCCTTGAGTTTGATTCACTGAAAGAAATATTCGTTTGATTTGAAACTGGACTTGTGGTATATTGAAGTAAGGACTTTTTTAATTTTTGTAAAAATACGGCTTTGCCTATTTTCTTCAATTGATTAATATTAAGTTGCCCTAAGTCGAGTTCTATTTTGTCTATTTGTAGATAAATATCAGGCGGACAGATTTCATCAAATGCCTGCTCTATGTCTTTTAATAATTCTTTATTGAAAAAGTGCTTGACTTGATCCTCTAGTAAATTAGCATCAGTTGTACTTTTTAAAGTCAGGTCTAATGATTGTATATGTATGCAATGATCAAACATGTTCAAAGTATATTTGATTAAAGACCAGCACTAGTTCTTGTTGAGCGATTAATTTTGCCCCATCAGTAGAAGCAGGATCAGCATTAGTTTCCAACCATGTTTTATATTTGGCTTGAAAATTATTTAAAGAAGCTGTATCAGCTAGATCTACTCCAGTATTTATATCTAGATAATATTCATTGATGAATACAGAAGCTGGAGCTTCTTCAGCAAGTACCCTTGTGATCAATCTTCTAAATTCTTCATCTCTAAATCGTTCTCCTCCTATTGAGGGTGTCGCTACACTCGTAGCATCACTGAAATCTCTTTGATACCCTGAAGGGAAAACCACAGAAATAACAAATGAATATGGATCTTGTAGCGGAAAGTCATTTATTTCTGGAACAGTTAATAATGTATCTGAGGAAGAAGAATCGACTCCCTTTATTTTGGGTCTAAGCAATAGATGTTCTAATACGAAGAGCCCTTCACCGCTGTAGTTTTTTGCAGTAAAATTAATCACCTCATCTATGGCAGCTTCAATTGCTGCAAGGGTATTAAAACCTTGGATTCTTCGAGCGATTATATCATCATCATCATTTAAAAGATTGAAGTAGAAAGTTCCATTTATTGCTGTGATGATTTGATACCTGTCCCTTCTTTGAATAAACATTAATACTTCCTCTATTTCAGCCCATGCTTCTGGGGTACTTGCATAGTTCATACTACTACTCAATAAAATATGACCTTCTTCATGTCTAAGCCTAAACCTCCATTCAATAATCGCATCACTGTCTACTTCATCATACAATTCAAAAAACTCAGAAAGCGGATGATAAAGATCATGTCGTTCACAAATCCTAAACCCTAGTCGATGACAAAGACTCATTTCTAGTCCTGAAATATTATCGGTGTCCCATACATCAGGTGTTCCATCTTCTGTCAGTGCTTTATAATTGAATCCTTTTCCTCTTGCTTTACTAATGGCTGGGAATTTTTTTAAATAATTAGTTTTATCTGCAATGATTTCATCATCGAAATTATAACTAGAAATAGATTGCATTACTTTTTCATAGTCTTCAAAAGTATGCGCTACTCGTGCCAGCTGATGATCAAGGAATTGATTCTTTCTTCGATATGTTTCAGATGGGATACTAGAATTAGATTCCAATGCAGCAGCATAACTATTGGTACTATCATTAATGAAGGTATCCCAGTCATCAGTATCGGCATTAAAATCTGCTAATAAATCTTGAATACCAGGAATGTCATATGGTGTCTGAAACGAATAAGAAAGTGGGTTTACATTAGAAAGGTCAAAGAGACTACAAACATTTGCTAATTGGGAAAAATGATTGGCTAATATCTGATCAAATAATAGTAAATAAGCTTGAAGCTGCTTAACTTTTGCCAATCGCGCCTTATCTGAAATAAGAGAGAGTCTATGTTTTCCTATACCATAAGTTTTAGGAAAATCATATTGTATAGACCAATAATCTTTGACCGCTAATTCAGTCCCTTCATTATAAGGAATAGATAGATCATTAACTATTGGTGCTACCGCATTTTCTAATCGGATTTCATCTAAACAGGTTTGAATTTCATCGTCCAATAGGTCACTCACCGCAACGATACTTCCATTTCTGGTGACTTCGATTTGAGATTTTCTAATACTGAGTTTTGGAACATAAAGCTCACTTGAACTTAGTCTTAGACAATTTGGTTCATCCGTAATAATTGCAATATTATTGATAAAATTAGAAATCGTTAAATTATTAACGGCAACGATTCCCTCAATTTCCATAGCAAGCCGTACGAGGTCCGACGTATATATAATAGATTGTTTATTTAAAATATCAAAATCTTCAGCTTTAATAAAACCATTATTTAATAAAGGGCCTTCGAGAATTTGATCCAGAGGAGATTCTTCTTGTAAATCACTCAGACTATGAAAGGTGATTTGGGGAGAAAAGAATTGTTCAATAGCGAAAAATATTTTTGAAATAACCTTAGTTGGATCAACACCTGCTTCTACTTCAATACTTCCCTTGAGGCCGATATCCTGAATACGCAGTGCCTCCATTCGAAGTAGGTCTTCACAAAGATTTCGATTATTACAAAAGGTTAATTCTATTTGATCTTGTACTAATCTTATGGCTTGGAGTCTTTCCCAAAAGGCTTGAAATGGAGCGCCTACCATAATTCCTTCAAGATGACTTTGTAATGCTGCTATGACCGCTGTATCTAATCCTGGCATAGACGGGTCTACTGCGGGGCTAGTCTTAATACCAATAGGGAAATCCGTAATAATTTCACTATTGCTAAAGGTGATCATAAATTCTGCATAATAATCCTCGAACTCATCACCTGCAACAGCCACGATGCTATCTTCTAAATTAATAGCAGTGATGGTTTCTCCACTCGTCCAGACCTCATCTATTTCATCCCAGTAAGGGAAAACAATTTCGAGATCAAATTCTAAAGTATCCGTTCCATTCGTAACACTGATCATTCCTTCTATCACATTAGAATTTAAATCTCCTGATGGATGTTCATCAAACTCAATTTGAAATACATAGAGGCCATTTAATTCAAGTTTGACAGAAGCGGTATTATAAGATAATGCTTTTGAAGAATCTATATAGTAAAGCGCATGCTCTGCTTCTTCAGCCGCTTTGATATACACATTCCTAACGCCGTCAATATCAATAAGTAATTTTCTGAAGTCAATGGGAGTAACTGCACAGTTTGGTAATACGTCTATGGCGGGAGGAAATATATCCTCTAGTTTTGAAGTATTCAGATTTGGTTGACTTGCTATGATGTCTTCGATAGGAAGACCAATTCGATTGCCTAAATCTGTGATAACATATGCTAAAGCTTCAGCAATGGTAATACCTGGATCATGCGTATTATGGTCAGTCCATGTATCAGGACTGATCTTTTGTAAGTATTCGATAGCCTCCTTTCTTAGGAAAGCAAAATCCATGCTTTTTAAAGGTACTTTCGACTTAGTAATATAAATGGGCTCTACCATTTTTAATTTTTGTTTTCGTAAGAAGGGATCTAATAAGGCTCGATGAAACTAAGCCATCATTTTTATTTTGCCACAAAAACTCAAAGTCACAAAAACTAAATAAAACTTTAGTGGTTTGGTGAATTGTGGTAAAAAAATGGAGTCTTTTAATCTTAAATAATTTTATGAGACACCATATTAATAGTAAATAAAGGCTAGGGTCTAAAAGTCCTTTTTACCTTTGGGAACTTAGATTTTATAGTAAGTATTTTATCTAAATCAGCAGTCTCTTCAACTAGCTTTTTGATTCGTTCTTTTTCCTTGCTTACTTTTCCCAGAGCTGTTTTAATTTTAGTTTTTTCAGTTTCTGAAACATTACCTAAAGCAACTTCTCTGACTAAATCTTCGGAGAGAATTTCATTCTTTGATTCCTTTTCAACGGATTCATAATATTCAACTAAAGATTTTTTTAGACTATCGGCATCAATTACATTTTGACTAATTAAATCTTTGACCTTATTAGCATTAAATGTGAGGCCATTTATTTTTACTGATCTAATTCCGTCTTCACTCGCTTTTTGAACTTTTATACTGGCTTTGTGTATTGAACGGTTTCCTTGAATTGAGGTTAAGGTTTTAAATTTTCCATTTGTCTCAACAATATAATCATTGGGTTTACCGTAAAAAACAACTTGACTTTTATTTTTTATTCTTGAATGTCGGATTAGCTTTCCTGCTTTGGAGTAAATTTTTACAAAAGAAGCATTACTTTCTATTTCAATATTTAGTGTATTATGACCAGTTTGTATAGTAGCTAGTTTTTTCATTATTTTATAAATTGTAATTAGACATAAATGTTAATGCAAGATTAAAGTTTATTTGATATAGAAATCCATTAGGAGTATTCTAAACCTACTAAATGATATGAAAATTCAGCTCGGTTTATAGTTGTTAAATAATAGAAAAAGCCAAAGTCAGGAAATTGGAAATTTAGTTGTGGCGTAAAACTTTCATCAAAAACGCCAGAAGTAGTAAATGTAGTAACATCTAAAACTTGTATAGGATCAGTGCTTCCAACTACTTTATGTATAAATAAACCATCTCCATTATCTACAGATACTAAACCTGGTACTTGTATATCACTTGCATATAATAATAGTACATTGACGTCTGCATCTGTTTCACCCGCGTCTAAATTGACTCTGCCAAATAATCTTAGGGTATTTAAACTATTCGCATTAATAGGAATTGGAGTAGCCATTAGACCTCCCTGATCAGGATCTGTACTTTCTTCGGTTTTAAATAATTCTACACGCCAACCTTGACCAACGCTTTGATCTTCGGCGAGATTAAAGGCGGAGTCAATAAGGTTTGCAAACTGACCTTGAGTGGGGCGGTCTCCTGTTTCAAAATAACTTTTGAGCGTTGTTCTATCTACGATTGCCATATTTATGAAATTTTATTTTTGATTTATTTTATTGTTTCTTTTTTTAGTATTTGAATTAAATTAGCCGGATATAAAATCAATACCAATAGTCATAGAGCCTATTCCGGTAGCTAATGCTCCACCTGAACAGACATATTCTCCAGGATCTAAAACTGTAATGCTATGTTTGGATGCGGATACAAGAATGGAACGTGCGGTAGAGGCTTCTGCAAAGTCAACTTCATCTCCTATTGCATCGGGTCTAACCGTAAAGTCGATTTCTACACACATCTCTCCAATAGAAGCACCTTGATTTAAGTGATACAATTTGAAGTCCGTAACATAATCAACATAGGCTCGTTTTTCTACAAATGCGAGTATACTTGATTTATAGACTTTACCTCCAAAAATAATATCTTCGCCTTCTTCAAAAGCCCAGGGGCTTAAGAATTTCTTCAATTCTTCATTGAGTAAATTACCATAATATCCACCATCAAAACCTTCACGAAGTCCGACTTTCATTTCTACCAATAGTGGTTCGTATTTTGGATTTTGAACATTGATTGTAGTAAACAAAGATGTATACTGACTAATATAATCTTTGATATTATTTCGGATGATTGAACTGACTTTTGGTTCTAGCGGATTTGCTGCGTTTTGATTTCGAAGGTTAGGAATGACAATTAAGTCAATCTCTCCAGGTACTAATTCAGAACTTTCGCTAGAATGTCTCAGACACTTTGCTTTATATATATCTGGAAAGGCTTGTAGTGTAAGTCTTTCAAAGTCCCATATATTAATACCTCTTTGTTTATGTCTTAAGCGTTCACTTACTCTATTTTGCAAGCTTTCTTGTTGTTCAGTAGTTTTTCCTCCAAATGAAATGTATGGTTGATTTACAGACTTTATTCCAGCTACTTTTGTAACGAATTTGCTAATAGAACCAGCTTCAAGGTGATTGATCAGATGACTGAGGTCATTCCCTTGATTTAAAAAAGTAGCTGTAACAGCTTGTGGATGAATATTTATTATTCTACCTATACCAGAAGGATCTTTGTCAAATGATGCTTTAAGCCAGTGTAAATTACCTGTTTGTCTGGTATCATCATTGCTGGCATTTCTACCCAGTGCAAAATCAATTATTCCGGAAGTCTGCAAGCCCTTCGTCGTATCAATTTGAATGCTTTCGCTATCTAGAGATATCCATTGATTATTGCTTAAATAAGCCCATTTGATATCATTTGATTCTACTGCTATATCTGGATTTGCACTTCCTTCTACTAGTCTAAATAATAGGCTTAAGCTTTGAGGCGTGCTGACTTCATTGATCCCAAGATATAAAGTCCCTTTGGGCAATTGAGGGATTAAGTGAGGTGTTTCTGAAGACTCTATTGGCAAACTGCCAAAAGGTTCAATATGTAATATAGAATCATAAGTTGATAAATCCTCTAAACTTATTGAAACACTTGACTTGTAACTGAGTGCTACAGAGTTGAGCTTCGGCGTATACGGAGGATTAGGCAAAACATCAGGTACTCCAGTAGCAGCAATCTCTACTGCTCGATCACCATATAATTTAGCAAATTGTTGATGACCAAATGATGGCGCATTTAATGTTAACCTTCCAAAACCATTGATTACATCTACACCATAGTGATCGACTACTTTATTTTCAGGAGAACGATCCGCAGTTGCAGGAATAGACAATGTCCTTGAGAAGGCTTCCCTCAAAAGTGGCGCTCCTCCTCCTCCTGAGTCCGTATCAGTTTCAAATAATTGAATGGAACTTCCAGTATTTGATAGCCATTCAAAGTTTTGAAGTATTCCAAAAGAAGCATTGAATGAGGCATTTGAGATAGTACCCAGAACAGCGGGATACAATACAGAGTAATAATCTGAAAAGCCTAAATTATCTATAGGCAAATCTGCCCACTTCAACTCAATATCTAGATTGTCTAATTTTTTATTAAAGACTTCTGTGTTTCCAAAATAAAAAGAACTCCCTTGAGATGGAATAGCTCCAAATGGTAAAAAGGCTTGCGAGGGATCGATTGGTCCATTATCATTGGCTAATATCAAATTCTTAATCCCACTGACCGAGACCTCAATATTGATTTCTGAAATTTGAAGTGCCCTTAATTCATCATAGCGATAATTACTAGCTTCCTCATTTAACAATAATTGAATGACAGGTGTATTTGCGTTTATTTTATCACCATGCAATTTTGCTGAATGATTAATTATTGGAGGTGCATCGGCAGGGACAAGCAATGAAATGAGCAATTGATCAGGTTCTATTTTTGAAATATTGACCGTTTCTATTTGAAACCAAGATTCATTACCACTAGCATAAATCTTAAGTGCATTTTCTAAGTCATCATTATCTAAATGTCTTATGGGTTGGCCTGACTCTTCCATAACCTGATCAACAAGATCATCTTTTAATGCTGGAATAGATAAAGTATCTAATGCCTGATCGACTGCGGCACGAAGGCTTTCTTCACTATCAAATTGTTGATTTTCTATATCGACTAAATAACCAATTACTTCTGAATTAAGTGCAGTAAGATTAGTAAGTAGTGCTTGTAAATTACTGGTAGTTAATTTATAGCTAAGTAAATTAAGGGTGATGATAATATTTCTTGTACCTTCTTCGAGGAGGAGTATTGGTGATGCTATTCCAAGTCCAATTTCTGCATCGAGCATTGTCCTTTCGCTTTCTGCTTTACCTATTTGGCTTTCACCAAAAGTATTCCAACCATAGTCAGGGTCATCTAGTGCAGTTCCTAAACCATCAGATGAATTTGCAAAAGGAGCGGCATAGATTTTATGTTGATCATCATAATCTACCAATACTGTTCTAATAGAATCAATGCTTGATTTGTTAACAATGATTTCTCTATTGGTTTTATAAATTAAGTCTTTGCCCAGCGCATCTTTAGCACTGGCTTTTAGTTGAGTTCCAGCGGGGAGTCTGACCTTTGAAGCATTTTTATTCAATTCCATAAACAAGTGAACTTGATCAGGGACAGGAGTCTGAGCTTCAAATTTTAAAATATCTTTATAGTAATAATTTAAATGTTTTTGAGTAATTAAATTTAAATCCGCTTTTACATAATTTAATAAATGAAGGAATGCCAATACTAATGCTTGATGAGGAGGAAGATTCGTTGTTGTATTAAGGTTTGATACTAATGTTGAAACGTCAGCATCAGCTGGGAAAAAAGATCCCCAATGCCCTTCCTTTTGATCATTGAAATTATAATAATTAATCTCTGAAGCAATAGATTTTATAAATTTAAGCCAGTCTTCCATACCTCGATCTTCTATTGGTGCAGAAGAAGGATCAAGTGCTTTTAGAAAGCGTTGAAGTTGACTTGTACCATCTCGGTTTATATTTCCTTTTTGATAACTCATTTTAGTTTTTGACCGTTTCTAAGTAAATGTTTGTGTTAATTGAAGCGAAATATTTACGTCTGTACCTTCTTCGATATAGAAAGGGTATACTAGATTAAATCTGGAGTTGGATGATCGAACAACGTAATCTAACTCTATCAGAATAAGGCCATTGAGGTACTCTTCCGTATTGATTTGAATCCGTTTTGTTTCTATTCTTGGCTCATGATATAGAATTGCAGTTTGAATAATATCTTTCATTAGAGTAATCAATGAAGTGGTTATTGGTTCGAAAAGCATTTTATCAAGATTACATCCAAAACTCGGTTGCATGACCCGTTCACCTGGTCTTGTAGAAAGTAATATATCGAGGCTTTGAGCTATGTCAGTTTCTTCACTGACCATCAATACTTCGTTTTTATTATTTTCGAAAGCTGGGGGAAAACTCCAACCTTTGCCTAAAAATGTTTTATCCTCTTCCATATCTTTTTATATTTCTTTTCATCCAATTAATACTGTAAATTCTCCTAAGATGATACTACCTCCGTGGCTTGTTGTATCACCTAGTCTTGCCGCTGGTTTTCCGCCAATAAGAACTGTTGTTGAACCAATGGCTATTGAGTCTGGTGGCCCTGTACAGACGGCCATGTCTCCAACTACTGCTGCTGGTATACCGGCGATTAATACAGTGGATACGCCAGGTCCAGATATTGGGCCACCAACGTGAGGCACGGTACCAGTGACCATCGGGCATACATGCATATCTGTTAGTCTTGCTGCGGGTTGTCCCATGTTTTGTTTTTAGTTGATTTGAACCAATGCTCCTTTCAAAACGGCTGTTGCACTACTAGACATTTCTACTCCAGCAGAACCTTTAGCGACGAATTGAGCCTGAGCTTTGGCTTCTACATTTATACCTTCTATTTTTATATCACCACTTTCAGCTTTTAGGATGATATCTTTTGCGCTTTCTATACTTATGCCATTCGAATCAAGCACTATTTTATTTCCATTTTCATCTTCGATACTAATACCTCCATCATCTTCACTAAGTGCCACTTTATTTCCTGCGGGCGTTTCTAGGTTAATCGCTTTTACTTCATCATCAAAAGTCAATTTTAATTCTTCTTTAGAAAAATATCCCTTTTGATAATTATCATCAGCAGGGTCTAGTGGAGCTGTTTGCGATGAACTATGTACACCACCCAGGATAATTGCTTCTCTAGGATCATTATTGATAAAACCGATAATCACTTCATCATCAATTTCTGGTCTGAAGAAGAATCCTCGATTGTTACCAGCGTCTGGTAAGGACATCCTTGCCCAAACACCATCTTCTTCCGTAGAGAGAATTGGTATTTTAACTAATGCGCGATATTCTCCATCAGGATCATCTTGTAATTGGATGACTACACCAATTTGTAAGCCACTGACAGCAGCTAACAAACCTGAATTTAAAGGAGGATTAATATTTTGTTTTTGAGTAAACCAATCAGCATTAAGGCCAATTTGAATATCTGAAACCCATTCACCATTTGATAGCTGATGGCTGATTCCAGATACGAAGGCTTTACCATTGAATCGCTCACCCATGCCATTGATTGAGACCATATCTCCAGGGGTAATCAAAGCATAACCTTGGATTTGTATACGACCTCTTATTTTAGACAATTTACTTTTTAACATACCCGCATCTGCCCAAATCTGTAATTCGTCTTCAGGAATTTGACCGCTGTGTTGTAGCAAAAATGATTTGTCAATGACGCCCGAAAGATCAGAAGCACTAAGGTTTCCTGGTTCTTCTACCTCAGGATCTGCTCCAGTAGTTTCTACAATTTTTTGATCGGTATAGCTCCATGCACTTGATGTAATACTTGAATATTGATCGCGAGCATCAATCTCTGCATCAAAGGAAAGAATATTCGCACCATAATATAATTCTAAAACAGGATCAGGAGAAGTATCTGGTTTAAATATTTTAAAAACTCCATCAGCAGTGAGGCAAACCATTGCATTTAACTCAGCTCGGTTAATAATAAAATCCCAATCTGTACAACTGTATTGAACTAAATCCTGATGCGTAATAGTCGAGTCGGTCACTTCATTTTGTAAATCGTATTCTTCGATAATTTCTTTGATGGCATCTGTATCTTTCGAATCTTTAAAAACCCTATTGTTCCGCCCAATAGTCATTTTTACTGCTGGGTCTTTGCATTCTATTTTTAAAAGAGTAGTCCCATCCTGCCTCATTTGAATACCATGTTTGATGATAATCCCTTTAAAAAGGATATCTTCCTCAGATTGGTATCCTGCATAAATTTCTATGTCTTTTCCAGGAATAAATAATTCTTCATTACTCACTGGAAAATCTTCTGTTGCAGGATCGCCATCTAGAATGACTAGCTTTGCAGAAGTGATCCTATTTAACTCCTTAGACACTATAAGTTGCCTTACTTTTATAGTTGTCGGGATGGCCTCTCCATCTATTTTAATAGTAAAAGTAAGTACCGAAGCATTCGCATTAGAAGGAATTACTCTTTCGTTTGGCATAGTTTAAATTTCTGTAGTTTTTCTGACAGGTGGAAAATATATTTTTTGACCTGCCTCTAATTGTCTAAAGTGGATTAATTTATTTCTTTGAGCTACTTTAATGTAATAAGCTGGATCTCTATAAATCCGATGAGCCATTAATGGTAAATTATCTCCATCCTTAGCAATTCTTAAATGCGTAATATCGGGTGACTGATCATTATCTTTTTTAACCCTCAGTTCATCTTCTACAAAGCCTTCAAATTTTGCTTTGACCAAAGCCCTAAGTGGTGTTCCATCTGCACGGAACATTTTAAACTCAATGGTCATTTCTAAGACCACTCCTTTGAAAAGCAGTGTCCCCCAACTTAACATGAGGTAAGGAGGTTTATGCAAATCCCCCTTATATCCAATCACCACACTCTTGAAATGCTCGAGATCAGGAATAACACCATCTACTCGCTCTTTGGCAATTTCTGCTTGACTAGTACCACTGAATGTATTAGGGATGGCGCCTGTCTTATCAAAAATGAATTCGAATTCTAGCTTTTCGGGTTTTATCTTATTAAACTTAGATTGAACAGAGCTTGTACCAGGCGCTTGGTTTTCTCCATAATCCAGCTTATAATTAAATTTGTATCCTTCAGGATTAACCTGAACAACATATTCGCCATCGTCGATCTCGTTTTCATATTTAGGATCTTCGAAAGCTACGATTTTCATTTTAGCTAGTTCGTTTGACATAAATCTATCTTTCAGCTTTTTCTTTAATGATTTCCAATACTTTTTCTACACAGAGTTCAATTAATTTGTCAGGCGGCATGCTACCACCACTGGCATTATTAGCAGCAGCTTGATTATTTTCTTGAGCTGTATTATCAATGACTGTTTTGATATGTAACTCTTTAATCTCTATAGGCATAGCAATTAAGTTTTTGCTTCAGCATTAAAATATTGATAATTTAATTCTATGGTTTCGATTACGATTTTACTTTCTTCAGCATTGAAATCAGTAACCTCCCATTTTGTAGGCCAAGCATGTACGACATTCCAGGTGTAGAGTGGTTCATGATCTTGATTTAGTAGAGTAATAACAAGATCTACCGGCTGGATTTCCAGATTTTGAAAAGTGTCCAAGCACCATTTGATAACTTGAGAATCAGTGATCATCCCTCTTTTCAAAACTAGAGCTTGATACTTTGTTCTCACTGGAATAAAATGTTCGAAGCGATTTTCGCCACCCTCTTTGAGTGTTTCTGTTTGGATACTCACAGATAGTCCATTTACGGACTGAAATCTGATATCAGCATCTTGTCCACTGAGGTCAAGAAACTCGACTTTAAAATGAAATCCAACAGGTAGATTATATTCTGCCATTATTAACGAAACTCAGTTGTTAAACCTTCATGTACCAACTCCATTGATTCAATTGCGACCTCATTACCATCTGCTTTGAGATCCGTGTTTTGAATTTTTATAGGCCATGCTTGCTTTATTTTCCATACGACTACTGGCTCATGATTCTCATTGAGTAAGCTTATCGTTACATCTCGCCGTTCGACGGTGTTCAGAGATATAGTATTATACCAAGTGCCGAAATCACTATCCCCTTTGAAGGTTCCTTTTTTGAGTGTGATATTTGAAAATTTTTGCAGCCCGGGCATTTTTATTTTATGATATTCTTTACTGGCACCATCTCTATATTCGATGACTTCAGTTTCTGCATCTAAGCCAGAGGCTTCTGTAAAACCTATTTTTGTTCCTCCCCATTCAACTTGGAAATGAAACTTAGGTAATGGATAATTTGCCATAATATTTTATTTTAATGCTTTTACAATTTTAATTTAGGTTAAAAACTATTTGAACAACTTCTAGACTAAGATTCTTGCATCTTGTGAGAGAATCGTAGGATAATAAATTCAGCCGGACGAACCACAGCCATTCCAATCTCTACAATCATTCTTCCTTCAAGTATATCAAGCGATGTCATTGTTTCACTAAGTCCAACTTTTACAAAGAAGGCATGTTCTGGCTTAGCCCCTGCTAAAGCTCCTGCTCTCCACTGGACAGTAAGGAAGTTCTCAATCATCGCTTTTACTTTTACCCAAGTATTAGCATCATTAGGCTCGAATACGAAGCGTTCTGTTGCTTTTTTTATAGACTCTTCTGCGAAAATGAAAAACCGTCGAACTGAAATATATCTCCATTCATTATCGTTTCCGGCCAGAGTACGTCCACCCCAGACTAGAATACCTTTTCCAGTAAATGGACGAATGACATTGATTGATTTACCTGCTACCACATCCACATTTAAATCTCTTTGTTCTCTATCATCAATTTTTTCAGTTACCCCACTAACAGAAAATACACTTTCATTGGCTGGAGCTTTCCATACGCCTCGATTTGAATCTGTTCGAGCATAAATACCAACCATCGCACCACTTGGAGGTAGCGTAACTAACTCATTGGCGATATAATCTTTGATCGTTTTATAAGTTGGAATTTGCAAAGTGGCGGCGTCTTCAATTTGTGAGAATAGTGCATCGAGTGTCTCTTGAATATGCTCAACTGCAGACCGGATTTCAACCCATAAAGTTTGAACCGATGCTTCTGCGTTTGCCATCTTTTCTGTATTGGTACTTCCTGTAGTAAATACATTCGCAGCAACAGCAGGGGCAGCAAAAATTGTGGTAAACGGTGTATTAACCCATGTCGGTGTTGTTGGCGTAAATCCTGTTAATTCCGTATCGGCTTCTGCAATATAATCTCTGATTTTTTCTAGTGTTGATTCGAATGAAGGACTTAGGAATGTGTTCGTATAATCGGCTAAATAAGTTTTTCCCGATGTTAGAGTAGGGTAGGCGGTATAAGCAGATAAAGCATCTGTAAAGCCGGAAGCTCCAACTGCAGTATCAAATACAAAAATAGTATCAAGAAATAATTCGAATAATGTTTGTAAGCGTGATTTTCTCGAAGGGCCTGTTGTTCCGTTCAGGTAATTGGTGTATAAAGCACTGTAAGCTTCTTGAAGTGAGCTATTAGAACCAATTAAAGCAGCAAGTTGAGCTTTATAAAGATCACAATCTTGAACTAAATTATCAAGTCGTTCTGCAGTAAATTGAGCCTCTGTACTAGTCGCATCAACTAAAGACAATAGGGTAGCAGAAACACCACTTTTCATGATATTTCCTCTGACATCTTTAAAGTTTACGGTTCTTGGCAAGGTTGCCTTTAACCAAGGTGTGTATGCGGCGCCATAGCTTAAATAATTTACACCTATACCTGATCTGAAATCATCTATAGCTTGTTCATGATCATCTGGGTCTTTTTCTTTTAAATCAAAAACAGAAAAACGATCCTGCAAATCATTACAATGAGAAAGGAAAGCTTGGTACAAGGTGTCCAAATTGCTTTGAGTCATTATTACAGCATCAGGAGCTAGTACAAGCGTAGGCTGATCTACTTTTCTTAGTTTTTCTAATCCTGTTAAAAAGCCTTGAGTAGAGCCATCGGCCGCACCATTTTGTATGGTATCGCCGTATTCGCCAACCGTTACTATATAACAATCTCCACCTCCGTTTGCAAAAAATAAGCGTAAGGAGTCATATAAATAATTGGTATCTGTCATATCGACAGAAGTGACCGTATTGGTGCTATTGAGGTTGATAGCACTTATAGAAATGGGAGGTTCTCCGCCATATTTCTCGCGGTAGTCAACCATTGAAGAAATTTTAGTTGGTACATTCAATAAACCTTCTCCTTTGGAGTCTATTATTTTTTCAGTGTAACCAATAAAAGCAGGTATGGCAGTTTCTACAGGAGCTACCGAAGGAGGGAATACGGAAATTTCTTCCACATAAACACCTGGTGTCTTATAAGTACTAGGCATAGTTATTAAGTTTTATGATTTAATGTTTTAATGATTGATATAATTAGATATATGTTTTAGAATATATGTTGTCAATTAATTGAGTGTCCACAGTATTTCGTTCTGGAATAATTTTATAAATATTTGGATCTGGCAATAAATCCCCATCGGATGTAAATGCTGTGGGGATTTTTTGAAGCGGCCTAGGTCGATTATTGCTTATAGCAAGTAAGGAACCATCTGCTTGTTGATATTGCCATAAAGTCATCCTATTTTTAAACCTTAAATCGTAGGTTTTTTCTTGAATTTCTGAAACTGGTTGACCACTTATAATTTGATTATTAATAAACTGATAAGCTGAGGGTACTTGATCTCCTGCGAAAATCTCAAGTGTTCCAAATACACCAGGATAAGCTAGTCGATCATATAAAAAGAAATTGAAATCTTGATTTATTGCTGAAAGAGAATGACTAGCATTGATTTGATAAATACCTTGTTTTAAAAATCTTAGATCCAATTGATGAATAATATCATCTGAAGCATTCGTCGGAGCTTGTATTGGATTTACTGGTCTTGAAGTTTTTGGAGAGTCAAAGAAATTGATGGCTTGGCTATGAACATCTTGTAAGCTAAAGGTGACGACTTCCCCAGGATTATCATTGTCAGCTTGATAATTGAAAAAAGAGCCATTGGTATCGACCAGGTCTAAAGGACTAATGTACTGAAATGTATTTCCAATGACTTCCCAGTTTGCATTATTCGTGTCAGTTGGACTAGGTCCTAGACCAGGAGGGGTAAAATTGGTAATAGCTTCATAATTGACACCTCCGCTATCTACAAATAAATCACCTAATTGATAAATCGTTTCATCAGGATATAGAGAAGGGTATTCTGGTAAAGCCTGAGATAAATAACATAAATCGGTGGCCGTTCCATCTACATCTACTGTGGCAATGTTTTCTGATAAATTATTGAAATAATAAAATTGATTTTCACCAGTAATTAATCTTGTATTCGTGAAGTTTGAAAAGAAAACATTTTTTATACGAATAAAGAAATTAAATTTAATTTGTTCAGTTATTGCAATTTTAGTTTTATAGCCAAGTGATAAATCAGTGGGATCAATAGGTGTAGCGCTTGCAACAATAATTAAGCCCGAAGATGTTTTTATCATGCGTAGTCGATAATCTTGTAATATTTTTTTTGTAGGATTATCCGGAAATATTTCTAGGTCATTATGAATATTAAATAAGCCATCACTGAGACCACTATAGTAATCGTGATTAATATTTATTTCGAATAGTTTTTTATAGGTCAATGACATCTTTAATTATTGATTTTAATCTCTGTAATTAATTCTCCACTTTCATTGATTTCATTTGCATCCATTTCTACTAATCTTATCTTGTATAAAACAGAGGGCACTTGCTTGCCTCCCAATGCGCCCCATAAATGATTTAATTGTTCAAAGGTCAATGTGTGTAGCTCTACTAATAAACTAAATCGTTCTTTCATCTCATCTGAAAAACTATAATTGATTGAAGAAGCATCAGATTCTATGATTGGAGCTTTTGAAAAAGAGAAACTATTTTGTTTTTGAAAATAAGTGATTACAAAAGAAATCATCCGCAATGCCATACTATAGTCACTATAGTTAGAACTGACAAGGAGAAATAAATTTAAAAAGACTGGCGGGTTCTTTTTATCTAATCCATTTCTGGCAATTCTAAAATTTGGATTGTTTTTTAATGCAAATTCTTCTTGTAAGTTGACTAGGCTCATTAAAACCCTGTCAGCAAGATCACTATCACCATCTCCTAGTTGTTCTACGCCAATCCCTATATTACCTAATTGAGCAGGTTCCTCATCACTTCCTCCTGGGAATTGATCGAGAGACGTGATATAATTATTTAGGTTTATCCTTAAAAACTCTAATGACTCAAATAGCATTCTTAATTTTTTAATCCTTTAAAAAAGGCATGGAATTACCATGTTGGCAATAGTCAATTTATTGCCAAGATTGAGAATCATGCAAATTACTTGAAGCTGTTTTTTTAATAGAGCCATAGCATAGCCAATACAATAAAAACTATTATTGCAAAGAAATCATGCTGAACGGTTAATAAAAAATCAGTTTGATATCAATATAAGTGTATATTGAATCTTTAGGGAAACGGACTAAATAGGAAACTTATTTAGTCCCTGTCCCTTAGGTACAAAAAAACTTTAGCTATCGTGTTAACGTAACGAAGTAGTGTATCCTCAAAATGTAACAGCTTGGCTTTTTTAATTAATAGACAAACTTAATTGAGTAAAACATAAATAGAAATAAATGCCTACATGTAATGGTAGACAAACTGTGTTCTATTTTTACTTTTAAAATTCTCCCTGAAATTGAATTAAAATCGACTTGAAAGAATTATTGTCAAGTCTTATGAAGTACTTACGAATTTGTAAGTTTTGAAAGCCTAATAAAATCGACTTTTTTGAAGAGGTAAATTGATTTTTAAATTGTTTTTCATAACATTTGGGTTTTTGATAATAAAAGCGGTATCCCAAATATAGGAAAAAATAATAATATCAAAAACGATTTTAAATATTATTTCAAAATAAAATAACATTTAATCAACTTATTAATTTAAAAGAGGCTAGCTCTAATCTTATTAATATAAGTTAGAAGTTTACATGTTGGTATCCTTAATGAGTCTGCATATAATATATAGGTGGAAATGATATTTGTCACTAGTCATTAGAACTAGTGACAAATGTCATTTTTGAGTAGCTCTAAGAATCAACAGCTTTGAATAAAGAATCCACAAATGCTCGTTTATTAAAAACCTGAATTTGTTCTATGCCTTCACCTACACCAATATATTTGATTGGTATTTTGAATTGGTCGCTAATTCCAATAGCAACTCCACCTTTTGCGGTGCCATCTAATTTTGTTAGTGCTAAGGAAGATACTTGTGTTGCGTTTGTAAAGTGAGTAGCTTGTTCAATTGCATTTTGACCAGTAGTTGCATCAAGGACTAAGATTACATCATGAGGCGAGCCAGGCAGTTTTTTCTCAATTGACCTTCTGATTTTAGTCAACTCTTCCATCAGGTGTTTCTTAGTATGTAATCGACCCGCGGTATCAATGATTGCCACATCACAATTATTATTGATTGCATATTGAACAGTTTCATAAGCAACTGCTGCGGGATCAGTATTCATTCCTTTGCTAAAGAAATCACAACCTACTCGGTCAGCCCAGATTTTGAGTTGGTCAACTGCAGCCGCACGAAAGGTATCACCAGCACCTAATACTACTTTTTTGCCTTGCTGTTTATATTGATTGGCAAGTTTACCGATGGTTGTTGTTTTTCCAACACCATTGACTCCAACAAATAAAAGAATATAAGGTACTTTATCTTTTGGAATGCTGAAGTCATGAATTTCTTCTGTTACATTTTCATTAAGAAGCTGGACGATTTCATCTCTTAGAATATTATTTAATTCGGCTGTATTGATGTATTTATCTCGGGCAACTCTAGCTTCAATTCGTTCAATAATCTTGACTGTTGTATCAAGGCCGACGTCAGAAGAAATGAGTACGCTTTCGAGTTCATCCAGAACTTCAATATCAACGGTAGATTTACCAGCGATCGCTTTAGTGATCTTATCGAAAAAACCTGTTTTC
Organism: Saprospiraceae bacterium; assembly: GCA_965277415.1. GTDB lineage: Bacteria > Bacteroidota > Bacteroidia > Chitinophagales > Saprospiraceae > JAHDHW01. Next base: position 39,722 of record CBDICS010000110.1, read on the forward strand.
GTTTTTTCTAATCCTTTATCTAGTTCTTCTTTTTTCTTTTTGTTAAAAAACTTTCCAAAAAAACTCATATCAATTTTAGGTTTGTAATTTGTACAGATCTGAGATTGTATAGCAAATAGCAGGCTCAATGAATGTATTTAACCCTCATACGGAACTTCAATAATAAAGAGACAATGCCATAGCAGCGAATATACAAAAGGCTTTCCTTGTTTCAAGAAAAGCCTTTTGATTTATACCAAGATTATAAAACCAGGTATAAATTATTTTGAAGCAAAGAACTCTTTTACATTGTCCTTATGGATCATTACTTCTTTGTAAGAATATTTACCTGTTTCAGGATTTTTGATACTTTTTACAACTTTTATAAAGTCACGACCTGAACCTGCATTCTCAGCACGTTTTCCTACTCTGGAGTTTTTAGATACTTTCTTAGCCATAGCTGATAGGTATTAAAATTTAAAAAATTAGTTAAAAAGAGATTACTTAATCTCTTTATGGATTGTATACTTTTTCAATATCGAGTTAAATTTCTTCAATTCCAACCGCTCAGGTGTGTTTTTTCTATTTTTCTGAGTAATATAACGAGAAGTACCGGGTTGACCACTTTTTTTGTGTTCAGTACATTCTAAGATTACTTGTATACGATTACCTTTAGCTCTCTTTGCCATGATATATGGTATTTATAATGATTTACTTTTAAACAATTGGATGTTAAAGCTTAATGCCAGTGTATAAACCTTTGCTTTCAACTTTTTTCAAATAAGCGTGAATGCCTAATTTATTAATGGTTTTGATTACAGAAGTAGATACTTTTAGCGTTACCCACTCACCCGTCTCAGGTATAAAAAAGCGTTTCTTTTGTAAATTAGGTAAGAAACGACGTTTCGTCTTCTTATTTGAGTGAGAAACGTGATTACCTGTAATAGGTCTTTTACCTGATAGTTCGCAAATTCTAGACATTATCTGTATAGTTTAAAATTTAAATAATTTGTGTGACTTCAGCAGGATTCGAACCTGCAACCTCTTGATTCGTAGTCAAGGACTCTATCCAGTTGAGCTATGAAGCCAATTTTAGCTATAAACTCCTACTTTTAGGTAGTTTTGACATTCGGAGTGCAAAGATAAGAGTTCTTTTGCTTATTATAAAGCAATTCTTTAAAAAATATTTACTTTTTTAAAGGATTCATCTTTAGCCATTTATGAGCAATTGACATTATCTAAATAGCGAACCCGCTTAACTTCTATCATCAATGCGTTTCTTTATGAAAATGCTTATTATTCCTGTTTTAATGTACAATAAACTTAGCAGTTTGAATATTATTTATGTTTTCTATAGACATAAAATACATACCGGTAGCTAGGCTTAATGCTGGAACTTCTATTATTGATTTTGCACAAACCTCAGGAATAAATTCTAGATAGACCAAACGCCCCATTGCATCATAGATTTTTAACTCATACTCAGAAGTCTCCGGGGTTTGATATTCTACAAAAAGTGTTTCATGAACTGGATTGGGATAGATATTGATAAATCCTAATTCTCCTTTTGGACTTCCAAAGTGGCTTTCTAAGGCTTGCATCGCATTAAAAATATTCAATCGACCTCTACTTGCTACTTTATCTGTAAGTTCGTCTATACGATCCACACTCTCCATTAATATACTTTTTAGTATTAATGCGGTTTGTTCCGGAGCATTAGTGATTTGATTTTGAAGACCTTCACAGGGATAGGAGTACATCATTGCAAGTGCTCCAGTTACGATGGGCGTTGCAGCAGAAGTACCAATAAATTTGCTATAAGAATTATTTAAGTCTGTTGTAAAAGACTCTTCTGGAGCAGCAATATCGACATGATTGATATTATGGGCAGCTTTGAGTTCATCATCGAGATTAGTTCCTGTAACCGTAATAAGATAATCACTAGGGCATAGACCAGGTATATCACCTACTATGCCAATATTGACTAAGGTGTTATTGACCGCAGCAGCAGATAAAACCCCCACACTACCCATCATATTATAAGATTCACACCAGATAGGGAATAGTGAATTTGAATTAATAAACCTATTATTAACACCAAAAGAAGAATTGGTAGCTACGACTTTTGCCCCTTCTGCGCCGTTCGTCTCATTATATTTTTTTCGCATTCTATAGACATAGTCATAGGATTCGATAATTTTACTAAAAGTAAGGTTGCTACTGACTATCATCATTTTAATATCCCACATCATTCCTGCTACACCAATTTCATTATCTCCTCTTCCACCTATAATTCCTGCTACACTTGTACCGTGGTCATCTACAACAGGCGTATCCGTTGAATCGACTACATTGACACCCCAATAATCATCTATATAACCATTATTATCATTATCAATACCATCATCAGGGATTTCCCCATTATTGGTCCATATATTATCTTTTAAATCCTCATGATTAATGTCAGCTCCTTCAATGACGGCTACCACTAATTCTTCAGGTGCACTAGTATTAATATCCCAAGCCTCAGGCGCTTCAATTAAATCAAAGCTTCTTTGATTTTCAAAAAATTCATCATTAGGCGTAGTAAAGCGTTGTTGAGCTTTGAAATTTTGCCCGACTGCTTTGACTAGATTATTTTTACTCAAATTGATACTTAGCTTAGCGCCATCAATTATATCAGGATTATATTTGAATAAATAAAGCTGTAAATATGATGATATCATTTTATCGAAATAGAGATCTGGGTGTGCTTGATTTTTGAATTTTTGAAAATCCTGTTGATTTTCGAACTGAATCACCATCTCACCTGGGATTAGAATTTCGGCATCTTGAGCCAAACTCGTCATGCTAATAGATATGCAACAAATAAATAAAAGAGAATTAAGCTTTATATTCATAATGAATCTTTTATATTTCAAAGTTTTAATAGGAGGTGAAACGTATTAGAAGCAAAAAAGCTTCCATGATACACTCTATATCCTTAGATTAAACGCAAATTACTTTAATTGTGTATGTAAATTATCAAAATATCTTACACAATGCAATAAGCGACTTCCATACCAACTGAAAGATTCTCCATCTACAATTAGTATTTTAGCATTTGGACAAACTTCTTGAAAGGCTTCAAAATGCTTCTCTTGAAAAGGGTAGGGCTCTGAAGAAAGTAATATTAAGGCTGGATTTTGTTTCTTTAAATCTTCTAAACTTATGGCGGGATATCGCTCTAAACCCTTGAAAACATTAGAAAAACCGGCTATTTCCATCATTTCATCTATAAAGGTATTGCTTGCAGCAACCATGTATGGAGATTTCCAGATAAAGTAAGCTGCGCTTTTTTTAGGTACGCCTAATTTTTTTTTCTTAAAATTTAAAAATTGATTATTTAGGTCACTGATTAAGGCTTTTGACTTTATTGAACGATTAGTCAGGTTTCCGACTAGTTTAATCATCTCAAAGGCATCTTCCAATGTGTGAATATCACTCATCCAAACAGGGAAATGCATTGACAAAGCTTCAATTTGATCTTTTTGATTTTCTTCTTTATTGCCTATGATAAGATCTGGTTTTAATGCTTTTATTTTTTCTAAATCTAATGCTTTAGTTCCTCCAATTCTGGATTTACTGTGAAACCAAAGCTTAGGATGTACACAAAATTTGGTAATGCCAATCACTTCTTCTTCCAATTCTAAATAATATAGCAACTCGGTTTGAGACGGAACTATAGAAACAATCCGTCGAGGTGGAAATTGAATGAGGCATTCTTTGCCCATTTGATCTATGAATGATTGTTTACTCATTTTATTAATTTAAAATTCATCGAGTTTCTTCCTACAAAAATCTATGAAACTGGGGTTTTTAAAATTTTTCATCTATACTAAATATAAGCGCAAAGGAGATATAAATCTTTAATCAACTAATCCAATTTGTGATATTATAATTAGTCAGGCGCTTATTCTATGATTTATAATTATAGATAATAAAAACAGTCTCCTAGTGACCTATTGTCTAGCACAAATTGTCTTTATTTAGAGCATGTTGGGGAATTGGGCTTCGAGCCGAAAACGAGCAGTTTTTTGTTTAGACAAAGTTCGAAAACCGGAATTATGCCTTAGCATAATGAGGATTTTTGAGCTGAAGTATAAGTGAAAAAATGGCGTTTGTAGGCCGAATGCTAAATCTCTAACATGCTCTTAACTAGCAAAGTAAGTGGGATAATTAGCTGAATACTGCTGACCCCAAATATTTTTGGCTACAAAACTACGAAATTATGAAAAGGATCAATGGAAAGATTTTGCTTTGGGGCGTCGGTTTTTTTGTGACGCTAATTGTATTGGCTGCTTTAAATCCATTTGGGTTTAATCAGTTGGGGTATCGAGAGGTTGTTGAAACCCCTGCTGGAGAGAAATATGTAATATTTGATAATGGCGTATATTTTAAATTTCCAGGCTCAAGGGTCGCAACTTATCCAAATGTGATTACGATAAGTCATCGAGGTGTTGAAACGGGTGCTACGGTCGAAGGTACTTTGATCCCTATTCGATTTAATGATGCAACAGAAGCAAGGGCACAGACCGTCGTTCGGTTCCGTTTGCCTGAAGTTGAGAGTGATATGCTTCAAATTCATTCAGAGTATATTAGTAAAGAATACCTTGCTTTAAAAGGTTTACAGCCTTATACTATTGAGTGTCTTAAGAATTCAGCGCAACTTATGGATAGTGAGCAGCATTATTCTGGAGGACGGGCACAGTTGTCACAGTTTTTTCAAGATCAGTTAGAGTATGGTTTGTTCATTCTTGATACTAGAGAATCATTTTCTAGAGATACTTTGACCGGTGAGATGAAACGAATTTATGAAAGTAAAATTCGAATTGGCAAGGATGGAAAAAAAGAAAGAAAGGAATCTGACCTAACACGATTTGGTATTCATATCGCTAGTGCAACAATTGAAAACGTAGATTATGAGGGGCAGGTAGACGAAAAACTAAAAAAGAAGATTGAGGCGAGTACTAGAGAATCTGTTTCTAAACAAAATCTTGTCACTGCTCAGCAAGAAGCGATGACTGCGGAAGCTGAAGGTAGAAGAAGATTGGTAGAAATAGAATATGAGGAAAAGCAAAACCAAACTCAAAAAGTTGTTCAGGCAGAAACTCAAGTGAAATTGGCTATAAAAGATCAGGAGAAACAAAAAATTGCATATGAAGCAGCTAAATTAGAAGCTTTAAAAATTAAGGCACTAGCTGATGCAGAAGCTTATGCGAAAGATAGAATGATGAAGGCAGATGGAGCACTTGATAAGAAGTTGGAAACTTATCGTGAAGTACAAAAGCTATGGGCAGAAGCATTTATGCATTATAAAGGGGATTTGGTTCCTCAGTTTCAGACGGGTACAACATCAGGGAAAAATGCAGGCTTGGAATTTATGGAAATCATGAGTGCAAAGGCAGCTATGGACCTGAGTGTCAAGATGGATGTTAAAAAATAATGAAAAGGGGTGAGGACTAAGTGAGTTATGTGGGGCATATAGCTATATAGTTATATGACCCACATATTTTTTTCAATGTTTTTTCGCGAATTTCTTTTCGCCTGCTTTTATCGCAATATTTAAATGGTTTTCTTTTGGTGGAATTGGGCAGTTATAACCACCAGAAAAAGCACAGTAAGGATTATAATTTTTATTAAAATCAAGTGTAATTTTTCCGTCTTTTATATCTCCTGTTTTTAAATTGATATATCGACCACCACCATAAGTACTGCGATCATTTGTCAAATCTTTAAATGGTAAAAAGAGATAATCTTTATAACCTGGAACATTTAGCATGCGCATACTTTGATAGACTGCGAGTTCTTGTTTTTGTCCATTGAGTTCAAAACTTATGACACCATATTTTCTATAAGGCTTGACCATTCCACTATAAGTAGCCATCTCAAAAGGCTTGGCATCCGGCGTTAAAGTAAATGTACCAGAGACTTGATATTTTTTCTTCGGTCGATAGAAACGAATATATTTCAAATCTCCTTTTTTATTATAAAATGGAGAACGTTCTTCTTTTAAAAAATCAGATTTATATTCTTTTCGATGTTCTTTAACTTCCTTTTTAAAACGCTGGGCCTGGACGAACAGCGGAATGCAAATTATAGCTAGCAGGATTAGTTTTTTCATTTCTATTTTGGAGGTATTTACTTTTTAAAAATCTTATCTAATAGTATATAGCGATCTTCATGTTTTGCTGCTACAGCTTCTGAATTTACATCAATGATCATTACAGGAGGAGCAGTATCTGCTGCTTTTGCAGCGGGCCAATTAGAAAGTTGGTCTCCATTCGGATTACCAGTTTTAATGAAATTAGCAAAATAATTTTGCATCGTTTCAGATACTTGATAATCCTCTGGTGTCCAAGCCCAATAATCTTTGAGTAAATCAAGATTGCCCATACAATATTCGATTTCACAAGCATGTGGAGCACCAATAGCCGGAGGTGTTTTAGGCGCATCTGCCCCTAAAGTATCTGCAACGGTTTTTAGATAAGGTCTTAATTTACTATACAAATATCTATAAACAGGTTGAGTACTATTTTTCCTATGCAAATCAAACCATTTCCAGGTACTGTAGGCGATAAAACGATCTGAGGCTAAAGCAGTGGCTGATCGTTCAATCTCTTCTATAGAGCTATGTGGATAGTATTTGAGTACCTCTTCATGATGATCTGGGAAAACTTCTTTTACTTTCTGGATATAGTTTTCTTCTGTATAAGGAAGTCCCTGCATAAATGCACCTCCTGGAATTTCTGCAGAAGTCCAGCCCAATAATAAAGGAATTTGAGCTTGTTCTTTGGCATTAAAAATCTCAGGTAATGTTTTTGGATAAAAATGACCGTCCAAAACAGTGGGTAGTCTTTCGTTTGGCGTTTCCGTATAGGCCGCAAAGATTTCTTCTGTACTTAGTGCTCTCAATTCTTTTAGTGTTGAGGCACCTATTTTTTCTGCAAAGGCCTTTCCTACTTTTTCCCCTTCCACTAAAGCAACTGGATAGAGTGTAGGATTAATAGCAGCACCGCTTTCTCCTATTGCGCCGGCAATTAAGTTTTTAGATAAAGGAGAAGCCATATGAGCACTTACAGAAATAGAACCAGCAGATTCGCCAGCAATGGTAACTTTATTGGGATCACCTCCAAAAGCGGCAATGTTTTCTTGAACCCATTTTAGGGCGGCATTTTGATCTAGTAAACCATAGTTGCCTGAGCCTTTATATGGAGATTCTGCACTTAAATCTGGATGAGCAAAAAAACCAAAGAGTCCCAAACGATAATTTACAGTAAGCGTAACGATCCCTTTTTGAGCCATACTGGCACCATCATAACGTGCTTCTGAACCATCACCTGCCATAAAACCGCCGCCATAAAAATAAACCAGAACCGGAAGTCCTTTCGTATCTGCTTTTGCAGGTGTCCAGACATTTAAATATAGACAATCTTCACTCTTGTTTTTTGCTCTCGGGTTCAAATCATCCCACATTTGGATTTGCATAGGTGTATTACCATATTCTTTAGTTTCCAAAACGCCTTCCCAATTTTCTAAGGGTTGAGGCGCCTTCCACCTTAAATCTCCAACTGGTGGCTTAGCATAAGGTATTCCATAGTAATAATGCAGTCCTGTTTCTTCATTAAATTTTCCTTCAATTGACCCATTTTCAATTGTTACTTGACCTGGAATCCACTTTTTTTCTTCAGTTGAAGTGCAAGAGTAGATAAAAAGAAGTCCCATTATATATAAGCAAATTTTTTCCATTTTTAAAATACTTAGTTTACGTTCTTTAGGCATATTCTGGACACGGTTGAAATTTTTTATTCGATCACAATTGCGATCTTATTCTCTGCATTATTCACGGCCATTCTAGTAATGTTTTTCATTTCATAGTAGCCAAGATTGGCAATTTCCTTCCATGAAGTATCTTTCCGATGATTAAATTTATAAAGCTTAGTTCCGTTCGCCATTATAATACTCCCGTCTTTTAAGATGACAAAATCTTCATTATTTGACATCGTGGCTGTAATCAAGCTTGTACGATATGATCTTGAATCCATTTTCTTAAGAAGCACTGTCTCGTCGGAAACTTTTTCAATATAAGCAACACTACCATCTGGAAGCTCTTGAAAACAACGGCCAATATTAGACGTGACAAAACGGCTTGATTCATCTCTGGAATCAGCTACCAACATTTTATGAGGTTCATCCACAACAAATAAGACTAAGTCTCTATAATTAATCCAGAAATGATAACCAATATTCTTAATCGTTTCAAAGACAGGACTACCTTTTGAGCTTCGATCTATTGGAAACTTCCATAATCGTTGACTTCCATCCGTTTCTACTCGAACGCAACTAAATTCATAATTCTTTCCACTACCAAGTGGAGGAACAAAAGTAGGAGAGTATTCACTCTCAATAGTTGAAGTAATTTGAGTCTTTTTATTATTTTCTATATTCAAAGCATAAATATCTGTCTGAGTAGTATCTTCTGACATTTGAACGGTAATATACAATTCATTATCAGAAATAAAATAAGGCTGATTATTATAACCATCTTTGTTAAAATCAGTTAGGAATTTAGGATGACTAAACTGAAAAACGCTATCATTTTTTTGATCAAAGTCAAAAAGCATAATATTCGTGTTTGGCAGTTGTTGAGCAGTCAAACTGATGCAAAATAGAAAAGTAAATAGAGTTAATGTTTGGATTCTCATTTTTTTGAGTTTTTTTAAAAGTGAGTTGGGAATTTGTATTTCGAACCGAAATTAGTGCTAATAGACTAGGCTGAAGGCTAAATTCCAAGTATGCTCTAAGGTCAAAAAGGCAGGAATATATGAAATTCCTTGTCCCTAAGTACAGCGTAAATTAAGTAGTGGCCGGTTTACGTCTAATGAATTTTTAGTCTAATCGAGGAGCCCCCGGAACCTGATAGCCTTAGCTATCAAGGTGAGGATGCGACGAAGAGTAGGCTAGAAAGGCATAGACAGAAATAGACAATATTTATTTTACGATGTACTAAGGTATAGATTTTTTTGTAAAAGACCACTAGAAATTAATGATGCTTAGAATAGAGTTAATTTTACTAAAAATGAGCTTTAAATAATAACTTATATTTGAGTTTGGCTAAAGTCCAATTAATCGATGGCTAAAGGCAAACTTTTCTTGTTCTAAAACCTTTATTTATACAATATGGAAATTGAAGTATTAACTACAAATAGGCTTATTCTAAGAAAGTTGACACCAGAAGTATTCGATTATATATATCGAGACTTATCAGAATCACAACAGATTATATTTTTAGGATTATCTTCAAAAGAAGCACTTGAAGTTGAAAAACGCAAATACGAAGCAGGACTTTGCACTTATAATAAACGATTTCTATATTTTCAATTACTTGAGAAAGAAAGTAGAGATATATTAGGCTGGTGCGGTTATCATACTTGGTATTTAGATCATGATCGAGCGGAAATAGGTTATGGATTATTTGAAGAAAAGTTTAAAAGAAAAGGCTATATGTCAGAGGCCATTTTGCCAATAGTAAATTATGGTTTTGAAAAGATGAAACTGAATAGAATAGAAGCTTTTATTAGTCCCAGTAACACAGCGTCTTTAAAACTTGTAAATAAACTAAACTTTATCAAGGAAGGGCATCTAAGACAACATTATTATCATAATAATCGGATGGAAGACTCTGTAATTTATGCTTTATTGAAAAGTGAGACATTATAAAAAACACAAGAATGAAATTCAAATGTTCAACCTTAAAACCGGAGCAGAAAGATCCAATAGAACAAGGATTAAAAAGTGAAGGAGAAGTCCTCGATTTTGTCAAATCCTATAATTGGAGGAATGAACTAATGAGAATGAAGCAAATGAATGACCGTGATATTCATTATTCTCCATCTATGTGCGACCCTGGCAAAAGGAATTAATATAAAGCCTGTATTGTTAAGACAGGTATTCTCAAAAGAAGGAAGCTGAGCTAATAACGATAGGAGATGGCTTGATTTGTAATAATGGTGAATACTTCGAATATGAACAAGATGATAAACCTGACTATCTGGGATATCATTTAAGTGAAAACTTTGAAGAATGGTTTCTAAATCAGAATCAAAGACTTAGTTTTAAAGAGGTAAAAGATTTGAGTATATCAACGGATGGAATTTTTACATTTAAACATTTTGATAATAAAAATTACGATACGATAAACGAAAATGATTTGATCGATTTTATGCTAATCGATAGACAATGGGACGATCAGGAAAATATGCTGAAGAAAAAATTATTAGAAGTTGAGCACCAGTATGGATTAAAGCCAAGTGATGATTTATCTATTATACGGATGATACTGGATTGAAAAGTTAATTTTATAGATTAAAATCTGAATGTTCAATGCCTTAGAAACAAGAAGCGTCACAGTTTATTAAAACTGTGACGCTTCTACATAAATAGATACTTGAATAGGCTATTTGAATTCCATAACAAAAGGCAATCTAGCCTGAACGCCTTCCATTTTTTTGATTTCTTTTAAATATTTATAATAAGGAATCAAATCATTCAATTCAGATTCAATAAGTATTTTGGTGTTTTCTTTTCCTGTGAACTGTTCTACAATCTGTTGAATAGGATCTTTCACTGCTGGATATTCTTTTGTCCGATACTTGTCCAATCCTGCAAGATCAGCTGCAGCGGCTATCGCTCTATCCAAATCTCCTAGCTCATCAATAAGTCCAATTTCTTTGGCTTTTATACCAGTCCAAACTCTTCCTTGAGCAACAGCGTGTACTTCATCTCTAGACATTGTCCTTCCATCAGAGACCCTAGCGAGGAAAGTTTCGTAAATTTCATCAGTAGATTCTTGAAGAATCGCGCCTTCTTCAGGAGAAATATTTTTAAAAGGACTTAGCCCTACTGCAAATTTTCCAGTAGTCAAGGTATCAAAAGTAACCCCTACTTTTTCTTTTAACATATTTTCGATACTTGGAATCATGCTAAAAACGCCAATTGAACCTGTAATTGTATTAGGTTCTGCGAAAATAGAATCGGCAGCACAAGCAATATAATATCCTCCAGATGCGGCTACATTCCCCATTGAAGCAATAACAGGCTTTCCTGCTTCTTTTAGTAATTTTATTTCTCGCCACATGATATCAGACGCTAATGCTGATCCTCCGGGAGAATTGACGCGAATGACAACACCTTTAATTTTTTCGTCTTTACGGATTTTTCTAAAGATATCTACATACTTATTGCCACCAATACTTCCAGGCGTTCCTTCTCCCATATCGATAGTTCCTTCAGCGTAGACGACAGCAATTTTGTCTTTGATTTTATAATCGGTTTTTGAGTCTAAACCTTTATTATAATCATTTAAACCTATTTGCTTAATTTTATCATCTTCTTCTAAACCAAGACGATTTCTAATATCACTTAAAGCTTCATCTTCATAGCCGATTGCATCAACCATTTTATATTCAAGTGCATCTTCCGCATTTCTGAGTAAATATTCATTCGCCATTTTGCGTAAATTACCTTTACTTACGTTTCGACTTTCTGCAATATCATCAAGGTATAAGTCATACATACTTTCTACATATTCTCTGGTCTGTAGTCGATTTTGTTCGCTCATTTTAGATAAACGATATGGCTCAGTAGCACTTTTAAAATCTCCTGCATAATAAACTTGCATTTTTATATCCAGGCGGTCAAGCATATCCTTGAAAAAAGGAATTTGTGCGCCAAAACCACGAAAATCAAGCCCTCCAAGTGGGTTCACATAAATTTTATCTGAAATAGAGGCGAGGTAATAAGTGCCTTGAGAATAGCCCTCAGCATATGAAACAATAAATTTTCCATTATCCTTAAAATCAATCAAGGCATCTCTAAGACTAGCTGCTGCTGCTCTTCCTAAAGGCAAACTATTTAGATTGAGGTATATTCCTTTGATTTTATCATCTTCTTTTGCACCTTCTACGGTTTCAATGATTTCATGTAAGCCCATTTTCTTTTCAGTATCAAAGCTATAAGGATCTACAGGAACATTATTGGTTTTCTCAGGAATAGCACTTCCCAAATCTAATTTTAAGATAGAGTTTGCATTAACTTTTTTTGGAGCATCTGCATTATTTGCAAACTTTGATATAACCATAGCACCTATACCAAATGTTACCAGAGAAGCTAAAATGACTCCGAGACAGGATGCAAATACAAATTGAAGGAACTTACCCATTTATATAATTATTTTTTGATTTGTTGAAATAGAATGAATTTTCACAAATTTAACACTACAAAGATAGAATTCGCTTTATTTTAGATGAAATTAAGCGATTGATAGATTATTTTGCCTAAAAATAGTGACCTTTTTGTCAATTACACGAAATCAATATGAAAAATACCTGTCAATACGCTAGATAACAAGATTAAGCTTCCATTTGAATCTAAAAAAAACTGTATCTTGTCTCGTCATTCTGTGCGAACATTTGTGTAGCTTTCCCTTTTTATCTTTTATTTAATCAGCTATCTAATTTAGGCCATGAAAAACCTACAATTTAAAAACCTGTTATTCAAGTTTTTGACAGCGTATATATTACTTTTATACGCACCATTAGCCATTGCACAAATTGAAGTGGAACCTACTGGCCCAATCTTTTCTCCTGAAAGTCTAATTACAAATGTCTTTCTTGGTGAAGGCGTTGAAGTGACTAACCTTACTTATAATGGATCAGAACAGGCTGTTGGTTATTTTACCAATGGTTTCAATGATGTTGGTATTGATAGGGGGATTGTTATGTCCTCTGGACTTGCGATAACGGCAGCATCTGCTAATACAGCAGGAGGGACAACAGGAACGACAACGGGACCAGGAACTGATCCAGACTTAGATGCGATTGCAACTAATGGATTAAATGATATTTCTAGATATGAAATTACTTTTATCCCAACGAGTGATACACTTCAGTTTAGATATGTGTTTGCTTCGGAAGAGTACCCTGAATATGCTTGTTCTCCTTTTAATGATGTATTTGGTTTCTTTTTGACTGGACCAAACCCAGCAGGAGGAACTTATAATGGGTTAAATATTGCATTAGTCCCAGATCCTGCTGATCCAACTGGAGGGACATTTACCAATATTCCAGTAACTATAAATAATGTAAATAATCAAGGAATTAACACTGGAGGAGGTTGTGATTATGATTATGGCACTTATTATAATGATAATACAGGTTCCATGACGCTAACCTATGATGCCTATTTAGATGTTTTTATTGCACAGGCTATTGTCGTACCTTGTCAAGAATATACCATCAAGCTAGCTGTAGCAGATGCTGGTGACGCTAATTTTGATACGAGCGTATTTTTAGAAGCCAAGAGTTTTGGTACTGGAGCATTAGAAGTAGAATTTGCATCAATCAGTTTGGATGGGACAATTACAGAAGATTGTGCATCAGCTGTATTGAACTTTGCTTTACCTTCACTTGTAGAAGCTGATTTTCCTATTGACTATACAATAATTGGAACTGCGGAAAATGGTGTTGATTACCAAACTATTCCAGATGACCTTTTTATTGAAGCAGGAGATTCGGTGGTTTCTGTAGATGTAATCGCTTGGGAGGATGGTATTCCGGAAGGAGTAGAATCAATCGGTATTGATGTTCAACGAGACCCTTGTACTCGGGATACATTTTGGTTGTTTATAAGGGATAATGAATTGATACCACCAATGTTAGGACCAGATACAACTATATGTGCAGGCGATTCTGTTCAATTGGATGGTACTTTACCAATTCCTTTGCCTGTTCCACCTGTTTTTACGAATACTACAGATCAATCTATTGTTACGATTTCTAATAATAATCCACCACCACCTGGAACATTACCAACTCAATCTGAGATTCAGGTTTTTGGAGTCCAACCAGTTAACTTACAAGAAGGAGTGATCAAAAGTGTTTGTGTAGACATTGATCACAGTTGGATCTCAGATATGGATGTATTTTTACTTGGACCTAATGGCCAGTTTATAGAATTAACTACAGATAATGGAGGCTCAGGAGATGACTATATTGGAACTTGTTTTACACCTTTAGCTACAAATCCAATTAATTTTGGCGGACAGGCTCCGCCCTCTGCTGCTCCCTTTACAGGAGATTGGCTACCAGAAGGTAATTGGGAAGATCTTTGGACGATTTCAAACCCTTTAACAAATGGAGTTTGGACTTTACAAATCAAAGATGATCAAACTGGATTCAACGGAACACTATTAGAATGGTCTATCTGTTTTAATCCTGTATATCAATTATTTTATGAATGGACACCTAGTGCAGGATTAAGTTGTACCGATTGCCCTGACCCCGTTGCGACACCAGATACAACAACGACTTATTACCTTACGGTTTCAGATACATACGGATGTGAGGTTTATGACACCATTACAATTAATGTATTAGATCAACTGCCCGCACCTGACGTGAATTGTGCGACAATAACAGATAATAGTATTGAATTTTGCTGGGATCCAATTGCCGGTTCTAATGATTATGAAGTCAATGTAGATGATGGTGGATGGATTTCGACTAATGGCGACCTTTGTTATAATGTAACTGGATTGACGCTTGATGATACCGTAACTATTCAGGTAATAGGTGTTTCCGACTGTGATGGTTTGATTGATACGCTTACTTGTTGGACGCCATCATGTGTACCACCAAGTGGAAGTATTATTAGCCAAGTAGATACAGATTGTTTCGGTGCTAGTACAGGGGCTGCAACGGTTGAAGCGATGGGAACCTATCCACCTTTTGAATATATGATCGTGGGCGTTGATACCAATAGTACTGGAATTTTCAATGGCCTGCCAGCTGGAGATTATACCGTATTAGTTTTAGATGATGTAAATTGCCCACTTAGTATTGGTTTAACGATAAATGAACCAGAGGAAATTGTTACAACTGAAGTACTAATTAATAATGCTGCTTGTAATGGAGGGAGTGATGGAAGTGTAACAGTATCCGTTACTGGAGGAACTGGACCATATGCATTTAGCTGGAGTAATACCCAAACGGACTCTATTGCAACTGGACTTCCGGTAGGGGAATATTATGTAACAGTAGCAGATGCGAATGGATGTTCAATAATTGATACCGTTAATGTGATTCAACCACCGGTAATGAGCCTTACTTCTGAATTTGATTCTGTAAGCTGTAATGGTAATGCTGATGGAACGGCTACCGTTTTGGTTGCTGGTGGTGTTGAACCGTATATGTATCAATGGGATGCAAATGCAAGTAATCAAACGGCATCTACGGCTTTCGGATTAGCTGGTGGTGTATATACGGTTACGGTTTCAGATCAGAATAATTGTACCTCTGAAATAGATATAGATGTAGTGGAAAATCCAGCAATTATGTTGACCATCTCCGGTACTGATGTCTCTTGTTTCAATGGGGTCGATGGAACGGCTACAGTGATGGCTACTGGAGGAACGGGGTCTTATACGTATTTATGGAATGACCTTGGGATGCAAACCACGACAACTGCTATTGATTTACAGGAAGGGCTGACAACCGTATTGGTTACAGATAGTGATGGCTGTTTTGCTACAGCAGAAATTACCCTAAATGAGCCAACTGCATTAGATGTTTCGAATCTTAGCTCGGATGCTTTATGTGCAGGTAGTAATGATGGACAGATTACGCTAATTACAAATGGAGGAACCTATCCTTATTCCTATGAATGGTCAAATGATATTGCTTTCACGGATTCAACAAGGATTGACCTGCTCGCAGATGATTACTCAATTACGGTTACGGATGGAAATGGTTGTTCAGAAATTTTAAACATAACAATAGGAGAGCCTGTAGGAATAGATTTAAGTTTTACCCCAAATGATGCAAATTGCAATGGTGCAATTGATGGTTCTGCCTCTGTAAATCCTTCAGGAGGAACTAGCCCATATACTTACCAGTGGGATGCGAATGCAAATAATCAAACAGATCAATTGGCTTTAAATTTAGGAGCAGGAACTTACTTTGTAACCGTGACAGATGGAAATGCTTGTACAAGTGTATCCAGTGTAAATATTGATGATCCAGATTTATTGACATTATCTAATACTAGTGATGATGTGTTATGTTTTGGTAATAGCACAGGAGCGATTGATTTAAGTGTCAATGGAGGCACCATGCCATATAGTTATGATTGGACTGGACCTAATGCTTATACTTCAAATATGGAAGATATTTCTTCCATATTCTCGGGGACTTATGATGTATTGGTGACAGATGCTAATAATTGTACTGCTGACTTATCTGTAAATATAAATCAACCTTCTACTGGAATTATGAGTACGATTTCTGAACCAGATAGTATTTGTTTTTCAGCTGGCAATGGAACAGTGAATGTAAATGTAGGTGGAGGTACTGGGCCTTTTACTTATGAATGGAGTAATAATGAAATGACATCTACTATTTCCAGCCTTGACGGAGGAATGTATATTGTTACGATTACAGACAGCGGAAATTGTACTTTTATAGATACTGCTTTTGTTGTAGAAGAAGGGGAGATTACGATTACTTTATCTCAAACTGGAACATTATGTCATGATGGTTCAGATGGTAGTGCTACTATCGAGTCTATTTTTATAGGAAACAATGCTGCTCCAATTACAGATTTTGATTTAATTTGGAATGTCGGAGGGCAGACTAGTGCTACGGCTACGACATTGACAGGTGGTCAAACTTATACCGTTACGGTTACTAATAGTATGGGCTGTACTGGAGTAGAATCTATACTCATTGATAATCCGGATGAAATAGGTTCGCGTATTGATGAAGTGGTAGATGTCAATTGTTTTGATGGGACTGATGGGAAGACAACCGCTCAGGGAGAAGGAGGCGTAGCTCCTTATACTTATCAATGGGATGCTGCTGCTAATGATCAAACAACAGCTAGTGCTACAGGACTTACTGCTGGGAGCTATGTCGTTACGATAACAGATAGTAATGGTTGCTTTACAACTATATCTACTGTTATTAGTCAACCAGACCGTTTAGTGCTTAATTTTGATACAGAAGGTACAAATTGTAATGGTGATCCATCTGGAAGTGCAGAAGTAAGTGTGCAAGGCGGAACGCCAGGTTTTTCATATGAATGGTCTAATGGTGCAAATACTACAGAAATAGATTCTGTTAGTGGTGGAACCTATACAGTGACGGTCACTGATAATAATGGTTGTACTATAATTGAACAAACATTTATTGCGCAACCTGATCCTCTTGATGCGCAGATTGATGCAGAAGATGTGAGTTGTTTTGGAGGTAGAAATGGAGCACTTACTTTCCTTCCTCAAGGGGGTACACCACCTTATACTTATAGTTTGGATGGAATTGAATACAATGGCTCACCAATACAAATTGCATTGACGGCTGGTGTATATCCTGCTTATCTAAAAGATGCTAAAGGTTGTGAAGTGTATCTTGGTGAATATACAATTGATGAACCAGACCCTATTAATGTAGACCTTGGAGAGACAATGATTATTCAATATGGAAATACAGTTTTACTAGAGCCAATGGTAAGCGGAGGCTTTGGCAATATTTCATATAACTATAATCCAGAAGATAGCTTAACTTTAAGTTGCCTAGACTGTGAAAATCCAATAGCTAGTCCTGAATATGCAACTGATTATGAATTACTCGTCACTGATGAGAATGGCTGTACTGGAGAAGCATTCTTGAGAATCATTGTAGAAAAAGATTGGCCTGTTCATGTACCTACTGGTTTTACACCAAATAATGACGGGACAAATGATATCTTAAGAGTGCATGGAACCAATATTCAAAATGTTCTGGTTTTTAGAGTTTATGACCGTTGGGGGGAATTGGTATTTGAAGATTTAGAATATGAATATGATGCTTCTGATGTTACAAGAGGATGGGATGGGAAATTTAGAGATCAAGCATTAAACCCTGGCGTTTTTATTTGGTTTGTTCAAGTCGAATACGTAGATGGGACAATTTCAGATTTTAAAGGTAATACGACTTTGATAAAATAGAAGAGTGCTTTTGAGCAATGAAAATCTTATGAATTTGATTGCTCTCCTCTTTTGCAGGGTAGTTTTTTTGTATTAAATTCTTGAGTTCAAATCCGTTTTTAGAAAGTTCATTTTCTAAAAAGGAGGATTGATGATAATACACATATGCTTTATCTCCTGTGCTGCCTGCTTCAAAACCTGATTTGTGGTATTCTCCTTCTATTATACTAAAATAAAATAAACCATGCTCATGGAGTAAAGTACTAGCATCTTTAATCAGTTTTGTACAATCCGTTTTTGACAAGTATGGCATACAAAAACCACAAATGATGGCATCAAAATTATGATCAAGCGTATCAATTGCTCTGCAATCCATGACTTGAAAATCAGCTTTTGGATTATTCTTTTTTGCTAAATCTATCATATTAGGGGCAATGTCGATAGCTCGAATTTTGAAATCTGGCCTTTTAGACAAAAGATATTTTGTAATATTTCCAGGGCCACAACCTATTTCCAAAATCGAAGAATTTAGCTTGCCTAGGCGTGTACAAAAAATATCATAAGAGTCGTTGTACAAGTCTAAATCCATAAATTTTTCCTGATACAAAGCAGCAATCTTATTCCAAGTTTCAAATGTGATTTTGTATTTATCCATATGTTATCATGTTGAACTTATTACCAGCCTTTTTTACTACGATTACTACTAATCACTCTACGACATTTTTTAGCTGTATTTCCAAAAACAAGATTTAGGCTCAAGCCCATTTGAAATGAATGATAGGAGGCATTATAAGCATTTGGAATAAGCGAAGTCTCCGGGCGATTGACGTAGTTAAATTGATAACCAATTTCCCAATGTAATATTGTGTAAATAGGAGAGGAGACGCCAATACTCAGGTTATACCCTAGCTGTCTTTCAATATCTGTTTTTAGATCTAATATTTCACTGGGTAGAATATAATAGTTATTAGTCGTTTCATAATAGCCCATACCCGCTTTTAGGACAAGTCCAAACCTATAGGCTGGAAGAGAAGAAAAGTTACCTCTAAGAAATAAACCTTTATAAGTTTCTTCAAATTCATCTTTATAATCATTGAGTTCAAAAGCAGGATGCGTAATGTTTTGACGATATTCTGCTCCTAATTGCACATGTTCATGTCCTCCTGCAAGTCGGATACCAATTGGAACATACCATTGTGCCTCATTATATTCAGGTAAATCATAAGCTGTAGAGTTGACACCTGAGAAGACTTCAAACATCAATTGTTGAGCAGAAACTAGAAATGATAAAAATAGAAAGATAGATAGGAATGATGCCTTTTTCATTTTAAATTATTTTAGTAAATGAAATAAGACGGGATGCAAGAGCACTTGAGTGTATTACAAATATAGGAAAATTATTTTTAGTTCTGAATTCATCTAAAAAATAGGTTCTTTTAGAGTAAAGCAAATTTAAACAAGCTCTTAGTTTATTGAGTATTTCTTAGTTTGATAAATTTTTTGCTAGTTGAAAAATTAGCACTTTTAAAACTAATAATATAAGCTCCATCGTCGAGTGTACTGATGTTTAATTTAATCGTATTATCACCAGTAGTTACGATTTGATCAGAAAAAGTAAAGACTCGACGACCAATTGTATCATAAATATCTACTTGAAAATTATCGGGTTCTGGACTATTAAAAATTAAACTGACTTGATCAGTAGCAGGATTAGGGTAGATAGTTAGTTCGGAAAAAATCGGAGCATGTTCAAAAACAGCAATGAAAGTTTCTCCATCCTGAGGGTTTACTGTAGTGGTAAGATTAGTAGAAATGATTTGGCCAGAATAGCTGGATTCCCAGTGACTAAAAATAAACCCAGGTTCAGGTATAACAGATAATTGTATAGGGATCTGATGAAAATAAACCCCATCCCAAGGCAATTGTTCTTTTGAAATAGAAATAGTATTTATTTGTAAGGCCCCTGCTTGTTGAGGGAATACATTTACTTCGATTTGATCTTGAGAAGCAAGATTGAAATAGTCCTGAATAAATTGACGGGCATACATCGGACGTTCATTTGCAAATTTATTTAGTTTTGGAATTTCATTAGTATACCAGTTGTTATAAGATTTTCCCCAATGAGGAACATGTCTTTGCATTTCAACATCAATTTCATCTCGGCTTCTGAATATCTCCTCATTAAAGACTTCAGTTCGAAAAGTAGTATTCATTAAATCTGCATACCTGTTAATAAAATAATGACGGAATGATTCATTTTCTAAAAATGCTTTAAATATTACAACCATTCTTACATCTTCTCTACCCATTTTATCTTCAAAAGAATTGATCGAAGCCTTTGACCAGCCTTGGCGAGCCATTGCAATATCCATGTCAAAAAGTAGGTATCGCCATTTTGCATCTTCAGTTTTTGCTCGCCAATATTTTAAATTATTACTGGGCCAATCCATATTATTGACAAATGTTTGGCAAATTACGTAGTCACATAAACTTTCAACATCAAAGTAGGATGCTGCAATATCAAAGCTCGAAGTTTCGGATAAATCGTTATTTATTACAAACGACTCATGTTGATCAAACAGGTCGAAGTTTCCATGTAATATTGCAGTGTCTTCTTCTAAAATGTCAATCTGGTCAGGATCAATATTATAATTATAGTGCAAATAATATTCATCCACTTTTTCTCGTAAATGCATCAATCCATAATACGCACCATTAATATATACCACAACGGGTTGCTCTGCAATTGCATCTATATTCAATGATTCATTTATAAAATATCGAGCTAAAAACTCATCCCTCATATGACAGACATTAAAATCTCCACTTGAGTTTCTTAAAACCAGCCGTTTAAATTTTGTATTAGTCCTGTTTTCGAAAAAAGGATAGTCCATAATCCTAGTGCCATATGATTCTTTAGCCAACAGTCGTAAAGGTTTCATTGGACGAGTTCTAGCTCCTCTTCCGCCATGGATTTTAGCCCCAAGTGGGTATTCTATTTTTAAATCTTCATTTTTAAAATATTCAAAATAGAGTGGAATCTCTGTATCTGACCAAAAGTTAGCACCAAAAAATGGATACAAAGAGTCAGCTTCTGGACCTGGCATAAATAATCCTATATCGGCATCCCATAAAAGTTTTGGTTCGGTACTAATCGCAACAATAGGTAGTTCGTGGCTTGTTCTGATAAAAAAAGTTCTGGTGGTTGCATTTGATAGAAGTAGGCTAGGCGTAAGACTAGAAGCTCGAATGACCGTATTAGAATCTATTTCAAATGGTTCGGTATATAATAATGCATTTTCGTCTGGAATAGACCCATCCATAGTATAATAAATTACACAGTCGGCTTGGTCACAACTCAATTCAACTAAAATATTTTCTGTACTAAAGAATTGAGTATTATTAAATTGAGGAGGATTCGCAAAATTATAAACCAGGGCAGTATTATTACTAAGACCAGGGCTTGGATCGTAAAAGAAATTGAATTCATTTGAGCCATCTGGTTGACGACCAAAAGAATGGTCTTCTTCTAAAGGTGGAATTACAAGCTCATCAATAATTTCCATTTCAGGAGAAAGAAGCACTAAGGTCTCCCCATCTTTAGATATTTTAAAATTAGTGTGTAATTCTTGCCCTATCAAGTCGTTTCCAGATGCATATAGTAATAAAAAACCATTCGCTGGAATTTCAACATTTGGGAAGCTCCATTTATTGGGCAAGTCTGGGTTATCGCTTATCAAATAGTTATTCAAATTGATAGCTGTATTTCCACTATTATACAATTCTATCCAATCTTCATAATCCCCCTCTTCATCGGCTATAATGGATTCATTATCTGCGCAGACTTCGTTTATCGTTAGTTGAGCGAAAGTAGAAAGAAAGGAAAGACAAAGTAAAATGGATAATAAAGACCTCACATTATGTTTTTTGTTAATGAATAACTTCTAGACAAGTTATTTGAATTCTTACTTATATGCAAAACAAATGAGTGATGGTGTCTTATAAAACGCAGAAATTTAGAGACTCTGAGTCTCTCTTAGGAAATTACTCTTTCCACTTTTCAGCATCAAATAAATATAGATGTGCTCCATTGCTATTTTCGTTTTCACAGGATATTAAAAATTGCCCTTCACCTCTATGACAAATTCCTTCCATTTGAGTATGAAAAGGGAGGTTAACTCTTTTTTTACTGCCTCCAAAAAAATCACTTCCTTCAAAATCATAAAAAATCCAAACAAAGGGATCATAAGATTCATTATCTGAGTTATACCCCAATAGACAAATCGTATTTGTCATGTTATCAATTGCCGCACCTGTAATTAGCCCTTCGGTATCAAATGTTCCAATTTTTTGAGCGGTATGCGTACCTGTTGTTTTGCTAAGTCTATAAAGCTTGGTTTGTTCCGTTTGATGGTTTTTAGAAAATAAATAAATGTACTCCTCAAAGGTGATCATAGATTCACAATTATAATCATGCTGTGAACTCGTATTATCAAAATCACTTTGATCTGAAAAATGAAATAAAATAGTTTCAGCTTCGACTTCATCTGGCCAACTTGATTTCAAAACCTTATAAATGACAAGGTTTTGTCTTTGACCACTATTATTTCCAAAATCCCCTATATATATATGGGCATTATCTTGGGCTAAATCTTCCCAATCTATATGTGAGGCATTGGCAATATTAATGACATCATTAATGTTGTTGGTTTCTTGTGGAATACTATAAATAGTAGGATCATCACCACTGTCATTATGTGTCAAGAGCATATCATTAACAAAAAGTAGACCTGAGCTTTCCGAAATATTTTCATTGAGCGTGGTAAGTACAATTAGATTGTCCTCAATAGAATAATCCAGAGAAGGGGCATTATCTTTTCGATTGTTGCAACAAAAGAAAAATAACAATGAAATTAAAGCCAGATAATTTAAATTCATAGACCTTTATTTTCGAACAACTATATTGTCATTATAAAAGCGATATTGGACAATGACTAAATGTGTCTGCCTTTCGAAGAGAATGACAGACACATTATTATGTTTTTTATCAGGTCAGTTTTTAGATGCGTTGTCTTTAAACAACAGCAACCTTACGTGGTCTGCCTCTACCTCTTTTAGGGGCGTCTACGACATCAGTTTCAACCTGAATTTTACGCGGTCTACCTCTACCTTTCTTAGGAGCGTCTACTACGTCAGCTTCGACTTGAATTTTACGCGGTCTGCCTCTACCTTTCTTAGGAGCGTCTACTACGTCAGCTTCAATTTGAATTTTACGCGGTCTGCCTCTACCTTTCTTAGGAGCGTCTACTACGTCAGCTTCAACTTGAACCTTACGCGGTCTGCCTCTACCTCTTTTAGGAGCATCTACGACATCAGCTTCAACTTGAACCTTACGCGGTCTGCCTCTACCTCTTTTAGGAGCATCTACGACATCAGCTTCAACTTGAACCTTACGCGGTCTACCTCTACCTCTTTTAGGGGCGTCTACGACATCAGCTTCGACTTGAATTTTACGCGGTCTGCCTCTACCTCTTTTAGGGGCGTCTACGACATCAGCTTCGACTTGAATTTTACGCGGTCTGCCTCTACCTCTTTTAGGGGCGTCTACGACATCAGCTTCGACTTGAATTTTACGCGGTCTGCCTCTACCTCTTTTAGGAGCGTCTACGACATCAGCTTCGACTTGAATTTTACGCGGTCTGCCTCTACCTTTTTTAGGAGCGTCTACGACATCAGCTTCGATTTGAATTTTACGCGGTCTGCCTCTACCTTTTTTAGGGGCATCTACGACATCAGCTTCAACTTGAACTTTTCGTGGTCTGCCTCTACCTTTTTTAGGAGGATCCATTTCCATTTCTGGAGGTCGGCTAACGATTTCAACTCTGGAAGAAGTTTGGAAAGTTAATTTTTTTAAATCTTCAATTGCAGATCTTGCGAAGTCAATCTGCATTTTTAATTTACGCAGTTTAGACTGATAATCTTGAATCAGATCATCAACCTCATTTTTTGTTAATCTATCTCTCATTTTTTTTAAAAAATTTGTTAACGATTATATAATGTGTAAACGGAAATTATTTTTACTCAGGGAATATGAATCTCATTAACAATTTGGCAAAAATATAAAATAAAAAACTAAAATAAAAATAAATAGATCTAACTTATTAATTATTAGGGAATTAGGGCCGAGTATTTATTGTTTTTTTAATTAATTAGATAAATGTTTAATAAAAGGAGAAAAAAAACTCATTTTTTTCTGATGATTGAGTTAAAAGGAATAAATTAATTCTGTCTAATCAATTTTGATTTTCTTTTTTAGATCTAAAAATATGAATCCTGAGTTTGGATATTCTCCGTTGAATAATATTTTAGAATGTCATTCGATTAAAGAAAATTGCTAGATTAAAAAAACAAAACCTCTATTGTCTAGAAGAAGACAATAGAGGTTTAGGGCCAGCATAGAAACGCTTTGTTTCTTAATCTGTCAAGGAGAAATCAATGGTCCTATTTTCATATTCTACATCTGATAAAATCAAAGCTTGATTAATGGTTTTATTAAAACTAGAACTATACTTTATTGGATCAATTCCAAATCCTTTAAAATGAATAATCCCATTCCAATTATCCGCTATATCTGGATTTGATGTACTTGTGTAGCAAAAATTTATTGTATAAGTCCCAGATTCATTTTTAACCAAAGTATCTAAATTATTATCGGAATTAATAAAGGGAATCATATAATTAAAAGCATAAGTGCTATCTTGAAAAGTAAGGCTAAGTTGAGGGCATAATGTATTTTGACAGTCTTCAGGAAGAACCATATAGTCATTGCCATCAATTGTGAAATTTGCTTCTTTTAAATTCCATTCTTTCTGTAAATCAAATAAAAAAGCGCCATTGCAATCTGAAAAAAAATCGTAATCTCCATTATTTGAATTACACGATGCGAATACAATAATAGATAGGAAGAAAGAAAAATATTTCATTTTTGTTTTTTTTAATAAATTAGTTTTTTCAAAAGGTTGCGAGATGGGTATCTTTCTACTTAAAAAAACTTCAATGTCTAGGCATATCTCTAAACGAGGACTATCGTTTTTTCGATGCCTAATTTTAAAAATATATGATGCCATGATCATTAGATATTAAAATAGGGCTAAAACATTCCACTATCTAATATATCATCTCTTTTTTGATTAGGCGGGTTCATTTCTTTTATTTCATTCACCGCTCGATAGCCAAGAATTACAGATATAAGCACATAAACAATAACAACACTATATAATAAATCGCCCAAAGTTAAATTTCTCAATAAGGTTAAAGCACTTAACACGACCATAATTCCAAATCCAGTCTTGGGATGTTTAAAGCAAAGGATGGCAGGAAAAATGAATAAGAATTGAGAAATTATTGGTGAAATAAAATATTTAGATGGAATGAATGAATCATTGACCAATGTTAGTAGATTAATAATACTGATTAAACTAAATACGGCCATTAAAGTTAAAACAAATTTAGCATGAATTATTTTTGCATTTGCCACTTTTCGAAGCCTTGTTTTACTATTGTCATCTTCCATAAAATGTACCTCGTTTCTACTCTAAACTTATCAATTTAAATTTTATTGATTTTGATACCGCTAATTCAGCGATACGCTCTAATATGTTTAAATACAGTTTCTTATCAATTTCTGATAGGGTAAATACCTTGACATGCCTGGAGTGCTTCCCCTTTCCTTCTAATGATTAATCTTCAATCGCTCCATAAATAATCGCATACATTCTATTCCAAAAATCATTTCGATAAAAAGGCAATATTTGAGTCATACCTACGAATACCAATTCTTCTTCGGGGTCAATAAAAAACTTAGTATTAAAATAGCCGCCCCATTCATAAGTACCTGGAGATTTAGGACCATAGCCCTTAGCTTCTTCTGTGCGCAATGCAAAACCAAGGCAATAAGAAATCCCCGGTAATGTGCTAAAACCATTTCCTTCTCGATTTAATAAAATCATTTGATCTGCTGTCATTGTTTCAATGGTATTTCTACTTAAAATCCGTTGACCGTTATATAATCCATTATTAACCAAAGCCTGAATAAATTTTGCATAATCAAGAGCAGTGGATGAAAGGCCTCCACCTCCTGCGAAATGATTTCTTCCAGATTTAGTTGGATAATCAAAACCTAAGGCAGCAGTATTTTCTCCAGCCATTTGTAAGCCGCCACCATTTTTTTGAGTGTACAAAGGAATCATTCTATGATGCTTATCCTTAGGAAGGTAGAAATAAGTATCTTCCATTCCAAGGGGATCGAAAATGTGTTTTTGAAAATAAGTATCTAAAGTAAGACCTGAAACAACTTCGATCAAACGTCCAAGTACCTCCATATTTAAACCGTAAGTATATTTTGTTCCTGGTTGGAAAGCCAAAGGTATTTCAGCAATTTTATTCACCAATTCTTCTGTCGTCCATGATGCATGTGAGAGACCTACCCCAGTCATATTAAATTTATTGTAAATAATCTGAAGTTTACCCCTGCTGAAATCCCCATATACGATACCTGATGTATGGGTAAGAAGATGCCGAATAGTAATCGCTTTTTTTGGGGGAACAGTTGTATAGGTAGAATCTGAATTATTGAATTGATCTAAAACCACAACATTTTTAAAAGCTGGAATATAATAATGTATAGGATCATCCAATCCAATCTTTCCTTGCTCATAAAGTTGCATGATACTGACTGTAGTAATCGCTTTAGTCATTGAGGCAATTCTAAAAATATCATCATTTTGATAAGGTCTTGTATTTTCAGTAGAACGATTACCAAAAGATTTATGATAAACTATTTTTCCTTTCCTTGCAATTAGAAAGACTCCACCAGGTATAGCATTTTGATCAATGTAATTTTCAATAAATGGATTTAACTGTTTTAATTTCTGTGGAGACATACCTGCCTCTAATGGATTGGATTCGATTAGCTTTTGGGCTAGAATAAAATTTAGGGATGTGATTAAGAAGCTAAGTAGAAAGAAGGTTTTTTTCATTTTTGTAATGTTTAGTACAGTATAAATCGGATAATTATTGATACGCTGTCCCTTAATAACAGATTCGATTTTGATCTGAGTAGAGGTTTATATTGAACACGTTCAGTTTATCAAACTTAAATATAGTAAAAAGTAAATTTGATATAAGGATTCTTTCTTTGGAACTTATAATGTAATACAGGTTTAAGTTTTGTAGAACTTTAAGCCTTCTTCTATACCTGACGCGAAATGGTTTGAGATTCCCCAAACCATTTCGCGTCAGTATATAATCACCTCATTGAAAAATAGCGCCTCATTGCTCTGTTCTGTCATTCTGTCATTCCAATGGCAGTAATTCCTGACAGATTTTTACTAAAAAAGTACCAAAAAGGCAGAATTTGGCAATGGCATATGTATTGATCTCCTCTTATTTGTATAAATAAATTAAGCAATTTAAAATTTTAAAAATATTCTAAAATGGGCAAAATTATAGGGATCGATTTAGGTACGACCAATTCATGTGTTGCCGTTATGGAAGGTAACGAACCAGTAGTTATTCCAAATGAAGAAGGTCGAAGAACTACTCCTTCTGTTGTAGCATTTTTGGACAATGGTGAGCGCAAAATTGGCGATCCTGCAAAAAGGCAAGCAATTACAAATCCACAAAAAACAATTTCTTCTATCAAACGATTTATGGGATCTCGGTACTCTGAGGTTGCTGAGGAAGCTGGACGTACAACGTACAAAGCGGTTAAGGGAGATAATGATACGGTAAGAGTTGATATTGATGGAAGATTATATACTCCTCAGGAACTTTCTGCAATGATTTTGCAAAAGATGAAAAAGACTGCTGAGGACTTTCTTGGACAAGAAGTAACGGAAGCGGTAGTGACTGTTCCTGCATATTTTAATGATTCACAACGTCAGGCTACAAAAGAGGCTGGGGAAATTGCTGGATTAACTATCAAAAGAATCATTAATGAACCAACAGCTGCGGCACTTTCTTACGGTTTGGATAAGCGTAATAAAGATATGACCATTGCGGTATATGACCTTGGTGGAGGAACTTTTGATATTTCTATTCTAGAATTAGGAGAAGGAGTATTCGAAGTGAAATCAACTAATGGAGATACGCACCTTGGTGGAGATGATTTTGATCGTGTCATTATTGATCACTTAGCGGAGACTTTCAATGCACAGGAAAATATGGATCTTCGTAAAGATCCTATGGCACTTCAACGTTTGAAAGATGCTGCTGAAAAAGCTAAAGTTGAATTATCTGCTTCTAGTGAAACAGAAATCAATTTGCCTTATATCACCGCTGCAGATGGTGTGCCTAAACACTTGGTTTTAAAATTAACTAGAGCAAAATTTGAGCAATTAGCTGATGATTTAGTGAATCGAACATTGAAACCTTGTGAATTAGCATTGAAGGATGCTGGTTTATCAAAAAGCGATATTGATGAAATCATTCTTGTTGGTGGTTCAACACGTATTCCAAGAATCCAACAAGCAGTAGAAGAATTTTTTGGTCAAAAGCCTAATAAAGGTGTGAACCCTGATGAAGTAGTTGCAGTAGGCGCTTCTATCCAAGGAGGTGTATTGAGTGGAGATGTAAAAGATGTACTTTTATTAGATGTAACGCCACTTTCAATGGGTATTGAAACGATGGGTGGTGTATACGATGTTGTTATCGAATCGAATTCTACGATTCCAACTAAGAAATCAAAAGTCTATTCTACAGCGGCAGATAATCAGCCATCTGTTGAAATTCACATTCTTCAAGGAGAGCGACCAATGGCTAAGGATAATAGAGCAGTAGGTCGATTTATCCTTGATGGTATTCCTCCTGCACCACGAGGTGTACCTCAAATTGAGGTCTCTTTTGATATGGATGCAAATGGTATCCTAAGTGTATCAGCAAAAGATAAAGGAACAGGAAAAGAACAGAATATTCGAATCGAAGCGTCTACTGGATTATCTAAAGAAGAGATTGCTAAGATGAAAGCTGATGCAGAAGCTAATGCAGATTCTGATAAAGAAGCTCGTGAAAAAGTAGATAAAATTAATACTGCAGATTCACTGATTTTCCAAACAGAAAAGCAATTGAAAGAATATGGTGAAAAGATTCCTGAAGATAAAAAAGCAACTATCGAATCTGCTTTGACAGAATTGAAAGATGCCCATAAATCTGAGGACCTTGCAGCTATTGATGCCGCAGTTCAGAAAATGAATGATGCTTGGCAAGCTGCAAGTCAGGATATGTATCAAGCAACTCAGGAAGGTCAACCAGAAGCTACAGCAGCTTCTAATGATGCTGGTAGTGAGCCAAATGAGGAAGCTACAGAAGATGTAACGGACGTTGAGTTTGAAGAAGTTGACGATCAAAAATAACCATCAACCGATTTCTAAGCAAAGCAAAAGGTGCCTTCTCATGAAAGTGAGGGGGCATTTTTTTTTAATGAACGAATTCCTTTATTGAGAACCATAATTTTTAAACAGACACCAAACTTCTTGGATGAAGATTGCTTAGTCTCTTACTAATTTGTAAATTGGCTATTGATCATTGGATAAGCACTAAATCATCTTCAAATACTTACTATGTCGTCAGACAAATCCTGGCTTTCTGCTCATCTTTTTTATAATGAACCTTGGGAAGATTTTCTAAGGCAGGCAGTAGCACCTTATATTCAAACTGTACTGGATACAGGCATTGCAGAATCATACTTCTTTATTCGGTATTGGGAGCGAGGCCCTCATATAAGATTACGCTTTAAAGGAGAACCGAAAGTACTGGAAGAAGTCTTAAAACCAAATCTAGAAGAACATTTTTCGACTTACTTTAGTGTGAACCCTTCAGAAAGAGAAGAGCCAAGGTATCCAGATGGGTTTCCAGAATCATTCCATTGGTTGCCTAATAATACAGTGCATTTTGAAAAATATATTCCAGAAAATGACCGATATGGCGGTAAAGCGGCTTTAGAAATATCAGAAATCCAATTTCGATTATCTTCGACTTCTGTATTGGATTATTTGTCAAATCAAGAAGAAAAGCATGATTATCAAGATGTTTTGGGGATTGCTATTCGGATGCATTTGAGTTTTGTTTTTAGTATTGGTATGGATATCAAGGAAACTATTGCTTTTTTTAATATCATTTTTGAAAACTGGTTGCCTCGATCTTTTGAAATCTTTGAAAATAATACACCTGATGAACAGATCATTATTAAGATGAAAGAAATGGTAGCGCTTTTTACTAAATCTTTCGAAAGTCAAAAAGAAGGACTTATTGCTTTTCATAAGAGTTTTTTAGATGATCTTAAGTCAGGAGAGCCTTTTGAATCAAAATCTTTTAATAATTGGATAAAAGGAAACCAACAATTGAGTTTGCAACTTCAAGCATTAGCGGAATCAAAAGGCTTATCTCCTCGCAATGATTCTTATATTTTGGCTAAGGAGCTTGAAGAACAATTGTCTGAGGAGGAGCAAGTCCTATGGAATATTTATGCGGATTATGTCCACATGACCAATAACCGACTAGGAATTTTAAATCAGGATGAAGCTTATTTAGGTTTTCTTATGATGAAAAGTTTGAGTAGTAGCCAAGCCTAATTTTTTGATAATGCCTCGAACAGTATAAATGGAACAAACTCATGTACCTAAGATTCAATATATCTCAACTAATCTTATACCGGCAAAGGAAAGCAAGTCGCTGATTTGGTACTTGGTCTATATTTGTTTTGCCTATCATTATAAAGTAATAATTTGTGGTTTTTTCGGTGAAGTATTAGGGTACGACTTCTTATGCCATACAATGATACATGGAGTGACCACCAACCATTGGTTTGAACAGTTGGTATATGCACCTGTTTTGTGGTATGCGCTTTATAAAATAATCATTATCGTTTTTGGTCCACATGAAAATGAGGTTTTAAGTAAAGGCCTTAAGCGTTTAAAAACAATTGCTATCTTTTTTTTGGCCATGTATATTTATGGTGTCGGTATTCATTTTACCAATACAATTGAAATATATGCTCGGACCCAATTAGGAATAGAATCAGGCGCACTATATGATCAAGTGTACTGGGTCGATGAGCAACTTAGTCATTGGATACAATTCTTTTTCTTTTTTATACTCATTGCCTGGATAATTATCTTTGATCGTCTTGATCGAATTCGCAGCCCTTACAGCGCAATTTCTATTGGTTTATTGCATGGACTTGAACGAACTATTGGAGTGATTGAGGGAGATAATCCAAGCATTGCTTTTGTGATGGGAATTGTCATTTTAGTTGCATGTCTGATACGTTGGGATCGGCATGCTCGTAATTTTCATCGAGCCTGGAAAGACTTCTTTTTTCGATACGGCCTTTCATTTGGTATAAGTATATTGATTTCACTTTTTGTTTATCCAAGGATTTTTGGAGGATTTGTCCAACCTTCTGCAATGGGAAATAAAGGATGGCAAGTAGTACTTTTTGTAATGGTGCTAGCTATTACCTGTTTCCTTCTTATTGTTTTACTTGATAAGATTTTGATTAGAAAAAAGCAACTATGAAATTAAGCTTGACTTTAGCATTTCATTGCAAAGACCTGCATTATTTTTTCTTAAAAAAGAAGGGTTTAGAAAAATTAATACGACAATTGACGTAGAATATTTGGATATTTATGAATAATGATTTATATTTGATTACGACAGTTGACGTAGTGTAAGAAAATACATGACCTTGTACATTATATTAAAAACATGAAAGATAAAAAAGTCATACCAACCGAATCCGAATTAGAGATACTACAAATTCTTTGGGAAATAGAGCCAGCTACTATTCGTGCAATCCATGAAGTCTTGATCAAAAAAAGAGACATTGGCTATACGACAACTCTAAAACAATTTCAACGAATGACAGAAAAAGGGATACTCGAAAAGATACAGTCGGGAAAAGCGCATGAATATAAAACTTTAGTCAATCCTAAGTCGATTCGCAAAGGAATGTTTGATAAACTACTAAACTCTGTATTTAATGGTTCTACTTCTGCTTTACTAATGCATGCATTAGGTAATAGTAAAACCAGTGAAGAAGAATTGAAAGAACTAGAGGCTTTTTTGAAAAAAAGGAAAGATTTAAAGGACAAGACATAAATTGATGCGCTGTCCTTTAATACAGTGTAAAATAAAAACTGTCTATTTTTTAAATTGGAAAAATATTGATTGTCCAATATCGAATCATGAATATTGAATTTAGAGCCTACTGATTACTCGGGCTTTATATTCAAAATTGAATATTGGACATTCATGATTCAATATTTTCTACCTAAAAAAGAAAACACAAAACCGGCCACTACTTAATTTACGATGTATTAAATACAGTGTGTATTTAATAAGCACTTAATAAACCCAATTTCTTAATCAATTAATATTAAATAATATGTTACATCTGGCAGATTATCAATGGATTAGTACTTCTATTGGATGGACTATGTTGCATTCGATTTGGCAGATCAGTGCAATTGGTATATTGTGGTTTTTACTCCTTTCTTATCTAAAG
The DNA here is from genome assembly GCA_965277415.1 of Saprospiraceae bacterium. Lineage (GTDB taxonomy): Bacteria > Bacteroidota > Bacteroidia > Chitinophagales > Saprospiraceae > JAHDHW01. The sequence goes on from CBDICS010000110.1 coordinate 72,322, forward strand.
CAAACCCAAACGTCCAATAAACATATCATTTCAATATTAGCGATGCTCTTAATAGTCGTTTCTTCAATGCTAAGGCTTTGTATAGAATTGAGGTCTTCTTATCCATTTGAAAAGCAGCAATTGACTAGTAATACAATTCCTATCCAATTGACCAAACCTGAGTCGACTAGTAAAAATATTGATCAAGATTCCGAAACAGAATTATCAAGTATGGATTATTCTGTAGTATCTGCGATAGGAGAGGTACAGACTCCGGAATATTTGAGTCCCAAAGTATTGAAATACTTGACAGGATTTTGGTTTTGTGGCATATTATTTTTTGGACTGCGGTTTTTAATTCAATGGCTAGCCATGCAAAGATTGGCACATCGAGGAATAAAGCCTCTTTTAGAAGAACAATTGTTTGTTTTTAAAGCATTAAAAAATAAACTTGGTATTAAAAAAGAAATCACTTTTTTACAGTCTTCAAGAATTGCTTCTCCTTTGACCTTTGGTCATTTTAAACCAATCATACTGCTGCCAATAGGGATGATCAATGGCTTTCCGCCCGAACAAATAGAGGCGATTATACTTCATGAGTTAGCGCATATTCAACGCAATGATTTTTTAATCAATACGATTCAAACATGGGTAGAAATTCTATTTTTTTATCATCCTATTGTCTGGTTTATTTCTAAACAGATTAGAGCAGCGAGGGAAGAACTTTGTGATGATCAGGCTATAAGCATCAATAAGAATAAAGTACTTTATGCCGAGTCGTTGCTTAACCTTCAAAAATATTTTTTTTACAATAAAAATCAATTAGTTATGAATGCAAAAAGTAATAAAAGTGAATTGTCTTATCGAATCCATCGTTTGTTTCAGGAGAATCAAACGCTACCTAAGAAAAAAAGAAATATCAATGCTTATTTATTTGGTTTACTATTCATGATCATAATAGGGACTTACGCTTTTTCAAATTTTTCTTATCCTACAGCAAGTATATCAGTTGACAAGATGAATATTCTATACATTGGTATTGATAACCCGATTACCGTGGCTATAGCAGGAGTACCTACGGAAAAAACTAAGATAGAGAGTGATGATTTGACTTTAATAGACAATGGTAATGGGCATTATAATGCTAGAGCTACAAAGTTTGGTACAGCAACGATCAGGGTAATAGCAGATGGAACGCCACTCCAAGAAATTAAATTTAGAGTTAAGCGTATTTCAGATCCGATAGCGAGGATCGGATTTAGCTCTGGAGGACATATCCAAGCTGAAAAAATTAAAGAATACAAAGGTATTCAGGTAGATATTGATAATTTCGAATATGATGCTAAATGTACAGTTACAAATTATAATATGACCTGGGTCGCTAAAAATGAAGACCCTATTGAATCCATCAATTATACTGAAGAGTTTAATGAAAAAACTAAAGCACTTTTAGAAAAAGTAAAGGGAGGGGATATATTATATTTTGATAATATAAAATGTAATTGCCCTGGAGATCAGGAGGAACGGTCAATTAACTCTATGGTTTTTAAGATCAAGTAACATTTTAGTAGTCATTTGGAAGTAGTCATTTGGATGAATAATTCTAATGACTACTGCTATTTAGCTTTGTCAAACAGTTCAAAAACGTCTATTCCCTTTTTATAAAATGCTTCGATTTGATCAGCTGGAATTCGTTTGCCTCGTTTATAAAAAATAAAAAGATAATTTAGCCCTTCTACATACCAATTCTTTTCCTCTGAGAAGTATTTTAAAATATCCTCATTAAGTGCATGACGCACTAGGTCTTCCTCTGGTCCTTGTACTAGATACTGTTTAGAAAAGATGGGATAAGCCTCAAAGTTGATATCCTGCATGCCGAGAAACTCACCAATCCGATGATAAAATCGCTCAGGATAAATTAGAAATTCAGGCAAATTAAGCGCTTTTGAATGTATATAGAATACAGTTTGTTTAATCATTCGAGTACTATTTCCCCCTCCAACAATAAAACGATAATCAAATATTCGAATATCCGGATGTTCTAAATCTCTCTTATTAGATAAGATATTAGTGATTCGTTTTCCATAGCCTCTTTTAAATAATGCAAAATCTTTCATCATATGAATTAGGCCATATTCATCTGTAATTCGGAATTCCATTCCGAGCTTTTGTGCAGCTTCCTGCATCTGGAATCGTCTTTTTTGGAAGAAGGAGAAAAAGTCCATATGATGTTTTTGATTTTTGATATTAAGTTACGAATTTTGCAGAAGAATTCTTACTAAGAAAATAAATTCCAACCCCAACTATAAAACCTTGTACACAGGCTTTAAGTATAATATTTAAAGCATTTTTTTATTAGACAAGATTAAAAGGAAATGAACAGTAATTTAAAAGAAGTAGCACAACTATTTTTCAAATTAGGCATTATTGCTTTTGGTGGGCCTGCTGCTCATATTTCTATGATGGAAGAGGAAGTAGTTACAAAAAAGAAATGGATGAGCAGGGAGCACTTTCTTGATCTTATGGGCGCGACCAATCTTATCCCGGGACCAAATTCTACAGAAATGACGATGCATTGCGGTTACCATCGGGCAGGGGTTGCAGGATTATTCGTTGCTGGGATTTGTTTTATTTTTCCAGCAGTACTATTGACTGGTATATTGGCCTATTTCTATGTAGAGTATGGCGAAATCCCTGAAGTAGAATCTTTATTATACGGAATTAAACCAGCCGTTTTAGCGATTATTCTTGGAGCGATTTATAAGCTTGGTAAAAAAGCATTAAAGAATTGGCAGCTAGGAATTATTGGAGCAATAGTCCTTATCGCTAACTTTATGGGGCTAACAGAAGTTTTGGCGATTCTTGGCGGCGGTTTATTAGGAATTATTTGGTTTAATTTGATTCAAAAAAACACCCTTAATTCAGCAGCACCCTTTTTCTTTCTTTGGTTCTTTAATACCATTTCGGAAGTCAATTCCTGGAAATTATTCTTGGTTTTCTTTAAAGTTGGTGCCGTGCTATTTGGAAGTGGGTATGTATTAGTCGCTTATCTAGATGGGGAACTCGTAGAAGGTTTAGGTTGGCTGACTCGAAGTGAATTATTAGATGCAATCGCGATTGGGCAGTTTACACCTGGCCCTGTATTATCAACAGCCACTTTTATTGGATATCAAATCAATGGAGTAGGGGGGGCAATTGCTGCTACAGTTGGAATATTTTTACCTTCTTTCTTTTTTGTCTGGTTCTTGAATCCACTAATTTCAAAATTGCGATCTTCCAAAATTGCTTCTTCATTTTTGGATGCAGTAAATATAAGTGCTGTTGCAATTATGATCGTTGTGACTTATCAATTAGGTGAGAGTGTATTGATAGACTGGAAAGCTTGGTTAATTGCTTTACTCGCTTGTGCCATTTATTTTAACAGCAAAAAGGTAAGTGTATTATGGATTGTAATTGGAGCAGCAATTTTTGGATATTTGTTGGAACAGGTGAGTTAGGTGGCCAGAGTAGTCAGGTAAGTCAGGTGGTCAGGTGGTCAGGTAAGTCAGGTAAGTCAGAGTGGGATTGTTTAGATAAAGTGTGTCATTGATATTTTGTAAATGTAATAAAACGAAAATGACATGAAAACGAAAAGTCACCTAGATTGTTAGGCTTAGTATCTAATGAAAAATTACGAGAACAGTTTTAAACAGTCTTATAAAGATGCTTTAGTTATGGCTTTAATGCAAAATGGAAAGTCATGAAAACGAAAAGCGTTTACTTAAAAAAGTATTCAACAAGAATCTGAATTGAAATTTGGAGAACGATTCACCAAGTGAGGCAATAAAAAATGACACACTTGGTGAATCAATCAGTCTCAGTCAGATAGCCAGAAGCGCTGACCTCCTGACTACCTAACTACTCTGACCTCCTGACTACTCTGACTCTCCTGACCACTCTGACCTCCTGACTCTCCTATATCTTTCCTACAATTGCTTCATTAACATTAATAATATGATCTCCAACTCTTTCTAAAGAGGAGAAAAGATTATTATAAGCCATTGCAGATTTGACATTATAATCTGGTGCGCCTAATCTCTCTGCATTTCCTTCTCGCAGTTTGTTTCTAAAAGCGTCAATTTTATTTTCCAGAACTATAGCATTTTCTATTGAAACTTTATCGTAACTAGGGCTGGATAAGTTTACTATCATTTCTTTAAACGCATCATCTACTAATCCAATCATAGTATTCAACTGCTCCCTTTGCTCAGGAAGGAAATAAACCTTCTCTTCAATTTTCTTTTCAAATGTTTTAGAAATTTGAAAATAAATATCTCCGATTCTTTCCAAATCATTACAAACATTTAGGATACTTCTAAGTCGTAAGGATGTTTTAGGTGTAATTTCCTGATCTGAAAGTCGGGTGATATATTCCGTGATTTCTATCTCCATCGTATCGGTAATCTCTTCATACTTTTTCAACTTCTTCAACAATTTCAGTTGTTTCTTCTCTTTTGTTGAATTCAATAGCGTACCCATAAATCCAGACATTCTACTGACTATCTCACCAAAATGGCTGACCTCTTTTTGTAACTCTATCGTTGCTAATTCAGGTGTGAGCACTGCTGTAGAGATAAATTTGAGTTTGACTTCATCCTCGTCTTCTTTGCCTTTGACAGACCAAGTAGCGACTTTAACCAACCAAGGAACAAAGGCTAATAAGAGTAGAACATTAGTTAAATTGAAGAAAGTATGGAAACCTGCCAAAGCCAATGGAATTGCATCTGCTGCTTTTTCTGGATCCGCATCAAATGGATCACCAATTCCGAATACATTTTGCATGAAATCTGCTAGGATAGGCAATACAAATGGTAGAATAATAACCATCCACGTTACCCCTATGATATTGAATAAAGAATGAATTCTAGCAGATCGTTTTGCATTTGTATTTCCAACTAAAGATGCCAATTCTGCAGTGATGGTCGTACCAATATTTTCACCAAGAATCATAGCCGCAGCAACATCAAAAGGGAGGAGACCATTAGCACATAAAGTCAGTGTAATGGCCATTGCGGCACTAGAAGACTGTACAACTATGGTGACGACAGTTCCTACTAGAACAAAGAAAACTCTAGAGAGAAAGCCCCAATCTGTAAAACCTTCTAGAAAGCCTAATACTTCAGGGTTGCTCTTAATATCTGGTACGGCACCTTTTAGATAACTTAATCCTAAAAATAGAATAGCAAATCCTACAATAAATTGGCCCCAATATCTAAGTTTACCTTTATTAGCAAATAACATTGGAACTGCTATTGCAAATAAAGGAATAGAATAATGAGCCAGTTTCACCTTAAAACCGAGTAATGATATGAGCCAACCTGTAATCGTTGTTCCAATATTCGCACCCATCATAACTCCGGCAGACTCTACTAGAGTTAAAAGGCCAGCATTTACAAAGCTGACCGTCATTACCGTTGTCGCTGATGAAGATTGAACTAAGGCAGTGATTAAAAAACCAGTAAATACACCAAGATATCTATTCTTGGTCATGGTTCTTAGGATGTTTCTCAATTGTGATCCTGCAGCTCTTTGTATTCCATCACTCATGAGTTTCATCCCATAAATGAAGAAAGCCAGCGCTCCTAGAATTTCAAATATTTGTCCAATTATTGAAAGTGCCACTTGTTGATTTTTTTTAGTTTAAAAATAATAATAATTCGTTTTGTTTCTGATTAGCAAGGTAGAACCTTGATTCGTCAAATACAAATTCTTACGGATTAAAACTGCATTTCTGTTTGCATTCTAAATTGCCATCTTCCATTTTCTGAACCTGGAAACTCCATTCTAGTGATATCCGTTTGGAATTTCAATTTGTGGCCAACGACATATCTGGAAAGGCCTAAGGTGTATTGGTTCTCATCATTTAAACCAGAGAAGTCATCATCTTTTCTAAGGGAAGTAAATCGACCTGCTATTTCCCAATTTCCTTTAAATAGATAACCAATTTGGAAATTGAAAGCAGTACCGGTATTGAAGTTTTTGGAAAGTCCGCCAATTTGTTTATCGGCTGTTTTAGTTCCAAATTCTGTCATGATAGAAACACCATTATATTTAAAGATAGCATCTGCAAAGAAAGTAGTTAAGGAGTTTTCAGCATAAATACCTGTAGAGTCTCTAACAAAGCTTCCTAATTGACCTCCCTGACGAACTGCACCATCATTATAATCGAAAGTAAGTCCAATAGATAATTTAGGCTTGCTTTCTCTTTTTAAATCTCCTGAATCATAATCACCTTTGCTTTTAAACTCTCCCATTGGAAGGAAATCAACATGTGCAGTATAGTCATAACCACCAAAGTTTCCTTCGGTGATATTTCTACCTTCACCCATCGTAACTGCAATTGTAGGTTTGATGACAGCATTTCCAGTTTTGAATTTACCGCGAAGATGAACACCTGCGTCACGGTCTATATTTAGCTTACTATTCAAAAGAGAACGATTTACAAATTGAAGATTTGCTGAAGAAATAACCCGTTCTCTATTACCAGGGAGTTTCGTCTGACCAACCCAAAGCGTCCAATTTTTAGCGAATTTCCATTTTACAACAGCATCTAGAATTAATCTGGCAGCATCTCTTCCATTACCATCTTCTTTGTTGACGCTGATATCTCGGTTTGATAAGCCTAATTCGGCTTTGTAGGTGAATTTTGGATTAAAAGCATATCCACCAAATTTTAAACGAGCTCGTCGTACTAAAAAGTTAGAAGTGGTTTCTTCACTAGCTTCATCATAAGTCACTTCATAAAGACTTTGCATACGAAAGTTGAATTTCATAGTGAAGCTGGAATCTTTAGGCATATATTGTACCCCTTTACCAAACTGCGCTGAAGCATGTTTTGTCATACTAAGTAATATAACTAGTACAATTATTTGAGTCAGAAATTTTTTCATATTGAACATGATTTTTAAATTCGGTGCAAATTTAATTTTCTAATGTTAACTCAATGTTAATTTTTGGTTACCTTGATGTAAAAGGAAGAAAAGAATGAAACATAAATCATATCCACATGAAAATTGTCTTTTTCCCTTAGCTGAGGACTTAGAAATAAATTTTATCTTTGCAATCAAATTAAGATGAACATGTTGATGAAAAATCTGTTCAAGACTAGAGTAAATGAATAAATAAAATATGAATTGGAATCAGTTTAAAACAAAATTACAGGAAAACCCAAATTTGAGGCTGCAGTTTGAATATCAGTCCGATAGTTGGGTTGACGCTTCATATCATTTAACTGAAATCAAGCAAGCACAGATCATTTCTGTCGATTGTGGCGGAAAAATGAATGCTTGGACAGAAGTTATTTTGCAATTATGGGAACCAGAAGGTAAGGATAGTGATACAGCAATGGAGGTATCAAAAGCACTCGGAATTATAAATCAAGTAGAAAGTGCTGTTGCTTTGCATCCTCAAGGCCACATCAAAATTGAATTCGGAAACCACGATTTTGATACACGACAAATGTTACCCGGATCTTTTGAAATCATGGATGGTAACCTCATTGTGAAACTTGCTGCTGATAAAACCCAATGTAAAGCAATAGATCGTGGCGAAACTTGTGGAACTCCAGTTAAGAAAAAAGTTAATTTAGCGGCATTACCCATTGCTGGAGAACCTTGTGATCCAGGATCTGGATGTTGTTAATTAATCATTTTTAAAAGAAGTGCATATTTAAAATGTATTTGCGAACATTCAATGATTTGTTATTCTTGTATGAACGCAGCGCAAATATTGAATTTAATATTAAAAAAACGATGAAGAATATACTAGTCCTTTGTACTGGAAACTCATGTAGAAGCCAATTAGCTCATGGATATTTGAATAAATTGGTTGATGGCAAAGCTGAAATATATAGTGCAGGTGTCGAAACACATGGTGTCAATCCAAGAGCCATTGCAGTCATGAATGAAGAAGGGATTGATATCTCAAAGCATACTTCTAACCATATTGATGAATATGCTGAAGTAAATTTTGATTATGTCATTACTGTTTGTGATCATGCAAAAGAACGCTGTCCAGTATTTCCTACTACAGCTCATACCTTCCATAAGAATTTTCCAGATCCTGCAAAAGCTACAGGAACAGAAGAAGAGATTATGGACTCTTTTCGTTCTGTTCAAAAACAAGTAAAAGAGTACTGTACACAATTTGTACATGCTTATGTCCTTAATTGATTTAGGTCAACTACTCATGTAGAGGACTTGTTAATTATTCCTTTGTCTTTAGTATGACATTGTTTAGGGGAGAATAGCTTTAACATTACAAGCGTAATACTGTTACCAATTTAATGACTATAAAAGATCATAATACGGCTATATTAGTTTTTATTCGTGATGCAAAGCAGGAAGCGAAGCACAAAGTATTTGTGGATCATATAGGTATAAAAGGAAATCAAGAACTTGCCAGTACATTAAATAAGCGTGTTATTAAACTCTGTCGAAAGACTGGGATTCCTACTTTTGTACACAGTAATCAAGAAGGGAGCGGTTTTGGGAATAAAATAGCGAATGCATTTGAATCAATTTTTAGTCAAGGATTCGAGAATGTAATTGCAGTAGGAAATGACTGCCTGGCAATATCAAAAGAGACGCTTAGGAATGCAAAAAAGGCCTTGAACCAGAGGCAAATGGTCTTAGGCCCTGCTGTGGATGGCGGTCTCTACTTAATTGGACTGTCAAAATCAGCCTATAAACGGAAGCAGTTTGTAAACTTTGATTGGACAACAGAAAAACTGAGCCAGGATTTTCTAAATTTTGCAAATCAGTATGAATTTTCAGTTGAATTGTTTGAGACTGCTATTGATATTGATAATGAATCCGATTTTAATAAAGTGTTAGAGTCGCTTACTCAGTTTAATCCTGTAAAAAAGCGCTTAGAAAAAATAATACATTTTGTAGAACGAATACTCATTGTATTCAATAAAAGTATAAAATTACTTTTCTATCTAAAGTATCCTACTTCTTTAAGAGCACCCCCTTATTTATTGCGTATCCCTTAAGCTTGTCTTTGGCAAAACATGCCATTACTAATTAAATTTTCATTCACGATATCCGCATTACTTTGCGTCAGTTGTAAATATCTAATTTACTCAGATTGCAGCGGAAGAAACAAATAATTATGTCTTATTTAGAAACGACACATGATGTCTATAAGAAAGCGGCGGAAACGCCTGATGTAGGTTTATGTTGTACAACTACTCCAGTATGGCAATTGCCAGGCTTGGATATTCCTAGTATTATGCTGCAAATGAACTATGGTTGTGGAAGTACAGTTCATCCGCGAGATTTAGTTAATGAACCCAAAATTTTATACGTTGGAGTTGGCGGAGGAATGGAATTATTACAATTCTCTTATTTTAGTCGTCAAAAAAATGGTGTAATTGGAGTAGACGTAGTAGATGAAATGTTGGAGGCATCCAGAAGAAATTTTATAGAGGCTGAAGAGAAGAATCCTTGGTTTAAGTCTGATTTTGTAGATCTAAAAAAGGGAGATGCACTTAATTTACCAGTAGAAGATAATTCTATTGATGTTGCTGCTCAAAATTGCTTGTTTAATATTTTTAAAGAAGAAGATTTGAGAAAGGCACTCGAAGAAATGTATCGAGTTCTAAAACCACATGGTCGCCTGGTCATGTCTGACCCAATTTGTGATCAAGATATGCCAGATCACCTTAGAGCAGATGAGCGTTTGCGTGCACTGTGTTTGAGTGGTTCTATTCCATTGAAAGATTATATAAAAATGATTACTGATGTTGGATTTGGAACGGTAGAAATTCGGGCAAAAAGAGCTTACCGGATTTTATCTCCAAATCATTATGCGACAGATGAAAATATTTTTATCGAAAGTGTGGAAGTTTGTGCAATCAAAGACCCAATGCCAGCGGATGGACCTTGTGTCTTTACAGGGAAATCGGCTATCTACTATGGTAATGAGGATTATTTTGATGATGAAAAAGGCCATGTATTATTACAACAACAACCATTGGCAGTATGCGATAAAACAGCGGGAGATTTAGCGGGGCTTGGACGTGAAGATATTCATGTTACTGAATCGACTTATTTTTATGATGGTGGTGGCTGTTGTTAAGATATAAAGGCTATTCACTTGTTTCAATCTGTACTAATTCTTTTGCCACAAAGATGTATACTGCTACATATTTTTGTGCTTTAGCATCTTTGCGGCGAAAAAATTATATGTGATGACACTGTCGTAAAAAATACTACATTGACTTCGGGAAAAAATTAATTTTCCTCGTCTTTGTTCATTTTTAAAATTGTACTTGCTAGTTTTCGGGCTTCTAATGCCGGAGATTCATACCATTTTGAAGACCAGATCAAGACTGGTTTTATTCCATTTGATTTTAGACGCCTCAAAAGAGCTATATTCCAAAGGTGGGCTTTATTGTGTTTGACCTCTAAGAAACCATCGCTTAGGATAGCTATTTTTTTCCCTTTTTCTTTAGCCGGAAGAATAACTAAAGGCAGTCTTATACCATTAAAATCAACATTGAGTTGAATTCTATTTTTGCCAATAAAAGGAGCCAGTTCATTAGCGATTTCCATCGTTAAACGATTTTCAATCGGTGCAGAGCTCTGATGGAATGTTTCTAATATTTTACTCTGAGTCGGAAGGTCATTCGAAACTACAGCTGTTGCATACTTAATCCAAGAGGCAATCAATCGAGTACTTTTCTTCGTTTTAAAAGAAAGGTATTGGTCAATTACTTCATCGGGAATAGAATGATATAGATAAATGTGCGTATAATTAGCAGAGATTAATCCCTCTAATGTTTTATAACCTGTTTTGCTATTTAAGAAATTTAATAATCCATTAGCACCTGTATAAGTAAAACTATGTATACCCAATGAGAAAAATAAAACCTCAAAATTGTTTTTAAAATTTTCTCCTATATGATAAACATTAAATCCTTTCTCTACTAAGCGCTTCAGGTGTCGGGTATCACTTTGGCCACTGGAGATAAGCTGAAAGATTTTTCGATTAATAAAATCTCTTTGATTTATGGAAGTACAAATGATCGCTATACGAGGAATCCTATTTTTTGACACTTCGATTAACTGAATTAAATCCTGAATGATCGCGTCAGCTTCTTTCGTATTGATTTCTTGTCGAAATTGTCCGGATAATTTTTTTACAGAAAACGGAGGCTGATCCTTGCTATGACTATTAATTAGATTCTTTTTTCCTTTGTAAATCAGATGATTAGCCAATTTGAAAATAGAGTAGGGGGTCTTTTTATGAATATAATTAAACCTGCTCTTGTTACCAGAAGGACTTTGCTCTTCAGTATCTATTTGATCGAAAGTGATGGATCGTTGCGCCAATTGTTCAGGGAAATAAAAGTCTTCATTGGATAATGACTCGGGTTTAAAAATAAAAGCCAAATTAAACTCCAAGGATTTGTTGACAATTAACTGATTTGCAATTTGACTGGTAATGACGATTAAAGGAAATTGCTGGCTTAATACTTCAAAATCAGAATTAAAAAGTTTAGTAAGCGTTAAGTCATGAAGTTCTTTACGCTTTTTTTTGAGACTAGACCTTTGTTTCCACAGTTGTCGAATTTGGATAGGAAGAATTTTATTTAATGCTAAAATATCTTTTTCAAAATTTAAAATTGGAGTTTCATTTTTTGGCATTTTGAAATGAAAATCAATATTTAATCGTTGATAAAAATACCAACTCTGAAATGCTATCTTCCAATCTTGGGGATTGACTTTAACAATTGCCCTTAGAAGTGTCCGGTGAATCTCAGGAAGTAGTAGCCAATGTCTTTGCCAATCATAAAAAGCATTAAAACTTCCCAAATTATTTTTAGAATTCTGAAGTTGGTCAATAATATCCTGTATGAATATTTGACGCATTGGAATAGTCAGCATTCTGTTTTGAAGCGGATAATGGTATAAGCCAGAAGTATTTAATTCTTCAAGGGCTATATCTAAAGTGTATTCCAGTTCGTTAATTTGTTCTTCATAATCAAGACTTGAATGAACAGATTTAGTATTCAGTCTTTGTAAGGATTCCTGTAGTTGCTTAGGCATGGTACTATGCCATTCATAAAGATGATCTTCTATTTCATCAATTTGCAAAGAAATCTTAGAGATAGAAGCCGCATCGCTATTGACAATCGCTTCAAAATATCCAGTTGGTTCATCTAATAGAAATTGTTTGAAAGATTTAAATGACTCACTGATAAGATTGATCGCATTGAGAATATTCTTATGCTTTCCAGAGAAAACACCATATACTTTGAGCTTACCAGTCTGAAAAAGGCCATTATCCTCAAAATCATTTTCATAACGGATTCGATTATCTTCTATTAGATCTTTTAAGGTTTCTATCTTAAGTAAAGCTTCCTGAAAAAAGGTCTCTTGGATATTGCGGAGGTCTTTTGCATAATCTTGTTGTTTTAAAACATAGCGGCGGTGGAGTTCATCAAACTTCTTATGAAATAAGTTAATTTGTTGAATAATATAAGTACTAGCTTCTTGTTTTGTTTTTTCAAGAAAGATATCAGGATGAAAAAGATGTAGAGGATGCTTTAAACTATTGATTGCCCTATATAATGGTTCACTGGTATTTACAGCTTCTTTCATTGATAGATACTCCGTAGGATGAAAGGTGAAATCTTTTGCATCCAATAAATTATCTAGTAACTCGTGTTTTTCAATACGATTGTATTGTAGGTAGTTTCCAACAAGTTCTTGCCAATTAGCTTTGTCGAAAATAGCTTTGTCAAAAATTTGAAAAGAAGTATCTAATCTACCTTTATGTCGATTACAAAGGTTGACCAAATACTTATAATAAGATTCGTCGAAGTCTTCTTTGGGAAGAGAACTTTTATAGGTAAGGGCTTCTATTATTTTGGCTAAATCTTTTTCAGGGTTTGTAATATCCAACATAAGGTGATCCAAACCATATGCAGATAATTCATTCCTGATTTTTTTAATCCTATGTGTCGAATCTACTAGTACGATATTAGTTAAACCATTGGATAAAGCATTGATTAAAGCATAATGTAAAAAATGAGATTTACCAGTTCCATGATCCGCAATAATGCGACTATGTGTCTGTTGCCATATTTTGTCAAAAGCTTTCTGTTGCCAGGGGT
>CBDICS010000111.1:0-14938 GCA_965277415.1 Saprospiraceae bacterium
TAGTATTATGAGGAATACAGCAAAAAAAGTAGCAATGGAGGAATCCTATAATGTTACAATAAAAGCTGCTCAAGTCAAAGATGCACTTGGTCCTAGTAAATTTAGCTCAGAAGCATACCAAGAACAACATTCCAATGGGGTTGCAGTAGGCTTGGCTTGGACAAAAGTAGGAGGAGATATTTTATTTATCGAGTCTAGTCTTAGCAAAGGTAAAGGTAAATTGATTCTTACTGGAAACTTAGGTGATGTCATGAAAGAATCTGCTACAACAGCTTTGAGCTACTTAAAGTCTAATGGCGAATCTTTAGGACTCAATGCCGAAATATTTGAAACTCAAGATATTCATATTCATGTGCCCGAAGGTGCTATTCCAAAAGATGGCCCATCTGCTGGTATTACGATGCTGACAGCTTTAGCTTCCGTATTTAATAAACGGCCAGTCAAACCGCATTTAGCAATGACAGGTGAAATTACGCTTCGAGGGAAAGTACTTCCGGTAGGGGGTATTAAAGAAAAGATTCTTGCTGCTAAGCGTGCAGGTATCAAAGAAATTATTCTTTGTCAGGACAATGAAAAACATGTTGAAGAAATTAATAAGGAGTATATCAAAGGCCTTAAATTTAATTATGTCAAACACATGCAAGAAGTATTGGAACTAGCAGTTGGCTTTTAGAGTTTGTGGTTGAGGTCTGATCGTCAGGTAGCCCATAAATAATTTTTAAAGAGGCCCTTAGATTCATTGTGAAAACCAGATTTTGGCTGAAACCGAAATCTGGTTTTTATAATGAATGTATAAGTGAAAATATCTAGATTTAGATGGATAGATATTAAGTCAATTTCTATTATGCTCTAAATAGCTAAAGGAAACGATTGAAGCATATAGATTAGTCATTTTAAAGCAATTTTACCGATACAGAAGGATATTCTCGTTAAAAAAGCGTTAAGATACAACCATCTGTCTGTTATAAGTATCTATAAAATACCTTGCAACTTGAAGAAAGTTGTATCTTTAATATTGAAGTTGTTCAAAAATGTATAAAAGAAATTGATGAAATATTTATTTTCCTTAAGTCTATTGTTAAGCTTTGTTTTTACTACTGTTGAAGCACAAGAAAGACCTGATAGTAACCTTATCCAATTTTCAGGAATGGTTTTAGACGGTGGTAATGCTGATTTATATCCTGTCCCTTTTACCAATGTTTATATCTTAAATAAAGGAAGAGGAACTTATTCCGACTTTAAAGGATTTTTCTCAATTGTAGTTGAAAAAGGAGACAGTATTGGTTTTTCTGCTGTAGGGTATAAAACTGTAGAAATAGAAATTCCAGATTCTCTGACTGATAGTCGATATTCATTGATCCAATTGATGAGTCAAGATACCATCAACTTACCTGAAACCATCGTCTTTCCTTGGCCTAGTAAAGATCATTTTAAATTGGAATTCCTAGCAATGGATGTTTCTAAAGAAATGCAGGAACGCGCAGTTGAAAATCTTGCTCAAGATGCATTAACCAGGAGTAGAGAAATAGTGGCAATTGATGGGAATGAACATGCAGATTTTTATCTAAGACAACAATCCAGACAGTATTATTATATCGGACAGACCCCACCAATGAATATATTTAATCCTATCTCTTGGAAAAAATTCTTTGATGCATGGCAGAATGGCGATTATAAAAAGAAAAAGAAAAAAGGTAAATAATCCCTTTCAAATGGTTAAGGGATAGGGAATAAATAAATTTAATAGACTCTAAATTTATTCTGCCAACCACAGTAATCATAGTAGTTAAAATAAGAATATCAAAGATCAAACGACCTGTAGTTTAAATTAATTTGTAGCTTTGTGCTTCTAATGATTACAAAGCAAAGCAAATAATGAAGGTTACAGAATATTTTGATAAATCGAAAGGAGAAACATTAATTTCTTTTGAAGTTTTACCACCTCTAAAAGGAGGCGGAATGAAAGCTATTTTTGATACACTAGATCCCTTAATAGAATTTAAACCACCTTTTATTGATGTGACTTACCATAGGGAGGAATTTATTTATAAACAAAGACCAAGCGGTTATTATGAAAAAATTGCTATCCGAAAACGCCCTGGAACGGTAGGTATTTGTGCTTCAATTATGCATCGATATGGAGTAGATGCAGTTCCTCATTTGATTTGTGGAGGCTTCACCAAAGAAGATACAGAAAATGCACTCATTGACCTTAATTTTCTAAATATCAAGAACGTTCTTGCTTTACGGGGAGATGCCAGAAAATTTGATGGTAAGTTTATTCCTGAACCAGATGGCCATAAATATGCAATTGATATGGTGAAGCAAGTCGCTGATATGAATAATGGTAAGTATCTGGATTCAAATATTGAAAATGGAGAAAAATCTGATTTTTGTATTGGTATAGCAGGTTATCCAGAGAAGCATTTTGAATCGCCTAATTTCCAATCTGACTTAAAGTTTACAAAAGATAAAGTTGATGCTGGAGCTAATTATATTGTGACACAGATGTTTTTTGATAATCAATGCTATATTGATTATTTAAAAGCCTGCAAAGAACAAGGCATTAATGTCCCAATTGTTCCTGGATTGAAGCCCATTACGAAAAGACATCAACTTAATTCACTGCCAAGGTTATTTCATGTTAATCTTCCTGATGCTTTGACCAAAGAGTTTGATAAAGCTAAAACACCTGAAGCTGTTAAAGAAGTAGGTATTGAGTGGTGTATAGAACAATCTAAAGAGTTGAAAAAACTGGGCGTACCTTGTCTGCATTACTATACAATGGGAGATGCTAAAACAATAAGACGTATTGCTGAGGCTGTTTTTTAGGTAGGAGGAATAGTTCAGAGAATGCCAAAGTAGCTTATCATTAATTTTGTTCCGTGACGTGCAAAAAATAAAATATTTTAAACAGATGAGAGTTTCTATCTTTTTAGTATTCATTTCAGTATTTTTTAATACGAATCTTTTAAGTCAAAAAACATTACAATCACCGGAAGCATTTCTTCCTACAGACTATGGGAAGCATTTTACGCCACATCATCTATTGGTGGATTATTTTGAACATGTTGCGGAGAATAGCGACCAGGTAATTCTTAGAGAATATGGGAAAACTAATCAAAAGCGTCCACTTATTTGGGCCATTATTTCTTCTCCAGAGAATTTAAAAAACCTTGAAACTATTCGAACTGATAACCTTAAGAGGGCAGGTCTGATGGAAGGGAAACCCTCTGAATATAAACCTGTAGCCATCGTTTGGTTAAGTTATGGCGTGCATGGCAATGAAGCAGGAGGCTCTGAAAGTTCATTGGCAACAGTGTATGAATTGACCCGCCCTAATAATCAAAAAGTGCAAGCTTTATTGGAAAACTCAATAGTTATCATGGATCCCTCTATTAATCCGGATGGCTATTCTAGGTATACACATTGGAATTGGAATACTTCAAACCTCATTCCTAATCCTAATCCTGAATCCCGAGAACATAATGAACCATGGCCAGGAGGTCGAGTTAATCATTATCTTTTTGATCTAAATAGAGATTGGGCATGGCAAACACAAATAGAAACACAACAAAGACTAGAAATATATCATCAATGGATGCCACATATTCATGTTGATTATCATGAACAAGGGCACAATTCTCCTTATTATTTTGCACCGGCGGCTCAACCTTATCATCAATTTATAACAGACTGGCAGAGTGATTTTCAACATGATATAGGAAAAAACCATGCGCATTATTTTGATGAAAATGGATGGCTTTACTTTACAAAAGAAGTCTTTGATTTGTTTTATCCTAGTTATGGAGATACTTATCCGATATTTAATGGTGCAATAGGGATGACACACGAGCAAGCTGGCCACTCAAGAGCAGGTAGAGCAATACTTATGGATAATGGAGACACACTAACTATCCAAGACAGAATTGATCATCATGTAGCTACTGGTATTTCAAATATTGAAATCAGTGCAAAAAATGCAGATAGATTAATAAGCAATTTTGAGAATTATTTTAAAGCTTCAATTAATCAACCACAAGGGAATTATAAAACGTTTATCATCGCAGCGTCTAATAATAAAGCTAAATTAAAATCACTTTGTGCTTTTATGGACAAACATAGAATTCAATATGGCAAAGCTGGAAAAGCAAAGAAAGGCACAAGCGTTTATAATTATATTTCCAATAGCAAAACAAATTATGATATAAAGCCAAATGACCTAGTCATTAGTGCTTATCAGGCTAAAGGTGTTTTGACTCAAGTTCTTTTTGAACCCGATCCTTTTTTAATAGATTCTCTTACCTATGATATCACTGCCTGGTCGCTTCCTCATGCCTTAGGATTAGAAGCATATGCAAGTACTCAAAGACTAAACCCTGAAAGTGATTATACTCTTGATCCGTTTGCAGCGCCTACAAATTATGGAAAACCTTATGCATACCTCGCCCACTGGCAATCATTGGCAGATGCTAGGTTTTTAGGAGAATTATTGAATAGTGGCATAAAAGTAAGAACTACAGCCAAGTCATTTAAGCTTTCAGGGAGTTCTTATCCAGCAGGAACTTTAGTAATTACGAGAGCTGATAATCGAAAGAATAATAGTTTTGATAAAATTGTACAATCTATTGCTGCTGAAAATGAGAAAACATTAATCCCCGCAAAAACTGGATTAGCAGATGAAGGACATGATTTAGGATCTGCTAATATGATGCTATTAAATATGCCCAAAATTGCGATGCTTTATGGTGATCGAGTTTCTGGAAACGCTTTTGGGCATACTTGGCATTATTTCGAACAAGATTTGAATTACCCAGTTACCATGCTTTCTGATAAGCAGTTTGCTTATGCTAACCTTGATAATTATAATGTCATTCTTATGCAGGAAGGAAGCTATAATCTGAATAAAAGCAATAGTGAGAAACTTAAAAATTGGATATCTAAAGGAGGGCGACTTATTGCGATAGGCAGAGCAATTTCTTCTCTCGCAGGTAAGGATGGTTTTGAAATAAAAAGAAAAAGTAAAGAAGAAAATAAAATGTCTTCTGCAGAACAAGAAGCTAGAAAAACAAATCACAAATTAGAAAACTATGGTGATCAGGAACGGAATTCCATTAGCGATCAGATGCCAGGAGCTATTTTTAAGCTAAAAATAGATAATACTCATCCACTAGCATTTGGACTGCCTGATTACTACTTTTCATTAAAGACTAGTTCTGCAAACTATGCATTACTCGAGGATGGGTGGAATGTCGGATATATACCAAATGATTTAACCGTATTAGGCTTCGCTGGAGCAAATGTCAAAAAACGAATGAAAGAAACTGTCGTACTTGGCACTCAAAGTATGGGAAGTGGAAAGGTAATTTATATGGTGGATAATCCAACCTATAGAGGCTTTTGGAGACAAGGTAAGTTTTTATTAAGTAATGCAATATTTATGGCACAATAATTTCGAGGTAAGTATTTGGACATTTAAGTATCACTTATTTTTATAACCTATTTTGGGCAAATACTTATTTAAAAATAATAACTTATATAATTGTCAGGAGACCTACGCATTTAGATTAACTAAATTCGCAGGTCTTTTTTATTAAATGTAACTTTACAATGGCCTTGTCTTAGGAGTTAAACAATAACTAATCTTAATTATTCTACTTATGAAATTTAAAATATTAACCCTTTTCATTTTTCTAACTTATGCCTTAAATGCCCAGAATGATTGGCGAATTGCAAAGCACACTTCTTCATTAGATGATGTGGAACGCCTTGTTCTTCCACGCCAAAATAATGATCTGCTTATGCAAGTAGAACTAGATCGGAGAGGGCCTAATATTGCTCCTAAATTTGCTGTTAATATTCCTGTTAATATTACACCTGACTCACACGGGACTTGGGATTATACACCAAGTGGGAAAGCAGTCTGGAGGCTTAAAGTTCATTCTAAAAATGCAAAATCTATTAATCTGGGATTTACTAAATATTTTATGCCAGAAGGTGGGATATTAGTGATATACTCTACGGATCAGCAAAGGGTGACGGGACCTTTTTCTCCGGCAGACAATGAAGAACATCAAGAATTATGGACACCTATCTTTCCTGCTGATGAGTTAGTAATAGAAGTTCAAGTACCTATTCAAAATAAATCTTTACTACAGTTAGAATTAACGAGTATTAATCATGACTTTTTGGGTTTTGGAGGCCTTTTAAGTGGTTCTTGCAACGTGGATGTGCTTTGTGGAGTAGATGATGGCTTTCCAGAGATAGAAGAGCATAGAGATATTATTCAGTCGGTTGCAGTCATTGGATTAGGAGGTGGCGTTTTTTGTACTGGTTTTTTAGTAAATAATGCAGCACAGGATTGTACACCTTATTTTATGACTGCTAATCATTGTGGTATTAACAGTGGAAATGCGGCATCTCTGGTGGCTTATTGGAATTATCAAAATAGTACATGTCGCGAACCAGGATCAACAGCAAGTGGTCAGAATGGAAACGGTGTACTTAATGATTTTAACTCAGGTTCTATTTTTCGTGCAGGATCAGGCAATTCAGACTTTACTTTAGTTGAATTAGACGATGCCGTTAGTGAAACTGCAAATGCATTCTTAGCGGGTTGGGATAATGGAGGAGAACCGCCTACTTCTGCTGTTTGTGTCCATCACCCTAATACAGAAGAGAAAAGAATTAGTTTTGAAAATAATCCATTAATAATGACTAATGGATTCGGAAATGCACCAAGTTCTAACTTTACACATGTAAGAGTAGTAGACTGGGATTTAGGAACAACAGAACCAGGTTCTTCTGGATCACCTCTTTTTGATCAAAATGAAAGAGTCGTTGGACAATTGCATGGAGGAGGAGCAGCTTGTGGTAACAATTCTTCTGATTGGTATGGTGCTATTGCTACATCCTGGAATGGAGGATCTGCTTCTTCGAGATTACGAGATTGGCTTGATCCAGATGATACAGGTATAGTAACTATAGATGGAATAGAGGCAAGTTTTTGTACGTTTTCTATTGAAACTGTACAAACAAATATAAATGCTTGTCCAGATGGAGAAGCGGTTTATACACTCATCCCAAGTTTGAGTTTTGTAAGTGAGGTGACTTTAGAACTTTCAGGACTTCCAGTTGGGGTAGATTTTTCATTTAGTACGAATCCAGTTGCTCCAGGAGACACGACTTATCTTACGCTTAGTAATTTTAGTAGTTTAGCACTTGATGATTATATATTTAATACAACAGCAGCAGATAGTGTGAATATGGTGGATCAAATGTTAGTCTTATCTGTAATCGATACCCCTGTTGAAGCGCCCAGTTTAGTTTTGCCTGCTGATGGTGCAAGTAATATAAGCTATAATCCTAGTTATAATTGGACAGAGGTTGCTTCTGCAACAAGTTATTATATTGAAATAGCAACCGATGAAGTTTTTACGAATATTATTAAAGAAGCGACCGTAGTAAATTCTGCATATAATTCTGGCGGTTTAGAACCCGAAACGACTTATTATTGGCGAGTTACTGCGATCAATATTTGTGGTGAAATCCTCTCAAGTACATCTAGTTTCTTAACGGCTCCTGATGTCTCTATATCAGTAAGTCCTTCTACTGTTGCTATTTGCAATTCGGAAGTAGCAAATTTTACATTAAGCCTTGGTAGTAGTTTTTCTAATTCGGGAGCAATGCTTTCTGCTTCGGGTTTGCCCGCAGGAGCAACGATCTCATATAGTCAAAATCCGGCGCCACCTAATACTTCAATTAATATTAGTATTGAAAATTTAGAGGCTGCTCCTGGAGGAAATTATTCGATAACAATCATTGCTGATGATGGTACAAACTCTAATTCAAGTAATCTAACGATTGTGTTAGAAGCACCACCGCTTCCTGCATCATTGAATATGCCTATTGATAATGCAACTGAAATCTCTTTATCACCTCAGTTTCTTTGGATACCAAGTACAGGTGCAAACGAGTATATATTCGAACTATCTACAGATATCGATTTTAGTAATATCGTAGCGACGACGACAACTAATATCACAGTATATACTATCCCTACTGAATTGATTGATAATACAACTTATTATTGGAGAATAAACGCAGAAGGAGATTGTGGCGGATCACAATCTGTTGTTCGAAGTTTTACAACTATTATAATTGATGATATAGGGACACTAAGCAATGCTCTTATTGACATCCGACCAAATCCGACTAAGGGTTTGTTAACAATAAGTTTATCGGAAGCCTTGCCTGATGATTTGAATGTAGAAGTTTATAGTATCAATGGACAAAGACTATTGAGGCAAGTTCGAAATGGAGATACAAGATTTGAGGTATCATTAGAAGATTACCCAGATGGGGTTTATCTACTTAAAATTATGAATGCTGAAAATGTATTGACAAGAAAAATTGTTGTACAAAGATAGGAGTAAAGACTGAAGTTGTTTAAAAAAGGCTGCTATTACGAGAAACAGATATTTTGTTTCAAGACGAGGCTTTAAAATCGCTGCATAGCAGGGCTACGTGAGATTTTTATAACGAAGTATTGAAGCAAAAGATCGTTTCGTAGTTTAGTGAGCTATTTTTAAACAACTTCACTATAAAGATCATTCGTTGTTCAGAGTTATTTTGAAAAAAAACTCCGAACAACGAATGATAAATCCCGAACTTGCTTAGCCTTTCAAATCGGGACGCAAATGCTTAGCAAAAAAGCCAACCATTGCCTTATAAGATTCAAAGCGATTTTCTTCGTTATGAAAACCATGCCCTTCATCGTATTTAACCAGATAAGGTACTTCTACGCCTCGTTCTCTTAAGGAACGAACAATTTGATCCGATTCATCAATATTGACTCTTGGATCATTAGCACCTTGAATTACAAAAAGAGGCGCTTTGATCTTATCTGTATGTAGTGCTGGTGAAGCCGCGGCCATTAAGGTACTATCTACCTCAGGATTTCCAACCATCGTATACATCATATCAAGGTAAGGTTTCCAATACGGTGGGATGGTTTTCATAAAAGTAAATAAATTCGAAACACCAACATAATCCACTGCACAAGCATAAAGATCTGGTGTAAAAGCAACGCCAGCAAGCGTAGCATAGCCACCATAACTTCCACCATAGATAGCAACACGTTTTGGATCAGCAATTTCCTGATCGATTAGCCATTGCACGCCATCTGTAATATCATCTTGCATTGTTTTTCCCCACTGTTTGAAACTACTTTCCCAAAAGTCTCGACCATATCCTGTACTACCTCTAAAATTCATTTGTAAAATAGCATAACCTCGACTCGCTAAAAGTTGTATTTCAGGATTGAAGCCCCATGTATCTCTATGCCATGGTCCTCCATGAGGATTAACGATAACCGGGAGTTGTTTGGCAGAAGCAACTTTAGGCAATGTTAAATACCCGTTTATTGTTTTACCGTCTCGACTGGTATACTGTATAGGCTTCATCTCAGCCATATCTTTTTCATCAATCCAAGGACTTACATCTACTATTTTTTCCAGTTTATCCGTATGCTTATCATAGAAATAATAAGCACCTAAGGAACGATCACTATATGTACGGATCATGAATTTGTCTTCCGCTTTATTCATGCTCGTAACAAATACCTCATACATACCCAATTCTTTTTCAAGACGCCTCTGAATAGCGGCCCGCTCCTCATCAAGAAAGTGGAAATTATTCTTTGCAGTATTATAAGAGATTGTAGTTAGTACTTTTCGTTTTTTTGAATAACTAAGATTGCTCACATCTACTTCTGGGTGTTCAAAAATAGGTGATCCAACTTCTTTCCCAGTAGACATATCAAACTTGATGATTACGTTTTTATCTCTACCTAAATTAGAAGAAGCATAGACGATATTTCCATTGTCAAAATCAAAAAATAATGGTTGAACCCCTTCTCTGAAATCAGTAGTTAATACATCTTTAAATGGTTGATCTTCATTTTCGCGATACATGATCGTGGAATTTGTTCCACCTACTACTTTACTCGCAACCCTTACTTTGCCATTATGATCGGTCATCCAACTATTTATAGGCTCAACAGGATTCGTGTTTTCTGCGATCTGTTTAAGATCTCCAGATTTAATATTCAATCGATAAGGTTCAAATAATTGCGGATTGTTTTTGTTCATCCCAACAATAATCTCATCGTCAATATCTTCCAGTTGATCAATAATTTGAATTCTTACTTCTTCAAATGGAGTAAGGTCTTTTGCATTTTCACCATTACTATCAACAGCATATAATTGGAAATTTTCATCTCCACCACTGTCTTTAATAAAAAGGATTCTATCATCATTAGCCCAGAAATATCCGGCAATGTCACGATCTGTTTCGCTAGTGATTCGCACGGCCTTATCTTCTCCAATTTTTTGGACAAATATATTTTGTCTTCTTTCATAAGGGCCCATATAAGAAAAATAATTTCCATCTGGAGAAAGTTGATACCTGGACTTGTCAGGATTTTTGAAAAAGTCTTCGACGGAATATTTGAAATCTCCTTTAGAAGCGGCGATCAAAGTTTTTAGTTCTTCAGCTGAAGTAGGCAAGGAAGCATCGCCTGGCAGCTTTGTTTTTTGTTGTTCAGTCATTGATGAATTTGTTTCTATTTTATCGCTGACTTCAGTATCATTGATCTTAGATTCATCAGTACACGAATAAAATAAATTTGCAGTAAGAAAAAATACTACAAGAAATAATTGGTTTCTGTTCATAACAGGTACTTTTGTTTTTTAAAAAATTGATAACAAAAGTAAGTTTAGATTTCTGTTTATAATGTATTTTTATACAAAAAGAGGCGTCTTTTCGATTAAATCAAATATAAACGAATAAAATGTCAATGTTAAAATTTACGTCATTGTGTTAAAAATAGATTTAAATCGGTTATTTATATATGAAAAACACGCAAATTTAAACAGAATGTTTATTTAATTCGTTATTATTGCAAGTAAGTTCTATAGAAAATTATTTTAAGATTTTAGAGTATAGCTTCCAGATTTAGACAAAGTATAAATATGAATACTGCTCTTAAATTGATATAGTCTTTCGACAGAATGAATTTATAAACGATTTGAAATCGTTGTTCCCACACACCCAAAGTAATATCAGCGAACGGTATAGTACGAGTTATCATTGTGATATTTTTATATTAAATCAATTCATTATTCAATTTTAGTTCAATGAGGGTATTTTGCTCTATTCTTTTTCTAAGTTTTATTTGTCTTACTCAGACAAATGGAATGAATATAAACATAAGGCCTGATACGACTTCATTGCCTAAAGCCTTTATTCTTGGACAATATGAAAAAGCATATGAAAAACTTTGTGAAAGCCACACAAAATTATTGATAGAAGTATGTAATGACGACATGGATGTGGCGTATAATAAATGGTTGTCTCTATTAGAAGAGATGGAAGATTATGCTGATGAGATAAATTATGATATAAAAGGGATAAGGGTATGGTTGAATGTTTACTGGGATAAAAGTGGGAATATAGATCATATTGCTTATCACCTCAAAACAAACTCTAGAAATATAGATCAAACAGAACTATCGGCTTTCTTTTCTAGTTTTATGAATCATTATAAGTTTCCTATCGTATCGGAGCGTAATTTTTTCCATAGCGGCAGTGCTTCATTTCCTACTTTTGCTAGAAGAATAAAAACTGCTAAGGATACCAATAATGCAAATTCCAAAAAGAAGCAAAACTTAGTTAAAGATAGTGTTGGCAAATATTAAAGTTTCAATAAAATCACTTTACATTCTTTCTTTCCTAGGTCTTTTCCTTTTTAGTTGTAAAAAAGAAAAGGTTGATGTTAATTGGGAAGAACTTAATACCGGTACAAGTGAAAACCTTAGTGCGGTTTATTTTACAGATGAACTAACTGGACATGCAATAGGAGGCAGTACTTGGTTTAATGGTTTATATCTTCAAACCCAAGATGGTGGTTCATCCTGGACAGTAGATAATTTTGCTGACAAACAATTATTTGGCCTTCATTTTAATAATCAAGGTATTGGTCGTGCTGTTGGAATAGATGGTGCTTTATTTAGTGCTGATGGTGAACCATATGAAGAATGGGACTTCTATCGCCTTCCAAGATGGGATATTTTGAGAGATGTTTGTTTCAATGAAAGAAATGAAGGTGTAGTAGTAGCAGGTATTGCTTTTGCAGAAGGTGCTATTATGGTCCTTGATTCCAATTATAATGCTGTACATGTTGAAACATTTGAGCATCAGCTTAATGCAGTTTGTTATTCTGATGACAATACCATTCACGTAGCTGGCTATGGTCTGGTCATGAGGTCTACTGATGGAGGGGCAACCTGGCTTGAAAATGAAACTTCAGATGACTTTTATCAATCGATATCTTTTCCTAGCCCTAGGCTTGGATATATGGTCGGTTATAATGGAACAATATTAAAAACAACAGATAGTGGTGTCAATTGGAAGGCAATACGGCGAGGAGATGCTATCGGCGTATCTGATAAACCTTTCCTAGCCGTTCATTTTGTAGATGAACAAAACGGATATATCGTTGGAGAAAAAGGATTGTGCTGGCGTACTGTGGATGGTGGAGATAAATGGCAAATTATAAGAGGCTTGCCAGATGTAGATTTGCATGATGTTTATGTAATCAATAACACGGTATACATCGTTGGAAATGAAGGACGGGTTTTTAGATTCACGGAGTAATAAAAATAAGAACCATCTCGAATTTCATTCCGACCTTGCATTGATTTAGATGCCTAAACCTTCTTTATTCTGGTATGTATATACTAAGAGAAGTGATTTAGGACTTTCCCAAACCACTTCTCTTGTATAATCACTTTCTATCTTCCTAGTCTATAAACAAGATCACTACTTCGTTCTCATTTTAATGACTGGACAAATAATCTCTTCGAGAGAAATCCCTCCATGTTGGAAAGTATTTTTATAATAATTATTATAGTGATTGTAATTATTAGGATACAAAAAGAATTTATCTTCTTTAGCAAAAATGAATGTTGAACTTACATTGGGCCGAGGTAATCCTACTTTGTGAGGATCTCGAAAATCCAAAACATCACGTCTTTCATATTGAAGATTTCGACCTACTTTGTATCTAAGATTTGTAGTGGTTTCTCGGTCTCCAACTACTTTAGATGGTTGATTTACTCGGATCGTACCGTGGTCTGTACAGACAATCAATTGAACGTCTCTATCCGCAACTTTTTGTAAAGCAGCCCAAAGCGGAGAGTTTTCAAACCAGGATTTTGTCAATGATCGATAAGCAGTCTCATCACTTGCTAACTCTTTGAGTACCTCCATTTCCGTACGAGCATGAGATAACATGTCGATGAAATTATAGACAATCACCGTTAAGTCATTGTGCATATAATTGAGGATGTTATCCTGCAATTTTTGACCAGCTTGAGCATTTGTTATTTTTAAATAGTCAAATTTAATATCTTTTCTAAACGTACGTTTCACTTGCTCGGCCAACAAATCATGCTCATGCATATTTTTTCCTCCTTTCTCATTATCATTGAGCCACCAGTTAGGATAGTGCTTTGCGATATCGGCTGGAGTCATTCCCGCAAAAATTGAATTTCGACTATATTGAGTAGTCGTCGGCAAAATAGAGTAAAAGAAATCTTCCTCTTGTATTTTGAAAAATTCAGTAAGAATCGGCTCAATCATTTTCCACTGATCAAATCGAAGATTATCCAACAACAACATTATCGTTGGTGCATCAGGTTGTAACTCAGTAAAAACCTTTCTTCTGAGAAGATTATGTGACATAATCGGTGCCTCTCCTACTTCATTCATCCAATTCTCGTAATTTTTGACAATAAATTTTGAGAATTCACTATTGGCTTCACTTTTTTGCATAGACAGAATCTCACTCATCTCTGTCGTATTGGAAGCATCAATTTTAATCTCCCAATTGATAATCTTTTTATAGACTTCTCCCCATTCTCTAAAATTTAAGCCACTATTGATTTCCATCAGAATATTTCGAAAATCCTGTTGGTAATTGGTCGCTGTGCTTTCTTGAACTAAGCGTTTGGAATCAACAATCTTTTTTAAGGTCAATAATATTTGATTCGGATTTACAGGCTTGATTAGGTAATCCGATATCTGTCCACCTATTGCCTCTTCCATTACGTTCTCTGCCTCATTCTTCGTTATCATGACGATAGGAAGATTCGGCTTAGATATTTTTATTTTAGCAAGTGTTTCCAGACCAGTTAATCCTGGCATCGACTCATCTAAAAATACTACATCAATATCATTGGATTCTTCACACTCTTCAAGTGCATCGTGTCCATTGGTCACTGTAATGACTTCGTAGCCCTTTTTCTCTAGAAAGATCATTTGGGGTTTCAATAAATCAATTTCATCATCTGCCCAAAGTATTTTTATCTTCTCCATATTGGTTGATAGTTTTTAGAATGTTTCACATCATTCATTCTTGAATAAATCATTGTCTAAAATTACGTAGAATAATTCAATTTGTTTGGAGGCTATTGAACAACTTCTAAATATAAATGATCCTTTGACGTTTATCCCATAACGCAAACAATTTTCAGCTTATTACTTTTTAAAGAGAATACTATGTAACTATTAAAGGAGAACCCGTAAATTGTAGTCATGAATAAGAAGAAAATATTTAACGATCCTGTTTATGGTTTTATAACGATTCCTTATACGATCATTTTTGATTTAATAGAGCATTCTTTTTTTCAAAGATTAAGGCGTATTAAACAAGTTGGCCTTACTCACTATGTGTATCCTGGGGCTTTACATACCCGATTTCATCATGCATTAGGTGCGATGCATCTGATGACACAGGCTATAGAGGTATTGAGATCAAAAGATATTGAAATTTCTGAAGAAGAGGCTAAGGCCGTAAGTATTGCTATTTTGCTAC
>CBDICS010000112.1:0-34643 GCA_965277415.1 Saprospiraceae bacterium
ATTCATCCAAGTACCTTCATTGGTACTAATAGTGACTTCTTTGAGATTACCGGGAGGATTAGCAACATCCCACTTTTTATCTTTTTGAGCTTGTAAAGTATTTAGGACTAATATTGATAAGACGATTAAGGCGTATCTTTTCATGACTGTGATTTTATTTTGATCAAAATTACAATCATTATTAGTTAAAACTGCAAGATTATAGTAAAAATCATTTTGAGCTCATTGGAATTTAGCAATCAATACAAATTGATGTTTCATATCCAATAAATACTAAGCTGAAAGACCTATACTTTAGTTAATTTTAAGGATTGTTTTTAGTATCACAAAGTGATATGATGTAAAAGCGAAGGATTTGATTCTTTGTCAATATACAGACAGAATAAAGGTTTTTGATACCCATGTTGTAGTAATGTTGTATGTTTTTTAACAGTAAAGGCTAATTTGACGAATTTATGTAGAGGTGATAAAGTCATTTATATATGTTTGGAGATGTACTTTTGTTTATAGCTTATTTGAAACCCTTTTTACTTACAAATATAAAATAGCATCATGAAAAGAAAGATTCTACCCATTTTTGCTTTGTTATTTACTATCTCTTCTATTCTGGCACAAGTAAACATAACCTTTGAGTTAAATGCAGAAACACTTGGTACTGATATCGATCCTACTGGTCTTTATGTTGCAGGAGGTTCTGGTTTTGGAATTCCTGGCGACAATGAGCTCCTTGATCCTGATGGAGATGGAATTTATACCATTACAATCCAAAAAGATGTAGGTTTCTCCAGCCACTACACATTTTTGAATGGTAATTGCCCAGATTGGTCTTGTAAAGAAAATATAGGAGGTTTACCTTGTAGTGATCCTGCTAACTTTAATGATCGGTTTCTACCAGAAGTAACAGAAGATATTACAATTCAGGCATGTTTTGGTACTTGTGATGATGATGGAACCTGTACTATTGCTACAGATTCTGTTGATATCACTTTTACCTTAAATACAGAAAATATTGCTGAAATAGATCCGGGAGGAATATTTTTGGCAGGTGGCGGAAATTTTGGAGTTCCTGGTGACAATCCAATGGTCGATCCTGAAGGAGATGGTACATATACAATAACAGTAAGAAAAACCAATGGGGTTTGCTAGTTATTATACTTTTACAAATGGTGCTTGTGGGGATTTCAGTTGTAAGGAAGACCTTGATGGACTACCATGTGGAGACCCAGATAATTTTAATGATCGCCTTCTCCCTCCAGCTATGACTATGACTGATGTGACTATTATGGCTTGTTTTGGTTCTTGTGCAAGTGATGGTAGTTGTGATGCTGTTGGAGTGAATGGATTAGAGATAGATGAAACCTTGTTTAATCTTCAACCTACTTTGGTTAGTGGTGATTATACAAACGTAATATTTGGACAAAAAGTGATTTCACAAGATAAAGAAATTACTATTTTGAATTCGGTAGGGCAGATTATCTCTAATGTGAATATTCAAAATACGGATTCATACAAAATCAACACTTCTGAGTATACAAGTGGATTATATTTCGTGAATATTCGTACAGAAACAACGATGCTCACTAAAAAGTTTGTAGTACGTAAATAAATGACGGGACAGGATTAACAGCTTCGTGAAATAAATTAAAATTAATTAGAATGGGAAATAGAATTTCATTGACAGTAATTCTGTCATTGGTCTTGTCAACTTTTGTGTATGCACAAAATAAAATTACCGGAAAAGTTACAGATTCGGAAACTGGAGAACCCTTGATTGGTGCATCGGTATTGACAAAAGAGACGGCTAAAGGTGCAGCAACTGATATTGATGGTAATTACAGTTTGGAAGTTAGTGATGAAGTGAAGACTCTAGTGGTTTCTTATACTGGATACACCAATCAGGAGGTTTTAATTGAAAATCGAAAAGTGATCGACATACAATTGGTTCAGGGAGTTGTTATGGATGAAGTTGTAATTGTTGGATATGGAAGCCAATCAAAAATCAAATTAACATCTGCTGTTTCTGTAGTGGATGAAAAGGTCTTGAAAAAGTTACCGGTTCCGACAGTAAGTAATGCGCTTGAAGGATTGGCTGCAGGTTTGTTTGTTAGGCAAGGTAGTGGGGAGCCTGGTTTTAGCGGCTCTTCATTTGAAGTCAGAAACTTCGGAAATGCTTTGGTTATTGTTGATGGCTCTCCTGGAAATATAGATGATCTGGATCCAAATGAAATTGAAAGCATTTCTGTATTGAAAGATGCTGCTGCTGCCTCAGTTTATGGGGTACAGGGAGGAAATGGTGTCGTCCTAATCACAACGAGAAAAGGAACGCTTCAAAAACCAGAATTAAGTTATAATAATCAATTTACTTATACGGCTTTTACGGCCTATCCTGATTTTTTGAATTCAATTCAGTATGCTACAGTTCTTAATGAGGGCTTAACCAATGCTGGTTTAGATCCATTTTATTCTGAATCGCAAATAGAAGCATTTCGGACAGGATCTGACCCGATTAATTATCCAAATGAAGATTGGAAAGATCTGATCTTTAGGGATTGGGGATTTCAACAACGTCATAATTTAAACCTAGCTGGAGGAAATGAGAAAGATAAAATATTTTGTTTCTGCTGGTTTTCTGGATCAAGGCTCTAATTATACAGAAGATGTACTTGGGTTATCAACAATATAATTTTCGTTCTAATATTGATGCAACTATAGCAGAAAACTTAAGTTTACAAGCCAATATCGCTGGACGAAGAAGGTTAAATGAAGCGCCGGGTTATTCTGCATATAATATTTTTAGAGAATTGAGTCGAGCATTACCTACCAATCTTGCCTACTATCCTGATGGTACGCCTGCCCGACCTAGTTTTAGCCCAAATCATATTATCGAAGGCATAAAAGATTTTAACGCTGGGTATTTTCGATCAAGAAATAATAATGTTGATGCGAAGCTATCTTTAAAGTGGGATGTTAAACAAGTCGAAGGGCTTGAGTTTGAAATCATATGCGTCGCTGGTTAATAATGTACCAATTATAATAAGACATGGGGCAAAAGTTATGAACTCTATACCCTAAATAGACTAGACTGGAGAATATGATTTATTTACGGCTAGTCCGGAAGGATCGTTTAGTGAAACTGTTCTTACTCAATCTGTGAATTATAGCAATAATTATGTCCTACAAGAATCCGATTAATTATGATCGGCTTTTTGGAGATCATAGTATTTCTGTATTGGCTTTAGGAGAATTACAAAAAAGTCAAGGTGAAAATTTCTTTGGAAGACGCCAGGATTTTCAATCTGATTTGATTGATCAACTTTTTGCTGGATCTAATGAAAATAAAGATGCCAATGGTGGTGAATATCGAGAAAATCGTTTGGGTTTAGTAGGGTCGATTAAGCTATGATTATAAAGCAAAGTATTTTTAGAATCTTCTTTTAGATATGATGGCTCATCAAGATTTGCGCCTGGTAAGGAGTGGGGCTTCTTCCCGTCTGTTTCTGTAGGTTGGCGATTGTCTGAGGAGCATTTCTTTGGAACTCCTTAAAAGATAAAG
The DNA here is from genome assembly GCA_965277415.1 of Saprospiraceae bacterium. GTDB lineage: Bacteria > Bacteroidota > Bacteroidia > Chitinophagales > Saprospiraceae > JAHDHW01. The sequence goes on from CBDICS010000112.1 coordinate 3,554, forward strand.
TTCAAAATTTTAAAATAAGAGCTTCTATTGGAACAGCTGGAAATGATGGTACTGCCGCTTATCAATGGTTATCTGGATTTAATTATAATTTCTTTTTTGCCATCAATGAAACAGCTATTCCAACAATTGACAATACAGCACTAGCCAATAAAGACCTTACTTGGGAAACCATTACAACTTATGATGTTGGACTGGATTTCGAAATATTAAATCGAAATCTAACTATTTCAGTAGATTATTTTTATCGAGATCGGGATGATGTTTTAGCTTTTGCTTCAGGGAGTGTTCCTAGTACTTTAGGGGTGAGTTTGGCGGCTCAAAATTTATATAGCTTTTCAAATGAAGGTTATGAAATATCTGCAATTTATAATAAAAAGATCACCAAAGATTGGGACTTCAGTGCAGGATTGAATTTCTCTCGTGCTCGTGAAAAGGCTGTGTTTATAGATGAAGCCGAAATTATGGATCCTTTTATGAGACAAAACCTGACAATTACTGGAGGTTATACCAACCTTAGGCGAGGATATATTTCCGATGGTCTTTTCCAAACATCAGAGGAGATCGAACAAAGTCCAATTCAGGATAATAATGGGAATTCAAGTTTACAACCTGGAGATGTCAAATATGTAGATTTAAATGGAGACAATATTATTGATGTAAGGGATCAGAAAGTTTTTGGAAATGGGGACAAGGCCACTTATAATTATTCTCTCAATCTAAATGCCAGTTACAAAAACTTAAATCTTTCAGTATTATTGACAGGTGCTTCAGGTTATGATATTTATTTGGATGGAGAAGCTCAAAGTCCACTTCGGAATGGATTCAATGGCTATACTTATCAATTGGATTATTGGACGCCTGAAAATACTGGTGCAACTTTTCCACGGATTACAGATGGAGGATTTAATGATAATAATTATAGATACTCTGATTTTTGGATGCGAAATGGAAAGCATATCAGATTCAAAAATATCAGCCTGACTTATTCGATGCCAGAATCATTGATTGGTAATTCTGGATTTAAGGAAATCAGATTACACGTCACAGGTTATAATTTATTTGTTATAAAAAATTATGATGAAGAGTTTGATCCACAAATGCAATCTTCGACGGGGTGGTATTATCCACAAAATAAGTCTTTAACCTTTGGAATTAATCTCACACTCTAAAAAAAGAGGATATGAAACGAATTAATATAATAGCAGCGATACTTGCATTAACATGCTTTTCTTGTGGGGATGATTTTTTGAACCAGCCTCCACTAGATCGAATTACAGAAAATGATGTGTGGAGTGATGCGGCACTGATGGATACGTATCTATTTCAGATTTATGAAAATATGCCTTGGGATTATCTAAAAGACTTTGGCGGTGGAGCCGGTTGGGGAGCACATAGAGATGCACTATCTGATTTGGCTAGAAGTACGTATGCCTGGACACCCGCTTCTAATACCATAAGACCAGGAAATTGGGGGACTTCAAATAATTATTGGCCCTTGGACTGGTGGGGGTATTTTAATCTTTGGAAAATTAATTATGCGCTTGAAAATATCGAAGTGATCGAATCAAATGTATTAACTGAGGAGCAGAGGGATAATAGATTGGGAGAACTTTACTTCATGAGAGCTTTCAGTTATTTCGCTATGGCGAAACGCTATGGAGGCGTGCCCATTATTTTAGAAGCTCAAGATCCTGAAACGACTCCCGATGACGAATATTTCCCAGCAAGGAATACAGAACAAGAGGTGTATGATCAAGTTTTAGCAGATGCTCAAAGAGCTTTTGATTTACTACCTGATAGATGGACAGCTCAAAAAGGTAGAGCAGGAAAGTGGGCTGCAAAGGCCCTGGAATCCAGAGCTGCACTATATGCTGGGAGTATAGCAAAATATGGTGATCTACAATTAGATGGTTTGATTGGAATACCTGCGGGAACTGCCACAAACTACTATCAGATATCTCTGGATGCTTCAAATGCATTAATAAACGAGAGTGCTTATACTTTATTTAATGAATATCCTAATCCGGTTGATAACTATACCCGTTTGTTCCTCGATGAAACGGAAGATGAAACCATTTTTATGAAAATATGGCTTCCTTTCGAAAAAGGACATTCTTATGATTTATATAATTCTCCTTACAGCTATCGAGTAGATTGGGGCGCAAGTATGTCTCCATCTAAACAACTCTTAGATAGTTACGAAATGTTGAATACTGGTCTTTTACCGGATGAACCTGGTTCAGGTTATGATCCAACAGAACCTTTTGCCAATCGCGATCCTCGAATGAAAGGTACCTTGCTGACCAATAATGATATGTTTCAGGGATCACCTGTCGAAACATGGTATGGTACAGAGGTCGATGGTCAAATAGATACCGGTAGCGGAACAGGAGTAGGAAAAGACGGTTTCGGAATTCATCCAGATGCTAGTAAAACGGGGTTTTATGTAAGAAAATATTTATCAGATGGATCTACACCACTCTTTATTCAACAATATTACTCAGGACAAGATTGTATTCTCTTTAGATTAGGAGAAGTATATCTTAATGCAGCAGAAGCAGCTATAGAATTAGGCATGGAATCTTCTGCAAGGGATTATATTGAGCCCATTCGAACAAGAGCTGGTTTGACGCAAAATCTTCGCCTTGAGCCTTATTCAGGGACAGCATTAAGGGATCGAATCCGTAATGAAAGAAAAATAGAAATGGCTTTTGAAGATCATCGATATTGGGATGTTAGAAGATGGCGCATTGCGGAAGAAGCACTTGGTATTAGAGTAGAAGGTATAAAAACACTTCGTCATATAGATGGGCTTGGACAAGAGACATTTACCTATGAGACCTTTTTTGCTGAACCAGAAAAAATGAACTTTTATGCTCGACACTATTATTTACCAATAGGTCAGGATAGAGTGAATAATAATCCTCGATTGGTAGAGAATCCTGGTTATTAATAAAAGAAGTGTTGAGGCGAAAGATCGTTTCGTAGTTTAGTGAGCTATTTTGAAGAACTTCTAATTCAAAAATTAAGTGATGATAAAAAAAATAAAATTTTCAATCTGGTTTATAATTTTAGGCATGATGTTCACGGTTACTTCTTGTGAAAGTGATGAAGAACCTGTTCTGATCCCGCCTACTGCAGAAAATGCGAAATTCACTTTTTCCTATGATCCGGATAATCCCAATCGAGTAATTTTTACTGGCCAACCTGATGTTGAAACCTGGTATACACATTGGGACTTTGGAGATAATTCAGCAGCTGAAGGCAATGAGGTAAGTAGGATTTATCCAATCAGTGGAGAATATGAAGTAAGGTTTAAAATATTTACAGAAAGTGGAACAGCTTATTCTACTCAAATAGTAGCAATCGAGTTTGATCTTATTGGACCTAATCTTGTAGAAAACGGAACAATGGATAGTGAAGCATCCTGGACAATATTACCCATTTCTGGTGGTGTTGAGGTGACCTTCGCTGATGGAGGTGCAACTTGGACTGGCGGCGGCTGGGGACATGTAGGCATTTATCAGGAAATAGAAATAGAAGGAGATAAATTATATCAAATTGATATGGAAGTTTCAGGTGGCGGCCTTTCAGATGTTTGGTTCGAAGTTTACATGGGAACAGCAGCGCCTTCTCCAGGCAACGATTATACAGATGGAGGCATCAGGCTAGGCTTAAACACTTGGGATGGATGTGGAGTTGATCCTTTTGATGGATTACTCACCTTACTCACTTGTAGTAATGGAGGAGGAAATGGAACGTTTGAATTTCCAAATGATGTAACAGCCTATTTAGTAATTAGAAGCGGCGGCGGCAACTTTGGGACTGATGGTGTTTTTATAGATAATGTGACGGTTAGATCTGTTGAATAAAAAACGTCGCTTAAACTATTCCTAAAATTAAAAATTCTTATGAAGAATACTTTTTTAAAATTAGCTATTACTGGATTATTTGTATCATTAATAATCACAGCTAATGCACAGCATTTTCTTAGTACCAGTGGGAAGTTTATCGTCAATGAAAATCAAGATACTGTTCTATTAAGGGCAATGGGCTTGGGTGGATGGATGGTACAGGAAGGGTATATGTTACAGACCGCTAGTTTTGCTAATCCCCAACATGAAATAAGGGCAACAATAGAAGCACTCATAGGCGAAACAGATACGGATTTATTTTATGAAGCCTGGTTGGCCAATCATGTTCGGAAAGCGGATATTGACGCTCTAAAATCATGGGGCTTTAATGCAGTTAGACTACCTATGCATTATAATCTCTACACCTTACCGATTGAAGAAGAACCTGTAGCAGGACAAAATACTTGGTTGACTAAAGGTTTTGAACTAACCGATAGTTTGATTTCTTGGTGTAAAGCCAATGAGATGTATGTTGTATTAGATTTACATGCAGCACCCGGTGGACAAGGATATGATGCGGCTATTTCGGATTATGATGCGACAAAACCTTCCCTTTGGGAGAGCGAAGAGAATAGGGATAAAATGGTAGCACTCTGGAAAAATCTGGCAGAAAGATATGCGGATGAACAATGGGTAGCAGGCTATGATTTATTGAATGAACCTAATTGGGATTTACCAGGAGGGCTTGCGCTGAAAAATTTATACAAAGAAGTAACAGATAGTATCCGGACTGTGGACACTCAACATATTATCTTCATTGAAGGGAATTGGTTTGCCAATGATTTTACCGGATTAACACCTCCTTGGGATGACAACCTTGTTTATTCACCACATAAGTATTGGTCTTTAAATGATGAAGCTACTATGCAATGGGTGATAGATATCCGAAACACTTATAATGTACCGCTCTTTTTAGGAGAAAGTGGAGAAAACTCTAATGTTTGGTTTCGGGATGCTATTCGATTATTAGAAGATCTTAAAATTGGCTGGGCTTGGTGGCCAATGAAAAAAATAGAATCTATTGCCGGACCATTGTCTATTGTGAAAACTCCAGAATATCAAACCTTATTGGATTATTGGAATGGAAATGGACCAATGCCTAGCGCCGCATTTGGTACAGCAACATTAATGGACATTGCCGAAGGACTTAAAATAGAAAACTGTGTCTTTCAGAAAGAAGTAATAGATGCCATGTTTAGACAAGTTTATTCTAAAGAAACGATACCTTATAATACGCATAATGTACCAGGTCTAATCCATGCTCCAGATTATGATATGGGGATTATTGGTGAAGCTTATTATGATGTTGAATCAGCTAATTATCAGGTGTCAACAGGAGAATTCACAACTTGGAATAATGGATGGAGGTATAGGAATGATGGCGTTGATATAGAATCTTGTGAGGATTTGGTCAATACCAATGGTTATAATGTTGGATGGCTGGATACAGATGAATGGATGAAATATAGCGTAAATGTATCAGCAGATGCAGTTTATGAAATCCATGTTCGTGTAGCTTCAGGAGGTTCAGGTGGCCGTTTACATTTTGAAGCAGGAAATGCACACATCACATCCACTTCATTTGCACCTCCTACAGGTGGCTGGCAGACTTGGGAAACACTTATTATCCCGAATGTGATACTTAGTACGAATGATAAAAAATTGAAGCTGCATATTGATCAAGCCGGATTTAATCTGAATAGTTTTGAGTTTATTGAAACAGGAACAACAACTACCTCAATTCCTACTGAATTTTTAGCTGCTGTGACGGTTGATGAATATACGATTCAGATGAATGCTAATAAGTTTTTTGAAACTTCTCTACCTCCTTCACCCGGTGGATTCGATATTGTAGTAGATGGGAATAGTATTCCTATTACTGATATAGTTGTTGATGTTGATAATCCTCGAATAATTTATTTTTCTGTTGACTATATATTAAAATCTACGGAAACAATAAAAATTTCTTATTCAGGGAATGAGGTCATTGCTACGGATGGCACAGAACTAAATGATTTCACACTGGAAGATGTAGAAAATACGCTAGATTTTGTTCATCAAATTCCTGGTAGAATACAAGCCGAAGCATTCACTTTCCAATCAGGTGTTGAGTTAGAATCAACCAATGATATTGGAGGGGGTGAAAATATTGGTTTTTTAGATCCGGGAGACTATTTAGATTATGAAGTGAATATTACCAGTGGAGGATCATATAATATAGATTATAGAACGGCCTCAGAATTTGCAACAGGAGGGATAGAGTTACAATTGATAGATAAAGATGGAGACATTATTGTTGTCCCAACGCCAAGCTTTAGTCCTACAGGTGGTTGGCAAACATGGGAAACTACTAGTGAAGTGGTAAACTTGCCCGAAGGAAGATACACAATGCGGATATTAATTACTCAGTCTCCATTTAATATGAACTGGTTGGACTTTTCTGATCCAACTTCTGTTGAATCTCCTTTTGGAAGTTCATTTATTGATGTAAAAGTATTTCCAAATCCTGGGGAAGGTCTATTTAATCTGCATGCAGAAGTAAGTGAAGCACAAGCAGCTCAAGTAGAAATTTATAGTTTTAGAGGCGAACTTATTTATTCGAAATCAATAGATAATAGTACAATATTTCAAAAATTAATTTCCTTAAACGATTTTCCAAATGGTTTTTATCTGTTGGTACTCCGATTGGAAAATGGAAGTATTTATACCGAGAAGCTGGTGAAGGCTGGGAAATAAAAGATTGTTCGTTCTTTGACAAATCCCGTAGACAAGCCGTAAATAAGATCAAAAGTGACTAAAAGAAACCTTGATCTTGTTTATGGTTTTGTCTCAAACACGGGATTTGTCAAAGAACCAGATTGTTTATATATCACTTTACTTGAGTACTTATTTTTTTCAAAATTGTGCTTGTATTGTCACAAATCTAATGCTTATGGATTAATAAGTAGAGTGGGTACCTCATATGATTTTAGTTGGTTTTGTGATTTTGAGTTTTTGCTGCAAAAGAAAACTGGAAGTTTCTTAGCTATTAAGACTTATGAGACCTCTCTCTAAACAACTTCTAAATTAAAAATTAATGGCAATGAAAAAATCAAGCAAATTTTTTGAAGATTTAAAAAAATCAATGGAAATACTCGATAAAAAGAGTGCTAAGAAAATTAAAGGTGGAATTGTAGGCGCTGACGATTGGGTTATATCTTAAGAGCCTTATATGGTCATTCGTCACTAGCCATTGATTGGCTTGAAAACAAGGCTTAACTAGTGACGGATGATATTTTTTAGTTGTTTTATAGCAAGCAGAATTTTTAAATTACCGCCTATTTATCTCATCTAAAAGTCTTTCTTAGAATCTGACATAGAAAAATGACCCCGAGCCTGTCACCAAAACTAATCTTTTTGTATCTTGCGATAGATGTCAAATACAACCACATTATCACTCAATCCTAAGCTAGAAAAACGCTTGATTTTACTAGATAAGAAGCTTAATCTTTTACTGGAAGAGCTAAAAGATTATTCTGATGATCAATTGAATCGTAAACCGGATAAAGGAAAGTGGTCTGTTATACAAGTGATGCATCATCTATTACTGGCAGAAAAAGGTTCTTATCAATACCTTCAAAAGAAATTAAGCTATAATCCAACATTAAAAAAAGCAGGAATTGCAAGTTGGTCGAGAAAACAAGGTTTGAAATTTTTTATGTGGGCACCAATTAAATGGAAAGCGCCAAAAAAGATTGGTGATGACAATTTACCAGAATATTCTAGATTTTGGGATACAGCCAAACAATGGAAAGAGCAGCGTGAAGCATTAAAAACGTATTTGGTCACTTTACCGGAAGACGTTTTTAAAAAAGAGGCATATAATCATCCGCGAGCTGGTCGAATGGATATAAAAGGGATGGTCAGTTTTTTTGATTGGCATTTTACTCGACATCTCAAGCAAATAAGAAAGATTACAAAACATTATCCGAAACAAAATTAGCTATAGAAAATTTCAAGCTCTAAAAAAGAAGACCGTTGTTTAGCCCACAACGATCTTCGAACTCTTAATTAGAGTTTCACAAGATTTTAAAGACAAAGTTTCTTGTATTCCCTGCCCTCTAATTTCAATTATATACACGGGATGAAACGAGATAAGGTTGGGTCTATATTAAAAAAAGATGGGCTTGCCTACTATTGACTATTGGTCAAATAATGGTTCTAAATGAAATCGTTTGGTGGCGGTTTACTAAACTAGCTGAGCTATTTTAGCTTGAGTAGTTTAGTAAACCTTTTCTTTCTTAATTTTTTTCGACCAAACGAAATCACCTAGCTCCCAAATAATACCATTGATAATAAAAACTGGACGGGTTCTTATTATGAAATTCGTGATACGAGAAATGACTTGGACTTATTCTTCTTCTTTATAATCCACATTAAAGCCAATCCAAATAGATCTAGCCATCCTATATATCCATACGAAGAATATAGCTAAAATTAAGATTAATACCCCAAACGAAGCGCCAGTAGACCAACCAAATACCCAATGGGTAATTCCTACAAAGGAAAGGCAAAAGAACCCAGTGAAGATATAAGAAATAAACATAGCTCCGTAATAAAAACCTGGTTCAGGCATGAAATTCTCCTGACAATTTGGGCAATGCTCATTCATGTCAAAGGGCGTTTTGAATTCGAAAGATCCAGTTGGAAACAAATCTCCCTCATGGCACTTTGGGCATTTCATACTTATTATGGGATATACTTTACTACCTTTTTCAAACATAGTGTTAAATATTTTTGCAAATGTGAGGATAATATTCTCAAATCGAAAGTTATTTTCATAGAGATTTAAGATATTGTATCTTTACATAACCACATAACCACATAACCACATAACCACATAACCACATAACCACAACAATGAAAGAAAATAAAAAAATAGGCTCATTTTGTGTTCATGAACTCAAAGATAATAGAACGACCAAGCCACATCAACTGCCAATATACGCTACCTCGTCTTTTGAGTTTGAGAATATAAACCAAGGTATTGATATCTTTTCTGGAAAAGCAAAAGGACATGTGTATGGGCGATACGGAAACCCCACTATTGAAGTCGTAGCAGAAAAAATTGCAAGGTTAGAAGGATATGGTTTAGACATAGAACCTCAAGCAATATTGTTTAGCTCAGGCATGTCAGCAATCTCAACTTTGATGATGGCCCTTTTAAATAAAGGAGATAAAATTCTGTCTCAAGGAAACCTCTATGGTGGAACAACAGAGCTTTTTGCAAAAGTATTCCAGCGTTTCGGCATTGAGTTGATTATGATGGACTTACACGATTTAGAAAAAGTAGAAGAAACAGTCAAAAATGATCCAGCTATTAAAATGTTGTACTTTGAGACTCCTGCTAATCCCAGTTTAGCTTGCGTTGATATTGAACCCTTATCAAAAATTGCTCAAGACTATAACAGGTATACAGCAATAGATAATACTTTTTGTACGCCTTATCTTCAACAACCATTCAAATATAATATTGATTTTATTATTCATTCAACGACCAAATATTTAAATGGTCATGGTAATTCAATTGCAGGTGCTATAGTAGGAAGAGACGCGGACTTAATGCAAAGTAAAGTGTGGACAGCGATGAAACTTTTGGGGACTAATTGTAATCCTTGGGATGCTTGGTTGATCAATAATGGAATAAAAACCCTCGAATTAAGGATGGATCGACATTGTGCTAATGCACAGACTGTTGCGGAATTTCTAGAAAACCATCCACGTGTAATCAAAGTAAACTATCCAGGCTTACCTAATCATCCAGATCATCAGATTGCTAAAAAACAAATGACAAATTTTGGAGGGATGCTAAGTTTTGAAATTGAGGGTGGACTAGAGTCTGGTATCGAATTTATGAATAAGATTGAATTATGTGTATTAGCACCCACTCTTGGAGATGTAGATACACTTATTCTGCATCCTGCCTCGATGTCGCATTTGAATATTCCCAGAGAAGTAAGGCTTCGCAATGGTATTACTGATGGGCTTATTAGAATGTCTATTGGGATTGAAAATGTTGAGGATATTATTGAGGATTTGGAGGGAAGTTTGGAGGTTGTTTTGTAGCTTTTTGGGGGAGGGGAGATAGGGATAGTTTCGAAATGGCTTCGCATTTCGAAAAGTGATGGTTCACCTTCGGTGAAGGGGATAGATCAACTATCGTTGATAGCCTTCGGGGCTTGCCCAAAAGAAGACTTGTATCCAAGGATGAATTTTCGATGTTATTAAAGGATATTGAAAAATTGCATATCAAAAAAGTGTTGAAAATAAATAACTTTAACCAGAAAGAAACGGCGAAAGACGTCCCTTATGTATTAATTCTAATAGAATTAGAAACTCTTTTAAATAGTCAACACATCCTCATTCAAATTTAATAATCCAGAAGAATTTTCTACCGTTACTTTAAAGCGATGATAAATGGTATTGCCATCCTCATCAACTTTTGGGACTGGATCTGAAAACGGAAACGCTAAATCTGTTTCATCATTAGATTGAACCTCAAAAAGCTTATTCCAGTTACCTACACTATTCATCTTGAACAAATAATACTTAGCATTGTGTGCTGTCTTATTCCAATTTAATACTAAACCATTTAGTTCATCATTTGCTGTGCTTCCGATAGTTTCATTAATGTGAGGCGGGTCGGGGTTTACGTTGTCTACGATATTGGATAATAAAGTCTTTGTAGGTTTGGACGGAACGTAGTCTGTAATGTAGTTTCCGCTAACGTCCACATATTTGATCTCTCGACAAGCGATGATTTTATAAAATAAAGGCTCTCCAAAAGGTAAAAAGTTATTAAACTGGAAATTATCGTATACGGTTATGATTCCATTATTGATTGTGACGGAAGTCATATCAAACTCCTTTACTAAATCCATCGTTCTAGGAGTCATTGCGTTTACCGCTTCTATCGTTCTGTAAATCTGGACTTTCTTAATGTTTTGACTTGCAGGGTATTCGTTTATTTCAAATTTAACGGCTGTGTTGGCATTACTTACCGAATCAGCCAATTGAGTTGTTACTTTCCTTACAATCGGTGCTTCCGGAGCATTGGTATTGATCAACTGAATGGGCCCTAAGATAGGGCTTGGTTCACTGAGCGACATTCGATTTCCCATCTCGCGAACACAATAGAAATAGGCCGTTTCTTTACTCATTTCACCATCTATAGTGAAATCTGTAAATAGCACTTTATGTCGGGCTAAAGCTTTTGCCATCGGTGTCAGATCATATTCAGGATCAGTCGGATTTAATAGTTTACCATATTTATCCCTAATAGTCTGTTTTTTGGGAATAGGGATATAATCTCCTCCTTTTATAAAAGAATAAATTAAAGGCTGTTCTGTTAGGGGCAAGAATATTTGCCAAATGGCGGTTTTGATTTTATTTATAATATCAACAGGTTCAGCGGTTCCGTCAAAATCATTCTCTTCATTATCTGGATTTGGGTAGTTATAATTACCACTTCCTAAAGGAAACTCCGTAAAAGTTCCTTCGGTGTAGTTGAAACCAATAATGTCTTTTAACCGGTCCGAATAAAATTCATCTTCATCAGGTGAAGGGAGCGCATTTTTTATCAGGTCAATAGTCTCCTGTTTATACAATGCTTTCAAAAGAGCGTTTACATCTGTGCGATAAAAAATAGCGGCATAGGTTTCCGCTCTAAACTCTGTTGTAAAAGTAAAAGTAGAGCGGCCATAAAAATCAGGAGGAGTGGCATAGGCCGGACCGGTGGGGAGTTTGGGAATGGCCGGGGTAATAATTTCCTGAGCGAATAAAATCTTTGGAATACTTATTTTAGAATGATAATCATTTCCTCCGCTATCCTGAGTATTGGTGTCTAGTGTACGCAAGCCCATTAAGGTTTTTTTAGACCCCTCACCGAATGTAGGCATTATGCTGGCAGCATTAAATCCACTTGGACTATCTTGGTGCAAATAAACGCGATAGCCAGGATAAAAGTTAATCTCAATATTAGAGCCTTCCTGAATATTTCCTCTGGTAGCAATAGTATCATAGGCTTCATCATGTATGATTAACTCCAGATTTTGCCCAGAACCCTGATTTACGATTTGTACTACATCCAGTACTTTTCTTTCCTGTGTTCCTGAAGTGTCATCGATTATTCTAACCCTGATGATTCCCTTGTACCAATTCACAGAATTGACACCTGTTGTAGCACTTGACTGGTTATGATGACTTAGTCGATCATTGTCCAGTTTTACATCATAAACTCCTTCAGGGCCACTAATCCTGCGAGTAATAGTAGCTGTATCCCATATGCCTCTGATGTCTTTAGTAACCGTTGTTCCATTATCATCTATATACGAATCAGATTTAGTTGTCCAATCCGAATTATCAATATTTATTTTAAAACTCAATGGATTTGGAGCGCCCCAACTTTGTGCTATGGACATGTTTTCGATGATCATAAACAAATCTCCATTGCTGGCATCAGGAGTCAAAAAGCTTTGTGTGCTTACTAAATGTCCGCCACCCAGATCAATGGTGTTTCGATCCTCTTCTTTCTGTACTTTTAGCTTTGGATAATTTCCATTTGCATTCGTTGGGATAACATCTTCGATATAATATCTTTTTTCATTAAGGACCAATACACCGCCTTTAAAATTATCGACTAATGTGCTTGGAATATTTGGAATGTTCGTTTGTCCATTGCTATTATAGGTGTAATCTTGAGTGGTGATAATCGAAAACTTGTCATTGGTATCATCTTGAATACTGCCTATCCCTCCAACTACGTTTCTTGGTAATTCCTCTCTGAAGAAAACCTCGATTTGATTTCCAAAATCGTAATTGATATCATGGAGATGAGTATAAAGAAAGGTTAATCGTACTAAAGTTTTATCAGGCTGTCCGGCAAGTGCCTGTAGCATTGACTGCTCATTATTTGAAGTCAGCATCAAAGGAGACTCCTTCTGTATTAATTGTACATTTAGATTGTGAGGAGGGAGAAGTGTATTGGGTTTAACAAACTGGGTGTAATCTGTAAAAACAGTATTATGAATTTGAGAAGCCCTTGAAAAGATATTGACACTATAGGCGGCGTAGCCATGAATGCCTTCTTCTGTCTCCTTATGAATTAATAATGATTTAGTCGGATCATCCTGATATGGGAGAGGGATCGTTTCTTTTTTCTGTTGCGCACTGGCATCTGTGAAGTTGGCGTCGTGTGATATTTCAGGTTTTCGCCAGTTGGCTTCTCCCTGTTTTTTATATTCAACTCCAGCAAAAACAGGAGTGCTATGGGCAGACAAAGAAAAAGGTGTAGATGGGTTAAAAAAACCATGATAGACCGTGTTGTCTTGTAGTAAATCTGTTTTGACATCTATATACCTGATTGGAGCATAAGGTACATAACCATTGCTATCTGTCAATTGAATGCCTTGATTGGCCCCATCATAAATATTGAGCCCATATTCAACAGGTAATGTTTTAATGGTTTCTGGTAATCGTTCTTCCTGAAGTGAAGTAGGGATCGTTAAATACAGGTGTTGTTTTGTGATAGATTTTGGTGAATAATCCAACTGCCCATGAGTGATGTATTCTGCTAAGTAAATGTATTGATCGGTTTCCAAACCTCCGGGTGTATCAATATGTCCGAGGCCCAACATTCTGGCAATGTGATAGTCTAGGGAAACCATGTTAATCAAATCAAAATAACTAACATCCATATTTGTACCACCATCTACTTCTTCCGGTTTGGTGACCGTCGCCGAAGGATCGGTATCACTTAATTCGATGTATTTAGAAACGCCATGCCCTAGAGAGTCTAAACCATAAGGTGGGGTTCCCCAACGATCCTTATAGTTTTGTGTTTTGACAAAAGCATCCTCATTATACTTTTGCCAATGTCCATTTACATTAACTTTGGAAGTGTCTTCCAGTCTTTTGGATACTTCATTGACCTCTTTTGAAAGTGCAAAAGGGCCAAGCGCGTCCCATCCGAATGTATCTACTTTTTCTTTAAGAAAATCAATGTACATTTCGAAGTGCATTGAAATGGGGATGGCATTTGTTGACCTGAATTTTAGCTTTCGGATATTTTCTTCGACCAGTCTGGGAATTGAGTTGTTCTGATCAAAAGATTTTCGAGAAGAAATACTTTGTTCTTCTAAAGGCAAATTACCTTGTACGGAAAAAGTTTCTGTTTGTAAATTATAGATAGGTGGCATATTCGTAGACAGCACATTAAACTCCACTGCAAATGCCAGTCGATCCCGGATTTCTAATTCATACAATCCATCGGCATAAGCTGTAATAAATTGAAACCATTCTTGTACAGGGTTATAAGTGTTTAACAGGGTGTCATACTTTTGCTCTTCTTTAAAAAACAAATAGTAGACTTGCTCCTCAACCTGATAAACCCATTTTCGCTCTGCATTAATGATATGCTTTGGAGCATGATCTTTAAAGTGCAATGTTCTTTGTTTCTTAATATCGTATTTCGCTCTGTATATTTTTACGTAGTCATCAGCTTTATTAAAGCCATTGGTAGTGGTTGCCTGATCTCCTTTGGGTAGATGTGTTTCTCCGAGATTTTTGAGTAAGAACCATCGCAATAAAATCCCCTGAGCCGCATCCTGTCCTAATGAGCCGGCATTTTGTAAATACAAATAAGGAGATTGTACCCAATTGTCATCTGTTATATCAATGACGGGTTCAGGGCAAAGACTAACTTGTTCTAAAGGAGTATCAATTACCGCAATATCATACCCTGCATGTTCAGTCTGCACTTCTTGTAAAGAAGTATTTCTTTTGCTTACTTTTATAGAAAAATCTTCCAGAACGACATTGGGGATATCCTTGGTTTTGCAGGAGTTTAAATCTAAATCGGTTTTTATAATTAATGATTCATAACTGTTACCTTTTCTTATAAATCCGGAAAACCACAATTCGGCATCATGCTTCCCTTTCATGTCATGAAGCGCATGTTGCTCCTCAATGTCAAATTTTTTGGCCCAGATTAAATTGTACTTCATGTCTAGCTTCACCACATAACTATAAGGTGTTCCTGCTCTTTGCCCAAGGATAAAAATAAACCCACCATGTAGCATAATCTTTCGGCTGTGGTCATTCCCTCCGGTCACATTAAAGGTGAAAGCATGCTTCAGGGCTAAATCAATTCCGGAGTAATGCGCTTCGATCAAAATTGAAGTGGTGACATTCCCGGTTCTTGTACGACCGACCAGATAAAACTTAGTCATTCCCACCGGCCCCGGATCAAAATAAGCCAAGCCTAGAATGTCTTCCACAGAGTTTTTACTTGGATGATTCAGCAGAAAAGTCTTTGTATCGTCCACGGTTAAGTTAGGATGAAAAAAAGAAATAAAGGCGTCCCAGGGAGCTCCGGCATTTGTCCCTCCCACTAAAGTCAGGTAGGCACCAGCTCTAACGATTGAGGAAACCTGGTCATCAGTTCCGATACTAAAGAGTGCCGACTGTAATAAATCTCCATTTGTATCGATTCGGAGCACTTCAATTTTATCGCTTGAACCACCGGTGTTATACCAACAAGTAATATAATAATCATCTGCTCTTCGTATAATCCCTACATTATTTCTGGTTTTATCCGTATGAATTCTTTTTACCCAAACTGGTGAACCATTTTTCTTTACCCTCATCACAAGGTGATGCGCTCTTCTTTTTTCGCTTACATGAAATCGGCCCAATAGAATATATTCGCCATTGGAAGTTTCCGTATACCTGTAGAAAAGAAATTTTTTCACCGCTGATGTGATACGTTTTTACCCAGTCAATTTTTACCATTTTCATCTACCCGCATGATTAAGCCCTCGTCACCTTGAAAGCCGATAACTAATACATTATTTTGGGAAACATCTTCAATCAAATCATAAAGAATCGTATTCCCTGCTATTGGATATTTTTTTGATAAAGAAATTCATATTCGTGGTTTAATAATAACTTTTTAAAAAATCAAATTATCCGTCGTGGCAGAACCATTGACTATATATTGCTGACCATCCCACTCCAGGTAAGAGAAGCTAATTTTCAAATCTGTGGCAGTAATATTTTTATTTAAATTCATGAGGACGACTTTCGAATAATCTTTCGAGAATAATGGGAAGTAGTTATAATTAATTACGCCATTTTCAAGAACCTTAATACTGCTTCGTAAAACATCAAAAGGAATTTTCGGATCATTCAGTGGTTCTACACTATTGATCCAGATACCGATGATTCTGTCTTTGCTCGTTTCATGAATTAAATTGAACTCTAGTCCCAGCGAAGGATGATCGGCTTTGAATTTAAAGTGACCTTCCATTAGCCGTTGATAAGGATCAGAAAAAGTTTCCGCTAAGGTTTTATTATAATTGTTTAAATTGCCCGGATCATTTTGCACGATGTTGAAAGCTCGATTGATATTTACCTGATCAGAAGAGTCAGGCATTCGATCCAAATTAATATCTACTGTAAATACCGCATCTCTGGTATTCCCTTCTTTATCTTTTAAATGATAACTATCTATATGCTCTTGCAGGGTGCCAAACCTGGAAGTTTGAAAACCGTAGCGATGTACTTCTTTACTATTCCCTTCAAAATTATTCCGAACAATAGCAGTATAAAGTTTAAGCGGTTTTAAATGCTTGGGAATGATCTCCGTATTTTTACTTGCAGGGATGATCGGATCTCCTCCGCTTAACCAACATGACCCTCCGGCGTAATTCGGATTATTCAATTCCGGGTTTCGCAGATCACCATAAAGTTGTACATCTTCAGGAACTATGGGGTCGTTATCCGTATCCCAGCTAACCACCGTTTCCGGAAATTGAGTAAAGACAGAGGAAGTATGATCTGTTGCCAGCGCATCAGCAATATCTTCAACCGGATCTTTGATTAGCATTTCTAATTGACCGCTTCTGGCAGGCAAGCCATTGTAATTGTCCCAAGTACCAAAGAAATGATAGACGTAGGGTTTGTTATAGTAAATAAGAATTCGAGGATTTTTATAGTATAGCGGTTTGCGATTTAAAATCTTGCCTGCTGGATCAGGATATGATTTCTCATTGTCAAGATAAAATTTGAGCGACGTTTCAGGTAGCTCTACTCTCGTATCATAATTTCCATATTCAGGGCCGGTAGTATCTCCCTGATATTCTGCTACCTTAGGTATTTTATCTTCGGGAAAATGCCCGATGGGGCCAATTGTTTCAAACCCGAAATAAGTATCATAGGTTTCTTCGCTTCCATTATTAACACGATCCGAAACCGTAACTTTTATCAAGTATTTTTGTTTCGGACGCCAGATTGGAGAAACGACATGCTGAATCGCTGATTGTGCCAATTGGAAATCTTCTTCGATCGCATCCTGTCCGGGGATCGTTTGATTGTAATAATAATCTTCTTCGGTCAGCCAGCAAATTTCGTGAATGAAAGTACCACATTTACCAGCACCACTTGGGTGAACGTATCCACCATAATTATCAATAAAAATTTCAAGCTCGGTAATTTTGTCTTCCAAGGCTTCACATTCCACCTGTGCGCTGGCTAATTCATCCCGCAGCGTTTGACATTTCTCATGACATTCCTGTAGCTGATTGGTGATGGTCTCTAATAAGTGATATAAATCTGCGTGTATTTTTTTTCTGCAATTTTGAAACTCTAGGTTTAGACCAGAGATTAATTTTTTTAATGTTTTATTGAGAAGTTTATTTTTACCCAGCACCTCCTGGATATGTGTCAAACATTTGGTGATGTCCGGGGTATTAAGGTAATGCTTGATTCGCTCCAGGCATTCACTAAGGTCTATTTCCAAATTAGTACAGGTCGTACATTGAGTGCTTATCTGGATTTCAAGGGCGGCGATTTGTTCCTGACAAGCTTGTAAGGCTGCTGTACAATTTGCAAGTTCTTCCTCAACAGGTTCTGTTATAGGAACGTCAACCGGGAAGCCTGAGCAAGTTGCCTCTTGTAGCACAATAAGCGCTTTCTTCTTTTGAGCTAAAACCATTTCTAACTCATTGAATGGCTCATCATTAACATAAATCAATTGTTGAAGTTGATCGATCTCTATTAATAGTTGTTGAATTTGGTCAAAGTCCTGAGTGGAAGATTCAATGCTGATTTTTCTGATCGGTTGATTTTCATCTTCATAAACAACCGCTTGCACTAAATCCAATGTGGTTTTTTGAACATTCGACACTTCATTGTATTGGATGAATCCATTTTGATAATCACCTTCGAAATATCTAATCGTAATATTAGCGGCAAAGGTGAATAGTTTTAATTTTAAACTAAGGGCGTTCTCCGGTAAGAATATTTCAAGCTTTGCACCATTAGGGATCATCAAAGAATTTGGAATCAAGAAAGAATTTGGAAATGGCATGACCTGTCCATTGCCATTTCGAATGACATAATTTAATCCCTCATGATGAAACCAGCTATTTTGTTGATGACTCAGTAATTCATTCCATTTAGCACAATGCCATTTTTTAAGGACATCTTTGCAGAACAGCGTCGCGCTTGTGATTCCCATTTGCTCAGGCGTATAATTACCTGCGGAAGTCTCTACATAGCTAAAAGGAGTTTGAGCTAAAAACCGAATTTTATTATATTCTTTTCCGGTCTTCTGAAAAAATCCGACTTTGTAATTACTCAGATTAATTCCGGTATTGGTAGAGCCAATGGTTAATGCTTCGTAGGGATGATAGTCTACCCAACCTGCTGCATCATCCCAGGTCCAGATGGCCACCTCTTTGACTTTATAAGAGTGGGTGACTCTATTATAAGATGGCTTAGGTGGAATCAAGTCTTTATTGCCTTTTGGAGCATTGGATATGCCTCCGATTTCACTGGACACCGCGTTTGCATCAACTGCTTTTTCAAACTGGATGTCGATATAAGAATCTAAAGGGACAATATTCGTAATACCACTAGCATCACTTGGTCTGGACGTTTTATGCCCTAGATAATCAATCTCATAGGTTTTTCCCGAACCAATATGAAGTGCCGTGACCGGTGACCCTTTACTTGTCGACCCAGTATTGGAAGGTAGTGGTGGAATGGGCGTATTTTCAAAAGAATTATCTTTTTCCCAGACAAATTCAATATCAATACATTTTTTAAATTTCTTTACCAGCAGTTTTACTTTTACACAAATCTCAACTGTCCCGGCAATTCTAAAAGGCTTTGGAACCGTAGCTTCTAAAGTCGTTGCAATACTAAAACCCAATCCGATTCCCCAAATAGAAACATCTACATAACCTCCCAGTGCAATACCTGCTCCTATCTGTGGACCAGTAAAACTTAGTTTGCCCCAGGCGTCTAAGTATACCCCAACTTCTGCTTTAACCGGACCATACTTTTTCTTGAATTCATAATCCACTCTAAACCCCGCTTCGATGCCACTGGCCGAAAGCATTAAATAACTGTAAGTATTAAAAAGGTCTAAGACTCTGGCAGTTATTGGTTTGTCCTTAGTACCAAAATTGATATACCAGGCACTGCTGTTCTTCATAAAAAAACCAGCCTCTACTTCCGCATTAATTTTTACCAACTTGCCATCATCCCGTTGTTTATAATCAGCCCCTAATCCAAACTCTATAGAATGTCCAGGAGAGAAAGCAACAAAAGCAAAATAGGGCGGTTCGTCATCGGTCAATCCAACTCTGTCTCCTAAGATATTGGCTTTCCCCTGAATGAAAATGACATTAGGTAAAGAGATTAGAAAGAAGGCTTGTAAAGAAAAGGCTCTACCATCATCCGCCGTAGTGGCGAGACTTAAACCTGCTCCGATGGAGATAGGAGTTGATGCACCATTTACTTCGTTTGGGTTTTGACTTGGATCATATAATTTTCCGGTATGTACTCCTTTGCCGTCTGGCGCAACATCTTTTTTGTAATAGTTAAACCACTTGTCATCCTGAGTTAGACCTACTGCTTCTTTAGCAGCAATATATCGCAAACCGAATAATCCCCTAAAACCAAAGATACCCAAGCCACTTGGCCCTAAAGGTATCGGTACCGCCAACTCTAAAAAAGCATCCACGACCCAGGCAGGTACTTTAGGTTTCATTCGCATCGATGCCCCTCCTGCCATTTTTGCTTTAGGCAATTGAAAAGCGACAGAACCTATATATTCTTTTTCATATTCTCCGGTAACCGGATTCTGAATTTCTTTGATAGACAAATAACCCTGAATCAATACAGCGGCAGTTTCTTTACTGGCACTGCCCGGTATAATCAGGTCAATGCCAATACCTGATATCTTTAAGAAGTGATCAAACGTACCATTGTCCGTCGTAAAATTATAAGAGATTCCATCTGCTCGAAGATCAAGACCAATATTGCCGGCACTTACGCCACAATCAAATCCAATGTATTTGAACTTACGAAGTGCTCCTCCTCGTTCTCTCTCCTCAGAACCGAAAGTCAGATTAGTCACAGAGACTTCGGTTGGCCCAAACTTCATCCGGGCACTATCCGGAAGCGGAATGGAGCCACCTTCAACTTCAAAACTACCATCACTATAAATACAGAGCTTCTTGACCTCAATCGGATCTTTAATCAACTCCTTCAGGATGCTGTTGTTTTCGAAACTCAATCCACCAGAAATACATAAAAAGACTTTGTCATCATCCTTGCCTACCTCAAGACTATCAATCGTAATGACCATAACATCCTCAATACACAAATTGAGACCACCATCTGCCTTCGCCGTTATCTGAAAATCACCATCTTGTTCGAACAGCGCTTCTATCTCGATTCGAAGTTCCTGTTGGATCGTTGTTCCCGTAGTAAAATCATATTGCTTAAACTTGGGAATGGTCAGGCTCCCTTTTACGGAAGATTCTATTAAGGCGTTTTGTTGCCAAATCATTTGGAATTGGCTGAAGCCAATTTGGAAACCTTTGCGGGGAGCGCCGGAGGTAGGTTTTTTGCCCAAGGTAAAAACAAGCTCAGAATCAGAAGTATTACCAATTGTTTCCAAACCAATTTTCCCTGATAGTCCTCCGGTACCAATTAGTAAGTTTCTTCCAAATATTCCAAGTGTGGTATTTTCTTGTTTGAACCATTTTTCGGGAAGACCGATGATGGCTTCCTGGGCATAGACGCCCATGAAGTCGGCGGGACGGCCATCGGCAATCGCTTCTGGTATATTGGTTTTTCTACTGAGGTCTAATTTCATGTTGTTGATCTCAATAGTGAGGCCTGATTTGCCGATCATGGATTTGGTGAAATTGAAGGAATTTTCACCTTTGAAATGGAAGCCGGTTTGGGTGGAGTATTCTAGACTGCCGACGTTGAAGGTCAATTGT
Organism: Saprospiraceae bacterium; assembly: GCA_965277415.1. Lineage (GTDB taxonomy): Bacteria > Bacteroidota > Bacteroidia > Chitinophagales > Saprospiraceae > JAHDHW01. The sequence goes on from CBDICS010000112.1 coordinate 24,807, forward strand.
GAAACCGCAGGTTCTGGTAAAGCTCCTCCTAGTGTTGGAGATCCTGGCATCGAATCTATGGGAATTAAATGCTTTCTTGGGAATTGTAATGCCATATTCAGATTCAAAATCGACAATGAGGCTTGAGGAATAAAAAGTGTCAATATATCTTCGAATGTGATTCCAGAAAGAACTTCTTGAAACAATTCCTTAATACTATCAATTAACTCTGCAACTCCATTAGTAAGCTCACTTATGAGACGAAAAATGATCTCGAACCCTTCTTCGCCAGCCCCCTCAACAGCTGAAATAAACTGCTGCAATGTTTCAATATTTGATACTTGAATTGGATATAAATTATTATACATATCCGTCAAAACGGCAAGGGAGTCTTCATTTGCTCCAACCAAAAGTTCTAGTGCTTTTGAGGCCAATTCTTCTTCCTCAACGTCGGCAATCTCAAGCAACAAATCAAAGATGGCTCTCGGATCACCTGCAAACCCACTCACGCTTAACCCTTTGACATACTTCAGTATTGGCAATTTATAGCCAAGTGATATGTCGACAGCAGTAATACCACTAATGTTAACATCTTGATTCAACACCAATTTGATCCCCTCTGTACCTGGAATATCCACTCCAAGGCTTGTGTAAGTAACGACAGTTAGTTTATAAAACTTCGCATCACCATCACTACTGATTTCAATTTGCAGATCACGATAAAAAAGATTCTTGAAAAGATCCTCCAAGGCAGTATCGAAATCCCCCAAATTCAACGGAACTTGATCAACTGGTACGATTGTATTTAGGGATGGATATGATGTATTAGCCATAATATGTGTGTATTATTGAGTTCATTATTTGCCCTCTTCTTAACTTGTGGTTCGTATGAACATTGGTTTTCAATTTTGGTTTCATCGGCATTTTCTGTCGACTCAAGCTGTAAACAAATACTCTGCTTCTCTAGTATTAAGTAATATCGAGGTCTCTAAATCCATAGACTAGGTAAAAGTCATTGTGACCGCTGATGTGGTAATTGCGGTTCCTCCAACCTGTGTTACCGTTATTGTTACAGTCCCTGCTGTCGCTTTACCTACCCCAAATTTAGCTACACCTCCAACCCCAACGATCGTAGTAGTTCCAGCCAGTCCATTACGTTGAAAAGGAGTGGCCGATGCAGGGTTGGTTGTACTATCAGGAATAGTATAGAGCCTAAAATCAACTGTCGCAGTTCTACCCCCAATTACTCGTGTCAGCGGATTATCCATATCATCATAAAACGCGATGAATGAATCATTATTAGGGTCTGTGAGGGTAACTGTTATCGTATCTGTAGTGGTATTATTACTGTACGATGAATTCACGGTATTGTCTCCATCAACGGTTCCATTTTTAGTAATGACTAAGTAAACATCTTCTGAGGAAGTCCCGCTGGGGATATTTGGATAAGCCCCACCATTGGGAGAGTTTTGCGTATTGCCTGGTGGCACTAATATTGTGAACTGGTCGCCTCCAGCATGGTAAGCGGGAATATCGTGAATCGCAGTCCCTGTATCATACCATTTAAAAGTCTGATAATCAAAATTTGATATGCCTTGAACCAACCCCAGAGATCTAACCGTTCCCGTTGTAAGTGGTGAAGCCAAAACAAGTGCTGATAAAAGAGCCTCGTGAAGCGCTCTAAAAACATAGTAGTCGTAATTAGACTGTACTGCTAAAAGATCTCTCATAGCCTCAATCACGCCAATTGAACGCAGACCTGCTAAAACTGGGTTATAAGAAGGAATAAAGCCTGTTACTTGATTCGCTGCAAATGCAATTCCGGCACCACCAGTACCAGTTAATGTATGCGGCGGATGGGTTGTTGTCCCGCCGACATCTACGTAGGTCGACAATCGACCATTAGTAGCGGTACTACTTACTGGGCGGTTTACATTTCCGTATTCTGTTTGGAAGTCAAGAGTCCGAAGTTTTTGAACTCGCTCTCTATCTGTAATTAATGCTTGTCGAGGTTCAGTGATAGAGTTAACAACACCAACAACTTTTCTATCTAATCTAGACCAAGATTCATCTACAAACGAACTGATATTAATTGTAATATTATTACCAGCGATGATTATACCTGCCATTGATGCGCGACGGTTTACCGACCCAGCCAAGGCATTTGACCTTTCTAAGGTTCTCGCCCCTCCTGTACCTCTTGGTAAGGTATAAGCGTAAAGAGGGTTCGTGTTTACAATCAACGGAGTATTAGACACCACTTGTGAAACCAAGCCTTGCGTTAATGTCGTTGCTAAATTTAACTGATTTCCGGCAATAATTGCCGCAGCGTTAGAATTGTCTTGAATAGAAGTAATTAACTCCGTTCCTATTGGGTTACTTCTACCAGGGGCTACAACACTGAGTAGATTAGTTTGAATAAGACCTTTTTGAGCCAAGTCGAGTTCGAACTTGTCAGGATTGAACAACCCAGTCAAGCCTACGTTCACAGCACCTCCAAGTTGTACTACTCCAACATACAAGATCGCCTCTTCTAGACCAAATTCTGAGCCGGAGCGCATAATAACATTTATGGGCTGATTAACTAAATCAGTAAATACAAGGTCTCCAGTGTTCTCATTATATTGTGCAATTACTAAACCTGTTCTTCTACTAACAAAAGTGTAGTTAGGTCCAGACGTGGGCGTTTGTCCATTTGTGGGGACAGGAATAATAAAACAGTCTCCCAAGTTAATTGGAGTAAGAGTTGGCAGCCTCCTATTAGCTCGAAATCGAATCCTATGATTGTTAATGGTCATAGCGACAAGTGTGCTACGAGCCCTAGCTTGAGCTAAACTCAATGTTGTACCAGTTGCAAGGACTTCGTAACCAGGGTCTATGCCACTATTCGGAAAATCTAAGCCATCGATTGCAAGATGAATAGTCGTCAAAGCATTGGCTCCGATAGGTTGAATCACAGCGTTTGTTGTTGGAGTGACCGTAGGTCTTCGCCCAGTCCCTTCAAAATTATAGCCAAAAAAAATCTGCCCATATCCGCCCGAAATCCCCATAAGTCCAGTAGTCGCCCCACCATCTCCACTTGCCATAAGTTGCGGTGAACCCATGAATAGTGTAGCATCAGCAAAATAACCACTGTAAAAACATCTTGAACCATTATCGATTTCGTTACTTAGAATAGTCTGGAAAGCTTCTATAACCCTTTTCTTAGAACGGTTGCGTTGATATTTCTCTAACCTTGCTACAGTTGAGCCGTCATCTACTACTCCATTCTGTATTGGGTGTGTATCTGGATCCAATATTTGGTAGAACTGAGAACGTTTTGTAGCACTTGTAAGGAAGGTGTATCCGTTTGAAGTGATTGCCTGCCCAAGAGCAGTCACGATAGAAGTTCGTCTTGTTGGATCCATTTCCTCAGGATCGGGAATTATCCCATCATCAGGATCGCTTCGGAGTGTGTTACTTACTAATTTATCGCGCAGACACCACATGGAAAACAAAATACCAGCTTCAAGGACCATCCCATTTGGAGGTGGATTGGTGGGATCCCAGGCAGGGTGAGATTGCGGAGGAGTCACAGTATAGTTTGGCGCACCTCCAACGGATATGAATCGCAGTACTCGATTCCACAACCTTACACTTTGAGCATGACCTGTTCGCGTTTGTATGTCATTGAGAAAACCTTGTAAACACATCCGATCCCTTGTATTGAATGCACCAAGAGAGCCACATCCTCCGGCTGGAAAAGGTGGTGGAGCAGGAACATTTGGCGCTACAGCTTCTTTAAATAACGTCATGTGTGTAAATCTTTAGATTGCTATTAATTTCTTGCACTTCGATGGCCGTACCAGTATCGACAAATCCACGAAGTATCAGATCAAATTTTGTGTATGGAAATCCATCATCATCCAAATCACCATCCGCGCTCTTATTCTCAACTCCTAGGAATACTTTGAATTCCGGATCAAAAGAGGAACTGGCAAGAGCCTGCATCGCTGAGTAATTCGTAAGACCAATAATTATTGTGAAGAAATCGTCAAGTGGTGTCCCAAATAATTTTTTAAAAAACTGGCCTCTATTTTTTTCGTTCGTAAGTAACTGAATTGGCGATCCACCAGAAATGGTTGTCTCTCTACCTTTTATTCTAGATTTGTCAAACCTGAGATCTGCGTAACTTAAAAAGTGATCAGCATCATTGGATAATTCACTAGTTAAGGACAACTTGCCATCCTGATTATTCTTTACTGATGCGAAAGAGAAAAAGGTGATACTCGAGCTATCTTCTGCTATTCCTACTTTCGCAAAATGCCGTTGCCCATTAAATTGGAACATGTCCACATAAATATCATCCTGAAAAACTTTGCTCCGAATTTTTGCAGTTCCTGCAAATGGCACGTTCATATTAAGTGCCTGAAACACATTATCAAGATGATATTTACTTCGCACAACTGTACCAGAAGAACCTGGCACTATGCTAGGGTCTTGTATTTTTTTGACATACTTTAGCTTAATCAATGTTGCAACAGGTGCAGTTACACCTACACCTTCGTTATTAGGAATAGCAACAGTTATCTCTTGCAATGATGTGCCGTTGTTGGAAGCTAATTCTAAAAATCTTTTTTTCCTTTTGGGTCCTTTTGGGAATTTCCCACCACTTCCTCCTTCGTTCAGGGATCCCTGAGCAACAAAAACCATTGGCTCCTTATTATCACCAATCGGTAAGCTGATACGAACAATATTCTTTTTATCAGTATTTCCAGTTGGAAAACTTGCTGTGTTGAGCATCAAAATTGGCCAACCTCCACCATAATAATCGACTATAGAAAGAGTATTTACATCGTCGAATGCAAGCTCAATATTATTAGTATAGTTGCCATAATAATTGAATGAAAAATTATGTTCATTTCTAATATCAATATATGTAACATCCTTGTTCAAAAAATTTATAAGACAGTCATCATAAATTTCATTTTTCTTTTTATTATCAAATGATGCCCCTCCTGAGTTCTTTGCTTTAATTAAATCGTTGTAAAATGAGCCATAAAAAGCTACCGGATCAATGAAATTCAAAATTTCTTCCTTCTTATTCCAATGTCTAAAGGTCTCAGGCTGAGTCGGTGAATTAGAAAGAGCAGTTACCACGACAGTGTGGTCAATGATTCTAGCAATTTCCAGCTTTGGTGTATACCCTATACTATCAACAATAATTTCGATTCCAAATTCAGTTTCATCGAATGTTCCTAGCGATAGCCCACCCCTTACTACCGGTAATTGAAAGTTCAAATCACTTCGAAAAAAAAGAGAGTCTATTGGATCAGTATCAGGAAACACCCCACTATTCAAATGATAGCCCAATGCTTCATTCGAGGGTCTGTCTGTTGTTGTACCAACAGGATTTCCATTTGCTTTATCAATGCTGTCATTTAAGGCGTTTTGGGACTTATTTATCATATCGACCAAATCATTCCCAGTCAATGCCACATACGAGGAGTTAATCACTGAAGAGAGTTTGATTCCTTTATAGATTATGTATTCGATAGGTACAAAGTCTATGTTTGGTCTTACAGTTGGTTTAAGAATAATATTCACCAATGTTGATGAACCGTTCACAGGTTGTATACAGACGATACCATTACACACTGCATACGCATTAGGTACACTAGATGCAGTATGAATACTCATTACTCTAAATTCATCTGGGGTTGCAGATCCGACAATTGGGCCGTATGCTCCCGATGATTGAACATCGAGTAAGTCTGTGTCTGTGAAGAAGTAAAATTTTGCCATATTAGGGTATTAGGTTCCCCTCCTTATTTTATAAAGGTTGAGTATTATAATTTAAAACAGAACTATGACCTAATCAGAAATTGATTATAAAAGTAAAGCAGCCTTTCCGCACAGTTTTTGGGAAAACTTAATAGCCAGCCTATTAGTAATTTGACAATTGACAAACGACTATGACCGCATCGAAATACGTGATTGCTTTTCCCCTCTTGTAAAATGAAATCTGTAAAAGATTATAAATTCTAAAACTGATTAAGGCAACCAGTTATGTGCGTTTTCTGAAGTATTGATTGTAATTATAAAGGTTTATTTTCGGAGAACCAAAATATAAATGATAATATTTTAATATTTTAAATCTGTTTTTTTTTGAGAAAAATTAAAGACAAAAATAATTATTTGTAATTAATCTATTCAAAAAAATCTACTGATGGAAATATATAAAAAACTGAATATTAGTATCTTATAAAAGTAAAATGATTATTTATTGTAACACCGATTTAAGTCAATAAATTTATTTTTTACTCGACCTAAAATTAATATATAAAGATCAGTAAGCTGAAAGTTGAATTATTGATGAAAAAGTTAATACCAGATATACCCAATCAAAATGAAAACCAAATGAAACCAAAAAAAAGGAAGAAAGTCTAATTACCCCAAAAATCTAAAAAGCAAAGCCCCACTTTTCGACTCTGTCGAAACCATCCCTATCAAAAAGTTGATCCCCCACCCAACCTTTTACCAGCATTATACGTGTATTCAAATGAAAACTAAGACTAGGGTTTACATTTTTTTACTAATTTGTTTTATAATTTGATTGATTTGACGTAAACCCAGAGAAAGACGCTGAATAAATTAGCGTTTTTCTCTTTGTTTCACAAGACAAAATCCTCCGAGGATAAATGAAAGTTAGCCAACAACTCATACAAGATTGTGTAAATGGTGATCGTAGAGCACAATTTCAACTTTATAAAAGTTGTTTCAATATCTTGATGGGGGTTTGTATGAGGTATAAAAAAGACGAAGATGAGGCAGCATCCATTCTTAATATGGGATTTTTAAAAATCCTGAATAATCTTGGGAAATATAAACCAGAAGCTCCTTTTGATGCTTGGATAAGAAGAATTATGATTAATACGGTGATCGATGAATTTCGAAAAAACCGAAAAGTAAAAGAATTAATTGAACATACTGATTTTTCAGAAACCGAATCTTATACAAAAGCCGTTGATTATAATACAGCGGATCAAATGTTCGATGCTGAAAGATTAGAAGGATTTATAAAAAAATTACCAAATGTTACTCAAAAGGTTTTTAACCTGTATGCAATAGATGGATACAACCATAAAGAAGTAGGAGAAAAATTAGGGATTAGTGATGGTACTTCAAAATGGCATTTGTCTTCTGCAAGAAAGAAATTACAAGAAATGATTCAAAATGCGATTAACGCTTCAAAAGTGATTTAATATGAGCCAACTCGACAAATTATTTAAAGATAAATTGCACGATAGGGCCTTTGAATTTAAGGATTCTTATTGGGAAGAGGCTGAACAATTGATCGAACAGGAAGAAGATCGACGTAGACGCGGTGGTCTTTGGTGGAGGTTTGGGCTAGTCTTAGTGCTGTTTTCATTAACTGGCTATTTTATAATGAATAGTGATACAAAAGCTTCAGTTGCAGGGCTCGAAAAAGAATCCAACCTGTCTAAACATCAGCAATTGATTACATCTGGTTTTGAAAACCAAGTGCTAAAAACAAATAATGTTGGAGCTACTAAGTCTCCGTCTGCCGAAAAAGAGATAAATAAAAATAATGAAATACATAAATTAAATTCAACAACTCAAACTAAAGAGACACTACAACAGATCCCTAGCAAATTCGAGGGGATATCAAGCTATGAAAAAAATACACCACCAGACGGCACATCAAGCAAAGGAACACTCAATCGTGCCTTAAAGAATGCTCCAGCATTGGATGTCAAGACTTTTGACATCCAATTGCTAGAGATTTCTGATTCTAGTTTTCAAAAAGAACCTACAAAAAATAAGAAAATGGATATGGCACAGCAAACTGTTGCTGATCCTGATCTTATGGCAAAAAAAATAAATGATAGCGCTTTAACTGCTGTAATAACAGATGAATTAGAAACTTTAGAGACTAAAGTTTCTCCAATTGATATTCCTGAATCTGAATGTTTAGCATGTTTTGATTTGAAAAAGATAAAATACAAACCAAAACGATTTGCTATTGGATTAGGTGTTGAAGGACTTTATTATCCTCAGGGCACTTATGAAAATAGTTGGTATGGTATGACGATTGGTACTGGAATAAAATATAAATTAAATCAACAATTAACATTACGTTCTGGACTTCAAGTAGCTCTAATCAAAGAGCTAGATTCAGTTACCTCTCATAGTAGTAGCGAAAGTTTTGATGCTTCTCGACTAAGTGCAGATTTTGAAAATCAATATAATTTTGGACTTAGAACAGTAAAGACTTATTATAATCCAAAAATACTTAACCAATTAGAATTACCCCTTTTAATCCAATTAACACATAAACGGCATGCTCTAGAAGTTGGGGTTCAATTCAGTATGCTTATTGGCGTAAAAGGAAGTTCCACTACTGAAAAATCACTATTCCCATGGGAACCTGAGGCTTTTGATCTTGAAGAAGATATATTAATATCTCAGAATTCAAGTATTGATTGGTTGCCAGAAGATTCTTTTAAGAAAATTCACAACTAGTCTTACTGTAGGATATGAATATTCCGTTACGTCAAAATTGACTTTGAATGCTGGAGCTTTTTTCAACCTCGGTGAAAATACAGCGCCACTTCCATTAGATAATAACCTTGAACCCAGCTCTAGTAGGAGCTATTGAATCAACTCCTTCAAAAGATGTTGGGCGATTTCACTATAGAATTGGTGCGAAGTGGTATTTGAAAAGATAATTATTAATCATGCAAGAATTTAAACGGACGCTAAGTCCATATTTCCTACTCTTGATCTTAACTATGATTACAGCGTGTTCTGTTGATCAAGATGATGACTTTTTTCAAGATACTATTATTTCGGATGAACCCATTTTTTATTTTTCTACAATGGATTCGGAATATAGGATAGAAGCTGGGAAAAATGATTTTTATATGTTTACAGAATATGAAGTAGATGATATGAATGTCTATAGTTTTATAGCACGTTTTGCAAAGTTATCTACCTGCTCTTTTGAATGCGATGAGGAGTTAATAATTAAAATTCGTAATTCTGAATCGACGAACTTACCTGATATCGTACAAATAAATAGTGCGGTTTCTACAGGCGAATATACGTTTGCAGGCACTCAAGAGCTTGATTTTAGCGAGGTTGTGATAGAGTATACCAATAGTGAAGGGGTGATTTATAGCTCTACTTTGACAGATCGAAATGAGGATAGAGCTTTTCAAATTCTATCTGTTTCTGATTTTAATTTAAATGAAAATGGACAATTAACAAAAAAATTGGAGGTTGCTTTCACCTGTGATTTAGTTAATCTGGATGAAGATATGATTCATTTTGTTAATGCTTCTGCAGTCATTGGTATTGCTTATCCAAATTAAAACAAGTTCAAAGTATTAATTTTTTTCTTAAATTTGGAGTTTTAAACCGAAACAGTACCCATATCCCAATTTATGACAAATTATAAGTACACTGTATTCCTCTCTTTTTGTATTCTAATATTATCTACTTGTTATTTGGATGATTCTTCTCAGCCAAATCCTACCCGAATTGAATTTGAAGATTTTCAGCAATTCTTTGATGAGAATAATGTACTAGCAGATACATTTATGGTCGATGCAAATCAGGAGACTTTAATTACAAGTAATAAAGGTGTTAAAATTAAAATTCCTGAAAATGCTTTCAACACAACTGAAAATATATTTCTTGAAGTAAAAGAAGGACTTTCTAAAATCGGATTTTATCTTTTTAGACAGACCAAGCTTAGAAGGCGATAATCTAATAGAGAGTAGTGGGGCAATTTTTATAAAACCATTTAAAGACGGAACCCCATTGAATATTGATCATGCAGTGGAGATTGAA